>NZ_RKID01000003.1:0-477737 GCF_003751725.1 Frigoribacterium sp. PhB118 | reverse complement strand
GGGAACCAGAGCCTGAAGACGTTCAACGGTGCAGGCAACCAGCTCACCAACTCCGACGCCTCGGGCGCCCAGGCGGCCTTGACGTACAACACCGACGGCACGGTTGCCACGGCGACCGCGCCGGGTAACGGCACGAACAAGACCGTCTACAGCTACAACGCCAACAAGCAGCTCTCCGGCATGACCCCCGTCACCGGCACGAGCCTCGGCGCGAAGGCATACACGTACGACGCCTACGGGCGGAAGGCGTCGGAGACCGATGGTCGTGGGAACACGATGCGGTTCGGCTACGACAAGCTCGACCGTCAGGTTCAGGCCGTCAGTGCCAACGACGCGTCCCTGGTGGACATGAAGACCTTCGACAAGGCCGGCCGTGTCCTGACCAGCAAGAGCGCCACGGGCACGATCACGAACACCTACGACCAGCTCGGCCGTCAGCTCTCCACGGGCAACACTGCCGGTGGTGGCACGGTCAGCTACACCTACGACAAGGCCGGCAACCAGCTCACCCAGGTCGACTCCTTCGGCACGTACACGAACACGTACGACGCCTCGAACGTGCTCACCAAGACCACGTACCCCAAGGGTGGCGCGACGCAGGCCATCGAGTACGAGACCGACGCCAACGGGCGCCGGATCAACACCTGGTTGCAGTCCAGCGGCAACCACACCACGTGGGCCGGCAAGCAGACCACCGGGTACGACACCTCCGGTCGCGTTTCGAGCCTGAAGGCGTGGACCGGGTCCGGTGACAGCAGCAACACCGCCGTCTACGACACGACCTACTGCTACAACACCACCAGTGCCGCCCCCACCTGCGGCACCACCCCGGCGAACGACCGTTCCAAGCTGCAGTGGTCGCGGGATAACCTCACCGGGCAGGTCACGACCTACAGCTACGACACCCAGGGCCGCGTGACGCAGGTTGCGCAGTCCGGTGGGACGGGCGCGAACACGTACGCCTACACCTACGACGCCCGAGGCAACCGCCTCACCGCTGTCGTGACCGGTGCCACCCCGTCGTCGCAGACCCTGACCTACAACGCGGCGAACCAGATCACCACCGCCGGGTACACCTACGACGGGACCGGCAACCTGACCGCGTCCCCGACGACGACGTTTACCTACAACGCCGCCCAGCAGATGACCGGGGCTGTCGAGAACGGGATCACCAGCAGCTACACCTACGCCGGTGTCGACCAGAAAGCCGTGCTGTCGCAGTCGGTCTCGAGCGGCATCGACTACACCGCCACCTACGGCAAGACGGACCAGAACGGCAACCCGACGATCGTCAAGTACACCGGCGGCACATCCGGCGCCCACGTGTACTCCGACCCGATCACCGGGCAAGCCCTGATGCTCACGACCTCCTCGGACATCTCCGCCCTGTACGTGTGGGACGGTCTGGGGAACCCGGTGGGTCTCTTGACGGACTTCTCCACCAACTCCTTCTCCTACGCCTACGACCCCTACGGCACCCGAGCCCTCACCGCAGGCGGCACCGGCAGCGGTGCAGGCCAAAACCCATACTCGTTCAAAGCCGGCATCCAAGACCGCGGCACCGGACTCGTGAAGTTCGGGCTCCGCTGGTACGAACCCACCACCGGCACCTGGACCCAACAAGACACCCTCGACGCACCCCTGAATCCGAACGACGCTAATCGCTATGGCTTTGCAGGCGGGGACCCGATCAATGCATACGACCCCACGGGCCGAAACACGTTCACCGACTACGCAGGCGGCTGCGCCGTCGGTGCAGCAACAAACACAGGCATTGGTTTGGGTCTTGGGGCAATCACTGGAGGAACGGGCCTGGCTGTAAGCCTCGGTGTTGGGTGCGTTTCGGGCGCAATCGGTGTAGCCATTGACAAGTACACCCCGTATGGACCCGGCGTTGGATACATTGGCTTCCTGCGAACCTTGAACACGATCGGTAAGGCCATCAGGTAGACATGAACGTCCTAGAAGACATCAAGATGTGGGGGATGCTCCCTCGCGAGGTGGCGTACATCTGCTCCGGAATCGCACTGCTCCTCACCGGTCTCGTAACCGTCGCCGCGTTGATGCTCAATTTCCCTTGGATGCTCATCGCATCTGCAATGGGTTTGGGTGCTGTTGCTCTGCTTCTAAAACTGTCGCTCCATCTGAAGCAGGTCGCCTACGCACAATATGAGGAAAGTCAGCAGGACTGACTCTCGGCCTAAGTAGAGGGCCCCGGCTTAAAGCTGGGGCCCTCTTTCTTCGTTTCGAAACGCCTAATGGGCGCCCGTTTGACGGTCGTTCATCGGGACACCTTCAAGGGCCCGTTTCGGTCCGCCCGAGTCAAGTGGCGTCTGGCCTGCGAATTCGCGTATACCTGTCCCGCAAAAATGCCCGGTGACGGGGGTTTAAACGCTACAGTCGTGCAATGCTCATCGGATACGCGCGCGTGTCGACCTCTGGACAGGATCTCGCAGCACAACGTGATGGTCTTGCAGCGCTCGGTGTTGACGATCAGCACGTGCATGTTGACCACGGCTTGTCGGGCACGACTCGAGCACGGCCGGGCCTCCGCGAGGCTCTCGCTGCGTGCCGTGCCGGCGACGTCCTGGTCGTCACCAAACTTGATCGCCTCGCCCGCTCACTGCGTGACGCGACCGATATCGCGGACGAGCTGACGAAGAAGGGCGTTGCCCTCAACCTCGGGGGAGCGGTCTACGACCCCACCGACCCCGTCGGCCGGCTCCTGTTCAACGTCCTTGGGATGGTGGCCGAGTTCGAGGCCGACCTCATCCGTGCCCGCACCCGGGAGGGCATGGCGATCGCGAAGGCCGCCGGCAAGCTGCGGGGCCGCAAGCCCAAGCTCACCGCCTCGCAGGAGAAGCACCTCGTGCAGCTGCACCGCACAGGGGAGCACACGACCAGCGAGATCGCGGAGCTATTCGGTGTGGCTCGCTCGACGGTGTACCGGGCGATTCATCGCTCGATCTGAGGGCGGAGTGCGACCTCACGCTAAGTCAACGACGCTGAGCGTCTCGAATCGTGAATGAGCTTGGCTCAGTGACGTTCTGGCAGGAACATAAGCTGTGGTCTTTCATTCTGACGCCGATTTGTCTCACCTGGTCAGCTCTCCAGTGAGTGCTCGATTGCCAGCCTGGCTCTTCGGAGGCAATTTGACTGGGCTCGAGCGTTTCGCGGGCTGGGACATGCAGTCGCAAGGCGAGAAGCACCTCATCCGCAACTGTGAAGCTAGGGACGGGAGCGTTCCAAACCTGATTCGAGTCGTCCGAGTCGGCTCTCCATTGGACGCCTCAAACGTGGACGCTTTTGGTCGTCTCAGGACCCAGCTGGAAAAGCACGATGAGCACGTCGTTCCAGGATCCTGGCAGAGGGCACTTCAGCTGCACGAGCGATTTCAGGAACGATTTGGTACGGAGCTAGTCAGCTTGGCCGGTGGCTTCAAAGCTCTTTTCATCGGTGCAGAAAAGGCGGCTCATTTACCGCAACTGACGTCGGATGCCCTCGTTTCGCTAACTGGCCCAGATGGCATTTTGCCCGACGCATCGACTCACCTCATCTGGACTAACCAGACTTTGGGTAACCGCTACGGACTTGTGAGGGTGCTGCTGAACTCACTTCCTGAAGGGGCGGCCCCGGCGGATGCGGACGATCTCTCGGCATCCTCGCGAGATCTTCTGAATGACGTGGTTATTGGGCTGAGTTCGTATCTCGAGCCGCTGGTGACGAGCCTTTCTCCGCGCGTATGGGGAACGACTGCGACGAGAGCGGGGGGTGTTCTCGTCATTCTGTTTGGTCGCTCGCTCGCCGGTCGGCGTGAGTTGAGCGCTGACATATTGTCGATGTCTGCTCGGACACACCCGTCTCCTAATCTGCCGCAAGAGGACATAGACCCACTGGTGTTCCGTGACGCTCTGAAGTGGTGGGTGAGCCGGCTCGATCTAGCTTTTTCGCACCTCACGGAGCCGTCTAACTATGAAGTCGACGGTGAATTCAGTGCTCCGGCGGCTCTCGAACGCCTCATGACTTTCGAGCAAGTGTGTCGAAGTGTGCAGGTGATTGCATCCAACGAAGATTCGCATGCGCGGCGCCTCGCCCTGTTTCACGTCCTTGATTCCATGGAGGGCCTGAACCCGAAGCTGACCCGGGATGCCGCAACCAACCTCACGAAGGCGAGTGCTGTTCTAGCCAGCCTTAGAGCCTCTATGCCGCCCAGCATTCAGCCGGTGCTCCTTCCGCGAGCTGAAAGCGCAGTCGAGGCACTGAGGCAGGTGCAGGACGGCTTTTTTGTGAAGTCGCGTCTTCGAGACGGCGAGATATTGATGCCCGATTCTCATGGTGTAGAGACTTGGACGCCGCTCGCCACGGCGGCAAGGGGGTGGCTGAAGGTGCTCCGGAACAGCCAGCACGGCTTCGAGAGAGGGCTGACCGATCAGGAACGCGCTTTGCTTGCTTTGCACAATGGCCACGAGCCAGCGCATTTGCCCAATCTCGCTTGGCTCGCCCTATTGAACGTGCTGACGCACCCCGAGCTTCTGCGGCGTCTACCGCGAACTGCTCGAGGTCAGCGTCGCCAAGGGAGATAGACGGGAAGGGGGTGGGTGAACTTGCCGCTCGCTGGGCTGTGCCCGGTAGACGATCGCGCTGCAGGCGCGTCTCAAGCCCAGCGGCGCCTCAACCATAGGAGAGCTGCATCGGCTTCCTGCCGCTGAAAGTCCCTTAGGTTCGGCATGTCCTCGGGTGCCGGTACCTGGAGTTGCTCGACCCATGAGCCAGCAAGTCCAGCAAGGACCGCATCGACGGCCTCTGCCGGCACACCTCGGAGAGAAGGGTGATCGAGATGCTTTTCGACGTCTGCGTCCCCGTCGTTGACCAGGACATCGAGGAGGTATGTGACCGAGTCGAACCAGGATGCTCCGACACTGGCCCAGGGCCAGTCGACCAGCCACACCCGTGACTTCTCGTCGATGAGGAGGTTGTCGGCACGGCAGTCCAGGTGCACGAGGTGATCTCCCTCGGCTGCCCTGGGAAGTTGTGCGGCGACGTGGCGGAGCCGGTCGATGTGCGCACCGACCCAAGGATCGAGTTCGTTCACTGCTCCCGACGTGGTCAAACGGTTCCAGCTCGCAGCGTCCGATGTCAGCTCGTCCGAGAGTCGGGGCAACTGCGAGGGCGTCTCGATGCGGGGCAGCGTTCCGAGCGCATCGAGGACGAGCGTGGTGTCGTCCACCCCTGGCTGGCGGCCGTCGATGTCCTCGTAAGCCACGACGATCCAGTCGTCTTGCTCGAGGGTCGCGACAAGGCGGGGTGCGGACACCGACGTGGGAAGGTCCCGGACGATTGCTGCTTCCCGCCGATGCAGCTCGTAGGTGCCGACGTTGCGGGCACGTTCGACGGACTTTGCGAAGACACGGCGGCCGTCGGCAAGGACTAGGCGATCAGCACTCCCGGAGGAGAAGCCGCCGGTTTGACTGACGGCCTCCGTGACCTCGGCGCCGAGTGCATCCTCGACGGCGCGCCGCAAGGTGTGCGGTGCTTCTGCCCATGTCGTCCTGGCCATGATCATTCCTTTCCGCGGCAGCCCCACCCTTACACGGACGTGACCGCCCAATAGGGGATCGTCCCGTGGGACGCCCTGAACCTCTCGACTCTTCCCGTTGCGGCCCTGTGTCTTAGCAAGGCCAGCCAGCGATCAAGTATCTGAGGCTTTGTCGCGGACCGATATGGTCGTCGAGGTGCGACGCCCGGTCCGCCCTCGCTCGCGCCCCAGGAGAACGCCCGTGACGAACGCCCGCCTCAGGACCGCAGGAGGCGTGGTCTCGACGCTGCTGGCCTGCCTGCTCGTGGCCTCCTGCGCCACCGCGCCTCGCGCCTCCGTCGTTCCGGGCCTCGGGGGAGGCGCCTCCGAGCTGACGACCGCCGAGGCGGATGCATGGCTCGACGGGTTCGTTCCGGCCGCCCTGGAGAGGGAGGGCATCGTCGGCGCGACCGTCTCGATCGTCGCCGACGGCGAGGTCGTCACCGAACGGGGCTGGGGCTGGTCCGACCTCGGTGAGGAGCGGGCGGACCGACGTCCCGTCGATCCCGACCGGACGCTCTTCCGGATCGGGTCGATCTCGAAGGTCATCACGGCGACCGTCGTCATGTCGCTCGTCGAGGAGGGCGTGCTCGATCTCGACGAGCCCGTCCAGGACCGCCTCGACGTCACGCTGCCCCGCGCGTTCGACCGTCCGGTGACCCTGCGCCACCTGCTGAGCCATACCGCTGGCTTCGAGGACGAGCTGGCTGGCGTCATCGCAGGACCGGGGCAGGGCCCGACGACGCTGCGGGACGCCGTGTCCGTCGAGCCGCCCGAGCAGATCTACGAGCCCGGCACGACGCCTGCCTACTCGAACTGGTCGAACGGAGTCGCGGCGTACGTCGCAGAACAGGCCACGGGGCGTCCGTGGTCCGATCTCGTGCAGGAGCGGGTCTTCGACCCGGCCGGCATGACGACCGCGACGCTCGACCAGACCCTGACCGCCGACGACGCGGCCCTGGTCTCGGGGGGCTGGGATGCAGCCGGGGCAGCAGCTGTGCCCTTCGAGATCGTCTCGCCGGCACCGGCCGGTGCGATCTCGGCGACGGCGTCGGACATGAGCGCCTTCATGCTCGCCCAGCTCGGACACGCGGACGGGATGCTGAAGCCCGAGACCCTGACGGAGATGCACGCCCCCGCGCTCGGGCGTGACGACCTGGGCGGCCTCGCCGCCGGGCCTCGCATGACGCTCGGCCTCTTCGAGGAGGACCGGAACGGACGCCGCGTCCTCGGCCACGGCGGCGACCTCACGGCCTTCCACGCCCAGATGGACCTCTGGCCCGACGACGGCGCGGGCATCTACGTCTCCCTCAACAGCACGGGCGCTCGGGGCGACGCCACGACTGCCGTACGGGACGCCCTGGTGGACGGCTTCGCCGACCGGTGGTTCCCCTCCGACGCTGCGGAGGCGACGGCCGTGACGGCCACGGCGACCGCCGGCGACCATGCGGACGCCCTGGTGGGCAGCTACCAGGTGTCCAGACGTGCGGAGTCGACCTTCGTCCGACTCTTCTACGCCATGTCACCTGTCGACATCTCCCGAGGTACCGGCGACGCCGTCCTGATCTCAGCCCTCACGGACACGTCTGGGGCGCCGGTCGAGCTGGTGGAGGTCGAGCCGTGGGTCTGGCAGGAGATCGACGGAGACCGCAGGGTCGCCGTCGACCAGGTCGATGGTGCCGTCCAGGCCATCGGGCTCAACCCCGCCTTCACGCTCCAGCTGATGCCGGCGACGCGGCAGGTATTGCCCCTCGTCCTCGTCGTGTCCCTGGCCGTGCTGGTGCTCGCCTTGGTGGGCACCATCGTCAGGGCCGTCCGCCGGGTCTGGTCCGGGAGGCGCGTGACGGGGTCCGTCGAGTCGCGTGCAGAGACCATCGGTCGAGTTGGGGTCGCCGTCGCCCTGCTGGCACTCGTGGTCGCCGGCGTGCTCTGGGCCACGGTCGCGTCCGCTCTCCTCAGCGACGCCGGACCGCCTGCTGCGTTCGTGTTGCGGACGGCGCAGGTCCTCACGGCCGTCACCGTGGCCGGGGTGCTGCCTGCGGTGGTCGTGCTCGTTGGTCGGGTGAAGCGCGCGCCTGCTGAGCGGGCTGCTGGGGGCGGGGCGCCCCCGCGCTTCCGGAAGGTCGTCGCCGTCGCCGGTCGGGCGTTGCTGGTCCTCGCGTTTGCGGGGCTCGGGTACGTCGCTGTGACCGGTGGCATGCTGCTCCCCGACATCTCCTACTGAGGGGCGGCCGAACCGACCGCCGCAGGCCCGGGGATCGCTGCATGTCCCTGCGCCGCGGACCGGAGTGAGCTGCAGCGTGTTCGTGGCCCCGCCGTGAGCTCTGTCGTAGAGGTGTCGGGTCCGTGTCGTGGACCTCTGGGTGGGTCGTTCTTAGTGTGAGGTGCATGAACGAGACACGGATCAGCGAACTGCGGACCCAGATGGGCTGGACCCAGGAACGCTTGGCAGACGAGAGCGGCGTCACCGTCCGCACCGTCCAGAGGCTCGAGGCCGGCAACGACGGGAGTCTCGACACTCTCTCGCGGGTGGCGACGGCGTTCGGTGTGCCGGTCCGCGATCTCTTCGTCGCCGTTTCCGAGGACGACTACGGCCGCTCAGTCACCGCCCTCGACGAGCGGACCACGCGCCAGCAGGAACGGCGGGGCCGTGTCGAGGAAGGCTTCCGGGCGCTGTACTACGGGGTGGGCGTGCTCGTCACGATCGCCGTGGTCGTCGCAGTCGCCACCGACGTCGTGCCGAACGTCGCGGTCTTCTCGATCCCGGGCTACTGGGTCGCCGGGTGGCTGCTGTCGGTGTTCTTGTTCCTCGTTGTCCTCAGCCCCCGCCTGGACCGCGCCTACCCTCTGTCGCGTGCCGGCACGGACGAGGCGACGAGCAGGTAGCACGGCGTCTCAGTAGGGGATCGTTCACCGAGATCAGTTTTGGTCTGACCTATCGAGACAGCCGGCGCCCCGTAGCTGCGGGGGAGTGGCTAGCCTCCGCCGTTGATCGGTGACCGATCCGCTTCCGGGACTGCCCGCAGGGTGATGGCTGCGACGATGGTCTGATGACTGCGACTCTCGAACCCGCGCTCGTTCCCGAGTTGCTCGTGGCCGACCTGGATCAGAGCATCGAGTTCTGGTGCAACTTGTGTGGCTTTGACATCGCCTACTCGCGCCCTGAGGAACGCTTCGCGTACATCACGCTCGGTTCCGCGCACCTGATGCTCGAACAAGCAGGTGTGGGTCGCAACTGGATCACGGGGTCTCTTGAGAGACCGCTCGGTCGCGGGGTGAATCTCCAGATCACGGTGCCGGACGCCGAGGCGCTGGCGCAGGTCCTTGGACGGGCTGGCGTTGAGCTCTTCGTGCAACCCGAGTCGAAGTGGTACGGCGTCGGCGAGGAAGAGGCCGGCGTGCATCAATTCCTCGTCCAGGACCCTGACGGATACCTCGCGCGGTTCCAATCGTCACTGTGGCGCCGAGCAACCGCCCGGTAGGCGATCGGCTTGCACTCTTGTCCGGAGCACCATCGACGTGGCGAGGGTGGGAAGCTATCTCCATGCAGCAGCGGCGCGGCGCAACGATCCTGATCTTCATCGGACTCATCGTGGGTGCGGTCTTGACCGGAGTGGGCATTGCTGGTCTTGTCGCGGCAGTGCCCGGCGCTGCGTGGCTCGTCGTGATCGGGACTCCGGTGGTTGTCGTAGCTCTTCACCGTTTCTACTTGATACGGCGCAGGAACGGGCCTCCTGGCGCCCGGTAGAGGATCGGTCACAGGGCCTAGTTTCTCTACTCGGCCGCCAGGGTGATCGGCAGCTCGGCTACCGCCCCTTCTTCGGTGGTGGATGTCACGGCGAGAATTCCATCTCCGGCGGGGATGTCGTCGGGAAGTGGAAATGTGCCAGCGGCAGTGAAGCGCGGGCCGGCCGCACTTTGGATCGTCCCGAGATGGCGGGACTCGACACTCTCCATCGGGGTGATCGTGACGTCGATGTCCTCGGCGGGCCGGTTCGTTCCGCCGGTGTCTTCGCATCTCGCGGTCATCCAGTCCACGCTGAGCTGGATCTCGCCGCCAGGTCTCAGGTCTGAGTTGCCGAGGACGATCGTCTTGACGGCGCAGGAGCCTGCGGCGGTGCCTCCCGGCACGGGTGCGCAGCCAGTGACGATGACGAGCAGCAGTGTCATCCCGCCCACGGATCGCAGCACGCTCGCCGTGCGGCCCTTCTTATCGCGCATGTCCGCAGCTAAACACGGCCGAGGTGCCGCCCGAAAGGGGATCGCATACCGGACTCATTGCTGTGCCCGTGATTACCGTCTCACGGTCACGACGAAAGTTCGGCCCTGGTCTTGAATGGTCTCGCCACTCCAGGGCGCTTCGAGGTGTCCATCGTCGTCTTCGTCCAGGCCACGGAGCGCCCGACCGCTGGGGACGCGGAGGACGGGCCGAGTCAATCCATCCTCGGCCACGGAGATGATGTCGACGACGCGCCCGCGGACTCTGGTCTCGATTCGGGAGGCGTGGTAGCTCGCGAACACGTGCACGCGACCGTCGGGGTCTTGCCAGCGTGTGCACGTCAGGTCGACCCATTCGTCGCGCTCGATGGCATCGCCGCAGCACAAGTGCTCCGAGACCTCGACTTCGACCGTCATGTTCACCATCTGCCCCCTCCTGCTCTCTCTCGTCTTCGCGAGCCCTGGTGTCAAGTGAGCCAGGGGCCTCCGGTGATCATGAGGCGGCCGATGCTCGTTCCTGCCCGAGCCTTGTCGATGAGTGTGTCGAAGTCCTGCGAGCCTGACGCGGACCAGCCGTTCACGCCGACAGTCAGCTTCCAGTCCTTGCCTTCGGCGTACAAGAAGCTTCCATCGATGATCCCCGTGAACAGGTCGTCGATCGCGCTCAGCAGGTAGTCGCTCCCGCTGTCGCACGCGTCGCAGCCGCAGAAGGGCTCCATCCCGATCAGGACTGCAGGGTCACCGACTCCGACCGCGACTGCGTCCTCGATACCCTCCATCGAACCCAAGACGACCAACATCGACAGGGCACCCGCTCTGACGGGAGTGACGAGAACGGCCCGCGCGTCGGTGGGTCCGTAGGGCCATGGCGGCGCTTCGACGTCCTGTGCCGTCGCGAGCTCCAGGGCCTTCAGAGCGTCGATCCACGACCTCGCCCTGGCACCCACGACGGCGTAGCGCTCTGGGTCGCTGACTCGGGAGTACTCCTCGTCAGCGATGTTCCGGTGCTCATGAGGGTCATCCCACCGCGTGGCGCCTGAAGGGTGCGCGGTGAACCGCTGAGTGACCTCGGCTAGCAAGTCGTGAATTTCCACGCCCTGAACCTAGCGGCGGTTGCGTCCGGTAGGGGATCGGCTAGCGGACCGCCTCGTCGCCTGGAGAGCCCAAGGTCGTAGCGGTGTTCGCGGTCGCGTCACCTGTCCTCCCTCGATCTGCACGGGCCTGCCGACGCTCTCTCGCCTCAGCATCCTGGCGCTTCTGGGTAGGACTGGTTCTGGCAGTCCCGAGGATGGCCATCCCGAGCAGGGCCAGCACGATGATGAGGGCCACTGGGGCGATGACGATCGAGAGCACGGCGCCTCCGAGAAGTAGTGATGTCTGAAGTTAGCGAACTTCGACAGCGTGGTCGAGGCGGAAGGGCGGGGCCCGATAGGGGATCCTTCCTCGGGCGTCACCGGGGTAGCTTGACTCCAGGGGGTAGCCATGAAGGATGGTCCGGGCGGTCGTGCGGCTCTCGTCGCGGGCATAGTTGCAGCCGTTTTGGTCGCGGGAATGCTGATTTGGGCGGCTCTGAACCGACCTGGGGGCACGGCCGTTTTGCGTTCGCTGGGGTTCAACCCCTAGCCAGAAGCAGCGTCCGGTAGGGGATCGTCTATCGGACACTTGGTCGACCACTTATTACACGAAGCCATCGGTGGCCGTGGCAGTGACGGCTAGCGGCGCGCCTCTCGTCGACGGGAGAAGATGCCGGCGCTCAGCAACGCACCAAGACCGGTGACGCTGATGACAGCCTCCACCTGGTCGCCCCACATCGCAGCCGGAGTCAAAGTTGTCGACAACGGGACAGTTTCCACCAACACCCCGGGACTGAACCAGGGCAGCTCGGCCGTCACTGAACCGTCGGGCGCGATCACAGCGCTGCGCCCGACGGTGGAGATGTTGACGACACTCCGCCCCAGTTCGATGGCCCGAATCTGGGCGATGGCGAGCTGTTGGGCGCTCTGGTCGGAGCGGCCGAAGTCGGCGTTGTTGGACGACGAGAACAGCACCTGGGCCCCTTCAGTGACGGACCGACGGAGCACGTCGTCGTCGACGATGTCGAAGCAAATGCTGATGCCGACTGGGACCCCGGAGATGTCGAAGATGGGGTCAGTTGTCCCTGGGGTGTAGTCGCGAGCGACCATATCGACCAGGTCAGGTGCCAGGGATCGCCAGAACGCGCGGTCAGGGACATACTCGCCGAATGGGACGGGGTGCTTCTTGTCGTAGAAGTCGACAGGGCCACGGCCTGGCTCCCACTGGATCTCCGTGTTGTAGGTCTTTCCGTCACGTTCCGTGATGGCCCATCCGATCAGGGGCGCAGCGGTTGCCTGGGCGATCGCATCGAATGTTGCAGCCGTGTCGTCGTCATCGAGGGGGCTTCGGTCCGTGGCGCCTTCGGGCCAGAGAACAGCATCGAGACGTTCATCGAGAAGGGGCGTGGTGGCGTCGACTTGGGCCTGGGTGAGGTCCCCGGGGTTCCTGTCGTCGAAGTAGCCCGCTGGACCATTCCCTTGCACAGCGCCCACCCGCATCGTCCCTGTCTGTGCGATCGGCCACGCCGGCAGACCCACGAGCAGTGTCGCGGCGGCCACCGGTGCAATCCACCGGCTGGGGTGTCGCAGTGCTCTGGTGCTGACGATCTGCAAAATCATCGCGACAACGAGGACCATGACGAACCCGACACCAGACATCCCTAGCCACGCGAAGGCTTCTCGGAGAGGACTGGTGGCTTGTGACATCGCGGCCCGGCCCCAGGAGAACCCGCCGTACGGCCAGGTGCTCGACACCGCCTCACGCGCGCACCACACTGCCGCCACCACGGCCGGGACCCCGAGGCAGGCTCCCCACGGGCCTGGCCACGACTGGGGGAGCCACCGATACGCCAGGGTGATTGCCGTGCATCCCGCCGCGAACAGCAACGCCTGCAAGAGAACTAGCGCTGCGATCGGGACTGGCCCGAGGAAGAGCGCTACCCACTGAATGTGGAAACCGTAGAACGAAACGCCCGCGACAAGCCCGACAGCGAACCCTGCCCCTGCGCGTCTTCCGGGGAGGGCCGCCAGGATCAAGCCGATCCCCAGGAAGGCTAATGGCCACCAGTTCTTGTCGGGAAAGGCGCCATCGAGAACGGCTCCACCTGCTGCCGCGGCCGCGAAAGCAGCAGGCAGCGGCATGACCGCGGGAGCCGTCGATACCTCGACTGGCGGCCTCATGTGCCGTCGAGGTTTTCTGGCGCGTCGCCACGTCGCTGCGCGTCCCGCTCGCGTTCTTCCTTGTCGATCGCAGCGTAGGCCTGCCGTTCGTTGCGGTCCGCGCGCACGAGTGCCCGGACGACGAACCAGAAGATGAGCCCCACAACCAGGCTCGGGACAACGGAGAAGATAGCTGAGCCCCAGAACGATTCAGGCATGAGTGGCGTCCTTCGTTGCGACGGGTGGCTGAGTGAGACCTGTGGCCCGTGCCGGTGGCCGACGTGTCCTATTCATCTCGGCCGCCATGGTTGATGTTCCTGAGGTAGGCGTTGTAGTCGTCGAGTTCGGTGTCACCTTCGACGTCGGCCCGTTTCGCCGCTCTTGCGGCTTTTCGGGTGTCCTGTCGCTGCCAGCGGGCGAGGCTGACGAGGAGGATCACCACGACGGGGAGTTCCCCGTACGTCCACACCAGGGCCCCGGCGAGCTGCTGATCGCGGAGGGCATCTATGCCAAGGCTGGGTGAAGGCGAGCTGAAGGCTGCGACGAGAGGGGCGCTGCTGAAGATCAGGGTGAGGCCGAAGGCGGCGTGGATCTGCATCTCGAGGAACGCGTCGAAGACCCGAATGACGTAGGACGTCTGTCGAGGCAGCGGGTCTGTGGACACCAGGGGCACCATGACCACCACCCCGACAGCGACGAAGCCGATTTGCAAGGCCGCTCGTCCTGTTTCCGTGGCGAGGAGCGCGTCGATGGCGCCGGTCAGGTAGAGCCCGAACAGCGGAACCAGCAGCAGAGGGAACACGGCGATCGGGTTCACGACTGCACGGGCGAAGCTCGATCGGAGCGCCCCGACAACTGCCCGAAGTGCGATAAGTCCTACGCCGTGCCGGGGCAGGCCCCGCAGCAGCACCGTTCCTGGTCGTCCGAGGATGAGCAGCGGCGGCACGATCATCAGCAGCGTCAGCTGCTGAAACATGAACGCCGAGAACAGCTCCCGGCTGTACGTCTGCACCCCCGTTGCCGTGACCAGGACGATGAGTACGCAACCCAGAACGAACACCGTCGCCTGCCCGACACCAGGGCCACGCCGGCCAGGAGCAAGGGTCCGGTCTCGGCGTCGCGCCCGGCGAAACAGGAGCACGTAGCCGGCTGCCAACAGGGCGGCGCCGATCGCGACAGGGGACACCGGCCCCTGGGCCCAGCCCAGCAGAACGGCGAGGTCAAGTGACGGCATCTCAGGCGCCCTCCTTCGAGCGGGTCACCGTGGCCAGGGCCGCCGCGAGTTCGTCGGGGTGCCGGGTGGACACGAGCCAGTACGGTGCCGGGTCTGTCTCGTCGAGAAGCTCGATCTTCACCACGGGATGCACCCACCCCCGGAACAGCGTCCACGCCCGGGCGTCCAAGCGGGGCCCGCGTTGCTGTGTGGCTTCCCCGCCGGTGTAGGTGGTGACTGTCCCGATCTCGTCAGGTGTGAGCCGGGCGGGACCGGCGAAGAACCCATCTGGGGTGACCTGGACGACGGGCGAGGTACCGATGAAGGCTGCGACAGAGCCGAGGTAGAGCACGGCCGCGACGATGATCCCGGCGGTGACGTTGATGGGCAGGAACACCAAGAAGGTGGCGGGGATCACCAGCACGATCGCGACGTAGAACGCCGGAGAGGGGGTGAGTCGTTCGCGGTGCAGAGGGAGGGAGGTCATGGGTTCCTGGTCGGTCAGAGGGGGAGGACGAAGCCGTTGATGAGGCCCTGCAGTTGGTAGATCAGGGCCGTCCAGATGCCGGTGGCCATGGCGATGCCGACGGCGATGAGGGCGGCGCCGCCGGCGAGGTTGATGGCGCGGATGTGGCGTTTGACGAACGCCACCGACCCGGTCACCCAGGACAGGCCCAGGGCGACCAGCACGAAGGGCAACCCGAGACCTATGCAGTACGCCAACCCGAGGAGGGCCCCGCGTCCTGCGGAGCCACTGCTGAGGCTGAGAGCTGAGATCGCGGCAAGGGTCGGCCCGAAGCAGGGGGTCCATCCCAGGCCGAAGACGACTCCGAGAAGAGGTGCGCCGGCAAGGCCGGTGACGGGCCGCCACCGCGGAGTCAGGGAGCGCTGTAGGAAGCTGACCTGTCCGATGAACACCAGCCCCATCAGGATCACGACGATTCCGAGGATGCGGGTGACGAGGCCCTGCCACTGGATCAGCCACACACTCAGCGCCCCAAACAGGGCCCCGTAGGCGATGAACACTGCAGCGAACCCCGCCACGAACAGGCCCACTCCGATCAGGAGCCGTCTTTTACCTGTCTTCGCGGTGGGGTCGGCGAGCCCCCCGACGTAGCCGAGGTAGCCAGGGACCAGGGGCAGAACGCAGGGGCTCACGAAAGAGACCAGCCCGGCCAGGAGGGCGATCGGGACGGCAAGGAGGAGCTGGCCGTCGAAGACGGTGTCGGCGAGGTTCACGGGGTCTCGTCGAGGACGGTGGTGATGAGGGAGTTGAGGATGGATTTCTCGGCTCGGCCGGTAATCCGGGCGGCTGCCCGGCCCTCTCGGTCGACGACGATCGTGGTGGGAACGGCGTTCGGGGACACCTGGCCGGCGAAGGCCAGCTGCACGGCGCCGTCGTTCGCGTCGATAACGGACGGGTAGGTGATGTCGAACCGCTTGGCAAAAGCAACCGCGGTGTCCGCTTGATCGCGGATGTTCACTCCGATGAAGGAGACGTCTTGGTCCTGGTACTGCTGGTGCAACGCTTCAAGATCGGGTGCTTCGGCTCGGCACGGGGGACAAGCGGCGTACCAGAAATTGACCACCATCACGTCGCCGTCGTAGTCGGCTGAGTCCAGCGGTTCGCCGAGGTCCGTGGTGCTGGTGAAGGAGATCGGTTCACCCCTGTTGGCCGGAGGGATCTCCACCACGGTGCCGTCGCCGCCGATGTAGTTCTTCGCGGACCCGTCCGCGTACTGTTCCGCGACAGAATCGCTCGAGCCGCAACCCGACGTGACGATGGACACCGTGGCGACCAGCGCGGCGGCGACAAAGGTTCGGATGGTGTGATGTGTCATGAATGTGAGTCCTCCGAAGTAAGGGACGGGGTGGCGGCGCGGGGCCCGGTGAGAGCACGGAGGGCCAGGACTGCCGCGGTGAGAGCTGTGGTGGCGGCGCTGATGAGGAGGATGACGCTCCCGAGGCGCTGATCGGCGTCGGCGGCGGGGTGTCCGCCGGGGTTCATCGTCTTAAACCAGTCGAGCATCACGGTCGACCCCAAAAGAGTCACCGCGGTACCCGCAAGAGCACCCGCGGCGAGGCCGCCGATCAGGGCGATGTCGCCAGCTCTGCGGCCGGTCAGTGCCCGTCGGAGAGCGGACCCCAGCACGGCGCCAGCGACAACGACAGCCGTCAGGACGACGACACGTCCGAGGGGCTCAGTCACCGCCCAGCGCATGCCCGCCGGGATCATGGCCAGCACCACGGTCACCAGCACGACCAGGCCGACCCCGAGCGGGCTGTCGTCGAACAGACCCAGGGGCCGGCGAAGGAGGAACGTGGCCCACTCTCGGGGGCCTCTCGTCCCGTCTTCTCTGAGTCTGAGGGTCGCTAGAGCAAGATGCCCCGGGCGTCCCTGAGCGATGCAGGCCCCCGCGAGCAGAAGCGCCACGATCGTCAGTACGTAGGAGCTGAGGAGGTACGTGGCGTAGATCGACAGCGGCCCACACGTCACCCACAGGACGACGAGCAGGCCCGCTAGGAAGGGCGCACTGCGATGCCACGACCAGGGCGTCCCGGCCCGGCGTTGCGCACGGGTGGCGAGGAGGTAGGTCGCTGCGGAGAAGATGATGAGGAGGAGCCAGAAGGGATCTGGTTGACCTTGGAACACGGTGACCCAGCTCGGCGGTGCAGGGAAGACCGACCCGGTGAGGGATTCAGCCGCGGTCACTGGACCCGTCTCGTAGATCTCTTGCTCAGCGCCAGGAGGCGCGGTGCGGGCGAGGACGCCGGCAAGACCGGACGCGACACCCATGAACGTGACCTCCACGGCAGCTAGAGCCCAGAAGAGACGCGTTCGGCCGGTGTGGATGTGCGGCAGCAGCCACGTGCGGAAGAGGGCAGCGAGGATGCCGGCGAGGACCAACACAACGACCTTGCCGAGGACGATGAGGCCGTAGGAGGTGGTGGTGAGCGTTGCGGGGTCGGTGATGCGGATGGTGGCACTGACGAGGCCCGAGAGTGCCACGGCGACGAAGGCCGCGAACGCGATTGCCGAGTAGCGGCGGAGGACGACGGGGAACAGGTGGCCGGGGAGGGTTCGTCTGAGCCAGACGAGGGCGACGAGGCCGCCGACCCAGATCGAGGCGAACAGGACGTGCATCAGGATCGACACAACCGCGAGGTTGTGGGACGCCGAACCCGCTGCATGCCCTTGCTGGGCCAGAGGTATCAGGGCCAAGGCGCTCACCCCCGCGAGGGCTGCTGCGTGTCCGGGGGAGTGGGTGAGTGACGCCCACACGGTGACGAGGACTGCTGCGGCAATGGTGGTCGTCCACGCCTGGCCGAGCTCGATGCCGGTGCTGTAGAAGGAGAATTGCGACCAGAAAGCGGCAGTTCCTGCTTCGTTAAGGGGAACGCCGCTGATGTTGGCGAACGTGAACACGCTGGCAACGAAGCCCGCGATGGCCCAGACAGCAGCTGAGCTGCGCAGCAGGCGGAACAGGCTTCGCCGTGAGGGCTCGTGAACGGGGACGGCGGCGGCCAGGAGGAACGCAGTACCCAACGCGATCGCGGCCGCACTGTTGCTGATGGTCTTGCTGACCGCATACCCAGACCTGACGATTTCTCCTGGGTCCACGATCAGCACGATTTCGCTTGATTTCACCGCCACCAGCAAAACCGCGACGGTCGCCAGGGCCGCAATCGCGGCCACAACCAGGGTGATTCCTGGTCGGGGATTGCTCGTGATGCGGCGAGCATGAAGTGGCGTGCTCACTCCTCAGTGCCAGCTGTCTCCGGGGCCGCCATCTCGGCCTTCTTCCGGCGGCGGGCTCGAAGGAGGCGGACCACGATCAAGGGAATCAACATCAACGCAGCGAATGTCGTCACCCCAATGATGAGTGGAATGCTGTTGGTCGAGGCGGGCCCAGCGGCCGTCTGAGTCGGATCTGGTGCCGTCGGTTCTGCCGTGGCGGAGGGCGAAGCGGCGGGTGTGCTCGCGGCGGGGGCCGGTGTCGTAGGGGCAGCTGCGGCGACGGGGCCGGCGTAGGTAAAGGTGTAGGTGCCGGAGATGGTGTGTCCGTCACTCGACACGCTCTGCCACGTCACGGTGTGGAGACCTGCCTCGGTGACCTCGACGGGAACAGAGAGGGTTGTTCCTTCCGCCACGGGGGCGCCTGTGGTGATGGAAGTCCCGGCGGGGTCGGTGACGTTCAACGCGATGGCGTTCGCGAACTCAGCCAACGGTGTTTCCGAGAATGTCAGGGTCACCGAGGACAGTTCGGTCGTCACGGTCTCATCAGCCGCGGGAACTGCTTGGGCGAGTGCGTCATGGGCGGCAGCGGGCCGAGCGTCCAGGACGGCGAGGCCAGCAGCGAGGCCAGCAGCGAGGGCGAGCATGACGAACAGTGCCGTCACGAGGTTTCGAAGAGGGGGGAAGGTCATGGGCTTTCTCAGTTCTCGGGGCAGGTGAAGGTGCCGAAGGCGCCGTCGTGGTCGCCGGGGCCGAGCTCGGCGCAGACACCGGTCTGGCCGGCAAAGACGGCTTGGAAGTAGATGACCCCAGCGACGAACGCCGCAGTCGTGGCCAGGCCAACGATCATCCCGACCAAAGCGACCGTGTTCTTTTCACCTGCTCGACGCGAGCGGATGAACGCGACAAGGCTGACGACGAAACCGACCGGGCCTGCGATGCAGGCCAGCAGCAGCCCGAGGACGGCCAGCGTGCGGAGGTTCGGCGGGGGAGCAGCGACGGGTTGCGCTTTCCGGGCGCGCCCGCGGTTCCTAGCCACCGGCGACTGCGCTTTCCACTGCCTTGTCGAGGTCGTCGACGGCGGTGAGTTCGATCATCTGACCGTCGACAAAGAACGTCGGGGTGCCGGTGACTCCGAGCGCGGTGCCCTCCGCCCGGTCGGCGACCACACGCTCCAGGGTCGCCGGGTCGGCCACCGCCTCGTCGAACGCCGCCATGTCGAGCCCAAGGTCCTCAGCGAACGTACGGAACAGGGCTGCTTCTGATTCCTGCTTCTCGCCCCATTCGGCCTGGGTCTCGTACATGCGGCCGTACATCGCCTCGAGCTGGCCCTGCTCGGCAGCGGCCTCGACGGCAACGGCCGCGTTCTCAGAGTTCCGGTGCGACGGGATCGGGAAGTAGCGGACCGCGACGTTGATCTGCCCGGCGTACTTCTCCCGGACCTGCTCCACGTACGGGTACATGGCCGCGCACGACTCGCACTCGAAGTCCAGGAACTCCACGACGGTGACGGCATCACCCTCCACCTGGTCGAGGTAGCGGGTGTCATCACGAACGACCTCCGCATTGGCCGGTGCGATCGTGGGGTCGGCCGCGAGGGGTTGCGCGGTGTCGGTGCGGGTGCTGTTAAAGATGATGACCGTGACAACGACAGCGGCTGTGACGATGAGCGCGATGACGGCGACGATGAACTGGTTTTTGACCATGGTCAGACTCCCTTGGTTCTGAGGTAGGCGATGGGGTCGGTGGCGGCTCCGCTCTGGCGGAGCTCGAAGTGGAGGTGGCAACCCGTCGACAGGCCGGCATTGCCGACCTGGGCGATCTGCTGACCGGCGGTGACCTGCTGGCCGACACGGACTTGAACGCCAGAGGAATACATGTGGCCGTAGTTGGTCGACACCCCGCCGGCAGATGTGACGGTGATGAGGTTCCCGAATCCGCCGTAGGCGCCGGCATAGGTGACGGTGCCCGAGGTGGCGGCGTAGATCGCGTTTCCGCAGGAGGCCCCGAAGTCAGCCCCAGCATGCAGTTTCGGGTAGCCAAGGACCGGGTGGATGCGCATGCCGTAGGCCTGATAGCTCGAGTACGCCGTGATCGGCATCGTCCATCCCGAAGGCGACACTGCGGAGGATGTGGGGGCTGCAGGCGCAGGTGTCGCCGCTGATGCTGCGCGGGCGGCGGCGACGCGAGCTGCCGCCTCGGCGGCCGCCTTGGCTCGCGCGGCTTCGGCCGCTGCGTACCCTTGTTCGGCGGTGGCAGTTTCTTGCTTCAACACGGCCAGTTGGGCCTCGAGCTCGATGCTCCGTGTCTCTTGTTCAGCGACGGCGGCTTGCGCGGTGGTCGCCGCGGCAAGCGCGTCGTCGCGGGCCGTCTGCGCGAGACCCTGGAGGCGGTCCCGTTCGGTCGTTGCGACTTGAGCTTGATCGCGCAGGCTGCCGACGGTGTTCACTTTCGCGGTCGCGTTTTCTAGCATCCGGCTCGAGGTCTTCGTCAGCTGCGAAGCCGTTCCGAGCCGGGAAAGCAGGTCATCGGCGTCGCCGCCGGCAACGGCGACGCTCATCGAGACATCAGTCCCGCCGGCACGGCTCAGCGACGCAGCCCACTGGCTGATCTGCCGTTCTGCATTGTCGGCGTCCTGCTCGGCGCGGGCGACGTCGTCAGAAAGGGAACGGAGGGCTTCCGTTGCAGCGTCGGCGGCATCCTGAGCCTCTTGAAGCTCAAGGCCACGCTGATCGGCTGCAGTGGTCAGCGTCTCGGCTTGCTGCCGGAGGCCATCCAGTAGGCCGGTCAATTCGGTGATTTTCTCGGCGGTCGCCGCCTCGTTTGAGCGGGCGGCGATGACGTCATCCCAGGTTGGATAGGCCGCAGCGTGAGAAGGGGTGGCGGTAAGAAAGGTGGCGGCGAGAACGGCTACAAGGGCCGGCGCAGTCACCCTGACGATGCGAAGCATGTAAGGGGTGTCCTCGGTCTCGAAGGAGCACGCCGAACGCCTGATGACTGATCGTCATCGTCCGCCGACGCGCAGGTCGCGATCGGGGAGTGTCTAGATTCGGGAGATGCCCAGCACGGTAAGGCTCACGATCGCCGGGCGTCGCGCATCCGGGACGGAGGGCACTGTTGAGTCGGGGCCGGCGAGTGGATCGAGCGTTCGGGCGGCTGCGCCCCGCATCCGCACCAGGGCAACAGCGAGAGTCACCACGCAGAGGAGGGCCAGGAGGGTACAGGCCAGAACTCCACCGCTGTCAGTGAGCCCGGTCATGGCCTCGTCGCCGACTGACAGTGGAGGGAGGGAAGAGTCTCGAGGGGCCGGGTCGTCGACCGACACGGCCTGCGTCACGCTCGACGCGGCTTGCACCCCGCCGGAGAAGGCGTTGTCGCCGAGGGTGTGGATGCCCAGAACTGCTGCGAGGGTCGCGGCTGTGATGGACAGCAACAGTGCCCAGACCCCGACGGACCACCGTGAACGGGAGGCGCCGGACGTAGTTCTGAACATCACGCCTCCTTCCAGGGTCAGGTCTGACCAAAGGCTAATCAACAACAGGGGTACGTCGCTGCAGAACTGCCCCAAGACTCTAGACATCGAGGCAACGTCGTGTGACCATCTTCGCATGCACGAAGATACGCATCAAGAGGAACTGCACCCGGATGACGCGTTCGTGGAACTTGCCGTCGAAGTGTTCTCCATGCTTGCCGACGCAACCCGTGTCCGGATGATCCTTGCTCTCCGCGACGAAGAGCTATCGGTAAATCATCTGGCCGACATCGTTGACAAATCTCCCACTGCGGTCTCGCAACACCTCGCCAAGCTCCGTATGGCCCGGATGGTCTCGACGCGCCAGGCCGGCAACCGTGTCTTCTACAGGCTCGTCAACGATCACGCCAGCAAGCTCGTCCAAGACGCCATCTTCCAAGCCGAGCACTCCGTCGGCGCCGCTTACCGTCACCACCACGAAGGACACTGACATGGGCGCAGGCCACGATCACGCGGCACCCGGCGGCACCGACCACCGCCGCCGCCTCGCCATCGCCTTCGGGATCACCACCTCGATCCTGATCGTCGAAGTCATCGGCTCGATCATCACGGGAAGCCTGTCGCTCCTGGTCGACGCAGCCCACATGCTCACCGACGCCGGCGGCCTCTTCATGGCGCTTCTCGCAGCCACCCTCATGAAGCGAGCCGCAACCTCAAAAAGAACGTGGGGCTTCCAACGAGCGGAAGTGCTCGCCGCCACAGCCCAAGCGACGGTGCTTCTTGCGGTTGGCCTCTTCGCTCTCGTCGAAGGCATCCGGCGCCTGTTCGAGCCTCCTGCTGTGCCCTCTTCTGAGCTGCTCATCTTCGGCATCATCGGACTCGTGGGCAACATCGTGTCCATCACTGTTCTCACTGCCGGCCGCTCGGCCAACATGAACATGCGGGCAGCGTTCCTCGAAGTCGTCAACGACGCCCTCGGCTCAGTGGCCGTTATCGCCAGCGCCCTCATCATCATGACCACCGGATGGGGCCAAGCCGACGCACTCGCCGGAATGCTCATCGCCGTGCTCATCATCCCCCGCACCATCAAGCTGCTCCGCGAGACAACAGGGGTGCTGATGGAATCGACCCCCACCGGCCTTGACCTCGACGACGTTCGGGCTCACATGCTAGAGCTGCCACACGTCACCGAGGTCCACGACCTGCACGCTTCGCTCGTGGCCACGGGGCTGCCGATCCTGAGTGCGCACGTCACCGTCGAGGATTCCTGCTTCCAAGACGGGCACGCACCTCAGATCCTCGACGACCTCCAGAAGTGCGTCGCTGAACACTTCTCGATCAAGGTCGAGCACTCGACCTTCCAGATCGAGCCCGCCCAGCACGCTCAGCACGAGCACCACACCCACGTCTGAGCTTCCCCGGGGTCAGCAGCAATCGCAGGCCTCGACCTGGCGCTCGCCCGTCAGGGCCGACACGGGCGTCTTGCACGCGTCACCGCGCCAAGCCTCGAGGCCCTCCCGGACGGCGAACACGACGATGACGAGTCCCGCCACTGGATCAGCCCAGGTCCAGCCGAACGCGAGGTTGAGCACGAGGCCGACGAGGACCGCCGCCGACAGGTACGAGCAGATCAGGGTCTGCTTCGAGTCGGCCACCGCCGACGCGGAGCCCAGCTCGGTGCCGGTGCGGCGTTCGACCAGGCTGAGGAATGGCATGATCGCCAGGCTCACCGCGGCGAGCACGATGCCGACGGGGGAGTGGTCGGGTTCGCGGACGCCGGTCAGGGCCAGCACCGCGTCGACGGACACGTAGGCGGCCAGGCCAAAGAACGACACCGCGATGACCCGCAGTGCCAGCCGCTCCCGCTTCTCCGGGTCGGGGGCGGCGAACTGCCACGCGATCGCGGCGGCCGATAGCACCTCCACGATCGAGTCCAGGCCGAAGCCGACCAGGGCCGTCGAGGAGGCGACGGTGCCGGCGGCGATCGCAACGATCGCCTCGATCACGTTGTAAGTGATCGTGATCGCGACGATGATCCGGATCCGACGCTGCAGGAGTAGCCGGCGTGCGGGCTTGAGCAGGGCAGGCAGCGTGGTCGTGCTCATGCGCCGGTTCCGCAGCAAAGGGGGACGTCGCATGCGTCGTCGGTGCAGGGCTCTCCGTCGTCGACGGCGAGCACGACGTCGACAAGGGCAGTGAGTGCCTTCGTGAGGTGAGCGTCAGCGATCTCGTAGCGGGTCGACCGACCCTCGGGAACGGCAACGACGATGCCGCAGCCGCGGAGGCACGAGAGGTGGTTCGACACGTTGGACCGCGTGAGATCGAGCTGCTCTGCCAGAGCGCCGGGGTAGCCGGGCTGGTTCAGGAGGTGCAGCAGGATGCGCGATCGTGTCGGATCGGCCATGGCGCGCCCGAGGCGGTTCATGACGTCGACGCGCGATGAAAGAGTCAGCATGCACTGACTCTACAGTCGACGCTGACTTGACGCGACTGGCTAATTGGGCTCGGGTCTAGATGCCGCCGGTTCGATTCGCCCGGCCGAGCTCGGGGCAAGACGAGGGACGAGTCGGACGAAGATCACCATGCCGATGAGCTCGACGAGCGTCTGGGTCACGACGACGACTGGAGTGAGCGACAGGGACGCCGGCAGGGCCAGCGCCAGCGGGAGGACCACGAGGGAGTTCCTGGTCGCGCCGCTGAACACCAGAGCACGGGTCGCTGGCACGTCAAGGCGGAAGATGCGGCCGGCGCCGATGCCGAGCACTGCCATGACGATGAGGAATCCGGCGTAGAGCGGCACCAGCACGAGCAGCTGGCCCAGGGAGTCTCCGACAGCACCGGCTTGTGAGGCCACGACGGTCAACAGGGTGGCCATCATCAGCGGCACCATCAGGCCGAGCGTCGTCCGCTCGATGACGACCCCGTATCGGTGTCGCCGGGCGAGTGCCTGCACGAGTGCGGCCGCGGTGAGCGGGACGACGATCAGGAGCAGGAACGCCCGGGCGAAGGGGCCGACCTCGACCACGGCGACGCCCTCGGGGCCGATGAACAGCAGCAGGTACAGCGGCAGGAGGAGGATCTGCGCCAGCATCAGCAGCGGCGCCGCGGCGAGGAGTCGTTCTGATGCCCCGCCGGCGAGGCCTGCGAACACGATCACGTAGTCGATGCACGGGGTCAGCAGCACCAGGAGCACCCCGAACAGCAGTGCCGGCTCGTCCGAGACGAACCGGGACAGCCCGTAGGCGACGAGGGGGACGACGACGAAGTTGAGCACCCCGACCGCGGCGAGGAACCGTCCGTCGCGGAGGGATTTCCCGATCGCGGCGAACGGGACCCCGAGGAATGTCGCGAACAGCAGCAGCGCGAGCACGGGCTCGATCGCTCCCTCGAGGTGGTGTGCTCCCGGCACGGTGAGGCCGACGACGCCGGCAGCCAGGATCGCCGCCAGGTAGAGGCCGATTTGCCGGTGTTCGAGCCAGGAGACGACCGCGTTCACGGCTGGACTGGTGTGGGGGAGGAAGGCACGTCAGTGACCGTAGAGGTTCGAGCCGCTTGAAGGTCAAGCGGCGTCGGCAGCTCTAGGGTCGCGGTGTGCGAATCTCCGAGGTCAGCAAGCGCAGCGGCGTCTCCGCAACGGCGCTCCGGTACTACGAGTCCATCGGGCTTTTGACCCCTGCTAGGGCTTTGAATGGGTACCGGGACTACAGCCCGGACGTGCTCAGCCGGCTCGACCTGATCGAGGCCAGCAAGGAACTCGGTCTGCCCCTCGATCAGATCGGCGCGCACCTCAGCACCATGGAATCGACGTCCTGCACCGACGTCCGGGAAGCGCTGCGCCCACTCCTGGCAGAGCAGGTGCGTCAGATCGAGGAGAAGCAGGCCCGGCTCGACGGGCTCCGGTCGCGTCTTGCTCGTGCCGAACACGACCTGGCCGAGTGCCCTGACCGGTCTGAGCGGTGCTCGACCGAGTGCGTCTTCCGAGCTGGCCCCTAGGAGGGGTCGGTGGGTGAGCGTCGTTCGATCAGAACGGTGTCGCGCCACACGCCGGCATAAGGGCCTGCTTCGGAGCGTGCGATCCGTTCCCGCGTCCCGATCCGGCGGAACCCTGCACGGTCGTGGAGGGCCAGGCTTGCCTCGTTCTCAGGGAAGATCGACGACTGCGCGGTCCAGATGCCGGCGGCATCCACCGAGTCAAGGAACGCCCCCAGCAGCGCTCGTCCGACCCCGTGGCCTTGGGCTGCCGCGGCGACGTAGACGGAGTGCTCGACGACGCCGGCATAGGCAGGCCTGGCCGACGTCGCGGACGCCGCCACCCAGCCGAGGACAGCGCCCGTGGTGTCGTCGACTGTCACGAACCGATGCGCGGTGAGCTTGCCGGCATCGAACGCCTCCCATGTCGGGGTACGGGTCTCGAAGGTGGCGTTACCGGTGTCGATGCCCTCTTGGTAGATCCGCTCGACGGCGGGCCAGTCGTCCGGGCTCATGGCCCGGACGGTGACGCTCACGAGCAGCACCCACCTGCTGCCGCTCCGTCGACGGCGCACCCGGAGGCGTCCGGGAGGTTCGTCGAGCAGACACCCGTGTCCGGGAGTTCGAGCTGCACGATCCGGGCGGCTTCGTGGTTGCCGGCGAGTTCGTCCGCGATGGAGCGGACCTGCTCGTAGCCGGTGAGGAGCAGGAACGTCGGGGCGCGGCCGTATGACTTCATGCCGGCGATGTAGAAGTTCGGCTCCGGGTGCCCCAGCTCCGCGACCCCGTGCGGGTAGACCGTGCCGCAGGAATGCAGGTTCGGGTCGATCAGCGGGGCGAGCTGCCGAGGTGCTTCGACGATCTCGTCCAGGGATACCCGGACCTCACGAAGCATGTCGAGGTCAGGGCGGAACCCGGTCGCGTTCACCACCACGTCCGCAGCGACCGTCAGGGGCTCACCGCGTCGACGCCCGACGAGCTGCACGCCGTCAGCGGTCTTGGTCACGTCGTCGACCTCGAACCGGTCCACGAGGGCGATCGGGCCCGCACGGACGAGGTCGCGGACGGCGCTGCCGAGGTCGCCGCGGCCTTCGAGCTGGTCGGCTGCGGACCCGTAGACCCGGGCGGGGGTGCTGCTGCGGATCGCCCACGTGATCGTCGTCCCGGGGGCTTCCTTGGCGAGGGCCGCGAGCTTGATGAGGGTGTTCGCGGCCGAGTGGCCGGCGCCGACGACGACCGTGTGCCGGCCGGCGAACCGGTCCCGGTCGCGGCCGAGGACGTCGGGCAGGGCGTGGCTGATGCTGCCGGCGACGTCGTCGCTGTGGGAGAGGCCGACACCGGAGGAGGTGAGGGTGTTGGGGGTCGTGTAGGTGCCGGAGGTGTCGATGACGGCGCGGGCGAGTTCGTCGCGCACCTCGCCGTGGTGGTCGAGGTGCAGCAGGAACGGCGTCTCGGCACGTCCCGTGGAGCGGGTGCGGTCCATGCCCTGCCGGGACACCGCGGCGACCCGGTGCCCGTATCGGATGCGGCCCGACAGCTCGGGGGTGGCGGCGAGGGGTTCGAGGTAGTCGCGGACGAAGTCGGCACCGTAGGGGAGCTTCTTCGCTGCCGGGGCTTCCCAGTCGGTGGTGTCGAGGAGACGTGCGGCGGCCGGGTCGACGAGGTGCTCCCACGGGGTGAACAGGCGCGTGTGACCCCACGCACGGACCGCCGTTGCGGCACTCGGGCCGGCTTCGTAGATCGCGACGTCGACGCCTCGTTCGAGGAGCTGCGCGGCTGCGGCGAGGCCGACGGGGCCGGCGCCGATGACGGCGACGGGGAGCCCGGCGAGGGTGGGTGCGTCGGTGCGGGGAGGGACAGAGAGGGTGAGGCTCATGCGGGGAGGCCCTTCGATTCAATGCCGAGTTCGGCCAGGAGCGATTCGACGAGCTTGCGAACGTCGTCGCGGATGAGGCGCACCTTCTCGAGGGGGAGCCCGGCGGGGTCGGTGAGGTGCCAGTCGCGGTAGGTCTTGCTGGGGTAGATCGGGCACGCGTCGCCGCAGCCCATCGTGATCACGACGTCGGCTGCCTGCACGACGTCGTCGGTCAGAGGCTTCGGGAACGCCTCGTCAAGGTCCAGGCCCAGCTCCCGCATCGCTTCCGCGACGACGGGGTGGAGGTCCCGGGCGGGCAGGGACCCGGCCGAGCGGACGTGGACGGCACCGCCGGAGAGGACGTTGGTGAACACGGCTGCCATCTGGGAGCGGCCGGCGTTCTGCTCGCAGACGAACAGCACCTCCGGAACCGTCCGCTCGATCGCCCCGGTGGCCTGCCCGAGGGCGGTCAGTCGGTCGATAGCGAACCGGGTCGCGTTGGTGGTCAGGTGCGCCCGGACCTGCGCTGTGCGAAGGAGAGCCGTGTAGGACTCGAGCACGTACCGCTCGATCGTCTCGGGCCCGAAGATGCCCTCGAACCGGGTGGCGAGGTCGCCCGCGGCACGCTTGAGTGCGTCCTCGGGGAAGGCAAGGCCCGGCAGGCCGCGCCTCGTGGTCAGGTCCGTCATCGTCGTCTCCTCGCAGCTCAGGGTCAGGCGGTCGCGGGTGCGATCTCGGCCAGGAGGGCCTGGATGCGGCCCTTGATGTCGTCGCGGATGGGGCGGACGTCCTCGATGCCGCGGCCGGCGGGGTCGGTCAGCTCCCAGTCCTCGTAGCGCTTGCCGGGGAAGATCGGGCACGCGTCGCCGCAGCCCATCGTGATCACGACGTCGCTGTCCCGGACGGCCTCGGTGGTGAGGACCTTGGGCTGGTTCCCGGCGATGTCGATGCCCTCTTCGGCCATGGCCTGGATCGCGATCGGGTTGATCTGGTCCTTGGGCTCGCTGCCGGCGGAGAGGACGTCGACGCGGTCGCCGGCGAGGGCCTGCATGTAGCCGGCGGCCATCTGTGAGCGGCCGGCGTTGTGGACGCAGACGAACAGGACGGTGGGCTTGGTGCTCATGACGGGTTCCTTCGGGTGAGGGGTCAGACCCGTTCAGCGATGCGCGCTGCCGGGGCGGGGGAGGGGAACAGGCGTGGCCGGAGCCACAGGGACAGGTACACCAGCGCCACGAGCGCCGGGACCTCGATCAGGGGGCCGACGATGCCGGCGAGGGCCTGGCCGGAGGTTGCTCCGAACGTGCCGACCGCGACGGCGATCGCCAGCTCGAAGTTGTTTCCCGCGGCCGTGAACGCCAGCGTCGCGGTCCGCTCGTAGGCCAGGCCGATCGCGCGTCCGGTGAAGAACGCGACGAGGAACGTGACGGCGAAGTACACCAGCAACGGCAGGGCGATGCGGACGACGTCGAGAGGCCGGTCAACGACTTGCTGGCCTTGGAGGGCGAACAGCATCACGATCGTGAAGAGCAGCCCGTAGAGGGCGAAGGGGCCGATCTTCGGCAGGAACCGTGTCTCGTACCAGGTGCGCCCCTTGGTCGCTTCCCCGATGCGGCGGGAGAGGTAGCCGGCGAGGAGGGGGATACCGAGGAAAACCAGGACGCTGAGGGTGATGGACCAGATGCTGAACGACGCGCTGGTTGTGGGGAGTCCGAGCCAGGCGGGGAGGATCTGGAGGTAGAACCAGCCGAGGCCGGCGAAAGCGACGACCTGGAACACCGAATTGAGGGCCACGAGGAACGCGGCCGCCTCTCGGTCACCGCAGGCGAGGTCGTTCCAGATCAGCACCATGGCGATGCACCGGGCGAGGCCCACGATGATCAGACCCGTGCGGTACTCCGGCAGGTCGGGCAGGAACACCCACGCCAGGGCGAACATGAGCGCAGGCCCGACGACCCAATTCATGACGAGTGACGACACCAGGAGGCGCCGGTCGCCGGCTATGGCGCGGGTGTCGGAGTAGCGGACCTTCGCCAGCACCGGGTACATCATTACCAGCAGTCCGACCGCGATCGGGACGCTCACCTGTCCCACCTGGAACGAGTGCAGCAGTTCACCGAACGCCGGCACGAACACGGCCAGCAGCAGCCCTGCGCCCATGGCGGCGAGGATCCACACGGGGAGGAAGCGGTCAGCGGTCCCGAGCTGGGCAGGCGCGGTGGGGGTGATCGTCATGCAGCTCCGTAGATCGATGAGTGTCGATGTGTTGAGCCTGCCCCAACCCATCGACGACTGTCAATCTGTGTGGAAGAGTGTTCACATGCCCGTTGCCGAACTCCTGCCCCTTACGGACGTGACCGCGTGCTGCGCACCGCTGGCCCGCGAGGCGATGGACGCGGAGAACGCCGAGAAGCTGGCCCGCAGCCTGAAAGCCATCGCGGACCCGGCCCGGCTCCGGCTCATCTCGATGGTTGCCGCGCACGACGGGGCCGAGGCGTGCGTGTGTGACCTCACCGAACCTCTCGGGCTCAGCCAGCCGACTGTGTCGCACCACCTGAAGGTCCTCGTCGACGCCGGCATCCTCACTCGCGACAAGCGCGGGATCTGGGCGTACTACGCGCTCGTCCCTGGGGCCCTCGATTCCCTCGGCAAGCTCCTTGTAACGGCCTGAGTTCTGCTGCGTTTTCCCTCGTCTCTTGGCTGGCGCATGCACTCGAGATGCCGCATGGCTTACAGCTGGAGGGAATCAACATCGCGTAGTGTGAGTTGATCTCGTTGATGGGAATCATGACGAATGGGGGGTTGACCGTGGAGCGGACCGTTGCGGCTGCATCGATTGCGTCACGTCTGCTCGTCGCCGCGAACCACGATGGTCGAAGTCTCACCAACCTGCAACTGCAAAAGCTCGTCTTCCTTGTTCAGAGCAAGGGGCTGTCAGAGCGACATGCGCCGACGTTCCGAGAGCCGGTTCAGGCCTGGAAAAACGGCCCCGTGGTCAAGCCTCTCTACGGCTTGTACAAGGAGTACCACGATCAGCCAATAGCCCACATCGACACCTCAGCCATCAGCGTCGAGGAGTTGCGTGAGGAAGTCATCGATGACGTCGAAGACGTGTGGTCGCTTTTTGGAGATATGACCGGGGGCGCGCTCTGGACACTGACCCATGAGCCGGGCCGAGTGTGGGACAAGCATTACCGCGAGGGTTCGCTGAACATTGAACTGCCTCAGCCGGAGATCGGAAGCGACTGGGCCGCGTACCGGCGGGTAGCGGAGCTTCGCAAGGCTGGGCGGTTGCGGGCCTCCGAACATGCCGCGATTGAGCATCCGTCGCTCGGCACTGCTCAATTTGCTACGACATCTGGTCCCGCCTACGAGGCAGCAAAGTCACGATTCCGCCTTTCGCGGCCCGTTAGGCGTGCCAACTGACGCAGGGACGGGATCGCCAGCTAGGGCTTCACGCCTTGTAGTCATCCTGGACGTGAACGTCTACCTCGACGCCGCCCGAGTCGTCGGCGCGCCGTTCACCTGGGAGCGGCTCGTGGCAGCAGGGGTCCGGGCGCGAGCCGATGGAGTTCCGCACCGTAGGGATCCGGGACTTGACAGCGTGTTGACCATCCTCGCCTGCGCGGGCGGCCAGCACGCAGACGGGCGCAGCCTGAGTGTCTGGACGAGCGACCACATCAACCTCATGGTCGCGTCTAAGGCTGCCCATCCCACATCGGGCGTCGGGAACCCAGGTCTTGGATGGCTAGACGCCGATGCCCAGACCTTGCTCGAGGACCTCGTTTGGGAAGTCGTCATTCGCTCGGAGGGTGACACGGTGGGTGAGATCGTGAGCGCCTACGGGGATCCGCCGCTCGATCATGAAGATGGGACGGTGTACGCAACCGCCCGGGATGCCGACGATCCTGATGATGGCTACGTCGACCGCGTGTGCATCACTCGTGACACCGGCTTCCTCAACGCTTCACTCCCAGGCCTGATCCAGGTTGTTTCGCCCAGCACGTGGATCCTGGAATACCAGGCTGAAGAGCGCAAGCGAGCTATGCGTCGTCTTGGCGCCGCCCGTCCGCATTGAACCTCACCATTCCTTCTGGCTTTGTCGGACTCAAGAATCCGAAGGTAGTTCGGACAGCACAAGGCGAGCTTCGTAGGGGTTGTAGCCCACAGCGGCATAAAGCTGCGGGAGATCATGATCAGGCAGCCCCATCATCTCGAGAGCTGTTTTGGCGAGATCGTGCGAAGCGCCGATGGACTGTCCGTCCGCGATGGACGCATAGAAGCGCGCCGCGTAGTTGATCGCATCAGAATCTCCGATCGAATCGGAATGACCGATAGCAAAGGCCGCAATGCCTTCTGTGAGGCGACGGGCCTGTTCCGCGGTCTTGCACGCATTCAGGACGACGAGAAGGGGAGTTTCGTCGACAGCTTGTAGAGCACGGCCAAGTAGCCGGCCGGACATCGCGCGGCCGTCATTGTGGGCGTCGACATCCTCTTCGAAGACGATGACGTCCTCGTTGCCGTGGCCGGAGAAGTGGACGACGTGAGGGGTGCCCTGCGTGAGACCGTTCAAGAGGTCCTCACCCGTCGCAGCCGGCCGGACGTCTAGCCGAACCTGATCGCGACCAGACGCGAACCGAACTGCATCCTGGATTTGCTTTTGCTCGCGTCCGACACGGAGGTCATCTCGGCCTGACGAGGTGAGGACGAGGATGCGGAGGCGCTCTTTCTTCGGCTGTCGAAGTTCGGCTATCGCTCTCTCGTGCACGTCGAAGCGCATCGCCGTCTCGTCGCGCAGACGGCCCGTCTCAGCTCTGGCTGCCGTCACTTGCTGAGCTCGTTGCCGTTCTAGGGCTGTGTCGGTCTGCTCACGCTTCCGCTCCGACGCCTTCTGTTCCGACCTCTCGGCGGCTGACAGCTGCTTTTGTAAAGCCACTTCCTCAACCAGGTACTTGCTCGCCTTGGTCTGCCAAGCGGCGGCGTCCTTGCCAGCGGCATTGGCGTCCTGCTCGTACCTGTCCGCGTCCCGCGATCGTGACTTTCGCGTCGAGTCGTTGCTCGTCTTGGATGCCGCAGCCCGAGCCTTCGTTGCATCGGCGCGCTTGGCGTTCTCCTTCGTTCGCGCCGCCGACGCCTTCTTCTCGGCATCGGCCTTTTGTGCGCGCTTCCGCTCGAGTTGAGACCGAATCGTCGAGCTGCTCATGGGACGAGGTTAAGGGAACGGCCCGACTCTCGAACGCGAAAGCGTCCAAGAGGCCGCACGGCGCGGTGACCTCGGCGCGCCCCCTGCGTCCGCGCATGGGGTGCTCATGCTCGAGGATCCCCCACTGGGCCGCGGGGCGGCCCGCCACCGCCCAGGTCAACTCGTCAACCATCTGGCGCCGTGGGGAGGCTTGCCCGATCGCAGGCGCGGCCACGGCAAGTCCAGTGCGCTTACGGGGTTGAGGGAGCCCGCAGGGGAAATCGCAGCGACCCTCGGGGGAAATGCAGCTTCATTAGGGTGTCCAAGGCCCGACTCCGCGGCGATTCAGGGGTTGTGCAAACAACCCGCCAACGAAAGAGCCCCGAGAACCCCGTAACTACAGGGGTTCCGGGGCTCTTTTCTTTGGCGACGGGACGGAGCGGTAACCCAGCAGTAACAGGAACGCGGTGAGACGTTGTGGGCAACCGCAGGATGCCCACATGGCGACCGCTGATGAAACCCGCCAGGAGCCGCTCGTCGTCGCATGTGGGCCCAAAGGGCTAGGCGTGGAAGACACCGCAGGTTGTTGTCCCGACAACGTCGGGGCGGGAGCAGGGCCCTCTTGCGAGAGCAGACATAACATTGTTGTTCGAGGCCCGATCCCGGGAACTCTGTGCAGTAAGGAAGCATCTTGGTAGTTGCCGATGACTCGACGCCCGAACGCAAGAGAGTGTCGATTCCGAGGGAAGACGAATCAGTGCTCGCCTGGTGGGCTCTGCAGCGCGATCCGGGACTCTCTGTCAGGCAGCTGATCCGAGCAGAAATCTAGCGCGGCGGCTACGTCGATTTTGCTGATCGACCCGTTGGCGACATACCTCGGCAGCGGCTCAATCCTTGAGTGCGCTAGTCGTCGACGTGCGCACCAGGAGAATCGCGCACGAGCCCGTCGAGATTGAACCTCGGTCGACCAACAGGCTCCTCAAAAGAATGCCTTGAGGAGCAGTCCCGTTTGACGGTGTTCTACCGGACACCGCGGTGTGTCAGAACAGACGCGGCCCGAGGAGAGGCTGCCAGATCAGGGAGTCCCTAACGTAGCTGCCGGTGTCACGAGTCGCGGCCCGTGGCCGGGCGCAACTGATCTTTGCAGCACCAGTGCGGCCGCTCCGATGGCCGCCGAATCGCGGGGGTTCGTCGCAAGCTCCACGAGAACTCCGTGGGATTGGCGGGCGACGGCGCTCTCGACGAGACGGTCTCGGACGGCGCGGGCGTAGACCGAGCCGGCCACGGCGATGCTCGGACCGGCGAGGACGAGCCGGTCGACGTCGAGCACGTTGACGAATGACACCACAGCTGCGGCGAGGTACCGAGCGGATCGAGCGATGAAGACCTCGGCGACGGCGTGGCCGCCCACGGCGGCGCGGGCGAGCTTGTCGAAGTTCTGGGCCACGGTGTCGTCGCCAAACACTAGGCCGAGATCGGCGAGATCGTCGGCTTTGCTGCGGGCACTGCGCATGACGGCGGCGTGAGCTGCGCATCGCTCGACGCAGCCCCGGTTGCCGCAGAAGCACCGTTCACCGTCGAGGTAGACGGAGGTGTGGCCGAGCTCGCCGGCGTTCGAGCTGGACCCGCGGCAGGGGCCCCGTCGATGATGATGCCGGCTCCTAGCCCCGTCCCCATCTAGATGCTGGCGAACGTCTTTGTGCGGGGGATCCGGCGCGTCCAGAACTCGCCGACCGCGGCGGCCGCGGCGTCATTGTCGATGAGTACCGGGCACGTCGAGGCGTTCCGAGAGTTTGTCCCGGAGCGAGAAGCCTTCCCATCGACGCGGCGTCGGCGATCGGAGGATGGCGCCGTGGTCCGCCGATAAGGGGCCGGGGGCAACGACCGCGACCCCGGCGATCGACACCCGGGGGATGCCGGCGTTGGCACGAAGGCGTCGAACTGCGCCACGAACCGGTCGGTTACCTCCTCCGGCGAGTCGAGCGAGGCTCCGTCGACGAGCTGGCGGGCGACGATGCCGCCGCCGACACCCGTGGCGACAAATGTCATCCACTCGTAGCCGAGCTGGACACCTACGGCGTACAGGGCGCCCGGATTGATCTCGACTAGGGTCCTGAGCTTGCCCCCGCCGGAGGCGACCCGCCCGCTCTCGCGCACGATGCCCTCGGCGAGCACCCTCGAACGCTCCATTGATGGTGTTCGTTGGGGGCAAATCTACTGAAAGGAGTGATTGCGGGGAGCAAGGTGTCGCGGGGAAGCCTTGCCGCTCAGTCGTACGCAGTAGGTCGTAAAGGACCAGCTAATAAGCAGCTTTTCGCGAATGACCCTTTTAGGGGCCCGTCAAGCGGTCGTTTTCTGGGTGCCCGCTAAGCGGTCGTGCACCGAAACACCTTTTCGAGCGCGTTTCGCTTGCTCGAGGCCAAGTAGGGCCTGGCCTTTGTGCCCTAGAGCCCTAGAGCCCTAGAGCCCTAGAGCCCTCGGCGAGTCGGGCGGCACCGGGCAATGACTCCGCGCAGGAACGTTACCATCGAGGGTCACTTTGAGAATCCCCTCGGCCGAGCAGTCCTGTACATCGACGACCTCCTCGGGTGACTTGCCGCCCGCAGGCAAGGTGTGGCGGCCTCTCCGCGTCGTTGGTGGAACGGCCCAGAACCTGAACCGGCCCCCCACCGTGAGGTGGGGGGCCGTACGTGGACTAGCTGAAGAGCCAGTCCTTGACCGTCTGGACGATGCCGGCAGCTGCGATCTTCGCGAGGAAGTCGAGCACCACCTTCGCCCAGGCAGGGAGGGGGTGAGATCGCTTTTCGCTATTCACTTGCCCCGTTGTTCATCGGAACACCATCTCGAGCCCGTCCTCGTCAGCAGTGAGCATAGATCGCCCCAAGACCGATCTTCGTATGGCTTTGGTCTAGTAACGGCCTGGGGTCGAGGCCTTAGTCGCTCTCGTGGAGGAACTGCGCGCGGGCCCCGGCTTCCCTAGAATTAGATTGTTTTGGGCATGAAGTCCAGGACCGAATGCCTGAGTGAAGCTCCAACCGCGGCGCTCCTCGCTGGTAAATGTGGTGGCAAGACGTGAGCTCAACTCCGCCGTGGGCAGACATACCAGTCCCTCAAGTTCGGCTAGCGACAGCACCATCGTTGGCGTCTCTCCCTGGGACCCGTACTCCGGGACGCCAGAATTTGCCAGCCAGATTGCTTCGGCGACTATAATAATGCCCACAATGGGGCGATCGTCGTCAGGTAGAAAGCGGACTCGCTGGTCGCGCTGAAGCACCTTTCTTGCCGTGGCGTCGATCTGCCTGCGTGCTTTCGCTAGGTGAATTTCAGTTGTTCGGATCATGTCGCCTGTGTCGCCGGCCAGGGCTTTGGCATTCAGCCGTGCCGATTTGCACTCGATGAGGACAATTAGATCGGGCAACACGAGGAACCAATCGATCGACATCTTGTTTTGTGCGTCCAGTGAGACTTCGCCCATTAGGTCCGCCCCATCGATGAGTCGTAGCTGACGGCCTACGTAAGACTCAATGCGCCGTCCGAGCTGCTCATGGAATTCGGTGGCACCAAACACGGTGGGACCCACGTAGTAGAGGTTCTGCATAGATATTGCGTGCCAGACGAGGCGTGGCTCGGGTGCGACAATTCCGGTTCCGGGTCCGAAGTCGACAAGTGGGTGGGATCGGAGCGGGTTGAAGTCATATTGCCCGGCCGTCTCACGGAGCACCCCCGCCTTGACGGCATTGGCGCGGTGCTGTTCCGGTGTACGGGTTAGGTAGGCGAGAGCTCGTTCGAGGTCCTCACGCGGGGCGAGTTCTTCTCCGATGCGTGCGTCCCAGGTGCGCTCGAGATCAATTCGTCCGCGCATTGATGCCAGTCCCTGCAGCACCCAGGTTGCTCTCACCATCTGCGGCAGTGACATGCCGAACACCGGCGTCCAGTCCCACTCAGGGAACTCATCCCACCCGGTGGCAAGAATCGCGATCGCACGCCCCATGTCTGTGTACGGGTTCCCCTGGTACGGAAATTGGTCATGCATGACGGGTGTGACGATCTCAGCCAGGGTCGGGTCGTGCTCGTACTGGGTAACGTCACGCAGCATGTTGAACAGCCGTGCGACCGCGCGCTGGTTCACGCGATACCCGGGAATATCCTTTCCCCATAGCAAGCACTCTCGAGCAACAGTGGCGAAGTTCCACGGTGGAAGGGTCCTGAGTTGTTCCGATTTCAGGCCGCCTAGTCCGTGCGTTTCGGCTGAATAGCGGCCGAGGAACGGCAGCAGCTCACTCGGGCGATGCTTGGCGCACGCTTTCCGAAATTCGTCGTATGAGATCGAGGGGCCGTCATTCACACCGCGAAGCTACATGCAGGCGCGCCCTTCCTAGGCAAAATCGTCGCCCTACCTCGATCGAGGTTGCGTGGGACACATATCAGAGTGGAAAGCCTGGGCCTTGGAGTACTTGGTGTTAACAGGGCATGGATGGCCATATATAATATGCACTTTTCACTCAGACCTGTCTCGTCAACGCACTACTGGTATAAGGGCTGCCACCAGCTTCCCGGCCAGCGCAGCCGCCGCAGCGTCGAAACTACCTGAGTGGAACTTGATGCCCGTTCCACTGATGACCAGAAGGTAGCCAGTCCGGTCTACCGAGGCGCGGAAGGCAGCATCGGCGTCGACGCGTGCCATTGAAAACTGCACTGGCGCATCCTTCGTCGTGTCGAGCTCAAGGGAAGTTGGGGAGCTCCACTGCCCCTTCATCGCGACCTTGCCTGCGACTTCGGCGGCCGCAGCGAGTACCTCTGCCATCTTGTCCGACCTCGACATTGCGAACCCAGTCTTGATGAGACCGGAAACCAAGATGTCTGTCTGCTCGCCGGATCCCGAAGTCATTGACTCACTGTCGTCGATCCCGTAAACGAAGTAGGGGAACCCCTCTTCCACTTTCTGGGCACCGTCGCCAATGATGTACCCCCACACAGACTTAAAGTTGTGCTCTGCGGGTGCTGTCAGCGATGCAGAGGTGTCCACAATCATTTCAGCTGGCTTGCATTCAGTGTGAGTTACAGCCGTGCTGAACCTGCGGATCGGAGTATCTGACGGCTCGTTCGTCTCAAGCCGGACAGTAAACGAGCGTCCTGCACCCGGGGCAAAGGGCGAGTGACACGCAGCGCACACACTGGCGCCGCCCATCTTCTCGACGACATACGCCGTCGTCTCGCTGCCCTTGTACTCTCGGAGGTTTCCTGGCCAGTCATAGTTGCTGGGAATCTGCATGCGGACCATCCTCACACTCGAGTGACAGCGATCGGTACAGCCAAGCCGGCCCAGCACCCCCTTGGAACCGTCCGTAAGTCCACGTAGGCATCTTGCTCCTAGGGCGGGGCTGCCGTCGGTTCGGTTGACTCTTACGCTGCGAGGACTTTGGTTCTCACGGGAGGATGCTCACCGTGCCAAAGCATTCGCATCAGAGTTCCGTTGCGATGTCGTTGCGGTCGCTCGTCGGGGCGAAGCCCCAATCAGTCGGATCGCGAAAGACTTCGGCATCTCGGAGTCCTGCCTGCAACGCTGGCTGAAGGGTCGCCTGCTGGGGTGCGGCCGCTCGCGGTCCCCTAGAATCTGAACCGTGACGGCAATTGGGGGAGCGCCCGAAGCTGGCATGCCTGTGCTCCGAGGGCTTCCCAAGCGACACACCGATCACATGGAGCAGTTCCAGGAGGCAGCGGTTCGCGCCATAGCGGCGGCGGCAGGATGCAGTGTCAGCACTATTCCAGTGGACGACGGAATCGATCTACACGTTCGCTATCGCGCACCGGGAGGGAACACCGCCTCCCTCGACGTTTCCTTAAAGGCTGTGTCATCAGGCTGGAACGCCTCCAGGACGCTCATCAAGGCGTCGCTTTCACGTCAGAGATACGACGAGATGCGCGCCGTTGGAACGATGCTTCCTCAAATCATGGTCATCATGGATGTACCCGCTGATCCGTCCACATGGTTGTTATCGCGGCACCCCTATACCGCGCTGCGTCACGTCGCTTATTGGGTGAGTCTAGAAGGTGAGCCAGAAAACGCCGCTAAGTCAATTTCGGTGTCCGCCCCGGCTGAGAACATCTTCGACGATGAGGCGCTCTGTCGAATCATGGCGAGAATAAGCGGGGGTGGGCGACCGTGAACGAGATTCCCGAAAGCACAGTCCTCCTGGAGCTCCTCAGACGCTTCGGGTGGCAGCGGACTGGACAGTTCCGCGACGCCATTGCCTACTGGGCACCTGCCGACGCCGTGGTGGAAGACGAACAAATCATGCTTCCGTTGATCGCAAGGGCACCTGATTTCGACCGATTGCTGGCGCGCGCGCAGCAGCAACTTCGTGACCGCTACGGAGCTGACTTTGAGCAGAGCGTCGAGCTTGTCGAACTCATGCTCGACCGGAAACTGGATGAGATCGATATCAGGAAAGAAACCGACAACTCTGCTGGCCTCATTCGGTGGGAGGTAGGTAACCGCATGATTGACAGCGCACGTGGGCTTCTTGGAGCGGCTGCGAAGGCTTCCAATTCTCCGAAGAGGCGCTTCGCGCAATCTCAGGCGACCGTCGCTGAGCAGTTTCTCCAAAGTTGCTACATGGGCCAAACTCGCATTGGAAGCTACATTGTCACGGCGCTGGTGCCCGCCCTCGATTCGTTTGCCACGTCGCGGTCCGAAACCTTCAAGGCGCATGCTCCGCACCTAACGGGGAGTCAGATTACAGCCACCCTGGTCGATGCCCTCGGCGCGGTGAAAGACGCTGTCCACGAGACCCAAGATGGCGACAAGGAGTTCAACGCGTTCGAGGAGCGCATTCCGGCAGGTGTCTCTTACGAGTTTTTGGCATCTCTGCAATTCCTAACGGAAGGGCAGGAGTCTGGAATCGTCGTGGACTACAACCAATTCGACGGCAACTCACTGTCGGAAAAGGTCATTCCGCGAGTCGAGTTTGATTTTTCACCCGAGGAGGGCTTGGTCATTGCTTCTGCCAGGAGGCACTTCGCGGCCGCGCCCCAATCTGTACACGCTTCCGTGACGGGCGAAGTAACCCTGCTGAAGAATGCCGAGTCAACTGCAGAGCATCAGATTCGCGTCCAGACCCGCATAAATGGTCGGCCCAGAACAGTCATCGTGAATATGACCCCCGACCAGTACGACCGGGCAGTAGCAGCTCATGGAAGAAAGGTGATGCTGACGGTTGTTGGGGAACTCGAGCGTCGGCAACGTGGAAGCGTCATTGAGCAGCCGGATGTCGTTACCGTTACGGACGTACCGGTCGGCACCGAAGATCCGACCGTGGACTTGAAACTGTGGGACGACGAAGCGGGCGTTGATTAGCAAAAAACTACCCTCCGCCGAGATTTGATTTGGTTGTCGACGTCCCAGTGCACCCCGGCTAGCTGCATCAGTTCATGGATGAAGTCTCTGGAGATGACGAGACGTCGATTTTAAGCAGCACCCTCGCTCGATGAAGACACCGCGCTGCGTCTCAGGAAAGGCCCTGATAGAAGTCGCGAATAAAGCTCGCCATGGCACGCCGCCTGGCGATGAGAAAATCGGGGTAATCCGCCGCCACTCCGTAGGAGATTGCGTCGGGAATGGCGTTTTCTGCGAAATTTGCGGCGAGATCTTCGGCATCGACGATCTCACCGACGTCGGGACGCTCAGCCGCGATCTGGTCCCGAACCTTGGCCATGTACTCGCTCGGCGCGTCCTTGCCGATGCGAATGTTGACCGGGGTCTCGGCCACCACGTAGTTCCCCACCTGGTTCACAACTGACCTGTCAGTGACACCATGTGCGCTCAGGTATGCCTTGGGGAAGAGATGATGGATATCACCCCGCCCGACGTCGCCGACCATAGCGCCGACCCGAACAAAGCGGGAGAGGAATCCCCGCGATTGTTTCTGGTTCTGGGCCGCCAGGAATGCAAGGAACTGTGGATTTCGGGTACTGGATGAATCGAGCGCGAGAACGAGTCCCTCCTCCCAGAACCCGCTCGTGAGGTCGCTTCGCTCGATCGAGGAGAGGACGGCCTCGGCCCCAACTTGACCAATTCGTCGGAAGTCTTGGTCCCATTGCGATTCAAAACTGCCCGAATGGCGCCCGCTCAGCATGGACATGACGAACCACCGGCGGACGACGCTCTGAATAACTGGAAAGTCGATTCCATCGCGGCGAAGACGGAGATACAGGGCGTAGGCGAAATTGACGGCGTTCGTTGCCGACAGGTAGGACTTGGAGTCATAGCCGGCCGACGCGAGAATGAGGCGGAACTGCTTAAATTCGTGCTCGCTAGTGACCATGTCGAGGGCTTTCTCGAGCTGGTCGAATGACTGTTGCGCGATCGCGTCGCGAAACGTGCGGGTTTCGAAGTCACGGCCGCTGAGGAGCCCGACCACGGCTGACATCTGGCCTCGCTCGAACGCGAGAAGGCCAGCCACTCGAAGGACGTCCTGATAGGTCGGATCGTAGAGGTCGCTGCTGTCGCGTTGGAGCCATTCCAAGTGACGGTAGTAGGGCGTCTCGGAGAACTCGGGATCGATCTCGGGAAGCTCGCGGTAAAAGTGCGGTGCAACGGACAAGTGGCAGAAGTAGTCGATGTACTTGCGTAGCGTCGCGCCTTGCTCTCCCCACGAAGCAATTTTGCTCATCGCAAAGTCAGCGGGGGTAAGTCGAGCTCCTGCGGAGTTGATCCGCACAAAGATCTCGGTCACGGTCTCGATGTCGAGGTGTTCCGCAAGATTGATCGCACCGACCTGCGCCGTCTGCAACTCCACAAGCCGAGTGATGTTCGCGATCACCAGCTCTCGGTCGACGTCGGGGTTTCGTTCTAAGAAGCTCGCTATGAGATGGAAGCTGGCTCCCGGCGCCATCGCTTCTGCAACGTCAACTAGCCACTGTGGGTCGTTCCGGAGGATCGGGGTGAACGTGGCGAACTCTTCAGTGACGGGGTTAAACGCGATCTGAATCCGCTGGCGGCGGTAATCCTTCGTCACGATCTGCTGACCCGCAAGCGCGGCCGTCAACGCGGTAACCCGTTGCTGGCCGTCGATAAGAATCTGTTGGTCAGCGGACCCGGTTCCGGACTTGAGGCGTACGGCACGAGACTGCCACGTGATCAGATAACCGACCGGGTACCCCTTGTAGAGGGAGTCGATGAGATCTCGGACCTTGGTCGTCGACCAGACAAAGGGCCGCTGGATCTCGGGGATGGAGATCCTGCCGGTCTTGATCCATCCGAGGATGTCTTGAACGGAGTATTGCCCGACGCTATATCGCGATTCCACTCCCTGAGCATATGGCGCTCCGCCGTCAGCCTCGGTCGAAGACACGTCCTCACGGGAGGCCCCGGGAAGTGCCGTCGTGATTGTGGTCAGCCGGCATTGCCTTGCCACCCCTGGACTGGTGGCAGCGGTGGGAACGTCGGTTCTTCTACTTTGGAGGAGTCCTGCGATGCCGGGCGCTGGCACAGGGGGGTTGCGGCGATGTCCGATCTGACGCTTTCGAGTAGGGTCCCGGGGGAGTTTCTGATGGAGGCGGTGGGGCCGGAGCGGTCGGCCTCGTTTGCTGCGCGGCTCTTCGGCCGCAATCCGATTCCGTCGTCGGCGAGGAGCTGGTACGTCGGCCTGCTGGGGGAGCTGGCTGTGGCGGAGCGCCTTCGGGCACTTCCGGGCGATTGGTTGGTGCTGCACTCGGTTCCGGTAGGGGACCGGGGGAGCGACATTGATCATGTTCTCGTGAGCCCGTCTGGCCGTGTCCTGACCCTCAACACCAAACACAGTCCCGGCGGGAAGGTGTGGGTCTCCCCCATAGCGTTCCTCGTGAACGGGCAGAGACAGCCCTATCTGCGCAACTCCAGCCACGAGGCCGCTCGTGCAGCGAAGTTGCTCTCTACGTCGACGGGCGGCACGGTCGATGCCCTGGCCGTGATCGTCGTTGTCGGTGCCACCTTGTCGCACAACGGCGAACCCAGAGACGTTGCCGTTGTTACTCTCAACCACCTGGTCCGGTTCCTCACCCGAACGGTGTCACCCTCGCGGGGCTCCGTCTCCACGGAACTTGTCCGCCATGCTGCTCTCCAGCCGCGCACATGGGTGCCCCGCCAACCAGAGTCGGCGCCAACGACGGCGCACATCGAATGGTTCACGGGATTGAGGGAGCGTGTCAGGGTGGCCGCTCGGCGACGCACCGCCTGGGTCCTCGGTTCTGTCGTGGTCGTGCTGGGCATACCTGTTGCCGACGGCGTGCTCACCGTCGCAGGCGCCGCCCTGCACTTTTGACTGCTCTCAAGTACAACACCGTGTGGGTCCGCGAGGGCGCATCCCGAGATGTGGGCTGTCTCACATGAGGCACCGTCTCCGGAATCATTTTCGGACGCCGTTTCGGACGTTCCTTAGACCTGGTTTTCCGGCTGTGTCGACAGCTACGAAGCGTCTGGCCGATCCACGAAGCGGTTCTCCTGCTCGTAGCGCCCTCGGAACTGCGCCGCCATGACCCATCCCTCCGCGGTGAGGCGTGCGTCGTTGTCGAGCTCTTTCCAGGTGTCGGGGTGCGCGATCCAAGACTGCAAATAGGCCCGTCGAACATCGACGATGATCTCCAGGTGACGGCTGTCGCTGGGTAGGTCGCCGTCACGAGCGTCCGTGGTCAGGGACTCAATGGCGGCCACCAGGTCTTGACCGTTCTTGTCGCGGAAGTGGGCCGCTCGGGCGTCGACGTCTGCTTTCAGTTCTTCGGACCGCACGTCGCCGCCCCGACGACGCAAAATCGAGGTCGCGCGGATTTCGTCGATGACCCGGTCTGACCACCGAGTCAAAAGTGCCACGAAGGCCGCGCGGTTCTCACGCTCATCTGCAGCGTCCCGCCGTTCCTGCAGAGTGTGTTCACGGTTAGCGATCGTGCTCGCCACCTTGTTGCTACTCACTGCGACTGCGATGGCGCCAGCACCGACGACGATGGTGCCGAGCGCTCCTAGTGAAGGCACGCCAATGTCGCTCCACCACTCGTACGAAAACCATTGCGCCCACGTGCCACTCATAGAGCAACCTCGATGCTCAATTCTTCACCGACTCGATCAATGTGGCTGAAGCTTCCAACTCGACCCGAGCCGAATGTTCTCGCGATTCGAATCTTTATTCGGCTGCTGGAGGGTCGCCGCGTCCCCAAGCCCGGCACGCGGCTCCGGAGAGGATGGAGGCATGCAGTTGGGACCATGCATCGACGCTACTGGCCACGGCAGAGGGGTGTCAGCCGCAGGACTGGTTATCGAGCTAAAGGGTTCTCGTTGAGCGGGCACGTTTGCTCGGCATTGCTAGCTTTCCGGCGTCGATCATTGCCACGTAATGGTCGAACAATCGCTGTTGCCGTTGAGTTGAACTAGGCGGCGTTGAGAATCCAAACGCTGCGTCGACTACGTCGTCTAGCCGGTCATGGGCTTGAATCAGTGCCGCGCTCATAGCAAGCGGGTCGTACATTTCGGCCAACGATTTCGGGGCGAGCGTGTTCCGCACGGCAAGGACGTCCTGGCCTGCCCTAGTTAGGGCGTCATGAAGATCTGGACCAATGCTCGGCATGGGAAATGTGTTCCATACCAGGGTGTTTGCGAAGCTCGGGTCGGATTTCATTCGCCCCCCGACGAGCTTTTGCCACGTGAGCATCATCGATGATGAAAAGATCGCAAAGAGAAGACCGTCTGGGTCTTCGACCGTGAAGAGCTTGATGGCGGCAATCGTGTCAGCTGGCAGTCGACCGACGGTCATGTACCGGCGTGCTTCGCTAAACGTGTTGGGGATCGCGAGGTAGTCAGTGGCTGGCTGGCGGCGATAATTGAAAAGGTGCGGGGTGGACGCGAACCCTCGAGTCGGTGCGTCGTGACTGGCAAGGCGTTTGGTCCGCACGGAGTCCAAGCGTGCTTGCAGCTCTGGACTCCGCCCTGGGTCGGCCGGGTCCATATCGACGAGCCAAAGACACCATCTGTCCAGCGAGTTGATCAACTCTTCCCCGCCGACGAAGCGACGAAGGTATTTCGACATGACCAGGTCTGCACTGATTTCTTCAAACTCTGACGGCCCGATCGTGAGATGGCCCCAATCGGTTGCCTGCGACCCTCTAAGAACTGGCGGAAGCGAAGGCGACAAAGGCCTCATTCTTTTGTCGACGAAGACATCTGGCCCATCTATCAGATATGGATTGAGGTGTCTAACTTCGATTTCTCGGGGCTTGGACCGGGGCCGGTCGTAGTCGAAGAGGCGGACAGTGCGGGGGTCTCGAGAGAATCCCACGATGACGCAGTGGACTGCGGCCGCGCCGGGTGCTTCTGATTGCCAAGCGAATGTTCGGTGAGCAAACGAGATCTTCCAGCCTGCGGAGAAGATGGCTCGGAAGAGGGGTGGTACGGGTTGCCCCTGCGTCACGGAGTTCGTTGTAACGAAGGCAAAGCCGGTTTTGGTAGTTGGGGCAAGGAAGTCGATGGTTTTCTTGTGCCAGGCGGTGACGTAGTCGAGGTAGCCGTCGTAGTCCTTTCCCCATACTCGCTTCATGTCGGCGGTTTGAGTGTCTTCCTTTTCTTTCTGTCCGACGAAGGGAGGGTTACCAAAGACGTACGTCGAGTCTGTGGCCGGCAGGATATCCTCCCACTGGATCTCGAGAGCATTGCGATGAACGATCGTTGGATAGATCGCGATCGGGAGTCGGTCGGGGGCATCCCCGAAATCCTGTTCCATCCGCTGGTTAGCCAGATGGTCGACGAGCAGCATCGCGGTTTCTGCGATGCGTGCGGGCCACTCCTCGATCTCAATTCCGTAGAAGTGATCGAGGGTTACTTTGATGTCGCCGGTTACATCGAAGCTCAGTTGTCCGCGGCTTGCGACCGTGGCGCGTCCGTCTCGGATGTCGAGTTCGCGCTTTCGTTTCAGTAAGTCCAATTCCAGCGCGCGAAGCTCGCGGTACGCCACGATCAGGAAGTTGCCGCAGCCGCAGGCGGGATCGAGAAGTCGAAGCTCCCCGAGGTCTGAGTGAAGCTTGTTGAGCGCTTTCGGGTCGTCCCAGCCCTCCTGGAGTCGGTGACTGTAGTGATCCAAAAAGAGTGGTCTGATCGTTTTGAGAATGTTGGTTTCGGAGGTGTAGTGCTCGCCGCCGTGTCGACGGGCGTTTTTGCTCTTGACGGTTTGGAACATTGATCCGAAGACGGCGGGGGAGATGATTCCCCAGTCGAATTCGCAGGCGGCGATGAGGGCTGCGCGGAATGCGCCGGTTAGCCCTGCGATTTTCAACTTGTCCGCGAATAGTCCTCCGTTGATGTACCGGAAGGGCGAAAGTGGGCTGTCGTCGGGAAGGGACCGTTTTTCCTCTTTCGTGTCTAGGACGCGGAAGAGTTCTGCCAGCTGCTCGTTAAGCGCGTTGTCGGTTGTCTGTTCGGTCATGAACGTGTGGAACATACCGGTGGACCACATGCCTGAGTCGTCGCCGAAGAGAAGAAAGAGGATGCGAGCGAGCAGCAGGGTGGCGTCTCGCTCATCGACTCCTCCTGCGTCTAGTTCGGAGTAGAGAGTTCCCATGAGGCGTGCTGCTTGGACGGATGCTTCGTTGGCCTCGGCGTCGAAGGCGAGCCGCATCTTGGTCAGGAGTTCGACGAGGGAAATGTCCTCGTCGAAGTCGATTGCGATTGCCTCGAGCTGGTTGACCATGTGGGCGTCTCGCGCGCCGTTGGTGTGTTGATGGACGAGGAGTTTGGCATTGGCCGCGCCTAGCTGCGCGCGTCGGGGCCAGCGCCATTCTTGGCGTTCAGAGTCGGCGAAGATTACAAGCCGTTCGTGACTTTGTTGCCCGATTAGGTCATCGAGGATGCGTTGTGTTTTTCGCGGAGGCAGCTCGGGGCAGTACCAGATTCGAAGACCTTTGAATCCAGCGACTTGGGTCAAGGTGTGGGGCTGGTTGTCGACGGTAAAGGTCGCTGGGGGCTGGTCGGGGTTATTCCAACCGAGCTCGTCGATGAAGAGCTTTCGAAACTCGAGTGTGTCAACGAGGTCAAGAAAATGCGAGCTGTTCATGCGCGAACTCCCATGCTGCTTACGATGCGGACCGGGTCATTGCCGCTTCGAGATTCCACGATCAGGCGTCCTTCACGGTGGAGGGCCGCCACTCTTGCCGCGAGGTCTTCGTCGCTGGTTCCATTTCGCAGAGCGCGTCGGAGCCGGCGGTCGGCCTCGCCGGTTAGGGCGTGTTGGAACAGGGCGTCTAACGCCGCGTCGGTGTCGGCGTCGTAGTGACAGACGGTCTCACCGAGTCGTCTCCACAACGTGCGCCTGACGCCCCTTAGCCTGCCGGCGGTGGCGCTGGGGGTAGCGAGAGGCCCGCGTACGAGCTGGCTGAGAAGTTCCTCGTGGTCGCTGCGGTGTTCTAACCCCGGTTCATCCGGGGTTGCCTCGAAAGCGCGGAGAGCTTCCAGGCCGGTCAGAAGTCGAGCATCTGCACCGGGCGAGATCCAGCCAAATCCATCGGTACCGGCTTCTGTGCGGACGTAGCAGAGCAATCCGTCTTCAGCGTCGGTCGCTCTCTTGCCACGGGTGGCGTCAACGAGGTCCGGCAGCATCGCGACGCGAGCAGTCAGCTTCGGATCGAGCTCTTCGGCCATCCGCCAGTACTGGTAGGCGAGGCTCGATGCGTCAACATCCTCGGCAGAATCCGTGTCGTCGATTGTGCCGTTGTAGAGGTCTGTGATGGCCTTGACTTCATCGTTGCTGCCGAAGAATTGCTCGTCAGAGCCAAACGCCTCGGCATTAGCCGTGAGCCGGTCGGCGATGCGCTGGCGGAGTGAAAGGACCGCGTCCACAGACTCGTGGAAGAACGAGTAGACGAGGACGTGGTCGGACTTTTGACCGACCCGATCAATGCGGCCGGCGCGTTGAATGAGACGGATGATCGCCCAGGGAAGGTCGTAATTGACCACGATGTGGGCATCCTGCAAGTTCTGCCCTTCACTCAGGACATCCGTGGAGATGAGAACCCGCAGCTCGCCGCCACCCGAGTCGATGTCCATTCCGGGCAGAGCATTTGAGACGGGCGAGAATCGACGGGCGAGTCCTGTGGGATCTTCACTGTCTCCGGAAGCGACACCGACTCCTGGGATGCCTTCCGCGTGGAGCGCCGAAGCGATGTAGTTGGCGGTGTCTTTGTACTCCGTGAAGACCAGAATTTTTTCGGTCGGGTGGGTCTCGCGGATGAGCGCGATAAGCGCAGCAAGTTTTGAGTCAACCGCTGGCGACCATGTGCCGTACGACTCTAAAAGCGCTCGAAGGGCCGCCGTGTCGGCGAGGAGGGCATCGGCGAAAGCAGGCGTGAATAGCTCAGGTCGAACCCACGACACTCCTCCCGGGTTTGCCGCAGTGAGTGCTTCGTAGCGCCGACTTGGGTCCTCGCCCAGATGCTCCGCCGTGTCCAGCTCTGATTCCGTCGGGTCGTCATCATCTAGGAGGTTGTTGTCGACAATGGTGCCGGTGGGTACGGGCAGTCCCTGCTCGATCGCGTAGGCGAACAGTTCATTTCGGGCGATGTGACGCCGAAGCGAGAGCGTGAATGAGTACCCGCAAGAGGAGAGCCGCTTGTAAAAGGTGGTTCGGACAAAGCCTGCGACGTTCCCGCGCCCACGCGTGAGGTTCTCGACGTACTCCTTCTCGTGCTCACTGAGCGTGACGCCACGAGCGAGGAAGGCGCCCATGTCGTAGCGGGGGAGAGAGAGGTTACGGAGAGTGTCGAGTGTTTCATCATTGGCCATGATCGAGGCGGGATCGTCGGGGCCGAAGGAATGCTCGATCGGCCGAGCTTGTCGAACTGGAAAGGTGAATTTCGTTCCATCGGAAAATTCGAGGAACTTGCTGCCGTCAGCAGCCTCCTGGGAGTAATTGTTCTTGATGAACGATCGCGTCCGTCGAACGAGGTGCTCGCCCATCAGGCGTTTCCAGTCGTCTGGATCGTCGGAGCGACGGAAGGCGGCGAGGGTGGTGACTTTGCCGTCCACCTTGTCGTAGAGCTTGGGGTCAAGGCGAAGGGCATTGGTGGGGGAGATGCCGAGGTCCTCGTCCTCGTCGATGTAAAGGGCGAGTTGGTTGGCCACATCGGTGAAGCGGAGGTTGTACGGGGTTGCGGTGAGAAGGAGTACCCGGCTGTCGTTGCGCTGGATGTAGTCCTGAATTGCGCGATAGTCCTGTCGCGAATCGTTACGGAGGGTATGGGATTCGTCGACGATGACGAACGCGTATCGGCGTAGGTCCGGGAGAACGGTGTGGGCCATGCTGTAGGGCACGACGCGACCATGAAGGTCGTAGGCCTCCAGGTGCTGTTCCCACATTAGGACCAGGTTCCGCGGACAGATGATGAGAGGCATGTAGCCGTGCTCGTCGCGGAGCATCAGTGCCACTGCAATGCCGGTGAGAGTCTTACCGAGCCCCACGACGTCGCCCAGCATGGTGCCTCGGCGGGTGATGATTCGTCGAGCCAGAGTGCGCACCGCCGTCGCCTGGTAGTCGAGAAGCTTTTCCTCGATTTCGGACGGAACGGAGTACTCGGCAAGACCTTCTCGGACATCTCTCGAGAGGTCATAACAAACCTTGAGGAAAATCTCGTATGGCTTTCTGGGCTCGACGGTCGCCCAGGATTCATCAAGGAGATCGAGGATGTCGGCAGTGACTGGCCTGCTGAATTTGTCGTCCCAGCGGGCTTGAAACCAGTCGGCCAACTCTTTGGCTCCGGTGCTGTCGACAACGTCGACGTTGAGTTCAAGATTGCGAGTGAGTCCGGGGGCTGTGAGATTGGATGACCCGACGTAGCCGGTGATGGGATTTGTGACGTCTTCTCGATGGAAGACGTATGTCTTTCCGTGCAGAGGCCGGCGGGTGAATACCTTGATCTCGATCACGCCGTCTGCCAAGAGTGTCCGCAGCGAACCGAGAGTGGCCCGATCGGTGGATGTTGGCAGCCCTCTCATGAGCTGCACGCGTAGTTGGTCTAAAAATTGCGCTTTACGCTCGCGGGCGATGGCTGGGTCAGCTTCCGGGCGCGGCAGCCCGTCGACTGTTGCCTGCAATTCATCGAGAGTCTCATCCTGTGGTCCGGTTGCGACCATGCCGATCAGGATGCGGACAACTGGCGTGTCACTTCTCGGCTTGTCACGCACTAGCTCATCGAAGATCTTCCAGCCTCGGAGGTTGAAATATCCGACAGCGGCATCCATCCGGTCGAAGGCGCTGAACGTCAGTTGCAATTGCTCGCCGAGTCGCTGATCGATGTTGTCGAAGATCTTCGTCATAGGCTCATCTTTCCGGATTTTGGGAAGGACCCTGCCGTCGACCCGAGCATGAAGGGTCAGAATTACGGCGTGAGGGCATCGGCTTCACGGGAGTCTGCTGGCTGTCAGACCCGTTCTTTCGCTAGGGCACCGCTAACTCGCGGCTTTCGCCAGCGTAAGAGCATGGGCCATAACCCTTTCGTCGATCCCGACCGCCTTGCACATGTTGTCGAGGTGCTCTTCGTCCGCTTTTTTCATGTACTCAAGGACGGACCGAAGTTCCCTTTCGATTGAAGGGAAGTCCAGGGCGGTGGCAGGTGTGGGATCTTCACGGTGAGAGTGGCCGTGGAGGAACTTGACCACCCTCTTAGAAAGAGTGGGCCCAATGCCCTTGGACTTGGATATCGCCTCAACCTTTTGCTCGAAGTTGTTGCCCTGCGGAGCGCGGAAGGTGATGAAACCTTCGAACAGTCGCCGGGCGGCGTTACCCAACAGCGGCAGCTCATCGCCCGCCTCGGCGACGACGGCTCCGCCCACTTTGGAGAAAAGGTAGTGATACTCACTGGGGTGTTGAAGGAGCTTTTGAGAGAGCGGCCGCAGCCGGCTTACCCGAGTGACTGTCCCCGGCACGAAAGATGAGTACATTTCCAGAACTGAGGCCAATGGGTAGGTGGCTTCGGTTGCGTGCCCTTCCGCAATGCGCTTTTGGGAGGTCGCCATGGCGTTTTTCCGCTGATTCATCTGAAGTCGGAAGAACTCGTAGTCATGGGTGAGGTAAATCGTTTGCGCGAACTCACTGGTGCGCTCTTCGGCAAGAGCGAAGGCCGCGAAGAGCGCCTCCTTGTCGAGGCTGGTGACCGGGTCGTCAATGACGACAACGGTGGATTTGGGATCGACTCCTTCGGCGTCGAGGGTGGACAGGAAGTAGCTGTAAGCGATCGCGTTGCGTTCTCCCTCGCTGAGGTCCGAAGCCATGGCTCCGTTTCTCGTTACGACATATCCCTTTCCATCCTCGGAAACCGCAACGGCGAGGTGCTCGTGACCAAAATGCTCGCGCAGATCTTGATGAATCTGAAGTGCCATTAGCCCGGTGTCTTGCTGCGAATGGTCCAGCATCTGCGCCCGTTGCTCCAGGGCCAGGACTTGCCGCTGTATCGCTTGAATGCATCGGGCTGCCACCACCTGTCGCTCCTTCGCGGCGCGGTACTTGTCCACATGGGACGACCCAACGTGCTCCTCCACGGCTTTCTGGGCTTCCGACTTACGCGTGTCTTGGTCGGCACATTCTCTGTCGTTCTGGTCGAGCAGAGAATCGATCTCGACGGTGTCCGGATAGGCCAAGACCGCCTCACCTGCTGCTTCTTCCGAGAGGGGCGTAAGCGGGTCAGCAAGCCGCTCTTTCAATCGACCGACAACAGCGGCGGCGGCGGACTTGAGATCCGTGACGGCCGTGTCCATTTGCGCCCGCGCCGTCTCATACTTTTCCTTGTGATCGGCCAGCAGGGCCGCACTCGCTGGGAGGAGCTGAATCCACGCGGACCACTGGTCGGAGAGGCTTTCGGCTTCGGACACAAGCCCGTTCAGCTCGGATCGGAGACCTTGCAGTGCATCACTGAAGTGTCGGCGGTAAGTCGCCAGCGTCGCTTCCGTTACGGTGCCCGAATGACAGAACTTGCACGGTGCACCGGCGTCGTGCAGGGCAACGCCGTCCTCGGTCCACTTCTCTAACGCGGGGCTGTCAACGAGCTCCGCGATGGGGTCGGAGTCAACATTGCGAGATAAGGCGCTGCGGACGCGTCCTCCAAGGTCGTCACTGATTGTAGGAACAGCCGGGAGCAGCCCGGCACTCTCGAGCGCGGGGGAGCATGCTCGGTTGATCTGGATTGCGAGGCCCTCTGGTGACAGGTGCTCGGGAGACTGCAAATCCAGGTAAGCGCGCGCGTGATCCACTCGGTAGCGGGTGGTCTGGTACTTCGCCGGATCGCCCGGGGAGAGTTTTTCGATCGTCTCATCCCGAGCGGCTTTCTCAACCTCTCTCTCGGCCGCCTGCGCGCTCTTGCTGGCCTTGCTTGCCAGGTCATGCCACAGCCGATAGCGATCCAGCACCTCTCGAATCAGGGTCAGCTCAGCGGCTTTCTCGATGTTTTTCTTCCCGATTTTGAGGATCGGATCCGATGTGCCGTTGCCCTCCAGGAACATGGCGAGTGACTCCGCCACATAGAACCGGTTGTAAACCAGGACCTCTATCGGGAAGTTGAACGTGCCGAAGACTTCACTGCGGGTTCTGCCGTCTCGAAAAAGTGAAGCGGTGACCGTCGCGCTGTCGGCACAGCCATTTGCGGCTGCCAACCGCAAAACCTCACTGAGGGACGTCTTGCCCGCGCCGTTGCGTCCATAGATGACTGTCTTCTTCCCGAAGACACTTGTCGGCCCTGCGCCGGCCATAGGCGAGGCGGCAAGGCCACGAAACGGCTCATCAGTAGTAATCGAGCGCAGCATTGCGTCCCCCCGAAAGTTCAGATTTGTCTTGAGGGTAGCTAATGTCTCGGCTCATCTACGACCGCCGCGTCACGGACAAACCCCACCACGGCAAACTAACTTGGCGACCGATACCCGCGCCACGACGGTGCGACGTCGTACGCTCAAATCATGTTCCGACTCGTCGCCGCGCTGTGGTGGTTCGCGCTCGTGTTTCATTCGGGGATCGCGTTCTTCATCATGGTTGCCGGCAGCCAGGGGGCGGTGCCGGCCGCCGTCGTTTGGGAAAGCTGGGGCACTCTTGTGGCACGCTTTTTTGTCCGCCGCATCGTTCTTCGGCGGTGGTTGTACCGAATCCGGTTCCAGCGGGCCCGGTACTGGCAGAGCGTCAATCGGGATGCCGCGGCTAGGAACTAGACGCGCTTACTCAGGGGCGTCTGGTGCTGCATGGCGCTGATTGTCTGCCGCATCCGGTCGAGCGTGATCGATCGCTCTTCATCGTTCTGCGGATGTAGATGACATGGAGGTTCCTCGAAAGTTTTGAAACTTCCGAGGGGACCTGGTTAGCCGAACCCGTTAGCGGTTGCTTGGCGTATCCACTCGTCGAGCCGGAAGGCTCTGGTCCCTTTCATGTCATTCGGACTTAGAACGAGACGTTACCGGATGACCGGCACCCCACCCGCAACTATTTGCACGTCCGTCCTGATCCCTCCGGTTCGTCCCCTAGGCTCACAACTGGGTACGTGAATCGGTACCCACGCGGAGGGTCATGGGAACTGTCAAGTCGTACAAGACCAAGACGCTCGGTGTGCGCTACGAGGATGGGTACACGAAGCCAGACGGCACTCGTGGTCACGAACGCGGGTTCAAGCTCAAACGGGATGCAGAAGCACGCTTCGCCACGGTGGAGGTGTCGAAGCTCAAGGGCGACTACGTCGACCGGGCTGACGCGCGTGCGACTATCGGCGAGCTGGGTCCGGACTGGCTCAGCCGTCATCGGGCGAAGCTCACGGAAGCGAGCTTCCACTCCGTAGAGAGCGCTTGGCGGACGCACGTAGAGCCGAAATGGGGCGGCTACGCAGTCGGGCGGGTCACGCGGCGCGACGTTCAAGGGTGGCTCACCGAGCTCGGGGAAAAGCGGTCTCACACAACTGTTGCACGAGCGCGGGACCTTCTTGCTGGGATCTTCGACGACGCGATCGAAGACAACCGAGTCACGAAGAATCCTGCTCGCGGGCTGGCGATCAAGAAGAAGCCCATTCCAGACGAAGTGTTCCTGACGCACGCTCAGGTCGAGGACCTCGCTGTCACGTCGCGATACCCGGACCTGGTGAGGTTCCTGGCGTACACGGGACTCAGATGGGGAGAGGCGACTGCGGTGAAGGTGCGCAACATCGACAGGGTTCGGCGCCGAGTGAACATCCGCGAGGCGGTCGCCGAAGTGAACGGCCGGCACGTCCTCGGCGGCGTCAAGTCCCACGAGCGCCGCTCAGTCGGCTACCCCGACTTCCTCGATGAAGCTGTGGCCAAAGCGACTGCTGACAAACGCCCCGATGACCGACTGTGGGTCGGTGACGATGGCGGGTTGCTTCGGCCTGGCCATGCGCACCAGGGATGGTTCGCCGGTGCGGTAAAGCGACGACTGGCGGAGGACCCCGAGTTTCGACGCGTCACTCCCCACGACCTTCGCCATACCGCCGCATCCCTCGCGATCAGCGCGGGCGCCAACGTCAAGGTCGTGCAGCGGATGCTTGGCCACAAGTCGGCGAAGGTCACGCTCGACACCTACGCAGCGTTGTTCCCGGACGATCTCGACAATGTCACCGAGGCCCTCAGCCGCCACCGCGCCGAACAGCTGCAGTAGCCGCCGTGGTGCAATTTGGTGCACGCTTACCTGGAAGTAGGTGGGATGACCTGTACCAAAGCAGGAGCTACTTCCGCATAAATACAGGCATCGAAAGAAGTCAGACGGCCCGGCCTGGTATGGGCAATGGGTTCAAATCCCACCGGTACCGCCACAAAGCAAAAGCCCCGAGAACCTTCAATATTCTGAGGATCTTGGGGCTTTTGTCCGCTCTTGGGGCACCCCGCGGGACGGCGGGATCACCGGAGTGCGCTGACCTGTCGAGAGCAAAGGCCCGCGCAGCTCAGCTGCAGGTGTAGGTGACGCCGTCGACGACGTGGGTGCCCGGGCCGAGGTCCGCGCAGGTCTCGAGGAGGGTCGAGGCGCCGACGATGGCCGCGATGATGCCGGCGATGGTGAGCAGCAGCACCACGATCGAGATGATGATGCCGGCGAGCGAGAGGCCTCGGGGCTGACCGGCGCGGCCGAGACGGCGGAACGAGATCGTGCTCATGATGAGGCCCGCGATCGCCAGGAAGCCGAAGAACGACAGCACGAAACCGGCGATCTCGAACCCCCGCGACGGGCGCTGGACCGCGCCTCCGTCGGGCCCCGCCCCAGGCGCCTGCGGCGCGCCCCCGTACTGCTGACCCCCGTACTGCTGCCCGCCGTACTGCTGCCCCTGCTGCCCGTGCTGGCCCTGCTGGCTGTTCTGGTCGCGTCCGTCAGTCATCTCGGTCCCCCGTCGTCGAGTGGTGCTGGTGCCACGACCCTACCGAGGTACTGAGCGAGCGTCACGACCTCCACCTCGGCGCCGTGCCAGGCCCCGCCGAACCTGGCCCCGACAGGGCCTGGTTGCCCGGAACCACCGTCCGTAGGGTCGGAGGCATGGACAACCGAGCCGAGGTCCGCGACTTCCTCGCCACCCGCCGCGCACGCCTCTCGCCCGAACAGGCCGGCGTCGTCAGCGCCGGCGGCCAGCGACGCGTCCCCGGGCTCCGCCGCGACGAGGTCGCCCGCCTCGCCGGCGTCAGCGTCGACTACTACACCCGACTCGAACGCGGCAACCTCGGCGGCGTCTCCGACAGCGTCCTCGACGCCATCGCCCGCGCCCTCGGCCTGGACCAGGCCGAAACCGACCACCTCTACGACCTCGCCCGCGCCTCCGTCCCCTCCCGCCGCAAGCCCGCGGTCACCAGCGGACAGAAGATCGCCCAGTCCCCGGTGCAACACATGCTCGACGCCATGACCGGCGCCGTCGCCATGGTCACCAACACCCGCATGGACCTCGTCGCCGCCAACGCCCTCGGCTTCGCCCTGTACTCCGACATGTACCGCAGCACCCTGCGCCCCGCCAACCACTCGCGCTACATCTTCCTCGACCCCGGCGCCCACGACTTCTACCCCGACTGGGAGCGCGCGGCCGCCGTCAACGTCGCCATCCTCCGACGCGACGCCGGCCGCAACCCCCACGACCCCGGCATCACCGCCCTCGTCGGCGAGCTGTCCATCCGCAGCGACGAGTTCCGCGCCCGCTGGGCCGCCCACGACGTCCGCCGCCACTACACCGGCGCGAAAGAGTTCCGGCACCCGGTCGTCGGCCTGCTCGAGCTGGACTTCCAGGTGATGGAACTCCAGGACACGCCCGGGCACTCGCTCACCGTCTACACGGCCGTCCCGGGCTCCGCGTCCGACGAGGGGCTGCGCCTCCTCGCCTCGTGGGCGGCGACCGAGGACGTCGTCGAACGTGCCCGGTCCGCCGACCCGGTCACCTGACCCGCGCCTCCTTCTTGCTCCCGCACCACTGGGCTCACCCCCAGGAGGCGCCTCCCCGCGCCCGAAAGGACCTCACCATGTCGACAGCGCCCGTCCCCACCCGCGCTCACCGCGCCTCCGTCGCCGGAGGCCCCGTCGAGCGGCTGCCGGTGTTCTCGCTGGTCGTCCTGGCGACGATGGGGTTCATCCTCGTCGCGATGGAGACGATGCCGGCGGGCCTGCTGCCCGTCATCGCGGACGGCCTCGACACGAGCGAGGGTGCCGTGGGACTGCTCATCAGCGCCTACGCCCTCGGCACCGTGGTCGCGACCGTGCCGGCCATCACGCTCACCCGGGGGATGCGTCGCAAGCCGCTCCTCCTGATCGCGATCACCGGCCTGGTCGTCGCGAACACGGTGACGGCGCTCTCGCCCGTCATCGCGCTGGCGCTGGTGTCGCGGTTCGTGGCCGGCGCGTTCTCGGGTGTGATCTGGGGCATGCTCGCGGCCTACGGACGCCGGATCAGCCCGCCCGACCGTGCCGGACTGTCGCTCGCGATCGTCTCGGCGGGTGCGCCCGTCGGGTTCGCGTTCGGGACGCCGCTGGGTTCGTGGCTCGGGATGACCTTCGACTGGCGCTGGTCGTTCGGCGGGCTGACCCTGCTCGGGGTCGTCGTCTTCGCGCTCGTGGCGAGCATCGTCCCCGACGCGGCACCGGCACCCGCGGGGGCACGGCTCTCGCTCGGGCGGGTGTTCCGCATCCCGGGGATCGCCGTGATCCTCGCCGTCATCGCCGCGTGGATGCTGGCGCACAACACGATCTACACGTACGTCTCGCCGTACCTGCGGGCTGGTGGGTCGGGGCTGGGCGTCGACGTCACGCTGCTGATCTACGGCATCGCCTCGATCGGCGGGATCGTCGTCACCGGGGCGCTGCTCGATCGATACCCGCGGGCGCTGCTGCACGGCAGCGTCGCCGTGTTCGTCGTCGCGGGTGTGATCCTGCTCGTCGGCCACGCGTCGGTGCCGGCCGTGATCGTCGCCGCGGTGCTCTGGGGCATCACGTTCGGCGGGGCGTCGGCCCAGCTGCAGGCGGCTCTGACGACGGCCGGGGGCGACAACGCCGACGTCGCGAACGCCTTCCTGCCCGTGGCGTTCAACGTCGCGATCTTCTTCGCCGGGATCGTCGGGGCGGCCCTGCTGACCGTGGCGGACGGGCTCGTGCTGCCGGTGCTGATGATCGGGTTCGGGGTCGTGGCGTTCGCGCTGACGGTGTACGGGCGGCGCAACGCGTTCCCCGGGGCGCCCTGATCGGCTCGGCCCTGGGCATCATCGATGCTCACCTCCTCAACGGCAAGGGGAAGAAAGTGCAGCAGATGCAACATCTCGAGCGGGGTTGAAAAAGCAGACCTCTTTGTATGTTTGGGACTTCGACGCACAGTTAGAGGGGGAATTGCATGAAGAAGCAGATGGTAGGCCTCAGTGTTGCGGCAGCAGTTTGCGTTTTGGGGACCACGTTGATGGGAGCGCCGGCGATCGCCGCCCCGGCGGGTGTGAGCCAGGTCGAACTCGAGAAGACGAAGTCGTCTCTCACAGCTTCCGACATCGCTCCGGCGCAGCAGGCCGAGTTGTTGCAGAAAGTCACAGACGGCGAGCTGTGGGACGCCGCGTCTGGCAAGGCTGCGGTGTCGTCGACCACGAAGCAGCAGGGCGACTACAAGGTGACGAAGGACGTCTACGCAGACGGTTCCTACACCGAGATGGGCATTGAGCAGGGGCGCCAAGCTAGTCCCGCCGAACTGCAGGCCATGATCGCTCAGGCGAAGCCGTTCTTGGACGGAACCGCCAAGAGCAATGTCGTGCTGCCACCCAAGACGGGTGGAGTCTCCACTCAAGCCCAGGGCGTCAGCAACTCTGTCTTCGGTAACAATGGAGGCGTTCGCTACGCGCAGAGCTGCCACGTCTACGACCACGGTGTCACGTTAAGTAACAGTTTCAACGCGAATTACCAGATCACCCCGACGTCGTCTAAGTCGCAGCTCATCGCGAATTCCAACAAGGTCGTCACCGTGCTGGCCGTCTCGAATGAGATCGCGTTCTCACGAAACAACGGCCGCGACATCCGTCACCAGTTCAACCTGTCTGCCGGGGGATGAGGCAACACCCCGTTCTGGCTCGACCTGCGGACGACCACCGGTGGGGCATCCGTCGCCCGCGCCTAAAAGAGAACGTAAGTTAGGAAGAAGGAGAACTTCATGTTCGGACTCGCACCACTCGACCTTTTCTGGTCCGTAGTCCTCTTGGCTGGCTTGGTTCTCCTCGTCAGTGCCATCGTCTCCATCGTTCGCGACAAGGCGATGTCGGCACAGATGATGACCATCTGGCTCATCGTGGTCGTCGTGGCCCCCGTTGTCGGGCCACTGGTGTGGTTCGCCCTTCGGGGATCGCTTCACAAGAATGCGGCGAGGACCAGCTAACCCGCAGATGCGACCGGGGAGACCGCCATCCGTGCCCGGATGGCGGTCTCTCCTGTCTGCGGCACGGCATGCGACGCGACGCCCTGCTCTGTTGAACGGGCGCGCGTCGTGCCGACGTGACCACCGACGGCGGCGAAGGGGCTCCGCAGATCGTGCGGAGCCCCTTCGTCGAACCGGTGTCGTAGCGACGCTCAGCGCGGACTGATCTTCACCGTCGCCGCGACGGTCTTCGCGGTGAGCATGGGAGGCAGGTACGGGCTGCCGTGGTACTTCGCCTCGTACGCGGCGTCGACCAGGTCGTCGGCGACCCCCGCAGCGGCCTCGAACGTGACGTCGTGTTCGTCGCCCGCGGCGCGGATGCGTCCTGCTCCCTGCTTCATCGCGGCTCGATACCACCGGGACGAGGTCCCGTTGTAGGCGCGGACGAAGAGCGCGTCGTCGACGACCACGGACCAGATCCAGGTGGGGGTGCCGTGGGTCACGCCGTCGTCCCGCAAGGGAGAGACGTGCAGGTCGTCGGTACCGCCGATGGCGGCCAGGGTGGCTGGGTCGAAGGTGGGCATCGTGAGACTCCTTCTGAGCTCGAGGGGAGGGGGGAGGGGTGGAGCGGCCGGACCGGTCGTCTCCGGGGAGGAGGAGGCGCCCGCTCGCTGGACAGGCGCCTCCTCGGTCGTCACGGGCGGATGAGAACCTTGAGTGCCTCGCGGGAGTCCATCAGGCGGTAGCCCTCGGCGATCTCCGACAGGGGCAGCTCGCGGTCGAACACCCGGCCCGGGTCGATGGTGCCGTCGAGCACCTGCGGGATGGCGGCCTCGAGGTAGGCGCGCACCGTGGCGGGGCCACCGGTCAGGGTCGCGTTCTTGCCGAACAGCGAGGTGAAGCCGACCGGCGCCTCCTCGTATTGGGGCACGCCCACGCGGCTGATGGTGCCGCCGGGACGGACGATGCCGTAGGCCTGCTCGTAGGCGGGCATGTGACCGACGGCCTCGAGGACGACGTGCGAGCCCTCGCCGCCGGTGATCTCCATGACCTTCGCGACACCCTCGTCACCGCGTTCGGCGACGACGTGGGTGGCGCCGAACTCGCGACCGAGGTCGGTGCGGGCGGTGTGGCGGCCCATCAGGATGATCGTCTCGGCACCGAGCTGCTTCGAGGCGAGGACAGCGGAGAGACCGACGGCGCCGTCGCCGATCACGGTGACCGTCTTGCCCGGGCCGACCTGCCCCTGCACCGCGGCGTGGTAGCCCGTGAGGTAGACGTCGGACAGGGTCAAGAGGCTCGGCATGAGTGCCTCGTCCGTGCCGGCAGGGACCTTGACGGCGGTACCGTCGGCCTCGGGGACGATGAGCTTCTCGGCCTGGGTCGCCGAGGGTGCACCGTCGAAGAAGCCGCCGTGCACGCACGAGGTGGTGATGCCGTCACGGCAGAACGGGCAGGTGCCGTCCGACCAGGCGAAGGGCACGATGACGGTGTCACCGACGGAGAGGGTGCGGACGTCGTCACCGATCTCTTCGACGACGCCGATGGCCTCGTGGCCCATGCGGCGGCCCTCGGGGGTGTCGCCGAGGTCGTGGTACGGGTGCAGGTCCGAGCCGCAGACGCAGGCGTAGGTGACACGGATCAGGGCCTCGGTGGGCTTCTGGACGACGGGGTCGGGGACGTCTTCGACGCGGACGTCGCCGGCGCCGTACATGACTGTTGCCTTCATGGTGTTCCTCTCAGGGGTGTCGAGTCGGGGTCGACGGTAGGCGGGGCGCCACGAGGCAGGGAGGCCCGCTCAGGGCCTCCCTGCCTCGGCACCCGTGGTCGGCGGAGGCATCGGAACCGGTGCCGGGGCCGGCCGGGGTCAGCGGACGCGGGTCCAGGTGCCGTGCAGCTGGACGAACTCGCCACCGATGACGGAGCTCGCCATGCAGGCGCCGTTCGTGTAGTCCTCGATGTGGGTGACGTGGTCGCCCGAGTCGGGCTCGGTCCAGCGGACGACGTGCAGACCGTCGCGGACCTTCGTGGTGGTGTACTCCATCGTCTCGTGACGGCCCTCGATGGCACCGCCCGTGACCAGGAACGAGACCTGGGTCTCGGTGTCGAAGGTGATCTCGACGGTGAAGTGGCCGAGGGGCGTCTCGGGGCCGAGGTCGGCGAGCCAGGTCTGTCCGATGCTGGGGAGGGGTGCGGCGATGTCCATGGGATGTCCTTGTCTTGTGCTGGAGCTGGGTTCGGGAGTGGGGATCGGGTGGGTCAGAACTCGAGGATCAGACGGCCGCGGAGGCCGCCCTGCTCGAGCCGGGAGTGGGCGGTCGAGGCGTCGGCCGCGGGGAGCGTGCCGGCGACACGGGTCGCGATCTCACCTCGGTCGGCCAGCTGCGCGAGTGCGCTGATGACGTCGTGGCGACGGTGGGACCGCATCACGTACGACGAGAAGACCTGGACGTCGCGACCGGGTGTGCTGTCGGTGGGGAGGTAGAACGCCGCCTGTCCTCCGTCGCGGACGGCACCGAAGACGGATTCGCCGACGATCGCCGGGTCGGCGAGGGCGTCGGCGCCACGGCCCCCGGTCAGGGCCAGGACTCCGGCGGCGAAGTCCTCGCCGCGGTCGATGACGTAGGTCGCCCCGAAGCCCCGGACGAGTTCCGCTTCCGCCTCGGATGCCGAGGCGATGACGGTGATGCCTCGGCGGACGGCGAGCTCGACGAGGTAGCCGCCCACGGCTCCGGTGGCACCGGTCACGGCGAGGGTCGCTCCGGGGTCGAGAGCGAGGTGCTCGAGCGTGATCTCGGCGGTCAGGGCGTTGGAGAGGAACGACGCACCCTCGACGAACGTGAGGTCGCCGGGCAGCCGGGTGACCGATTCCGCCGGGAGGACGACGTGTTCGCTGTAGCCACCGTGGCTGCCCTCGGGGACCACGAACCCGATGACCGCGTCACCGAGCTGCAAGCCCTCGTCGGTGGCGAGGTCGTCGCCGAGCTCGTCGACGACGCCGGTGACGTCCGTTCCGGGGACGACCGGTTCGACGACGGCGCCGTCGTTGCCGGCGAAGCCGCCGGAGCGGATGATCGTGTCGACCGGGTTCACGGCCGCGGCGCGGACGCGGATGCGGACCTCTCCGGGCCCTGCGTGGGGTTCGGGGACGTCCACGGGGTGGAGGACGCTCGGTCCTCCGAATGCGGTGAGGCCGATGGCCTTCATGGTGTCCTCCTGTCGCCACCGAAAGGGGATCTTCCGGTGTCGTGAGATCACGTTGCCACTCGCATCCGGCGCTCCACAGGGGAAGGAAAATGACCCCCCAGCTCGTCGCTCGCGGCAGGACCGACGCTCCCGCCGTCACTCCGGAGGTCTGGCAGGATCGGCGCATGGCAGCGGAACCGAAATGGCGAGAGCTCGGCGACTTCCTCCGTGCCCGGCGAGCGGAATTGCAGCCCCACGACCTCGGTCTGACGGACGACGAGCACCCCCGACGCGTCCCCGGACTGCGCCGCGAGGAGGTCGCCCGGGCCGCCTCCATCAGCACGGATTACTACACGCGTCTCGAGCAGGGACGACTCCCGGCGTCGGCGCCCGTGCTCGACGATCTCGCTCGGGTCCTCCGACTCGGCCCGGATGAGCGGGCTTACCTGGCCGGACTGGCCGGGAAGGTCCTGCCCGACGACGCGCCTCGTGTGTCGGTGGGAGTCGCCCCCTTCGTCCTGAGGATGATCGACGACCTCGGCGCCACCCCGGTCTTCGTCATGGGCCCCCGGACCGAGATCGTCGCGTGGAACCCCATGGCGGCGTCCCTCATCACCGACTTCTCGGCCGTCCCCGAGGGCGAGCGGTACTTCATCCGCCTGTTGTTCACCGATCCCGCCCTCCGCACCCTGTACTCGGACTGGCTCGGGGTGGTCGACCTCGCCCTCGCGCAGTTGCGGATGGACAGTGCCCGGGACCCGGAGGACCCGCGGCTCCAGGCCCTGATCGCCGAGCTCGTCGCCCTCGGCACCGAGTTCGCGGGGCTCTGGACGGCGCACGAGGTGGCGACGCGCGGCACGGGCACGAAGGTGTTGCGGCATCCCGTCGTGGGGGAGCTCACGCTCGACTGGGGAGCCCTCGATGCCGGAGGCGGCCACACGGCCATCGTCTGGACGGCGGAACCCGGGTCGCCCTCGCAGGAGGGGCTGCGGCGTCTCGCCGACCTCGGAGCCGCCGCACGACGCTCATGATCAGCGGTGAGCTTCGCCCGAGCGGTCGACCCGCACCGCGCCTCCTCGGCGTTCAGACCCCAAGAAGTCGCCGAGACCCCTGCTCGCGAGTGCGGGTCTCGGCGATTTCCTGGGGTCTCGGCGTCACAGCCGGCGCCTCACCCCTCCCTCAGCACCTTCGCCATCGGGCGGCCGCGCGCGACCTCGTCCACGAGCTTGTCGAGGCGGCGGATGTTCGCGGTCAGCTCGTCGTCGAGAGCCTCGATGCGGACGCCGCAGATGACGCCCGTCACGAGCGAGGCCCGGGGGTTGAGGTCGGCGCCGGCGAAGAAGTCTCGGAAGGTGGTGCCGTCGGCGACGTGCCGGTCGATCTGCTGCTGGTCGTAACCGGTCAGCCACGTCACGACCTCGTCGACCTCGGCCTTCGTGTGGCCCTTGCGCTCGACCTTGGCCACGTACAGGGGATAGACCCTGGCGAACGGCATGTCGTCCAAGCGGCTCATGCCGGAATCGTACGCGGACCAGTCGACCGACACTGCGCCTCCTCGGCCGACCTAGGGTGAAGGCGTGCCCTACGAACCGGACGGGGCCGCAGCGGCGGCCGACGACACCTCGCCCTTCGCGCATCGGCTCGCCGACCGCTTCCTCGAGGACTACGTGCCCGGCCTCACGCTGGAGCACGGCTCGTACCGCGTCACGGCGGACGAGATCGTCGACTTCGGCCGCCGGTTCGATCCGCACGACATGCACGTCGACGCCGAACGGGCCGCGGTGACTCCCCTCGGCGGACTCGTGGCCAGCGGCTGGCACACCACCGCCATGATGATGCGCCTGATGGTGGAGTCCTTCCTCAACCAGGGCGCCAGCGTCGCGTCGCCCGGCGTCGACGAGTTGCGCTGGTCGGCGCCCGTCCGCCCCGGCGACGTGCTCCGCGCCCGCTTCACCGTCGTCGACGCCCGCCCCTCGGCGTCGCGTCCCGACCGGGGAGTGGTCCGCACCCGCATCGAACTCCTCGACCAGCACGACCGGGCCGTGATGACGCAGGTCATGACGAACCTGATCCTGGCCCGCCCCGCCGCCGGCTGACCCGGGCTGCGACCAGCTGACCCCGCCCTGCCACCGGCCGACCCCGGCCTGCGACCGGCCGACCCCGGCCGGCGACCAGCTGACCCCGGCACGGCCCGCGTCGAGCAGCCCGGATCACCCGGCCCGGGTCTCCGGACGCTCGACGCCGGCGTCCTCGAGGGCTCCCAGGTAACTCGTGAGCGCGTCGCGGTTGTGGGTGAGGAACTCGATCTTCTCGGTCATCCGGTCGCGCTCGGTCTCGAGCAGCTCGACGAGCCCCGGTTCGGCGTTCTCGACGACGATCGTCTGCGGCTGGCCGAGGCAGGGCAGGATGTCCGTCACGATGCGCGTGGGGATGCCCGCGTCGATCAGGCCGCGGATCTTGCCCACCCGGTCGACGAGGCGCTCGTCGTAGTCGCGGTAGCCGTTCGCCAGTCGGGTCGGGGTGATGAGGCCTTGCTCTTCGTAGTAGCGGAGCATCCGCGACGGGACGCCCGTCCTCGTCGACAGTTCACCGATGCGCACGAGTCCTCCTCCGACTTGACCTTCACACTGATGGCAACGTTCATGCTGGAGGCATGTCTGACGTACGAGAAGAAGAACGAGCACACCTGACGATCGGGATCATCGGGGCCGGCTCCATCGGTTCCACCATCGCCCGCCGCCTCGCCCGCCACGGGCACGACGTCGCCATCGCCAACTCGCGCGGCCCCGAGACGATCGACGAGGCGGCCCTCCGCACCGGCGCCCGCGCCGTGGACGCCGCCGAGGTCGCCCGGGGCGTCGACGTCCTCATCGTCTCGGTGCCGATGAACCGCAACGCCGACATCGCCGAGTACGTCCGCTCGGCCCCCGAGGGCGCGGTCGTCGTCGACACGTCGAACTACTACCCGATGCGCGACGGCTCGATGCACGACTTCGAGCAGGGCGTCCCCGAGAGCGTCTGGCTGTCCGAGCTGTTCGCACGCCCGATCGCCAAGGCGTGGAACGCGATCATCTCGCAGTCGTTCGACGCGAAGGCCACCGAGCCCGGCGACCCCTCCCGCGTCGCCATCCCCGTGGCCGCCGACCGCGACGCCGACCGCGCCGTGGCCATGCGGCTCGTCGAGCAGACCGGGTTTGACGCCGTCGACGCCGGGGCCCTCGCCGAGTCGTGGCGCCAGCAGCCCGGCTCGCCCGTCTACTGCACCGACCGCACGCGCGCCGAGATGCCCGGGTGGCTCGCCGCCGCCGAGAAGGAGCGCGTCCCGCAGCGCCGCGACCTCGCGATGGAGGTCATCGGCGGCTACGTCGAGGCCGGCGGCACCGTCGACGGGCCGTTCCTCGTGGCGATCAACCGCGCCTGCTACAGCTGACGCGACCGAGCGCAGGAGGCGCGGTGCCGGTCGGGCCGGCACCGCGCCTCCTCGACGTCACCGGTCAGCGCGCGGCGAGCTGCGGGTAGAGCGCCTCGAGCGGCGCCGACAGGCCCGCCTTCACCTGGCGCGAGGTCTCGTCGGCGAGGACCTCGTGCTCGCCGGCCTCGAGGGCGTCGAGCACGTCGGCGACCAGCGTCGCCGGGTCGGTCTTCGCGTCCGTGACGCCCGCGGCCATCGCGGTGTCGACGTAGCCCACGTGCACGCCGACGACCTGCACGCCCGCGGGCTGCAGCTCGAGGCGCAGGGAGTTCGTGGCCGACCACAGCGCGGCCTTCGTCGCCGAGTAGATGCCCGCTACGGCGAACCACGACAGCGCCGAGTGGATGTCGATGATGGCCGTACCGCCGCCGTGCGCCGACAGGAGTGGCGCATAGGCCCGGGCGAGGAACAGCGGCCCGAGGAAGTTGGTCTCGACGTTGGCGCGGATCTCGTCGTCGGTGTGGCTGAGGATGCCGGGCGTGGGGGTGCTCGCACCGGCGTTGTTGACCAGCACGGTGACGTCGGGCGCCGCCTCGACGACGGCGGCGATCGAGGCCGGGTCGGTCACGTCGAGGGTGAGGGGCACGACGCGCTCGTCGTCCCAGGTGCGCGGGGTGCGGGCCGTGGCGTAGACCTTCGCGGCGCCGCGGGCGAGGGCGGCCTCGACGAAACGGGTGCCGATGCCCCCGTTCGCTCCGGTGACGAGGACGACGGAGCCGGTGATGTCGGTCATGGGTGTTCCTTCCGGGGTGGTGCGAGGATGAGGCGGCTCGAGACCGAGTCGCCATAGGTGACTCATGTCATAATTGAGTTCAGTCAGTTTCTATTCCGGGAGATCCGAATGACGTCGTCAGCCCCGCCGCTCGGCCGGCGCGAGCGCAACAAGCAGGAGAAGCTCGAGCGCATCACGCGGGCCGCGTCCGACCTGTTCAGCCGACACGGGGTCGACGAGGTGACGACGCAGCAGATCGCCGAGGCGGCCGACGTCGGCGCCGGCACGCTGTTCCTCTACGCCCGCACGAAGGGCGAGCTGCTGCTGCTCGCGCAGAACGCGGCCTACGCGCGCTCCCTCGACGAGGGGATCCGCGCCTCCTCGACTGCCTCGACCGCGCTGGACGCGGTCGTCGCCGTGCTCGCGCCGATCGTGCACTGCAACCGGGCGCAGGTCGAGAACGGCCGCACCTACCTGCGCGAGATGGCGTTCGGCGACGCCGCCGAGCCGCACCACGCCGAGGCGCTCGCGATCGTCGCCCGGACCGAGGAGGCGGTGGCCGGGATCGTCGCGCGCCTCACCTCGGCGACGCCCTCCGACGCGGCCGCGTTCGCCCACGTCGTGTCGGCGGTGATGATGCTCGCGATGTCGTCGGCGGTCGACGAGTCCGTCCCGGACGACGAGATCGTGGCGGGGGTGCGACGCCAGCTCGAGGTGATCCTGCCGCGCTGACGCGTCCCGTCGGCCGTGGTGCCCCGCCACGTCGGCCGTGTGCCGACCGTCACGGGAGGGTGACGACCGCCTTGCCGCGGATGCGGACCTTCCCGAGGTCGTCGAGCGCGGTCGCCGTCTCGGCGAACGGGTGGGTCGCGCCGACGGCCGGGCGGATCGCGCCCGCGTCGACGAGGGCGGCGATCTCGGCCAACTGGCCGCCGTCGGCGCGCATGAAGAGGAACTCGTACGAGACACCGAGCTTCTTCGCCTGGGCACGCACCTTGCGGCTGAGGGCCGCGATGGCGAGGCGGACGACCGGGTTCAGTCCGGCGTCCTTCGCGAAGGCGGGGGTGGGCGGCCCCTGGATGCCGATGGCGATGCCGCCGGGGCGGAGCACCCGGAGCGACTTCGCCAGGTTCTCGGCGCCCAGGCTGTCGAGGACGAGGTCGTAGCCGGACAGCTCCTGCTCGAAGGCCTGGGTGCGGTGGTCGACCACGACGTCGGCACCGAGCTCGCGCACGAAGTCGGCGTTCGACGAGGAGGCGGTGGTCGCGACGTGCGCGCCGAGGTGCTTCGCGAGCTGGATCGCGATCGAACCGACCCCACCGGCACCCGCGTGGACGAGGACCTTCTGACCGGGCTGCACGTCGCCGCGTTCGACGAGGGCCTGCCAGGCGGTGAGGGCCACGAGGGGGAGCGACGCGGCCTCGACGGTGCTGATCGAGGTCGGAGCGAGGGCGACATCGGCCTCGTCGACGGCGATGCGCTCGGCGAAGGTGCCGATCCGGTGGTCGCGGGGGCGGGCGAACACCTCGTCGCCGGGCTTCAGGCCGCGGACCGAGCCGCCGACCTCGATGACCGTCCCGGCTACGTCGTGGCCGAGGATGAGGGGCGTCCGGTACGGGAGGATCAGCGTGAACTCGCCCTCGCGGATCTTCGCGTCGAGGTGGTTCAGGCCGGCGGCGGCGACCGCGATCAGGACGTCGTGGTCACCGACGGTCGGCTCGGGCACGTCGATTTCGTGCAGGGGCTGCTTGTAGGCGTCGAAAGCGAAGGCTCGCATGGGGGTGCTCCTGGGGGCTGGGGGTGTGGCTGGGGTGGTGGGATCGCGCGCGCGGCCCGCGACGTCCTCGGCGCGAGGGGTCTCGACTCAAGCATCCGAGTGTGCTCAATGCTGAGCGCACTCAACAATATTGTCAAGGGCGGACCTCGGCTGTGGCCGACCCGTCACCGACCGTCGCCGCGCCTTCTCGGCTCCGCCGTCCCCAGCCCACGGGGCCGTCCCCAGGCCGAGGCGTCGGGCGCGGCCCGCGGGCTGCCCCGGGCGGGGTGCTCAGTCCTCGGGGTGCAGGCTCTCGTCGGCGGCGGACGTCGTCCACGAGGTGAAGTGGACGGTGAGGTCGGCGCGCGAGGGGGCGCAGCAGAAGGGGCCGGCGCTCGCCGCGGCGTCCGGGGAGAGCGGGGCGACACGGACCAGGCGCCACGGCTCGGCGTCGACCCGGGCCCGGATGGTGAGCGCGTCTCCGGAGCGGCTGGCTCGGATCGTCACGGTGCGGCCGGTCCAGTCGACGGGGGAGAGCGACCAGTCGGACCGGCCCCGCGTGACCACGGCGCCGAGGCTCTGCTCGCCGTCGCTGAGCTCGACCCCGGCCTTGACCCAGGTCTCGGGGTCGACCGAGACGAAGATCCCGGCCTGGTCGAACTGGGCCGAGAAGTCGAGCACGAACGACACCTCCATGGCGGTGCCCTGCTCCAACGGGGCGACCAGGGCGTGCTCGGTGTCGTGGACGAACCCGTACGACGTGAGGCGCCAGGCGTCGCTGCCCTCGGCTGCCGTGACGCGCATGCCGTCGTCGGCGACGTCGACGGCGGTGGGCTCGGTGGTCCAGGTGCCGGTGGTCCAGGGGATGTCGGTCATGGGGGCCTCGTGCTCGGTGGTGGTCGGGGGTGGCGGTGGCGTCGGTGGTGCCGTCCGGGCTGGTGGCGTCAGCGCTCGTGCGTCGGGGCGTCGCCGGCCTCGAGGGCGGCGTGCTGCCTCTCGACACGGCGGGTCAGGGCCATGGCCCGCAGCCCGACCACGATCGAGGCCGACCCGCTGAGGATCATCAGCACGCCGAGGACGTCGGCATCGCCCCGGGTCATCAGCGCGCCGCACACGACCACTCCGGCGGAGAGGATGAGCTGCAGGGTCGTCCACGTCGTCGTCGTCATCCCTCGACCCTACGAGCGTTCGGCCGCGAACGGCTCGGCCGCGCGACGGAGCGACCCGAGGAGGCGCGGTGCCGGATCGAATCGCTCTGCGCCTCCTCGGCGACTTCCCGGGGTCTCGGCGCCTCAGTCGGCGTCCCGGCCGGCGTAGTCCTCGTCGGTGATGCGCTCGAGCCAGGTCGTGGTGGTCGCCGGGTCGTCGGCCGCCTCGAGGATGGCGACGTGCTCCATGAAGCTGCCCTCGGCGGCGGCGTGGAAGTGCTCCTCGCCGGGCGCGAGGTAGATCGTCTGGCCGGGGTGGACGTCGACGACCTTTCCGTCGCGGGTGCCGAACCGGGCGACGCCCTGGGTGACGTACAGGAACTGGCCCCGCGCGTGGTGGTGCCAGGCGGTCCGCGCGCCGGGCGCGAAGCGGACCTTCGCGACCGTCGTGCGCTGGTCGTCGGTCTGCGGGGTGACGATGGGGTCGAGCCACACCTGGCCCGGGAACTGCTCGTCGGGGTTAAGGGTCGTGGGTTGCGGGGGCAGGATCTTCACGGGTTCCTCACTTCTCGTCGGTGTCGTCGTCTGCGTCGTCGGTGAAGAGCTCCTGGGCGACGCCCATGGCGGCCATCCCGCGGGGCCAGCCCGCGTAGAGCGTCACGTGGGTGATGGCCTCGACGAGCTCGTCCTGGGTGACGCCGTTCTCGACGGCGCGGCCGAGGTGGAACCGCAGCTGCTCGGTGTTGCCGCCGGCGGTGAGCACCGCGACGGTGACGAGGCTGCGGTCGCGCGCGGACAGTTCGGGGCGGTTCCAGACGTCGGCGAAGAGGACGTCGTCGGTGAGTTCGGCGAGCTTGGGGGCGAAGTCGCCGAAGAGGGTGCGCCCTCCGCCGACCTGGACGGGCTGATCTGACATGGGTGCGCTCCTGGGGGTGGGTGTCGAGGTCGGGCCGGGACGTCCGGTGCCGGACGCCGACTCCGGGCGGCGGCGGGATGCATGCCGGGCCGGGCCGGGTCGCTCTCGACGCTAGGCCGGCGAGGGCGGGGAAGGGAGGCCCCGCCAGGGTCCCTCAGCCCCGACACGCCCCGCCCCGCCCCGGCGGGAGCCGGGCGCCGACGTCGCACCCCCGACTGGACGTCGCACCGCGCACGTGGGCGGTGCGACGTTCAGTGGGCGGTGCGACGCGGGGCAGCGACGCGGGGCAGCGACGCGAGGGGGGTACTGCTGGGACAGGGGGCGGCGGGACCCGACGGGCACCGCGCCTCCTTGGTTGTCTGGGGTGCGGCGCGTCAGCGACCGCGACGCACGAGAGAGAAGAGACCACATGTCGACCTGGTTGATCACCGGCTGCTCCACGGGGTTGGGGCGAGCCTTCGCCGAGGAGGCGCTGGCCCGCGGACACGACGTCGTCGTCACCGCGCGCGACGCCTCGGCCGTGCAGGACATCGCCGACGCCCACCCCGACCACGCCGTCGCCACCGCCCTGGACGTCACCGACCCCGACCAGGTGACCGCGGCCGTCCACCTCGCCACCGAGCGGTTCGGCGGCGTCGACGTCCTCGTCAACAACGCCGGCTACGGCTACCGCTCCGCCGTCGAGGAGGGCGACGACGCCGACGTGGCGCGCCTGTTCGACACGCACTTCCACGGCAGCGTCCGCACCGTCAAGGCGGTCCTGCCCGGCATGCGTGCCCGCCGCAGCGGCACGATCGTCAACCTGTCGTCGATCGGCGCCCGCCGCACGGGCCCCGGCTCGGGCTACTACGGCGCCGTCAAGGCCGCGATCGAGCAGATGACCATGGCCCTGCGCACCGAACTCGCCCCGCTCGGCATCACGGCGACGGTCGTCGAACCGGGCTCGTTCCGCACCGACTTCTCGGGGCGCTCGCTCACGCAGTCCGCCACGCCCATCGCCGACTACGCCGAGACCGCCGGACGTCGCCGCATCGAGGCCGACACCTCGGACGGCACCCAACCCGGCGACCCCGCCGCCGGTGCCCGCCTGCTCGTCGACGCGGTCGACTCGGGCGAGGCCCCGTACCTGCTGCTGCTCGGCTCGGACGCCGTCGAGATCGTCACGGGCGCACTCGACGACCTCCGCCGCGACGTCGACGCATGGGCGGAGCGCAGTCGCGCCACCGACTTCGACGCCTGAGCCGGTCGCCTCACCTGCAGGAGGTGCGGTGTCGGTTCAGACGACCCCGCTCCTCCTGCAGGCTGTCACCTCCGGAGTGCCCGCGACCCCCCGCGGTCACCCCGGCCCGACCGGTGACGCCCCTGCCACGACGACCCGACGGCGCCTCGTCGCCCGGGCCGGCCCACGCCGGTGACGTCGGCTGCCGGCGACGAGGTGACGCGATCGGCTGACGCGTGGCTTCGAGGTCACGCTAGTCCAGTTGGTACTAGTCATCAATGGACGGACGAAAAAAGGTGCCCCCGTTCTACGGGGCCCTGGGGGCACCGATCTCGCCGTCGCGCGAGTAGTGCTCGACCCAGGCCCGCTCGCTGCGCAGCTGGTCGAGCAGGTGCCGGAACATCGCGACCGACTGGACGGGGAAGCGCGTCGCGTCGTCGTCGCTGGCGTCGAGGTAGGCCTGGGCCGTCGCCATGCGCTCGTCGAGGGCCTGGAGGCGCGTGGCGAAGATCGTCGCCCGCGTCGCCTCGTCGACCAGGTCCAGCAGCGCGAACCGGACGTAGAACTCCTCGTCGTCGCCGGCGCGGGAGGGGGGGAAGTCGGCGACCCGCCCGATCAGCAGGTCGCGGCCCGCGTCGGTGAGCGAGAACACCTGGCGGTTCGGGCGACCCGTGGTCTCCACGGTGCGACGGTCGAGCGCGCCCCGGTCGTGCAGGCGCTTCAGCGTCGTGTAGACGGCGTTGTTGTTGACCACGCCGAGGCCCGGGCGCCGCACGTTCCGCTTGATGTCGTACCCGTGCTGCGGGCCGGCGAGCAGGTTGCTCAGGATGAGGATCTCGGTGACCATCCCCACATCATGGGGGGTCGCGGCCGGGTCGACGCGACCGCGGCGCGACCGGCCCCGCCGCGGCGCCACCACACGCGGGAGGCGCGGTGCCGGTCGAACCGGCACCGCGCCTCCTGAGGGCCCCGACGTCAGTCGGTCGGCGGCGTGTAGAACTGCAGGTCGTTGCCCTCGGAGTCCTTGAAGGGCAGGATGCGGCCCCACGGGTGCTCGCTGATCGTGCCCGTCACGTCGGCGCCGCGCGACTGCAGGTCGGCCAGCGCGTCCTCGAGGGTGCCGTCGGGCTGGAACGTGATGACCGCCCCGCCCTCGCTCGACGCCGCGGCCTCTTCGCGACCGTTGAGGCCGATCATCAGGCCGTTCGCGTCGATCTCGGTCCAGTCGTCGCTCTCGTCCTTCACCGTGAGGCCGAGCGCGTCACGGTAGAACGCCGTCGCCCGCCCCATGTCCGTCACGGGCACCCATACCGTTGCCACTCCGCTTGCCATGTCGACTCCTTCGTCCGGCACCGGACCACCCGGTGCTGCGTCTCGCTCCTTGCTACGCCGCGCACCGTGCGAGCCGAGCCGCGAGTCAGGGCACTTTCCCACCCGGAAGCGTGTCTCACGGTGACCGGTGCCCGAGCGGACCACCCGCAGGAGGCGCGGTGCCGGACGGTCGCGCACCGCGCCTCCTGCGGGCCGTCGCGTCGGGGGCCCTGCCAGGGCCTCCCACGATCGGCGCGGGGGCGTAGCGTCGATGACGAGGAGCCCGTCGTCGAGCACCGCGTTCCGACCCGCCCCTCGTCCCCGTACCGAATCCACCCCCAGGAGACCCATGCGCACCGTCAACGCCTACGCGGCACCGTCCGCCACCGAGCCCCTCGTCAAGACGACCATCGAGCGCCGCGACGTCGGCCCGAAGGACGTCATGATCGACATCGCCTACGCCGGCATCTGCCACAGCGACATCCACACCGTCCGCGGCGAGTGGGGCGAGATCCAGTACCCGCAGGTCGTCGGTCACGAGATCGTCGGCACCGTCTCGGAGGTCGGCTCCGAGGTCACCAAGTACGAGGTCGGCGACCGCGTCGGCGTCGGCTGCATGGTCAACTCGTGCGGCGAGTGCGAGTACTGCAAGCGTGGGGACGAGCAGTACTGCGCCAAGGGCAACACCGGCACCTACACGAGCGTCGACCCGGCCGACGGCACCGTCACCCAGGGCGGCTACTCGCAGGCCGTCGTCGTCACCGGGGACTTCGTGCTGCGCGTGCCCGAGTCGCTCGACTACGACAAGGTCGCACCGCTGCTCTGCGCCGGCATCACGCTGTACTCGCCGCTGCACCACTGGGGCGTCACCGAGGGCACCAAGGTCGCCATCGTCGGCATGGGCGGCCTCGGCCACATGGGCGTCAAGATCGCCGCCGCACTCGGCGCCGACGTCACCGTGCTGTCGCAGACCACCTCGAAGAAGGAGGACTCGCTGCGTTTCGGCGCCAAGGCGCACTACGCGACCAGCGACGAGCAGACCTTCACCGACCTGGCGAACTCGTTCGACCTGATCATCAACACCGTCTCGGCGAAGGTCGACATGGGCGCGTACCTCGGCCTGCTGGCCGTCGACGGCACGCTCGTCAACGTCGGCGCCCCGTCCGAGCCGCTCGAGGTGCCCGCGTTCGCGCTGATCCCGGCGCGTCGCAGCTGGGCCGGTTCGGCCATCGGCGGCATCCGCGAGACCCAGGAGATGCTCGACTTCTGCGCCGAGCACGGCATCGTGCCCGAGACCGAGCTGATCGACGCCGACCAGATCAACGAGGCCTACGACCGCGTCCTGAAGTCCGACGTGCGCTACCGCTTCGTGATCGACGCGGCGACCTTCGCCTGATCCGAGCCGTTCCGCCGGACGCCCCCGCACCGAGTGTGCGGGGGCGTCCGTCGTCCCCGGCGTGGTCGTGGGCGCACCGCACCGCACCGCACCGCGTTTCGTGCACTGCACCCCGACTAGACGCGGTGCAGTGCACGAAACGCGGTGCAGTGCGTGAGCCGGGTCGCGGTTCGCCGGACCGCATCGCTCGACGCGCCATGCGTGAGCTCCTGCGCCGATGAACCCGGTCCCGAACGATGCACCCGGAAGCTTCTGGGTGCATCGTTCGAAACCGGGTGTCTCGAGGCAGGCGTCGACGGCTCAGCCCTTGCGCTGCGCCCGGTACGCCGTCGGTGAGACCCCGTGGACGGCCTTGAACTGGCGGGCGAAGTAGAAGGGGTCGACGTAGCCGACGCGCTCGGACACGAGGCCGACCGGCGAGTCGGTCGTGTCCAGCAGCTCGCGGGCCCGCGCCATGCGCAACTGGGTCTGGTACCGCAGCGGCGTGACGCCGGTCTCGCGGCGGAAACGGGTGGCGAAGTGCGAGGGGCTCAGCCGGGCCATCGCGGCGAGCTCGTCGACCGAGACGCGCTCGGTGACGTGCTGGCGCAGGTACTCCTGGGCCTGACCGACCGCGGACACCCGTGGTGCCCCGGCCGTCCGCTCGGACGACACGAGCGCCATGAGGTGCCACGCGGCTCCCGAGGCGGCCAGGGCGCTGGCGAAGGTCTGGTCGCGCTCCATGGCCTGGACGACCTCCTCGACCAGGGCCACGATGCGGTAGACGTCCGACAGCTCGCGCACCGGGGCGCCGGCCCGGACCCCCGCGACGCGGAGGAACTCGGCGAGGTCGTGCCCGGCCACGTGCAGCCACCAGAGGGTCCAGGGGGTGGCGTCGTCGGCGCCGTAGGCGTGCGCGACGCCCGGGGGCACGATCACGACCTGCCCTGACCGCACGGGGTGTCGCACCCCGGCGACCTCGCACCAGCCCGAACCCCGGGTGCAGACCAGCACCACGCACTGGTCGACGCCGTCGGGCCGGGTCATGCCGTGCGCCCGGGCCCGGGGGAAGTAGCCCGCGTCGGTGACGACGAGGTGGGACGTGCCCGGCCGCGAGAGGGCGGCCCGCACCCGGGGTCGGGGCATGACGAGCAGGCGTTGACCGGGGAAGCCGTCCTCGAGGAGCATGCGGACGAGTCTGGCCCGCCGCAGTGGTTTCGTCCAGGCAGTCGGCAGGATCGGTCGTTCCGACGGGCTCGGGGCCTCCGTACGCTCGGACCATGCTCACCGCCGAGTCGAAGATGGCTCTTCCCCCCGTGCCCACTGATCAGGCCGACGCCGGAGTCGCCGTCTGGTCGGAACCCCTCGTCCTCGACACCTACCTGCCGGGCGAGCCCGACCGGTACCCCGCCTTCCTCGACGCCCGCGTCTACCAGGGATCGTCCGGGCGGGTGTTCCCGCTGCCGTTCCACGAGCGCATCTCCGCCGAGAAGCGGCCGCACGAGTGGCAGGCCGTCCACCTCGAGAACCGCTGGCTGCGCCTGGTGATCCTGCCCCAGCTCGGCGGACGGCTGCACGTCGCCTACGACAAGACCGCCGACTACGACGTCTTCTACCGCAACAACGTCATCAAGCCCGCCCTGGTCGGCCTGGCCGGTCCGTGGATCTCGGGCGGCGTCGAGTTCAACTGGCCGCAGCACCACCGCCCCGCGACCTTCCTGCCGACCGACGTGTCGATCGAGCGCGAGGCCGACGGGTCGGTGACGGTGTGGTGCTCCGACCACGACCCCTTCGCCCGGATGAAGGGCATGCACGGCATCCGCCTGCGCCCCGACTCGTCGCTCATCGAGGCCAGGGTGCGCCTCTTCAACCGCAGCGACGAGACGCAGACCTTCCTCTGGTGGGCCAACGTCGCCGCCGCCGTGGGCGACGACTACCAGTCGTTCTTCCCCACCGACGTGCGGCACGTGGCCGACCACGCCAAACGGGCCGTCGTGACCTTCCCCCGGGTCGAGGGCGACTACTACGGCGTCGACTACCCGGCCCGCGTCGACGACGAGCACCCCGACGCCGACCGCCTCGACTGGTACCGCAACATCCCCGTGCCGACCTCGTACATGGTGACCCACACCGACGACGACTTCTTCGGCGGCTACGACCACGGGCGCCGCGCGGGCTTCGTGCACTGGGCCGACCGGGCGATCTCGCCCGGCAAGAAGCAGTGGACCTGGGGCGACGCCCCCTTCGGCCACGCCTGGGACGCGAACCTCACCGACGGCGACGGCCCCTACGTCGAGCTGATGGCCGGCGTGTACACCGACAACCAGCCCGACTTCTCGTTCCTCACCCCGGGCGAGACGAAGACCTTCAGCCAGTTCTGGTACCCGATCACCGAGATCGGTCCCGCCCACCAGGCGACCCGTGACGCGGCCCTGCGTGTCGAGCAGCTCGACGACACCGCCGGGGCCGGGAACGTCCTGCGCATCGGTCTCGCCGTCACGGCCGTCCACCCGCGGGCCGAGGTCGTCGTCCGCACGGTCGACGGCACCGTCCTCGACTCGGTCACGGTCGACGTCGAACCCGGCCTGCCGTCGGTGCTCGACCGGTCCCTGTCGGCGGGCGTCCTCCTCTCCGACGTCGTCGTGGAGGCGCGCTCCGCCGGACGCACGCTCGTCACGGTCGCCGGCGCCACGGTCCAGGCGAGCCTCGACGCCGTGGCCGCGGCCGGCACCCCGGAGCCCGGCGCCCCCGAGATCGCCGCCCCCGAGGCCGCCGTCGCCCCGCCCGCCCCCGCCGACGTCGAGACCGTCGAGGAGCTCTTCCTCATCGGCCAGTACCTGCGGCAGTACCGTCACGCGACCCGCTCGCCCGAGCCCTACTGGCGTGAGGCGCTCCGCCGCGACCCGGGCGACGTGCGGAGCAACGTCGCCCTGGCGACCCTCCTCCACGCCGCGGCCCGCTACGACGAAGCCCTCGTGCTCCTCCGTGTCGCGGTGGGCCGTCAGTCGGCCTGGGCGCCGAACCCGGCCGACGGCGAGGCCCTCTACCGTCTCGGCCTCACGCTCCTGCGCCTCGGGCGCACCCCCGAGGCGAAGGAGGCGCTGGAGAAGTCCGCCTGGAACGCCGCCTGGGTGGCTCCCGCGTCGCTGGCCCTGGCCCGGCTCGCCGGTCCGGCCGACCCCGTCCGGGCCGAGGCCCTGCTGCGCACGGCCCTGTCGCACGGCACCGACAACCTGCAGGTGCGCGACCTGCTCGCGCTGACCCTGCGCGGCCTCGGCCGACACGACGAGGCGGACCGGCTGCTCGCCGAGACCCTCGAGCTCGACCCGCTCGACCAGTGGGCGCGACACCTCGCGGGCCGACGCCTCACGGACGACGCCCCGACGCTGCTCGACGTCGCGCTCGAGTACGGCTCGTCCGGGCACGTCGACGAGGCGCTCCGCGTCCTCGACCTCGCCCAGGGGGCCGTCGCGTCCACCGCGCTCGGGCAGGTGGCCGTCGGTCCGCTGCTCGCCTACCACCGCGCCTCCTCGTTGGCGAGGACCGGCCGCGTCGACGAGGCGCGCCGGGCACTCGCCACGGTCCACGCCCTCGACGCGACCAACTGCCTGCCCTCGCGCCTCGACGACGTCGCCGCCCTGCTCGACGCGGTCGCCCTCGAGCCGGCCGACGGCCTCGCCTGGTCGCTGCTGGGCAGCTGGTGGTACGACCGGGGCCGCGGGCAGGACGCCGTCGACGCGTGGCGACGAGCCGCCGCGACCGACCTGGACGACGCGCAGGCCGCCGTCGTGCAGCGGAACCTCGGCGTGGCCGCCTACAACGTGCTGGCCGACCCCGACCTCGCGGCACGTCACTACGACGACGCGCTGCGCGTCCGTCCCGACGACTCCCGGCTGCTCTTCGAGTCCGACGAGTTGGCCGGGCGGCTGGGGGCGTCCGCCGACGACCGGCTGGCCGAGCTCGAGTCACGGATCGACCTCGTCGCCGAGCGGGACGATCTTTGCGTGGTGCGCGCCCGACTGCTCACCGAGGTGGGACGTCCGGACGACGCGCTCGCCGTGCTCACCTCGCGCAGCTTCCAGCCCTGGGAGGGCGGCGAGGGCCAGGTGCTCGGCGCCTGGGACGACGCGTGCCTCGCCGTGTCCCGTCGGGCGCTGGCCGAGGGCGACGCCGACCGGGCGCGGTCCGCCGTCGAGGCCGCCCTCACGCCACCCGCCACCCTCGGCGAGGCACGGCACCCGCTCGCCACCACGGCCGAGCTGCACCTGGCCCTCGGCGACGCGCTCGCCGCGGCGGGAGACGCCGACGCCGCCCGGACCGCCTGGTCCGAGGCCTCCCGGTCGACCGGCGACTTCGCGGGGATGGCCACGCAGGCCTTCACCGAGCGCAGCGCGGCCACCGTCCGTGCCCTCTCCCGTCTGGGCGAGGCCGACCGGGCGGCCGACCTGCTGGGGGACTTCGACTCGTACGTGGACGAGCTCTCGCGCACACCGGGCGAGGTCGACTACTTCGCCACCTCGCTACCGTCGATGCTGCTCTTCCACGACGACCCGCAGGACGTGCGCGACGCCGAGGTGGCGACCCTGCGCCGCGTCGTCGCCGCCCTCTCGGCCGAGCTCGGGGTCACGACCGACCCGACCCGCGCCTCCTCCGACCCGACCCGCGCCTCCTCCGACCCGACCGCACCCGTGGTCACGCCCGGCGACGACGCCGTGCGCTCCTAGAAAGGAACCCCGACCCATGTCACCCATCACCAGGACCCGACGGCGCGTCCTCGCCGTGGCCGCCGCGCTCGCCGCGTCGGTCGCGCTCGCGGGCTGCTCCATCCCCAGCGCCGACGGAGGCGACGGCGGCACCGAGCGCATCGGCGCCCTCTACCTCGACTCCCAGGGCTTCTACGGCGGCGTCAAGAAGGGCGTCCAGGACGCCGCGGACGCCGACTCGAAGAACGTCGACTTCCTCGAGTCCACCTCGGCGGGCGACGTGTCGAAGGAGAGCTCGTTCATGAACACGCTCACCTCGTCGGCCGTCAGCGCCATCATCCTGTCCGCGGTCTCGACCGACGGCAGCGTCCCCGCGGTCCGGCAGGCCAGCGAGGCCGGCATCCCGGTCATCTGCTACAACACCTGCGTCAGCGACGACGCCGTCGACCAGTACGTCACGGCGTGGGTGCTGGGCGACCCGCTGAAGTTCGGCGGCGACCTCGGGAAGCAGGCCGCGGCCTACTTCACCGAGGCCGGCATCACGGCGCCCAGGATGGGCGTCATCAACTGCGAGCAGTACGAGGTCTGCCAGCAGCGCTACAAGGGCTTCTCCGAGGCACTGACCGCGGCCCTGCCCGGCACCGTGTTCGTCGCCAACCAGGAGGGCGCCGAGGTCGACACCGCCGTCTCGACCGCCGAGCAGATGCTCAGCGCGAACCCCGACCTCGACGGTCTCTACGGTGAGGCGGGCGGCGCGACCGTCGGCGCCTACAAGGCCGTGCAGACCCGAGGGCTCGTCGGTCAGGTCGCCGTCTTCGGTTCGGACATGACGAGCGACATCGCCGCCGAGCTGGCCGACGGTTCGGTGCTCAAGGCCGTCGTCGACATCAGCGGCATCGAGGCGGGCAAGCTCGCCTTCGCCGCGGCCCAGGACGCCATCGACGGCAAGACGCCCGACGAGAAGGTCGTGGCCGCACCGATCGACCTGTACCTGCCGGCCGACGCCGCCGGGTGGACCGAGACCCACCCCGACGGCCTCCCCTGATCGGCGCCGGGGGCCCCGGCACGACGCCGGGCCCCCGCCGCCCCTCACCCCGTCCCCTCGATCCCAGGAGGATCCCCTTGTCAGAGTCGACAGCTCCCACCCCGGACGCGCCGCTCGATCCCGCCCGTGACCGCGGCGCCCCCATCGCCGAGGCCCGCGGCGTCAGCCAGGTCTACCCCGGCGTCACCGCGCTCGACGGCGTCGACTTCGCCGTGCACGCCGGCGAGGTGCGGGCCCTGCTCGGCCAGAACGGTGCCGGCAAGTCCACGCTGATCCGGCTGCTGAGCGGGGTCGAGACCCCCACGACCGGCGAGGTCCTGCTCGGTGGCGTGCCGCTCGGCGCCGGCGGCGTGACCGCGGCCGCCGCCGCCGGCGTCGCCACGTGCTACCAAGAGCTCAGCCTCGTGCCCGGCGTGACCGTGGCCGAGAACCTGGCCATGGGCCGGTGGCCGCGCGGCCGCTTCGGCATCGACACCCGGGCCATGGTCGAGCGGGCCCGTGCCACCTTCGACCGCCTCGGCGCCGACATCGACGTGCACGCCGAGGTCGCCGGGCTGACCCTCGCGCAACAGCAGATCGTCGAGATCGGCCGGGCGTTGCAGGACGACCCGCGCCTCCTCATCCTCGACGAGCCCACCAGCGCGCTCGCCGCCGCCGAGGTCGACCTCGTGCTCGACACGGTCAAGCGCCTCGCGGCGCAGGGCGTCGCCGTGCTCTACGTCAGCCACCGCATGGACGAGATCCGGCAGATCGCCGACACGGCCACGGTGATGCGCAACGGGAAGGTCGTCGAGACGGTGTCGATCGCCGGCAGCGACACCGCCCACATCATCGAGCTGATGATCGGCGCCGACCCCGGGGAGCGCGCCGTCGCGACGCGCCCCGTCACGAGCGGCGAGGTGCTGCTCGCCGTCACCGACCTCGAGGTCGCCCCGAAGCTCTCGGGCCTCACCTTCGAGGGTCGGGCCGGCGAGGTGCTCGGCATCGCCGGCCTGCTGGGCTCGGGACGCACCGAGCTGCTCCAGGCGATCGCGGGGTTCCGTCCGGCGAGCGGGGGCACGATCGCGATCGCGGGTTCCGTCGTCGACCGGCCCAGCGCCTCCCGCATGCTCGCCCTCGGGGTCGGCATGACGCCCGAGGACCGCAAGGGCCGCGGCGTGATCCCCGGCCTCGGCATCGACGAGAACATCGTCATGAGCGACTTCGGCCGGGTGACCCGAGGAGGCGCGCTGTCGTCGGGTGCGATCGCGACGGCCACGAAGGCGCTCGCCGAGCGTCTCAACATCAAGGCGCACGACCTGGGCCGGCCGATCGGCACGCTCAGCGGCGGCAACCAGCAGAAGGCGGTCATCGCGCGGTGGCTGCACGCCGACAGCCGCGTGCTGCTGCTCGACGAGCCGACGCGAGGCGTCGACGTCGAGGCGAAGGCGCAGATCTACGAGATCATGCGCGCCGTCGCCGACACCGGCAAGCTCGTCGTCTTCGTCTCGAGCGAGATCGAAGAGCTGCCCCTCGCCTGCGACCGCGTGCTCGTGCTGCGCGACGGCGGCCTCCGCGAGGAGTTCCGCGCCCCCGACATCTCCCTGCCCGTGCTGCTCCAGGCCTCCATGGTCTCGAGCTGAAGAAGGACGACCCGATGACCACCACACTCGACCCCACGACCACCCCGACCGGCGGACCAGGAGGCGCGCCTCGTGACTCCGCGCTCGGTCGCGTCCGCGACGCCTTCCGTCGCAACACCACGCTCGTCAACATCGTCGGCCTGCTGGTCGCGATCGTGCTGCTGTACCTCTACCTGATGTTCAACGCGGTCGGCTTCTTCACCGTGGCGAACCAGAGCGGCCTGCTGCGCGACGCCGCGCTGATCGGCATCGCCGCCACCGGCATGACCCTGGTGATCATCGCCGGCGAGATCGACGTGAGCACCGGCCCCGCCGTCGCGCTCTCGTCGGTGATCGTCGCCGTCGCCATGACCCAGTGGGGGCTGCCCGCCCTGCTGGCGATCCTCATCACGCTCGTGGTCGGAGCCGGTTGGGGCGCCCTCGCCGGCGTGCTGCGCGCGAGGTTCCTCGTGCCGTCGTTCATCGCCACCCTCGGGCTCTGGAGCGTGCTGCGGGGCCTCGGCCAGTTCGGCACCGACGCCCTGCCCGTGCCGCTGCCGCTCGACGACCCGGTCATGCCGTTCCTCACCGGCACGGTGTTCGGCGTCCCGACGCCCGCCGTCGTGATGATCCTGGCCTTCCTCGTCTTCGCCTTCGTCGCCCGCAAGACCGCGTTCGGCCGCTCGGTCTTCGCGATCGGCGGCAACGCGGCGGCCGCCCGGCTGGCCGGCATCAAGGTGGCCCGGGTGCGGATCGTGCTGTTCGCGATCATGGGCATGCTCGGCGCCCTCAGCGGCGTGCTGCTCGCGGCGCGCCTCGGCTCGGGCAACGCCGGCGCCGCCAACGGCCTCGAGTTCGACGTCATCGCCGCGGTCGTCATCGGCGGCACCGCGATGTCGGGCGGCCGGGGCAGCCTGATCGGCACCTTCCTCGGCGTGATCTTCATCACCCTGATCGGCAACGGGCTCGTGCTGCTCGGCGTCGACTCCTTCCTGCAGAGCGTCGTCCGCGGTGTCATCATCGTGCTCGCCGTGCTGCTCAACGTCACCCTGTCCCGCAAGCGCGGGTCGATCGAAGAGAGCTAGGCCATGACCACCACCGCACCCTCCGCCACCGCGTCCTCCGCCGGGGACGCGACCCGCGCCTCCTCGTCCCCCTCCGGCACCATGCAGGGCGTGTTCCTGCCCGGCGACGGCACCGCCGAGCTGCGGACGCACGACGTGCCGACGCCCGGCCCCGGGCAGGTGCTCGTGCAGGTCGGCGCGAGCGGCATCTGCGGCAGCGACATCGGCTTCATCTACCACGGCTACAAGACCCACAAGGGCCTCGACGGCGCCCCCGCCTACCAGGGCGTCGTCGCCGGCCACGAGCCGAGCGGCCGCATCGTCTCGGCGGGCCCCGGGGTCACGCGCTTCGGCGTCGGGGACGACGTCATCGTCTACCACATCCAGGGCTGCGGACGCTGCCGCAACTGCCGCTCGGGCTACTTCATCAGCTGCACCGACCAGCCGAACAAGGCGTCCTACGGCTGGCAGCGCGACGGCGGCCACGCCGAGTACGTCCTGGTCGACGAGTCGACCTGCGTGCCGTTGCCCGACGGGCTGTCCTTCGTCGACGGCGCCCTGATCGCCTGCGGATTCGGCACCGCCTACGAGGGCCTGCGCCGCACCGGCGTGCACGGCGGGGAGGACCTGCTCGTCGTCGGCCTCGGGCCGGTCGGCCTCGCCGCGGCGATGCTCGGCCGCATGCTCGGTGCCCGCCGGGTGATCGGCGTCGAGCGGTCGCCCGAGCGCATCGAGTTCGTCCGGGCGACCGGCCTGGTCGACGACGTCGTCCTCGCCGACGGCGACGCGGTCGCGAACGTGCTGGCCCTGACCGACGGCGTCGGCTGCCAGGTCACGGTCGACTGCTCGGGCAGCACGCCCGGCCGCCTGACCGCGGTCGAGGCCGCGGCCGAGTGGGGTCGCGTCGGCCTGCTCGGCGAGGGCGGGCGTCTCGAGACCGAGGTCTCGGACACCCTGCTGCACAAGCAGCTCACCCTCACGGCGTCGTGGGTCACCTCGGTGCAGGGCATGGAGGACGTCGCGCGCATGATCGCCGCGGACGGCCTCAGCCCCGAGATCGTCGTCTCGCACCGGCTCCCGCTGACCGACGCCGACGAGGCGTACCGGATCGCCGCGGCCGGGGCCACGGGCAAGGTCGTGCTGATCCCGGCGGGTGCGCCCGTGCGCGAGGAGGCCGGCGCGCGCGAACCGGCTCCGCGCGCGTGACGTCCCGACCGGTCGTCGTCGAGGCGGGCACGCCCGAGCTGCCGCTGCTGCGGGTGACGACGCCCGACCTCGAGCTCGTCTTCGCACCCACCCGTGGCGGTCGGTTGCTGTCGCTGGTCGCCCACGGCCGCGAGCGGCTCTGGCGCGACCCGGATCTGGTCGACGCCGACCTCGCACCGGTCGTCCCCGTGGCCGCGTGGCCGGCGGGCGACGGCGACATGTCGACCTGGGCCAACGTCGGCGGCTCGAAGACCTGGCCGGCGCCGCAGGGCTGGTCGGGCCCCGACGAGTGGGCCGGCCCGCCCGACCCCGTGCTCGACTCGGGGCCGTGGGCGGTCGGGTGGCAGCTCGACGACGGGACCGTGACCGTGGTGCTGACCAGCGCCGACGACGCCCGCTCGGGTCTCCGCGTCGAGCGCCGCTTCACGGTGCCCGCCATGGGTGCCGGGTTCCGCCAGACGGCGACCTTCACCAACGTCTCGGCCGTCCCGCGCACCTGGTCGATCTGGGAGGTCTGCCAGGTCGACACTCGAGGAGGCGCGGGTCGCCCCCTCGAGGACGCCGCGGTCGTCGTCGCCCACGCCGCGCCTCCCGTCGAGCTCGACCTCGGCGGCTGGGAGGGCGACGTCACGTCGTCGCGCCACGAGGACGACGTGCTGCTGCCGGTCGGGACCGGCGTGGCCAAGCGCGGCTACCCCGAGGCGTCGGGCTCCGCGGCCTACCGCGACCCCGACGGCACCACGCTCACGCTCGCCACCGAGCCAGCGGCCGGGGGCACCTGGCCCGACGGCGGCTCGAAGGTCGAGATCTGGCTGCAGCGCCCCACGGCGTCGCCGATAGGCGAGCTGGGCGACCTGCACCCCTCGGCGCACCTCGTCGAGCTCGAGGTGCTGGGGCCGCTCGTCACCCTCGCGCCGGGCGAGGCCACGAGCCTCGACGTCGCGTGGTCGGTGCAGCAAGGCTGAGCCGCTACCGATCCCGTTCCGGCCATCGCCCTCGCACCCGGTTCCGAACCATGCACCCCGAAGCTTCCGGGTGCGTCGTTCGAAACCGGGTGCAGCGCGGCACGGTTCACCTCCCGGACACCCGCCGCCCCTACGCTGACCGCGACAGCGCCTAGGGTTCCGGGGTCCCACGATCCGACTGGTCCGAGCGGCGCCACGGTCGGGCGCCATCGCCGGGCCGTCATCTGAACGGACAAAAGCCTGGAGGACCCGTTCGGCGCGCCCCGCGCCGAGCCGATGGGTCCTCGCATGTCCACCACCGCCCTCCTGCTCGTCCTCGCCGCCGCCGTCTGCCACGCCGGCTGGAACGTCGTCGCCCACGGGGTGAGCCGCCTCGGCACCCCCTTCCTCTGGTGGGGAGCCGTCGCCAGCACCGTGCTCTGGCTGCCGGTCGTCCCCTTCACGGGCGGTCTCGGGGCGAGCGTCGGCGGCCTCGCGGTCGGGGCGGGCGTCTCGGCCGTGCTGCACGTCGTCTACATGACGGTGCTGCAGCGCGGCTACGCGGTCGGCACCCTGTCGACCGTCTACGCGACGGCTCGCGGCAGCGGACCCGCCGTCAGCGCCGGCCTCGCCGTCCTGCTGCTCGGCGAGCAGCTCTCGGCGACGGCCGTGGTGGGCATCGCCGTGGTGGTCGCGGGGGTGGTGGCGACCGGACTGATCGACCGGCGGCCGACCGGCTCTCCGGCGCCGCGCCTCCTGCACGGGCCGTCGACCGCGTCGACGCCGGCCGCCCCCGGCCCGGCGCGCCGTCGCCTCGACCCGGGCATCGCCTGGGGCCTGCTCACCGGCCTCGCCATCGCGAGCTACACGATCTGGGACGCCCACGCCCTGCGCACCTGGGGCCTCTCGCCCGTGTCGTTCATGGTCGGCGTGACGCTCGCCGAGGTCGTCTTCTACAGCGCGTCGCTCGGCCGGCGTCGGGGCGAGCTCGTCGCCGTCGCCCGCGCCCACTGGCCGCGGGTGCTGGCCTTCGGCGTGCTGTCGCCGCTGTCGTACATCCTCGTGCTGACGGCGATCCGGACGGCTCCGGTCGCCCTCGTCGCCCCGGCCCGCGAGACGAGCGTGGTGATGGTGGCCGTGTTCGGGGCGCTCGTGCTGCGTGAGGGCTCGCTCGTGAAGCGGCTCGCGGCCTCGGGCGTCGTGCTCGGGGGCATCGCCCTGCTCGCCCTCTGACGGGCGTCGCGCAGGCCGAGGAGGCGCGGGTCGGCCTACAGGAACCCGGTCACCGCGACGGCGACCGCGGCCAGCAGTGCGACGGCGGCGAGCACCTTCGACGACCCCATGACGAGTCGGCGCCTCGGCCCACCGTCGTACGGCTCGTCGTCGGCGTCGCGCAGTTCGGGCGGGAGCTCGGCCTCACGGCGGCGGCGCTCCTGCTCGAGGCGGGCGGCCCGTTCGACCCGGGCGACGCGCTCGGCCTCGTGCCGCCGAGCCTGCTCGGCCTCGCGGTCACGGGCGACGAGCAGCTCGAGTTCGCGGTGGGCCTCGTCCGACCAGGTCGCGAGGTCGTCGCCGGGGGAGTCGGGGGTGCCGTCGTCGTGTCGCATGCGGAGGCCTTCGTCGCGGGAGCAGGGCGGGGTGGTGGTCCGAGGGTAGACCGCCGCACTTGGACCCGCCATGGCCGGGACGGCACCCCGTCCCGCCCCGCGGTCGGTTCGCCCAGGTTAGGCAGACAAGAGGTGAACTCTCGTTGAACGGGCCTAAAGATAGGTTCCTATGTCGGTCGGGCGCGTGCCACCATCGTCACGTCCTGCTCCCACCCGAAAGGCCGTCATGACCCTCCGCCGTCCCCGCGCCGCGACCGCCCTCGTCGGCGCCGCCCTGCTCGCCGTCACGCTGTCCGCCTGCTCGACCCCCGCCTCCTCGGCCACCGGCTCGTCCGACGCGGCCGGTGGCTACGCGGTCGACGACAGCACCCTCGTCTTCGGCGTCGTGCCCGACTCGGTCGACACCGAGACGAACTACCAGCCGCTGATGGACTACATCGCGAAGGAGACCGGCAAGACGGTCGAGTACCACGAGTCGACGGACTACGCGGCCCTGATCGAGGCGAGCATCGCCGGCCAGATCGACGTCGCCTCGTTCTCGGGCTTCACCTACGTCACCGCCACGAACAACGGCGCCGAGCTCACCCCGATCTCGTCGATCACCACGGCCGAGGGCCAGGAGCCCGGCTACTACTCGCAGGCCATCGTGCCGAAGGGCAGCGACATCACGTCGATCGCCGACATGAAGGGCAAGAAGATCTGCTTCGTCGACCCGTCGTCGACGTCGGGCTACCTCTTCCCGAGCTACGCGCTGCTCGAGGCCGGCATCGACCCCGAGAAGGACATCACCCCGGTCTTCGCGGGCAAGCACGACGTCAGCGTGCAGAAGGTCGGCGAGGGCACCGAGTGCGACGCCGGCTTCGCCGAGGACAGCGAGGTCGCCAAGAGCGACGCCGTCGAGATGATCGACGAGCAGATGGTGCCCGGTGCGCCCATCGTCGAGTCGGACTCTCTGCCCGACGACGTCAAGGCCCAGCTGAAGGACATCCTCTCGAACGTCACCGCCGACGACATGGTCGCCGCGGGCATCGAGGGCGCCGACAGCGAGGGCTTCCGTGCCGTGTTCTTCCAGACCACCCCGGTCGACGACGCGTACTACGACCAGATCCGCGACATCTGCGAGAAGACGAACGCATCGCAGTGCAAGGCCTGACCCGCACGACGTAGCACCTCCCCACCCCGGGAACCCGCCGGGACCCTCGCGCACGCGTGGGGGTCCCGGCGACGTCCCGGGGTCCGAGCACGACGAACCGGAGACGAACATGAACCCGCACACCGCCCCCGCCGAGACCGTCGTCCGGCTCGAGGGCATCACCAAGCGCTTCGGTGAGACCCTCGCGCTCGACGACGCCTCGGTCAGCGTCCGACGCGGCGAGGTCGTCGTGCTGCTGGGCCTCTCCGGCTCGGGCAAGTCCACCCTGCTGCGTCACGTCGACGGCCTCGAACGGCCGACCGACGGCCGCGTCACGGTGCTCGGCCGCGAGGTCACCGAGCTCACCGGGCGGGCCCTGCGGCGGCTGCGCAGCGAGGTGGGGTTCATCTTCCAGCAGTTCGAACTCGTGCCGTCGCTGACCGTGCTCGAGAACGTCCTGACCGGCTCGCTCGCCGCCGTGCGCGGGCCCCGGCTCGGGCTCTGGTCGTACGGCCGGACCGCGAAGGCCGAGGCGCTCGCCCGGCTCGAGCGCGTCGGCCTGCTCGACCGGGCCTACCAGCGCGCCGACACCCTCTCGGGCGGCCAGCAGCAGCGCGTCGCCATCGCCCGGGCCCTCATGCAGCGCCCCCAGGTGCTGCTCGCGGACGAGCCCGTCGCCTCGCTCGACCCCGAGTCGAGCGACCAGGTGATGGCGCTGATCCGCGAGATCGCGGCCGACGAGGGCCTCACCGTCATCTGCAGCCTGCACCAGGTCGACCTCGCCCTCTCGTGGGCCGACCGCATCGTCGGGCTGCGCCACGGTCGGGTCGTGCTCGACACCGGGACCGAGGGCCTGTCGAAGGCCCAGGTGATGGAGATCTACGGCCGCGTCGCCACGAGCACCGACCAGATGGCAGCCATCGAGCTCGAGCTCGCCGGGGACGCCGTCCGATGACCGCCGTCACCGAGCGCCCGCGCACGACCGGGGCGGCCCCCGCTCCCGTCACCGCGCCTCCTCGTCGCCGGGTCTCGCCCGAGCGCGTCGCGGCGGGCCTCACCCTCGTCGCCCTGCTGGTCGCGAGCCTCGTGGCCCTGCGCAGCGTCGACATCGACCCCGCGCGGATGCTGCAGAGCTGGGCCAACGCCGAGCGGTTCTTCGGCCGCGTCGGGGCGATCGAGTTCCCCCCGCTCGGTGAGCTGCTGCAGCTCACCGCCCTCACGCTCGGCCTCGTGATCTGCGGCACCCTGCTCGCCGCCGTCCTCTCGGTGCCGGTCGCCGTGCTCGCGGCCTCGAACACCACCCCCGGCCCCGCGTGGCGTGCGGCCGCCCGCTTCGTGACGGTGCTCGCCCGGGCCGTGCCCGACGTCGTGCTCGCCATGGTGTTCGTGCTGCTCTTCTCCCTCGGCACGCTGCCCGGCATCCTGGCCATCGGCCTGCACTCGGTCGGCATGATCTCGAAGCTCTTCGCCGACGCGATCGAGCAGATCGACGAGGGTCCGCGCACCGCCGTCCGTGCCGCCGGGGGCAGCCGCCTCCAGCAGTTCACCGCCGGCGTGCTGCCCCAGGTGCTGCCGTCGTGGGTGGCGACCGTGCTGCACCGCAACGACATCAACCTCCGCGGCAGCGTGATCCTCGGCTACGTCGGGGTCGTCGGCCTCGGCATGGAGATGTCGTTCGCCTTCAAGTCGCTCGACTACGGCCTCGGCCTCGGCTACGCCCTCGTCATCTTCGTTCTCTGCGTCGTGATGGAGATCGTCTCGAGCAGCGTCCGCGCCATCATGCTCGGCATCGCGCCGACCGGCCGCGGTCTCGGCGACCGCGTCGTCCGACGGGCCACCAGGAGGCGCGGCGCCGGTCACCCCTCCCCGTCGCGTCCCGTGCCCGCCACCGTCGAGTCCGCCCTCCGCCGACCGTGGGACCGCGCCCGTCGACGCACCGTCTCGTGGGGGTGGCTCGCGGTCGCCGTGGTCGTCGCGAGCGTCGCCGTCTGCGACATCGCCTGGTCCGACCTCGTCACCGTCTGGGCGAAGGTGCCCGCCGTCGCGACGCAGTTCTGGCCGCCGTCGTTCGGCAGCTACGAGGCGTCGACGATGGTCGCTGCCATGGGCGAGACGATCGCCATCGCGCTGGCCGCGACCGTGCTGACCCTCGTCGCCTCGATCGTGGTCGGGTCGCTCGCGGCCCGCAACGTCGCCCCGAGCCGAGGGGTGCGCAGCGGCATGCGCCTGCTGCTCGTCGGCATCCGCGGGGTGCCCGAGGTGATCCTCGCCATCGTGCTGATCGTCGTCACCGGGCTCGGCACGCAGGCCGGCACCCTCGCCCTGGCGCTCGGCGGCGTCGGGCTGCTCGGCAAGCTGCTCGCCGACTCGTTCGAGGAGGTCTCGCCCGGCCCCGAACGCGCCCTCTCGGCCACCGGGGCGAGTCGCGTGCAGGTCTACGCCGGGGCGACCCTGCCGCAGGGCACCCGCGCCCTGATCGGGCACACCTTCTACATGCTCGACACCAACCTGCGGGCCGCGACGCTGCTCGGCATCGTCGGTGCCGGGGGAGTCGGCTACTACCTGCTCAACGCCAGCCAGGGCTCGAACTACGGGACGGTCACGGCGATCGTGCTGATGATCCTCGTCACGGTCCTGGCCGTCGAGGGGCTCGCCATCTGGATGCGGAGGGTCTTCCGATGACCGCGACACACGACACGGCCCACGGGGCGGCCCGTCACTCCGCGGCCCCGACCGCGGCCTCGACCGCGGCGGCAGGGCACGCGGCGGCACCGCACGACGTGGTCGTCGTCGGCTCGGGCATCGTCGGCCTCGGTGCCGCCCTCGCCGCCGTCGATCGGGGGCTCTCGGTGCTGGTCGTCGACCGCTCCCCGGTAATCGGCGGCTCGACCGTGCGCAACTTCGGCCACCTCTGCCTCACCCCGCAGAGCGGCGAGGCCCGCCGACATGCCCTCGCCGCCCGCGAGCTCTGGCTGCGGCTGGCCCGCGACGCCGGCTTCTGGCTGTCCCGGCGCGGCACGCTCGTCGCCGCCCGACACGTCGACGAGCTCGACCTGCTCGACGAGCTGGCCCTCGCCCGCACCGACCGCGTGCTGGGCGACCGGCCCGAGATCGAGCGGCTCGACGCGGCCGAGCTGTCGTCCCTGGCCCCGGTTGCTCCCGGTGCGGTCGTCGGCGGCGCCCTGCTCCCGTACGACCTGCAGGTCGACCCGAGGGAGGCGGCCGACGCGATCCGCCGGCACCTCGAGTCGCGAGGGGTGCGCTTCCTGACCCGCACCTCCGTGGGGTCGGTCTCGTCGGGACGCGTCGAGACGAGCCGCGGGCCGATCGACGCCGGGACGGTCGTCGTCGCGACCAACCACGACCTCGACCAGCTGCTGCCCGACCTCGCCGACCGACACGCCCTCGAGCGCTGCGGCCTCGACATGCTGCGGGTGCGGGCCGACCTCGTCCGGCCGCTCGTCGCCCCGCTGCTGACCGGCTGGTCGCTGATCCGCTACAGCGCGTTCGCCGGCACCGGGGCGGCCGACGCGGTGCGGTCCCGACTGCACGCCGAGCGCCCGGACCTGGCCGCGATGGACCTCAACCAGATGTACACGCAGCTGCCCGACGGGTCGGTGATCGTCGGGGACAGCCACCGGAAGGGCGCCGCGATCGCGCCGTTCCAGGACGAACGGATCGCCGACGCCTTCCTCGACGAGTTCCGCGTGCTGTTCGGCGCCGAGCCGGTGGTCACCGAGCGGTGGCAGGGCGTCTACGCCTCGGGTCGCGAGGAGTTCGTCGTCGACGAGGTCGCCCCGGGCGTGCTCGTCACGGTCGTCTCGACCGGCATCGGCATGACCACCGGGCTCGGTCTCGCCGAGCACGTCGTCGGGGCGCACCTCGACGGCGGGCGCGACCGGGCGCTCGACACCCTCGCCCCGACCTCGACCGTCCACTCGCCTGTCACCTCGCCCGTCCCCTCGGCCGTCCCCTCGCCCCTCACAGAGAGCCTCACCGCATGAGCACCACGACCGCCACCACCCCCGCCTCGTCCGGCACCCCCGCCGCCGAGGCCGCGACCCCGATCGAGCTCGTCGTGCTCGACATGGCCGGCACGACCGTCGTCGACGACGGCGTGGTCGAGCAGGCCTTCGCCCGCGTCGCCGACCGGGTCGACCTCGGCCCGACGCTGAGCCGCGACGAGGCCCTGCAGTACGTCCGCGACACGATGGGCCGCTCGAAGATCGAGGTCTTCCGGCACCTCACCGGGGGCGACGAGGCGCTCGCGCAGCGCGCGAACGACGAGTTCGAGGTGGCCTACGGCGAGCTCGTCGACGAGTCGGGAGTCGAGCCGATCGAGGGCGCGGGCGACCTCGTCGACGCATTCCGCGCCTCCGGGGTCTCGGTCGTCCTGACCACGGGCTTCTCGCCCGTCACGCGCGACCGCCTGCTCGACGCGCTCGGCTGGACGGTCGACGCCGCCCTCTCGCCCGTCGACGCCGGCCGCGGCCGCCCCGCACCCGACCTCGTGCTGACCGCGCTGCTGCGCACCCGTGCCTCGTCGGTCGCCGCCGTCGCGGTCGTCGGCGACACCGTCAGCGACGTCCTCTCGGGGCGCTCCGCCGGTGCGGGCCTCGTCGTCGGCGTGACGACCGGCGCGCACACCCGCGAGCAGCTGCTCGCCGCGGGGGCCGACGTCGTGCTCGAGAGCGTCCGCGACCTCGTCGGGCTGCCGGCCTTCGCCGGGGTCGCGGCCGCCGGCGCGTCGACGACCGCGGTCGCGTGACCACCGCCCTGCCGCGGACGGGGGTGCCGCCGCGGACGACGGACCAGGAGGCGCGGGTCGCTTCCCCGGCGGACCCCGCCTCCCCGGCCGCGCTGCCCCTCGACCCGGCCCCGACCGCCATGGTGTGGCTCGAACCCGGCCGTCCGCACGAGGCCGTCGCGGTGCCCTCGGTCGTCCTCGAGCCCGGCGACGCCCTCGTCGAGGTCGAGCTGGCGACGATCTGCGGCTCGGACGTGCACACCACCCGGGGTGACCGGAGCGCGCCCGCCCCGCTCGTCCTCGGACACGAGCAGGTCGGTCGCGTGGTCGCCCTCGGGCTGGGGGCGGCCGCCGTGGACGGGACGCCGCTCGCCGTCGGGCAACGCGTCGTCTGGTCGCTGACCGTCTCGTGCGGTCGGTGCGCCACCTGCCGACGCGACCTGCCGCAGAAGTGCGAGTCGGTGCGGAAGTACGGGCACGAGCGACTCCTCACGGGCTGGGAACTGAGCGGCGGCTTCGCCACGCACGTGCACGTGCGGTCGGGCACGGCGATCGTCCCGGTCGAGGCCGACCTGCCCGCCGAGCTGCTGGCCCCCGTGTCGTGCGGCACGGCGACGGCCGTGGCGGCCCTCGACGCCGCCTCGGCGATCGTGCCCCTGGACGGTGCCGTGGTGCTCGTCACGGGGGCCGGGCTGATCGGCCTCACGGCGACCGCGCTGGCCACCGACGCCGGGGCCCGGGTGGTCGTCGTCGACCCCGAGCCCGCCCGCCGTCGACTCGCCGTCCGCTTCGGCGCGGTCGCGACGGCCGACCCGTCGGCTGCCCCCGACGCGGACGACGGCCTCAGCACCGCGTTCTCGGTCGCGGGTGGTGCCACTCTCGTCGCCGTGGAGGCCTCCGGGTCGCCGCACGCCGTGGCCTCGGCGCTCGCCGCGCTGGGCGTCGGCGGCGTGGCCGTGCTCGTCGGCAGCGTCTTCCCCGCTCCGGCCGTACCGCTCGACGCCGAGAGCGTCGTCCGACGTCTCGTGACCCTCCGCGGCGTGCACAACTACGCCCCGCGGCACCTCGTCGAGGCCGTCCGCTTCGTCGAACGGAGGCACGCGGCCTGGCCGCTCGACGCCCTCGTGGGCGAGGTCGTCGCCCTGCGCGACCTCGACGCCGGGATCGCGGCGGCCGCCGCCGGCGGGTCGGTGCGGGTGGGCGTCCGACCGGAGTGACCGGGGGCTGTGGCGGCCTGCGGGGGCTGCCCCGCGCCTCCTGCGTCCCGCCTCCTGCGTCCGCGGACGCGGGAGGGGGGCGGGCCGGCGCCGCTCAGGGGCCGATCGCGCGGATGAAGTGGTCGCCCTCGCGGGCCCGGCCCGACGCCGAGACGGTGAAGCGGACGATGTCGCTGCGGTACCGGTCGTCCGAGGCCTCGAAGGTGCGGCCGTCGGGGCCGCGCGTGATGCGGTGCAGCCGCAGGATCGGCGTGCCGGGCTCGACCCCGAGCAGCTCGGCGTCGAGCTCGTCGGCGGCGACCGCGTCGATCTCGTGGTCGATGTCGGCGTAGCCGAAGCCCCGCGAGTCGAGGTACTCGGTGATCGACACCGTGTCGAGGTCGACGTCGAACAGCACGCGGCCGACCTCCTCGATGAAGGTCAGGCGCTCGAGCATGGTCGGGCGGCCGTCGACGAGTCGCAGCCGGACGACGTCGACCACGAGGGCGCCCGGCTCGATGCCGAGCGACCGGGCCTTGTCGTCGTCGGCGCGGCGCAGCGACACCTCCTGCGTGCGGGCGCCGGGCTCGCCGCCGACGTCGCGCACCCACTTGGTGAAGGGGATCGACACGTCGACCGGATGGTGCGCCTTGCGCGCGACGACCCGTGCCGGGCGGCCGCGCCGGGTCTCGACCAGCCCCTCGGAGCGCAGGGCGGCGAGGGCGTTGCGGATCGGCCCGCGGGAGGTGCGCCACTGCTCGGCCAGCTCGCCCTCGCTCGGCACGTCGTCGCCGACCGAGAGGTCGCCGCTCAGGATGCGCCGCCGCAGGTCGTCGGCGATCTGCTCGTAGAGGGTCGAAGGCACGTGCGGATCTTACCGAGCGGTGCGGTCGGGCTCGTCATGGGCCCCGGTCGCGACGACGAACCCCGTTCGCGAAGACGAACCCCGTTTCATCGGGGTTCTCCTTCGCGAACGGGGTTCATCCCGTCGTCGCGCCGAGGGGGTCACCACCAGGGCTTCCCACCGCGACCCGCCCCTGTCGTAGCGTCGAGGGCATGGACACCGAGAGCGAGATCCGCGACTTCCTGACCAGCCGACGGGCGCGGGTGCGGCCCGAGCAGGTCGAGCTGCCGGGCGGCCCCGGACGCCGCGTGCCCGGACTGCGGCGGAGCGAGGTGGCGCTGCTCGCGGGCGTCAGCGTCGAGTACTACACGCGGCTCGAACGCGGGCGCCTCGGCGGGGTGTCCGAGGTCGTGCTCGACTCGCTCGCGACCGCCCTGCTGCTCGACGACGCCGAACGCGAGCACCTGGCCGACCTCGCCCGCGCCGCGAACGAGTCGCCCGTGCGCGCCCGGCGTCGACGCCGTCCGCCCGAGACCGTCTCGCGCAGCATGCAGCTCGTGCTCGACGCCGTGACGGCCGGGCCCGCGTTCGTCCGCAACGGCCGCATGGACGTCCTCGCCGAGAACGCGCTCTTCCGTGCGCTCTACTCCGACCTCTACGCCCTCGACGAGCGGCCGGTCAACCTCGCCCGCTTCGTCTTCCTGCACCGCGAGCAGGCCGAGGCCTTCTACCCGTCGTGGTCGGTGGCCGCCGACATCAACGTCGCGATCCTGCGCACCGAGGCCGGCCGCGACCCCCACGACCGCGCCCTGCACGACCTGATCGGCGAACTGTCCACCCGCAGCGACGAGTTCCGCGTGCGCTGGGGCGCCCACGAGGTGCGCCACCACACGTCCGGCCAGAAACGCTTCCACCACCCGGTCGTCGGTCAGCTCGACATGGTCTACGAGGCCATGGAGCCGATGGGCCGCCCGGGCCTGAACTTCCTCGTCTACAGCGCCGAGCCCGGCTCGCCGACCGAGGAGCGCCTCCGCCTCCTCGCCAGCTGGGCGGCGCCGCAGGCCGACCCGGCGGTCGTCCGCGCCGACGCCCCGGACCGACCCGACGTCGCGAGCGGACCGCGCGAGGCGGCCGGATCGTGAGCCGCCTCGCGATGTGGTGGCGCGCCTCCTGCGAGATCTCCGACCTCACGCGCGACCGAGAGCAGGAGGCGCGGGTGCTGGACGAGATGGCGGTGCGTCTCCAGCCGGGCCCCTGGGCGATCGCCGCGCTCTTCCACCGCCGCGCGCCCGGCGCGACCGACGCCGCAGAGGCCTCCGCCACCATGGAGAACCAACCACCCCCGAACGCCGAGGAGGCACGACCGTGAAGTACACCCGTCTGGGCACCACAGGGCTGAAGGTCAGCCGCATCGGCCTCGGCTGCATGAGCTACGGCGACCCCACCCGGGGCCTGCACTCGTGGACGCTCGACGAGGCGGCCTCGGCACCGTTCTTCCGCCAGGCCGTCGAGCTCGGGGTCACCTTCTGGGACACCGCGAACGTCTACCAGCAGGGCACCGGCGAGGAGTTCGTCGGCCGCGCGATGCGCGAGTACTCCCGCCGCGAGGACGTCGTGCTGGCGACGAAGGTCAGCGGTCGCATGCACGACGGTCCGGGGGGAGCGGGGCTGTCACGCGGGGCGATCCTCGAGCAGGTCGACGCGTCGCTCACGCGACTCGGCACCGACCACGTCGACCTGTACCAGATCCACCGCTTCGACCCCGAGACCCCGGTGGAGGAGACGATGGAGGCGCTCCACGACCTGGTCCGGGCAGGCAAGGTCCGGTACACGGGCGCCTCGAGCATGTTCGCCTGGCAGTTCGCGAAGATGCAGACCGCCGCCGTGGTCAACGGCTGGACGCCGTTCTCGACCATGCAGGACCAGTACAACCTGCTGAAGCGCGAGGAGGAACGCGAGATGATCCCGCTCTGCGCCGACCTCGGCGTCGGGCTCGTGCCCTACTCGCCGCAGGGCAAGGGGCGGCTGACGCGACCGCGTGGTGCGACCACCGAGCGGTCCGCCGTCGACGAGGTCGCGAAGGCCTTCGACGCCGACGAGGACGGCCCGATCATCGACGCCGTCGAGCAGGTCGCCGCCGAGCACGGGGTGTCGATGGCCCAGGTCGCCGTGGCGTGGGTGTTGCGGAACCCCGTCGTCTCGGCCCCGATCGTCGGCGCGACGAAGCCGCACCACCTCGCCGACGCCGTCGCCGCCCTGGACGTCGAGCTGACCGACGACGACGTCCGCCGCCTCGAGGAGCCCTACCGGCCGCAGTCACCGTTCTGGTGGTGAGGCGCCCCCCTCACGACTGCAGCGCCTCCGTCGGCGGGATGCGCGCCGCCCGCACGGCCGGCCAGAGCCCGGCCAGAGCCCCGATCACGAGCGTCGCGACGAGCCCGGCGACCAGCACCACGGGCGGTATCGCCGTCGGCCACCCCCGCAGCGCGGCGAACGCCGCGGTCACCGCCGCCCCGAGCAGCACCCCGGCGACCCCGCCGAGCAGCGACAGGACGAGCGCCTCGGCTAGGAACTGCCGACGGATGTGCGACCTCGTCGCCCCGAGCGCCCGCCGCAGCCCGATCTCGCGTCGACGTTCGAGCACCGAGATCACCATCGTGTTCGCCACCCCGATGCCGCCGACCAGCAACGCGACCCCGCCGAGGCCGACCAGCAACCCGGTGAACGCCTGGTCCGCGGCCTGCTGTGCGGCCAGCGCGTCGGACGGCCGCGTCACCTCGACGTCGGACGGGCTCCGCGGCTGGATGGACCGGGCGAGCAGGTCGCGCACCTCCTGCACGTGGGCGGGGTCGGCCCGGACGTGGACCGCCGTCGGGTGGACGGGCGCACCGGCCAGCGCCTCCGCGGCCCGTTCACCGATGAGCGCCGACGAGTCGATCTCGGCCGCCAACGGCACGGGTTCGAGGATGCCCGCCACCACGTACTCGGTGCTGCCGACGATCACGTGGCGCCCCGGCACGGTGATGCCCAACCGGGCCGCCGCCTCGGCCCCGAGCACGACCACGGGGTACCGCGCCATGCCGTCGGTGAGCCAGACGCCCGACGCCACGCGGGCCTCGAGCACCTCCAGCAGCGTCGGCGACGCCGACCGCACCGTGATGCCGTTCGTGTTGCCCGCGGGCACCGCGCTGCTGCGGTAGACGCCGACGTCGGCCACCGTGCCGGTCGTGGCGGCCGACCGGACCCCCTGGGTGTGCCCGGCCGACGCCCCCGCGGTGAGTGGCAGGTCGACCGCCTCGCCGAAGAAGTCCTTCCCCTGGGATGCCGAGAGAAGGTTGGTGCCGAGCTCGTCCAGGGTCGCCGCGAGCTTCGCCTGGCTCGACGTCGAGATGCCGACCACCGCGATCATGGCCGCGATGCCGATGGCGATGCCGAGCGCCGACAGCACGGCCCTGGTGGGTCGCGACGCCAGCCCGGACACCCCCAGTCGCACGACGTCCGACCCGAGGAGGCGCGAGGGCGTCTCCGAGGCGTTCATGCGGTCACCCCCGCCCGCGTCGCGCTGTCGTCCACGAGGTGCCCGTCGCGGATCGTCACCCGCCGCGGCAGCCGCCGGGCGAGCTCGACGTCGTGGGTGATGACGACGATCGAGGTGCCCTCGGAGTGCAGCTCGCCGAGGAGCGACACGATGCCCTCGCCGGCCTTCGTGTCGAGGTTGCCGGTGGGCTCGTCGGCGAGCAGCAGCGGCGGGCGGTGCACGACCGCCCGGGCGATGGCGACCCGCTGCCGTTCGCCACCCGAGAGCTGGTTCGGCCGGTGCGTCAGTCGGTGGCCCAGCCCGACGCGCTCGAGCGCCTCGCGCGCCCGCGCCCGTCGCTGCCGGATCGGCACCCCCGCGTAGAGCAGGCCGTTCGCGACGTTGTCGGTCGCGCTCACGCCCTCGCTGAGGTGGAACTGCTGGAAGACGAAGCCGATGCGGTGCGCCCGCAGGGCCGACAGCTCGCGGTCGTTCTGGTCCGCCACGTCGACGCCGTCGACGAGCACGGTGCCCGAGGTGGGCCGGTCGAGCGTGCCGAGGACGTTCAACAGCGTCGACTTGCCCGATCCCGACGGGCCGACGATCGCGACGAACTCGCCGCGCTCGACCCGGAGCGACACCGACGACAACGCGGTCGTCGGGGGTCGGCCGTACTCGCGCGTCACGTCACGCAGCTCGATCACGGCGTTCATGCGGGCACCACGACCTCGTCGCCGGCCTCGAGGGCTCCGGACACCTCGACCCGGTCGCCGGCGAACAGGCCGGCCTCCACCGGCACGGCCGTGGTCGTGCCGTCCGGCTGCAGCACCTCGACGACGAACCCGTCGCCGACGGCCGCACCCAGGGCGAGCACCGGCACGTGCAGCACGTCCTCCTCCACCTCGGAGACGAAGTCGACCTGCACGGACGCCTCGGTCAGGTCGCCGGCCGCCGCCGGGTCGTCGAGCGACACCGTGACGGGGGCCGTCGTCGTGCCCGTGGTCTCGTCGGCCACGGCCGCGCCCACGTCGGACACGCGCCCGGGAACGCTGCCGTGGCCGGGCAGGTCGACCGACACGACCCCGTCGACGGCGGCGAGCGGCGACCCGACCGGCAGGTCGACCGACACGACCGCGTCGTCGCGCGCCGTGCCGTAGAGGTCGCCTCCCGAGGCGTCGCCGACGGCCGCCGTCAGGGTGCGGACCGTGAACGACCCCGTCACGAACTGCAGGGCGCCCTGGTCGATCGACCCGGTGCGCTCCTGCCCGGTGTCCTTCTGCCAGGCCGAGACGGCGGTCGCGGTGCGCCGGTCGAACCGGTCGTCCGGCGTGCCCGTGAAGTACCCCCAGGCTCTGAGGTTCTCCTCGACCTGCCGGACGTCCGGGCCCTCGGCCATGCCCTGTCCGAAGGCCCGCCACTGCGGCAGGGCGCCCTCGAACGCGGTGACCGGTTCGTCGTCGACGCGGAAGAGCTCGCTGCGTGCCGCGAGGACGTCGCCGACCTCCGGCAGCGACGTGATCGTGCCGGGTGCGGACCCCGTGATCGTCGGGCCGTCGAGGCGGCTGAGCGTGCCCGCCCTGGTCGTCGTGCCGGTCAGCGTGCCCTGCTCGACGACGGCCGTGGTCGGCCTCGGCGTCGTGCCCCCCGCGGCCTCCGCGTCGTCGTCACCAGACGCTCCGGGGGGCCCGACCATCAACACGGCGGTGACGGCCGTCCCGACGACGGCCACGCCGGCGACGGACCACCAGGCGACGGCTCGGCGCGACGGCCTCACCGGGTCACCGTCGTGGGCATGCTGCCGAAGGCGCCGCACTCCTCGAGAACGCCCGCGGGGACGTCGTCCATCGTGGCCGTGCCGCCGGCGCCGTCGAGCTGGTCGGTCACGTCGTATCCCGCCTCGCGCACGCATTCGGCCGACTCGCGCAGCCTCGCGTCGAACTCGTCCTGGCTCTTCTTCTCGGACGCGGTCACGGGGCGCTCGCCGAGTTCGTCGGTCGTCGCCTCCGTGCACCGCTCCGACGCGGCGAGCAGGGCGTCCATGTCCACGGCGTCGCCGCGGGAGATCGACACGCCGCCGCCGTCGCCCGAGGGGTCGCCGATGTCGACGCCCTCCTCGCGGAGGCAGTTCGCGTTCGCGAGGTCCCACGCCTGGGCGTCGGCGGCGATCTGCGACTCGGACTTCGTCTCGGCGGCGGCGTCGTCGGCGGCGGTCGAGCAGCCGGCGAGGGCGCCGACGAGCAGGGGGAGGGCGGCGAAGAGGGTGCCACGGGTTCTGGGCATGAGGGGACTCCTGGTCTTCCACGGTCACGGGCCGCGACCGGCGGTCGCGGCGTCGCCCTCGTCGGGCGACGGGGTCCAGACCACCGCACGGCTCGTTGCCGGCCCGTAAACGGCGGGCTTTACGTTTCGGTGACATCCGACATGTCAACCTGGAGGAGGGCGTCCGCGTCCCGTCCGTCCCGACCCGAACAGGAGCCACCATGCGCGTACTCGTCGCCGAGGACGAGGTCTACCTCGCCGAGGCCGTCCAGAGCGTCCTCGAACGTCACGCGATGGCCGTCGACGTCGTGCACGACGGCGACGCCGCCCTCGAGGCGATCGCGCTGAACGACTACGACGTCGTGTTGCTCGACCGCGACCTGCCGGGCACGCACGGCGACGACGTCTGCGCCGCGGTGGCGGCGGCCGGCGACGGTCCGGGCATCGTGATGCTCACCGCTGCCGGGCGCACCCGTGACAAGGTCGACGGCTTCGAGCTCGGTGCCGACGACTACCTCGCCAAGCCGTTCGAGTTCCCCGAGCTGATCGCCCGGATGCGCTCGCTCGCCCGGCGCCCGCGTCGGTCGCGCCCGCCGGTCACGGTCCGCGGCGACCTGCGGTACGACGCGTTCCGCCGCGAGGTCTACCGTGACGGCCGGTACGTGAAGCTCACCCGGAAGGAGTTCGCGGTGCTCGGCGTGCTGCTCGAGGCCGACGGGGGCGTGGTCAGTGCCGAGCGCCTGCTCGAGAAGGCCTGGGACGAGAACGCCGACCCGTTCACCAACTCGGTGCGGGTCACGATCTCGAACCTCCGGCGGCGCCTCGGCGAGCCCTGGGTGATCCACACCGTCCCCGGCAGCGGCTACCGCATCGCCGCCGAGGACGCCGAGGACGCCGAGCACGCCGAGGACGCCGCCGACGGGGTCGACCGGTGACCGTCGAGACCCGGTCCTCGGCCGCACAGCCCAGGAGGCGCGGGCTGCGCCACCGGGGCAGCGCCCGTCTCCGGCTCACCGCCACCGTCAGCGCGGTGCTGACGGTCGTGGGCCTGTCGATCGTGGCGTCCGTGTTCCTGGTGATGCGCTTCGTCCCGGACTACCGGATCACCGCCCTGCACGCGCCGGGCCCCGGCGCGGGCGACTCCGCGTCGCCGACGGCGACGTGGGCGCCGGCGGGCGACGGCGGCGTCGCCACCGCCGGGCCGTCGCCCGTCGCCGAGACCGCCGAGCTGCGCGCGGCGGTCACGATCTCGGGCGAGAACGACCTCCTGCGCGTGCTGCTCACGACCTCGTCGATCGTGTTCGTCGTCGCGCTGGTCGTCGGCGTCTGGTTGAGCTGGGTCGTCGCCGGGCGCCTCCTCCGCCCGGTCGAGCACCTCGCGAGCGCGGCGCGCGAGGCCGAGCACGGCGCCGCGGGGTCGTTCCGACAGCGGCTCGCCGCGCTCGCACCCGGGCGCCCCGACGACGAGTTCGGCCGTCTCGCGACGACGTTCGACGACATGCTCGACCGGCTCGACCGCTCGTACGAGGCCCAACGTCGCTTCGCCGCCAACGCCTCGCACGAGCTCCGCACGCCCCTCGCGACGACCCAGGCGATGCTCGACGCGGCCCTCGCGGCGGGCTCGCCGCCGTCCGTGACGATCCGACGCCTGCGCGAGATGAACACCCGCAGCATCGAGACGGTCGAGGCCCTGCTGACGCTGTCCGACGCCCAGTCCGGTGACGGCGTCGCCGCCGCCGCGGTCGACCTCGTCGCCGTGGTCGACGAGGTGGTGGCCGCCTCGTCGTCCGCCGCCGCCCGGGCGCGGGTCGAGGTGCGCTGCGTCGCCCGCCCCGCGCAGGTCACGGGCGACCGTGCCCTGCTCTCGGTGCTCGTCGGCAACCTCGTCCGCAACGGCATCGGCCACAACGAACTCGGCGGCCGGCTCGACGTGACGGTCGGCACCGACGGCTCGGGGGCGCCGACCCTGATCGTGTCCAACGGCGGGGCCGTGCTCGACCCGGCCGAGGTCGGGCGACTGACCGAGCCGTTCCACCGGCCGGCGGGCCGGGTCGCCGGCTCCCACGGCCTCGGCCTGGCCCTGGTCGCGGCCGTCGCCGAGACGCACGGGGCGACGCTGACCCTCGACGCGCCTCCTTCGGGCGGTCTGGTCGTGCGCGTGGTGTTCGCCGCGCCCGCGACCGACCGGTGAACCGGCCCGACGGGCACGCCGTCGCGTCGGTCCGGCCCCTGCGGGGGACACCGCGGTCGGCCAGCCAGCCGACTGTGCGACCGGCCCGTCGCTCCTAGGCTCGGAACGTGCCCGCGAGGCGGGCCGACCGGCCAGGGGCGCCGGCGCCGCGACCGGGGGGTGGGACGTTGACCGAGCAGGGTGGCGTCCCCGCGGACCGCCCGACGACGGGCGGCGCCGTGACGGGCCGCCCGACGACGATCATGCGTCCGGGTCAGCCCCTCGGGCTGCGGCTCGACGCCCGGCACGACGAGTTCAGCGACCTGCTGCTCGACTGCTCGCTCGAGGACGTCGGGGCGACCGGCCGGTCGTGGCTGCGCGACCGGTACGCCGAGATCGTGCCGATCGTGCTCGGTCCGGCCCTCGCCGCGGTCGAGCACGGTCGTCCGGTGTCGGCCTCGTGCCTCGACGAGCTGCGTGCCGTCGCCCGCCGCAGTGCGGCCTGCCCCGACGTCGACCTCGCCGTCGTCCTGCGGGGCGCCCTGCCCGCGCTGCGCATCTTCTCGCTCGTCATGCACTCGGCGTCGGGCGGGCAGGCCGGGGCGCTCGTCCTCGCGATGGCGCGCGCCTCGCAGGTCGCCCACGAGCTCGGGACCTGCTGGGCCGAGGAGTGGGCGCGGCACCGGCCCCGTCTCGTCGCCGCCCCGCCGGGCGGGGGACCAGGAGGCGCGGGCGGCCCCCAGCCACCCCCTGCGGCCCCGGGGCCCGACGTCGTGCTCGACCTCGTGGCCGACGCCCCCGACCTCGACGACGTCGAGCGGCAGATGCTCACGCTCACCGCCTACGGCCTCTCGAACGCCGAGATCGCCCGCGAGACGGCCTACAGCCGCCAGGCCGTGGCCTGGCACCTGGCCCGTCTCATGCGGACGTGGAGTGCCCCGAACCGGACGGCGCTCGTCTCGGTCGCGTTCGTCAAGGGCGTCATCCGGTCGCGCATCGTGCGGCGGGGGCGCCGTCGGGACGGCCAGGCGGCGGTCGAGGCGCCGAACCGACCCGCGCCTCCTGCCCTGCCGCCGGCCTGACGGCGCACGCGGAACCGCCCCGGCGTCCGGTGAGGACGTCGGGGCGGTTCCGCGGTGCCGCGGCGGGGTCAGCCGCCGTTGATGCTGATGACGTTGTCGGTCTTGACGTTGTTGCCGAGCACGCCCCAGTTCAGGTAGCCGCCGTCACCGTTGTTGGTGACCTTGCCGGGGCCGTCGAACCAGTAGATGACGTAGCTTCCACCCTTGATGTCGATCGGCTGGGCGTCGGCGATCGAGCCCTCGACGGTGATGTCCTGGTTCTTGTTCACGACCGCGACCGTGAGCCGGTCGGGGTTGCCGGCGTTGTAGTAGCCGACGTCCAGGGCGGCCAGCACGGCGCCCGACCGGTCGCCCTGGTCGTTGACGGCGGCGCTGATCGCGCTGACGATCGCCAGCGGGTCGAGGGTGACGCTGCCCGTGATCGGGCTGCCGGTGCTGGACTCCGGCGAGGCGGGGGCGGTGGTCGCCGCCTGTGCGGGAGCGGCGGCGAATCCGCTCAGCCCCGTGACGGCGACGCCGCTCACGGCGACGGCGGCGATGATCGTGGCGGTCTTCGACTTCAGCTTGCTCATTGTTCGTCCTCTTTCGTTGTCGTAGGAGTTCGAGTTGCGGTGCTTCGTGTTGTCGAGTGGAACTGCCTTGCGAGAACGATCCTGTGGCCACCGGCGGCGCGATGCACGCGTTCACGGTCGACGTTGGTCGGGTGACCAACGATGGGCCCCGGTGGCGCGTCACCGGAGTACGACGCCGGCTCGTCGGGCCCGCGCGACCTGCTCAGAGGCTGCCCTCGGCCACCACCCACTGCTGCTGGAGGCGATGGAGGCGTCCCTCGACAGGCGGACGCCGTCGGGCACGCTCGGCGCCCTCTGCGGAGGAGGCGATGGACGGGCGGTGACGCGTCAGTCCGACCGCGCCGCGACGCCGTCGAACAGCAGGTCCACCGTGGCCTGGAGCGCGGCCGGCCCGGGATCGCGGCGCGTCACGACGTGCAGCAGCACGGTGCCGATCAGCGACTCGACGAGGGCCTCGAGGGGGGCGCCGTCCCGGATCTGCCGCGCGCGCCTCCCGGACTCGAGGCGGGCGAGCAGCGCCGCCCGCGTGACCGAGGTGACGCGCTCCTCGTAGTGCTCGGCGACGGCGGCGTCCTCGGCCGTCGCCGCGATCGACGCGCGGATCAGCCCACCCGCCGCGGGCGAGGCGAAGGTCGAGAAGGAGGCGCGGAGCCAGTCGAGCACGTCCCGACGGACGTCGCCCGTGTCGGCCACCTCGAGGTGGGGCAGCAGATGTCCCGTGAGCATCCCCTCGGCCACCAGTGCCGCCTTCGCCGGGTACCAGCGGTAGATCGTCGCCTTGCCGACCCCCGCCGCCGCCGCGATGCGATCGAGCGAGAGCTTGTCGTAGCCACGCTCGGCCAGCTCGTCCCGGGTCGCGTCGAGGATCGCGAGGCGGGCGGCCTCGCTGCGGGCGCGGCCGGGGCGTGCGGTGGTCACCGGTCCATCCTCCCGCACGCCCGCCGCGGACCCACCCCTCCTACTGGACCGACCAGCCGCCGTCGCTCGCCAGGATCGCGCCGTTGACGTTCACCGCGTCGTCGCTCAGCAGGAACGTGATCGACGCCGCGAGCTCCTCGGCCGTCGCGATCGTCGGGATCGCCGCCTGGAACGGACGGAGCCGCGCCGACCCCGCCTCGGACACGTTCGCCGGGAACGGGATGCCCGTCGCGACGCCGCCTGGTGCCACCGCGTTGACCCGGATGCCCTGCTTCGCGTACATGAAGGCCGCCGACTTGGTCAGGCCGACGACGCCGTGCTTCGACACCGTGTACGCGTTGCCCGACGCGTTGCCGCGCAGTCCCGCCTCCGAGGCCACGTTGACGACCGAGCCGCGCCCGGCCCCGAGCATCACGGGGATCACGGCGCGCGACAGCTTGAACCCGCCGGTGAGGTTGATGCCGATCACGCGGTCCCACATGGCGTCGCTCGTCTCGTGCAGGGGCGAGAAGTCGTCGTTGATGCCGGCGATGTTGGCCAGGGCGTCGATGCGGTCGCCGGCCGCCGCGACGATCGCGTCGATGTCGTCCTGCTTCGTGATGTCGCCGGCCACGGTGACCACGTCGGCGTCGGGCAGGGAGGCGACCAGTGCCTCCAGCTTGTCGGCGAAGAGGTCGACGGCCACGACGCGACCGCCCTCGCGTGCCACCCGCGACGCCGTCGCCCGGCCGATGCCGGATGCCGCTCCCGTGACGATCACGGTCTTGCCGGCGAAGCGGCCGGGGGTGACGGTCTCGCGCCACGGACCGTCGGCCTCGACCGCCTCGTCGGGCACGACGCCGCCGTTGACCTGCAGCACCAGGCCGTCGATAAGCTCCTGCGGCACCTGCCCCTGGCTCATCGCGACCAGCTGCTGCAGCGGCAGGCCGCGGACCGGGGCCAGCGCGCCCTCGTCGAACGCGCCTCCCTGACCGAGGGCGGCACGGAGCGCCGGCCCGCCCTCGGGGTGGTCGAGCCAGGTGCCGATGGTGCGGGAGCCGGTCAGGGGGGCGGTGGCGTCGGACATGTCGTCTCTTCTCTGAGGAGGGGCGGGTCGAGGCGCGGAGACCACGCCCTGAATCGAGACACTTCGTCTCGTAATGCGACGCTACCGCGGGCGGCGGCCCGCGCGGCTGTACGCCTGCCGAGAGAACGCCGACCGCCGACCCGGCCCCGGCGCATCCCGCCTAGCGTCCCCTGCATGACCGTCACCCTGCCTCCCGCCGCCCGCCTCGACGACCGGACCGTGGTCGTCACCGGAGCCAGCTCGGGCATCGGCCGCGCCGCCGCCCGCGAGCTCGCCCGCCTCGGAGCCACCGTCGCCGTCGTCGGCCGCAACCCCGACCGCACCCGCACCGTCGCGCACGAGATCGGCGGCACCGCCTACCTCGCCGACTTCTCCGACCTCTCGACCGTCCGCGACCTGGCCGAGCAGCTGCTCGCCGAGAACCCCCGCATCCACGTGCTCGCCAACAACGCCGGCGCCACGATCCCCGAGCGCTCGCTGACGGTCGACGGCCACGAGACGACGTTCCAGGGCAACCACCTCGCTCCGTTCCTCCTGACCGCGTTGCTGACGCCGCGCCTCCTCGAGACGGCGAAGGAGGCGCCGGCCGGGTCGGTCCGTATCGTCCAGACCTCGAGTGCCGGCAACCTCTTCGGCAGGGTCGACCTGGACGACCTCGACAACGCACGGGGTGCGTGGGCCGGAGGCTTCCGCGCCTACGGCACCTCGAAGCTGCTCAACGTGCTGTTCACCCGTGAGCTGGCCCGACGCCTGCCCCGCGCCGGCGGCGGGGTCGACGCGTTCGCGTTCCACCCCGGGTTCGTCGCCTCGGGCTTCGGTGGCGACGGCGCGTTCATGACCGCGGCCAAGCGCCTGGCCGTCTCGACCGAGGACGGAGCCGAGCCGCTGATCCGCCTCGCGGGGGCGGCGACCGTGCCGGCGCCGAGCGGCAACTACTTCGACCGCCTCAAGGCCCCCGGTCGCGTGGCCCGTCAGGCGGCCGACGCCGACCTCGCCCGGCGCCTGTGGGACGAGAGCGTCCATCTGCTCGACCTCGACGAGACGATCTAGCCCGGCCCGGTCGGCGGCGCCCGGCCGTGCGCCCCGACCTCGACGGGCCGTCGAGTGGGCAGAAGACGTCCTTCCGCCGTGGGGGACGGACATCTTCTGCCCACTCGATCGAATCGACGAGAAAGCACTTGCTTATCGAGAAAGTACTTTCTAGAGTGGGAGTCCTACGAGAGGACGACCACCATGACCGCTGACCTCACCGGCACGACCGGCACCCCCGACTCCGCCGAGGCCCGGCGCCTGCTCGACCGGGCGGACGCCGTGGGCCGCAGCGCGACGTCGGCGGCGAGTTGGCCCGCCGTCGCCTTCCTGCTCGGCCTGGGTGCCGCCGCGTCGATGGGCACCCTTGCCATGGGGCTCACGACGGGCACCGCCTACTTCGTCGCGATGGGTGGCCTGCTCGTCTGGATCGCCGTCCTGGTCGTGGCGTTCGTCCTGCTGAGGAGGTCGGCCCGCGTCGGCTTCGGTCGACGCTGGATGGCCTACCTGGCCGCGTTCTTCGCCTGCTACGTCGGGGCCATGCTCGTCGTCGGCTTCTCGCAGGGCCAGGACGTCGTCGGCAGTGCCGTCATGGCGGCGGTCCTGCTCGCGGTGTCGGTCGCCTGCGCGGCCGTCGAGGTGCGCGAGGCGCGACGATGACCGCCCGACCGCACCCGCGCCTCCGGCTGTCCGAGTTGCTGCACCAGCCCGTCCGTTTCTCGATGATGGCGGCGCTCGCCGCGGCCGAGGGTCTCGACTTCCGCGACCTGCGCGACGCCGTGCAGGTGACCGACTCGACGCTGAGCAAGCAGGTCAGCGCCCTCGAGGCCGCGGGCTACGTCGCCGTGACGAAGGGGTTCGTCGGCAAGCGGCCCCGGACGAGCCTCAAGGCGACGCCGGCCGGGCGCGAGGCCTGGGCCGCGCATCTCGCCACCCTCCGCGAGATCGCCGCCGACTAGCCGCCGGGGCAGGGGCGTCCCGTGGCCGTGCGCCGGGGGCGTCCCTCCTCGTCCGGTCGGCAGGACGAGGAGGCGCGGGGCGGCGGGGTACGGCGGCCGCGTCCCGGCCGCGCAAGTCCCAGCGACTCCCCAGCCGCTGTGGGTGCACCGAGTGCGTCGCTGCACTTAGTGTAGGCAGGTGACCGTCAAGACCCTGGTGCCCGACCGCCGTGCCGCCCTCAAGGCGAAGCACCGCCAGGCGATCCTCGACGCCGCCGACGCGCTCATCGCCGAGCGCGGGGCGCCCCGCTTCAGCGTCGACGAGCTCGCGGAGCGTGCCGACGTCTCGCGCCGCACGGTCTTCAACCACTTCTCGTCGCTCGACGAGGTCGTCATGACGGCCTGCACCCGCGTGCTCACCGGTGCCGTCGACGAGTTCCGGGCCGCGACCGCCGCGACGCCCGTCGGCGACGGCAGCCGCGCCTCCTTGTTCGCCGAGATCATCCAGGCCATGCAGGGCATCGACCTGCCGGCCGTCGTCTCGTACCTCTGGGGCGTCCTCGGCGACGACGGCGGCGACCCGCGGTCGCACAGCCTGATCCAGGACGTCTTCACCCGCGTCACCGAGCAGCTCTCGATCGAGATGGCCGAGCGCAGCCCGGCCACCGACCCGCTCGAGGCCGAGGTGCTCGTCAGCTCGCTGATGAACGGCATCGCCGTCGTCGCGCGCCACTGGATCACGCGGACCGGCGCCGTGGTCGACGCGGACAGCCGCGACGTCTGGGCCGACCTGCTCGACCGGGTGACGACGAGCATCCGCGCCGGCTACGGGCCGCCGCCGGCGGGCGCCCGGACGCCCGCGGTCGATGCGGCGCCCTCGGCCGCCGAGACCCCCGCGGCCGCCGAGACCCCCGCGGCCGGCCCGACGGGGCCCGACCCGACCACCCCCTGACCCGTCGGCCGGCACGCCCGGCCGACCCGCACCTCCTTCTCGACGACGCGACGTGAGGCCCACCCCCGCAACCCGCATCACCCCGCACCACCCCTGGAGGAACAGACACCCATGGCATCCCTGCTCTATCGACTCGGCCGGTTCTCGGCCCGGCGGGCCTGGCTCGTCATCGTGGCCTGGCTGGTCGTGCTCGGCCTCGCCGGCGGCGCCTTCGCGCTGTTCGGCGGCACGCTGACCACCGCCGTCAGCATCCCCGGCACGGCCACCCAGAAGGTCAGCGACGAACTCGCCGAGAAGTTCCCCCAGGCGAGCGGCGGCACCGGAACGGTCGTCTTCACGACCGCCGACGACGCGGCCTTCACCGACCAGCAGAAGTCCGACATCGCCGCCCTGCTGACCGACGCGAAGGACCTGGACGACGTCAAGGGCACGACCGACCCGTTCGCGACCCAGCAGCAGATCGACGACCAGGGGCAGAAGATCACCGACGGTCGGGCCCAGATCGCCGCCGGCGAGGCCCAGATCACCTCGGGCCAGGCGCAGATCGACGCCGCGAAGGCCCAGATCACCGCCGGCCAGCAGCAGCTCGACGCCGCGAAGGCCCAGGCGCAGGCCGCCGGCGGGGCCGCACTCGCCGCCGCCACGCCGCAGCTCGAGGCCCAGCAGGCGCAGCTCGACGCGGGGACGCAGCAGATCGCCACACAGCAGTCCACCCTCGACGCGGGCAAGGCCGAACTCGAGACGCAGAGCACCACGCTCGAGCAGGGTGCCTCGTTGCTCGAACTGACCGACGGCATCCGTCAGGTGTCGACCGACGGCACCACGGCCGTGGCCAGCATCCAGTTCGACAAGGCGCTCAACCTCGTCACGAGCGAGAACAAAGAGGCCGTCGTCGAGGCGATGAACGACGCCGACATCGACGGCGTCCAGGTCGAGGTGTCGAACGACATCGCGGCCAGCATCCCCGAGATCCTCGGCCCGGGCGAGGTGGCCGGCGTGGTCATCGCGGCCATCGTGCTGTTCGTCATGCTGGGCACGCTCATCGGTGCCGGCCTGCCCCTCGTCAACGCCCTGATCGGCGTCGGCGTCGGCGTGCTCGCCTCGCTGTCGCTCTCGGGCGCCGTCGAGATGCTGTCGGTCACGCCCGTGCTGGGCGTGATGCTCGGCCTCGCGGTCGGCATCGACTACTCGCTGTTCATCCTCAACCGGCACCGCACCCAGCTGAAAGAAGGGGTGCCGCTGCACGAGTCGATCGGCCTGGCCAACGGCACGTCCGGCAACGCGGTCGTCTTCGCCGGCTCGACCGTGCTGATCGCCCTGCTCGCGCTCAACCTGACCGGCATCCCCTTCCTCGGCCTGATGGGCACCGTCGGCGCCGTCTGCGTGTTCGTGGCGATCCTGATCGCCATCACGCTCACCCCGGCGCTGCTGCGCCTCGTCGGCCTGCGCATCCTCACCAAGAAGGCCCGGAAGAACGTCGGCAACACGGGCGCCGTCCGCGTGCCGACCAAGCCGATGAGCACCACCCGTGCCGTGCTGACCCTCGTGGCCGGCGTCGCCGTGCTGCTGATCGTCGCCATCCCCGCGCTCTCGATGCGCCTCGGCCTGCCCGCCGGGTCGTCCGAGCCGGTCGACTCGAGCGCCTACAAGGCCTACAAGCTGATCGACGAGAAGTTCGGCGCCGGCGTCAACGGCCCCCTGGTCGTCGTGGCCGACCTGCCGACCGCGATCTCGGACGACGACCTCGTCTCGGAGCAGGTGCGCATCGGCACGATCCTCAAGGACCAGGACGACGTCGCCGCGGTCGCCCCCATCGGCGCCTCGGACGACGACACCCTGCTGGCGTTCCAGGTCGTGCCGAAGGGCGGTCCGACCGCCGAGTCGACCGAGCAGCTCGTCCGCGACCTGCGCGGCCTCGACATCGACGACGTCTCGTCGCTCGGCGTGGCCGGCAATGCCTCGGGCAACATCGACGTCAGCGAGAAGCTGGCCGGTGCCCTGCCCCTCTACCTGCTCGTCGTGGTCGGACTGTCGTTGATCATCCTGATCTTCGTGTTCCGTTCGATCCTCGTGCCGATCACCGCCACCATCGGCTTCGTGCTGTCGCTGTTCGCCGCGTTCGGCGGCGTCACCGCGGTGTTCCAGTGGGGCTGGCTCGGCCCGGTCTTCGGCGTGCACGACCCGGGGCCGATCCTGAGCTTCCTGCCGATCCTGATGGTCGGCGTGCTGTTCGGGCTCGCGATGGACTACCAGCTGTTCCTGGTCAGCGGCATGCGCGAGGCGTACGCCCACGGCTCGCCGGCCCGCCTGGCCGTGCAGCGCGGCGTCCACGCCGGTCGCACGGTGGTCACGGCCGCGGCGCTGATCATGACGGCGGTCTTCTCGGGCTTCGTGTTCTCGAACTCGGTGATGATCCAGTCGATCGGCCTGGGCCTCGCCCTCGGCGTGCTGGTCGACGCGTTCGTCGTGCGCCTGCTGCTGATCCCGGCCGTGATGCACCTGCTCGGCGACGCCGCGTGGTGGCTGCCGAAGTGGCTCGACCGCATCCTGCCCGACGTCGACGTCGAGGGCGCCTCCCTCGAGCGGTCGCGGCCGCACGCCTCGGCCGGCGACGCGTCGGGCTCGGGCTCGGACGCGGGCTCGGGCTCGGGTTCCGGTGACGGGCACGTCTCGCACGTCGACCCGACCGCCCCCGTGGACGCCGTCCCCGACGGCAGCGACCCCGACCACCACGGGCGCCACGCGGGCTGACCCCGCACGTCGCACCACCGACTGGACGTCGCACCGCCGAACTCGGCGGTGCGACGTCCCTTTCGTGGTGCGTTGCGGCCGTGGCCGTGGCCGTGGCCGGCCTCGGGGACGCGACCCGCGCCTCCTGGTCGGGTCGCACCACCGTCGCGTGGTCGAACCGCCCTCGAGCGTGGTTCGACGACGCGGGCGTGGTGCGACCCGGCCAGGACGAGGAGGCGCGGGCGTCGTTGCCGAGGAGCGCTCACGGTCATAGGGTGGCCGGGTGATCATCCCGTCCGCACCTGCGACGCCCACCGGGCGTGAGGGGGTCGTCGGCGCCGCGTGCGCCGGCTGCAGGTAGTCGCGTCTCCGCTGCGGATCGACCGTCGAGGTCCGACCGCGCACCCGTGCCGCGTGGGCTGCAGCCCCGGCACGATCCCACGAGAACACCCGGGTCGGCCGACGCGTCGACGGCGGGCACCCGCGCGGTCGCCGATCGCGCAGGTGTGCGCGTCGACGGCACCGTGCCCCGGGCCCGACGACCGGAGAACCACATGATCCCCCTGACCGAGAAGACCGTCCGCGCCTCGTTCGTCAACGCGAGCCGCCGAGAAGCAGCCGACCTGACCCTGCCGCCCGACTTCGCCGACCTCGACTGGACCGACCTCGAGTACCTCGGTTGGCGAGACCCCAGGCTCGCCCGCCGGGCCTACGTCGTCGTGCCGACGCTCGACGCGGACGGCGAGCCGGGCCCCGCGGTCGCCGGCGTCGTGCTGCGGCAGGCCGAGGCCTCGCCCCGGCAGCGTGCGCAGTGCACCTGGTGCCAGGACGTCCGCCTGCCGGCCGACGTGTTGTTCTACGGCGCCAAGCGTGCCGGCGCGGCCGGACGCAACGGCGACACCGTGGGCACGCTCGTCTGCGGCGGGTTCGAGTGCTCGGCCAACGTGCACGTGCTGCCGCCCGAGGCCTACCTCGGGTTCGACGCCGAGGCGGCCCGACTCGAGCGCATCGCGAGCCTGCGCGTGCGGGCCGCGGGCTTCGTCGAGAACGTGCGCCGCGCCTCCTGACCGTCGCCGCGCCTCCTGACCGTCGCCGCGCCTCCTGACCGTCGCCGCGCCTCCTGACGGTCGCCGCACCTCCTGGTCCGACGAGAACCGGGTGGCACCACGCCCGCGTCGTCGAACCACCCTCGTGCGTGGTTGGACGACGCGGGCGTGGTGCGACCTCGACCGGGCGGGCGCGGAGGCGGCCCGGTCGCCTGACCGCAGGAGGGCGGGTCGCACCGCCGACTGAACGCCGCACCGCCGAAACACGCGGTGCGACGCTCAGTTGGCGGTGCGCTCCGCCCCGAGAGCGCAGGAGTCCCGCCCCGAGAGCGCAGGAGGCGCGGGCCGGCACCGTGGGACCCGCGGGTGGGCGGCGTCCCGGCCCGCTCCCCGGGGCCCGGCGGTACCCTGGTGGGCATGTCGTCACCCGCCTGCCCGTCCCGCGCCCCGCGCCGGGCGCGCACGGCGCAGCAGGCGTTCCCGAAGCGGCTCGTGCTGACGAAGCGCACCTGCGGCACGAACGGCTGGATGAGCCTGTGGGGCAGCAACGCCCACGGCGAGATCGCCGGGTGCCCGCCGCCCGTGGCGTAGCACCGCTCCTCGTCGTCGACGGGTCGAGCGGACGCCCCGCCCTGCCCGCCGACGCTCCCGAAGGACGACGACCATGACCGACCGCACGCCCCCCGACCGCACGCCCGCGGGTCCCACGCCCGCCGGCCGCGCTCCGGCCGCCCCCGCTCCCGCCACCGACCCAACCCCCGCCCCCGCCCCCGACCCGACCCCCGCCCCTCCTGCCCCCGCCCACGCGCCCCGTGCCGAGGGCCGGGGCGCACGCCTCTCGCGGTTCCTCAGCCGCGACACGACCGGCGGACTGCTGCTGCTCGCGGCGACCGTGCTCGCGCTCGTCCTGGCGAACAGCCCGGCCGGGTCGTTCTACTCGGCCGTGCGCGACGTGTCGTTCGGCCCCGAGGCCCTGCACCTGGACCTCAGCATGGGCAGTTGGGCGGCCGACGGGCTCCTCGCGATCTTCTTCTTCGTGGTCGGCCTCGAGCTGAAGCAGGAGTTCGTCGCCGGCTCGCTGCGCGACCCCCGGGTCGCCGTGCTGCCCATCGCCGCGGCGGTCGGCGGGGTCGCCCTGCCGGCGCTGCTCTTCACGTTGATCAACCTCGGAGCCGGCCCCGACGCGCTCCAGGGGTGGGCGATCCCTGCCGCGACCGACATCGCCTTCGCCGTCGCCGTGATCGCCGTCGTCGGCAAGCGGCTGCCCCCGGCCCTGCGCACCTTCCTGTTGACCCTCGCCGTGGTCGACGACCTGATCGCGATCACGATCATCGCGGTGTTCTACACGGCGGGCATCGCCTTCGTCCCCTTGCTGTTGGCGCTGCTGCCGCTCGCCGCGTTCGCCGTGCTCGTCCGGCGTGGCGTGCGGGCGTGGTGGCTGCTGATCCCGCTGGGCGTCCTCGCCTGGGCCCTCGTGCACGCCTCGGGGGTGCACGCCACGATCGCGGGCGTGCTGCTCGGCCTGCTCGTGCCCGCGGTGGCGACGGCCCGGGCCGGCGTCACGCACGTCGGACCCGACGGCCACGAGGTGCGGCACCCGCTGACCCACCACTTCGCCGAGCGCTGGAGCCCGGTCTCGTCGGGCGTGGCGGTGCCCGTCTTCGCGTTCTTCTCGGCAGGCGTGACGGTCGGCGGATTCGACGGGCTGGTCGAGTCGCTGAGCGACAGCGTCGCGATCGGCATCGTCGTGGCGCTCGTGCTCGGCAAGTCGATCGGCATCACCGGGGCGTCCCTGCTGGTGACGCGGCTGCCCGGTATCCGGCTCGATCCGAGCCTGCGCTGGGGCGACGTGCTCGGGCTGTCGTTCGTGGCCGGCATCGGGTTCACCGTGTCGCTCCTGGTCGGTGAACTCGCCTACGGCGCCGGTAGCGAGCAGGACGACGTGGTCAAGGTCGGCGTCCTGGTCGGCTCGCTCCTCTCGGCCCTGGTCGGCGGCGCGATCCTGGCCGTGCGCGGCCGGGCCCGCGGGCGCCTCGACGCCTGACGGGTCCGCCGACCCGCGCCTCCTGCGGTCGCGTGCCTCGGTCACGGCAGCGCAGGAGGCGCGGGTCAGCTCGCGGGACGCGTCGCGACGATCGCCTCCGCGGCCGCGACCAGCTGGGCTTGCAAGCCCGCCTGGTCGAAATTGCCCGCACCGACCTGCAACCACGAGTTGTCGGTGAGGACGTTGACGTAGCAGCTGCTGCCCTCGCCGTACACGCAGACGTACTCGGCCTTCTCGGCACCCGCCACGGTGACCGGTGACCGGTCGACCTGGGGGGCCATCGAGTCCACCCGGTCCACCGCCCAGCCGCTGCCCGACGACACCATCACGGTCACGCTGTTGATCGGCGGGTCGGCGTCACCGTCCGATGGCGGTGCGTACCAGTCGCACTTCACGGTCCGATCGGCGGCCTGGGTGATGGCGCCCGGGAACTCGAACTGCAGTTCTCGCGGACCCTCGAGGCCGGGGGATCCGAGGACGTCGGCCAGGGGGACGTCCGGGGCCAGGGCCGAGCAGGCGTCGACGCTGCTCCACGAGGACGTCGGCCGGGTCCAACCGCGTGCCGGTGACGCTCCGTCGAGCTGCGCGGCCATGCTCGTCAGCGCCGCGGACGCGTTCGCGGCTCGCGTCTCGATCGACACCGTCTCGTCCGTGGCGTCGACGTCCGAGGTGAAGAACTCGAGCCACCAGGTGCCCGACACGACGGTCGCCTCACACCCCTGCGCGGTGCAGGACACCGCCGAGGCCTCACCTGCCCCTCCCTGCCGGGCCCCGCTGGCGAGCATGTCGCCTACCGCTCTCAGCCCTCTCTCGCGATCGGGCGACACCGAGACGGTGCTGATCGAGTACGGCTGCTCGGTCGAGCCCCACTCGCACCTGAGCACCCCGGCCTCGACGAGGGAGGCGTCGAACGGGTGGAGCAGGTCGACCCGGCCCTGGAGCGGCGACGGGATGAACAGGTCCATCCGCACGCCGCTCGCGAGCGTCGCGCAGTCGATGGGCAGGGCGGGCACCGGTGCCACCACCGGCGCCACCGTCGGCGTCGGCCGCGGCGTCGCCGTCGGCCGGACCGTCGGCGTCGGGGTGGGCGTGCTCGCCGGCGTGGACGGTGCCGACGCCTGGAACGGCGAGGGCAGCATGCCGAGCGCCAGCGCTCCCGAGCCGCCGCCGATCGCCAGCAGGGCGGCCAGGCCCAGGCCGAGGCCGAGGTTCCGGTTGCGCTTTCGGCGCGGGGACTCCGTGGTGCGTTCGAGGACGTTCTGCTTCATCGTGACGAGCATGCGGTTCAGCTCGTCTCCGGTGGGGGGCTCAGAGTTCATCGTTCATCACCGCCTTCTTCTTCAGTCGCGATCGGGTGCGCGACACGCGTTGGGTGACGGCGCCGATGCTCAGGCCGACCTGGGCGGCGGCCTCGCCGTAGGGGCGCCCCTCGATGAGGCAGAGCTCGACGATCTGCCGGTCGACCGGGCCGAGGGCGTCGATCTCGTCGCGGACCCAGCGCAGCCGGTCGCGCGCCTCCTCGCCGTGGTCCGGGGCGACGAGGTCGTCGGGCAGTTCGTCGGTAACGGCGCGGGCCTGCTTGCGGCGCAGGTTGGCGGCGTGGTTGCGGCAGACGACCAGCAACCAGGGCAGCAGCGAGTCCTCGGGCAGGTCGATCTGGTCGACCTTCTTCCAGAGGGTCACGAACGTGTCCTGCACGATCTCCTCGACGTCCATCCGGGTGGCGGCCAGCGCCCACGCGTAGCGGGTCACCGTCGCGGCGTGCCGGTCGAACAAGGCCGACAGCGCCCGCTGGTCACCCCCGACCGTGCGTCTGACGAGCTCGTCGTCGCCTTCCGTGTCGTGATCCACGTCCACCCCCTTCACTAGAGGAGTGTCGCGGAACCGGCGAACCTGACACGGGACCCCCGACGGATCGGCGGGCGGCGCGTCCCGACGGCACGGGACCCGGCCACCCGGGGTCGGTACCGTGTCCGCATGACCCCGACCCGCGCCTCCGTCCTGTTCGTCTGCCAGAAGAACGGGGGCAAGTCGCAGATGGCCGCCGGGCTGATGCGTGACCTCGCCGGCGACGAGGTCACGGTCGTGTCGGCCGGCACGACGCCCGGCACCGACCTCAACGCGCAGTCGGTCGAGTCGCTCGCCGAGCTCGGCATCGACCTCGGCGACGAGCACCCCAAGGCCCTCACCGAGCAGATGGTGCGCGACGCCGACGTGGTCGTCGTCCTCGGTCGGGAGGCGCGGGTCGACGAGGTCCCCGGCACCCGCTTCGAGACCTGGATCACCGACGAACCGTCCGAGCGGGGCGTCGAGGGCATGGAGCGCATGCGCCTCGTCCGAGACGACATCCGCGCCCGCGTCGCCGACCTGCACGCCCGCCTCTGACGCCGGGACGAACGAACGGAGGCGGTGGTGACCTCTCAACGTCACCACCGCCTCCCGGGCCGCCGCTGCCACGGCCACGGCCCACCCGCTCCGACCTCCACCGTGAACCGGGGGCCGGGGCGGGAGTCGGACCGGCTACCCCTTGACGCCGCCGGCGCTCAGGCCGGACTGCCAGAAGCGCTGGAGGAACAGGAACGCCACGACCAGCGGCAGGATCGACACGAACGACCCGGTCAGCACGGTCGAGAACAGCACCTGGGCGCCGCCGCCGCCGGTGGCCGCCTGCTGCCACTGCGCCAGGCCGACCGTCGCCGGGAACAGCGACGGGTCGTTCAGCATGATCAATGGCAGGAAGTAGTTGTTCCAGGTCGAGACCAGGGCGAACAGCAACACCGTGACGATGCCCGGTGCGAGCAGCCGGGACGCGATCGTCAGGAAGATCCGCAGTTCGCCGGCCCCGTCGATGCGGGCCGCCTCGAGCAGGCTGTCGTCGACCGCCTCGCTCGCGTAGACGCGCATCAGGTAGACGCCGAACGGGCTGACCAGCGACGGCAGGATGATCGCCCACGGGGTGTCGACGAGGTTCGCCGCGCTGAACAGCAGGTAGGTCGGGATCGCCAGCGCCGTCAGCGGCACCATGACCGCCCCGAGGATCAGCCCGAAGACGAACGACCTGCCCTTGAAGACGTACTTGGCCAGCGAGTAGCCGCACATCGTGGCGAGCACCGCCGCACCGACCGAGCTGACCACGGCGTAGAGCACCGTGTTGCCCATCCACTGCACGAAGATGCCGTCCTGGAACGTGAACAGCTGCGCCAGGTTGTCGCCCAGCGCGAAGGTGCGGCCGAAGGCCAGGCCGAACGTCGAGAAGATGTCGCCGTTGGTCTTGGTCGCCTGGATCGCCAGCCAGACCAGCGGCAGCAGGAAGTACGCCAGCGTGATCCAGAGGATCACGGTGAGGATCGGCGTCTTGCGCTTGGACCGCTCGACGCGACGTCGCGGGCGGCGATTGCCCGCGCCTCCCGAGCCCTCGAGGCGGCGGACGGGACGGTCGACGGACGTGGCCCCGGCGGTGTCGACGGGGGCGGGTGCGATCGTCACGACAGTCGCTCCTTGCGTGAGGTGGCGAGCTGCACCACGTAGCTGATGATCATGATGAGGAACCCGAGCAGGAACGCGATGGCCGCGGCGTAGTTGACGTCCTGGTTCTTGAACGCGACGTTGTACGCGTAGAGGTTCGGGGTGAAGTCCGACCCGATCGCGTTGGGCGCGATGCTGTAGAGCAGGTTGGGCTCGTTGAAGAGCTGGAACGACCCGATCACCGAGAAGATCACGGTCAGCAGGATCGCCGAGCGGATCGCCGGGATCTTGATGCTCCACGCCACCCGCCAGGGCCCGGCGCCGTCGATCTCGGCGGCCTCGTACATCTCGGTCGGCACGCTGCGCAGGGCGGCGTACAGCACGATCATGTTGTAGCCGATGAACTCCCAGCTGACGATGTTCATCGTGCTGCCGAGCACGTTCTGCGGCGACAGCAGGTCGGGCGGCGTGAGGCCGACTCCGCTGATCACCTGGGCGATCAGGCCGGACTCGCGGCCGTAGAGGTAGCCCCACATCAGCGTCGCGACGACGCCGGGCACGGCGTACGGCACGAAGATCGCGAGGCGGACGAACTTGCTGCCGGCCACCCGGCCGGTGTCGAGGGCGAGGGCGACGAACAGGGCGATCACGAGCATGATCGGCACCTGCACGAAGAGGAACAGCGCGACCCGCCCGAGGCCGGCCCAGAAGCTCGGGTCGTTCAGTGCGCGGCTGTAGTTGGCGAGGCCCGAGAAGACCTGCCCGCCGACGAGCTGCGAGGTGAAGGTGCTCAGGTAGCCCGCGTAGCCGAGCGGCACGAGGAACATCGCCGCGAAGACGAGCAGGAACGGGATCGCCAGGGCCCAGGCCGCGACGAGCTGCGGTCGGTGCAGCGAGCTCGTGCGCCGCGGGGTGGCGGGCTGACGGGACGAGGAGGCGCGGGTCGCGTCTCGACGAGGGGTGACGGAGGTGGACATGGGGCTCCTTGCCGGGCCGAGGGGGTGCCGCCCGAGGGCGGGCGGCACCCCGTGAGCGCTACTTGACGGTGAAGCCCTGCTGCTTCGCGTAGGCGGTGACGTCGTCCTGCCACGCCGTGAGGGCGGCGGAGAGGTCGGAGTGGTCGGCGATCGCCTTGCCGAGCGTGTCGTTGAAGCTCGAGTAGACGTAGTCCATGAACGGCAGCCACTGGAAGTCGGTGCTGACCGTGTCCGAGACGCCGGCGAAGAGCTCGTTGACCTTCTGGCCGCCGTAGAAGTCCGAGGCGGTGTCGGTGAAGTCGCTGCTCGAGAGGGTGTCGGTCGTCGTCGGGAACAGGAACTGCTCGTTCGCGAAGGCGAGGGTCGACTCGGGGTCGCTGTTCAGGAACTTGCTGAACTCGGCCGCGGCGATCGGGTTCTGCGTGCCCGTGATGACGGCGTCGCTCGATCCGCCCCAGTTGCCCGAGACGTCCTCGCCGGCCTTCCACTGCGGGATCTTCGCGGCGGTCCACTTGCCGCTGGTGTTCGCGGCCGTGCCCTGCAGGAAGACGGGGCCCCAGGCGGCGGTCTGCCAGCTGGCGTACTTGCCCGACGAGAAGCCCTGGTACCAGGCGTCGTTGAAGTCGGCGTCGGTCGAGACGAGGTCCTTGTCGATCAGGTCCTGCCAGAACGTGACGACCTTCTGCGTCTCGGTCGAGTCGAGGTCGATGCCGACGGTCTTGTCGCCGTCGTACGAGAACGGCTTGGCGCCGGCCTGCCAGAACAGCCCGACGATCTGGCCGGGGTCGTTGCCGGGCAGGTTCGAGATGTACGAGTCGGTCTTGTCCTTGATCGTCTGCGCGTCGGTCGCGAAGTCGGCCCAGGTCTCGGGCGCCTCCGTCAGCCCCGCCTGCTCGTAGATGTCCGAGCGGTAGAGGTTGCCGAGGGGGCCGGAGTCCTGCGGCACCGACCAGACGCCGGTGTCGTCCGCGACCTGGTTCCAGACCCACGGGACGTACTTCGACTCGAGGTCCGCGCCTCCGTAGGGGGTCAGGTCGACGAGGCTGCCGGTCTGGCGGAAGGACGGGATGTACTGGTACTCGATCTGGGCGACGTCGGGTGCGCCCTTGCCGGCCTTCAGGGCCGTCCGCAGCTTCGGGTACTGCGCGGTGCCGGTGCCCACGTTGACGACGTCGACCTTGATCTTCGGGTACTTGGCCTCGAACAGGTCGACCTCCTTCTGGACGTCGGGCACCCAGGTCCAGAAGGTGAGGGTCGTGTCGGTGTCCATGGCCTTGTCGATGTCGGCCTGCGAGACGGGCGCGGTGTCGCCACCACCACCCGCGCCTCCGCCGGACGGGGCGCAGCCGGTCAGCACGAACGCTGACACGACGGCGAGTGACACGAGCGCCTTTGCTGTGGTCTTTCTCTTCATGGTGGTTCTTCCTCGAGGGGGTGGGGGAGTGGTGCGGGGGATCGGGTGGTGCAGGGGGACGTGGTGCGGGTCGGTGGGGTGGGGTGGTGCGGGCCGGGTGCCGCGGGGGACGTCGTGCCGGTCGGGCGGCCGGGTCGGGGCGTCCGGGTCGGGCCGCCTACGAGGCGTCGGCGTCGGCGTCGACGAGCTCGTACACGTGGGCCGCGCGCGGGGCGAGGGTCAGGGTGGTGCCGGCGGCGACGACCTCCCGGGTCTCGAGGTCACGCACCGCGGAGGGCGTGGTGACCGTTCCCTCGTGGGCCGACCAGTTCGACACGAACGCGAGCCCGGGGGCTCCGGCCCGTGAACCGGTGGTGACCGTGACCGTCTCGGTCGCCGCCCACGTGCCCGCCGCCGTGGCGGGCACGAGCCACCGGGCGATCGAGCGCGAGAGCTCGGGGTTGGGCACGGTCGCGACGTAGCTGACGCGGCCGGCTCCGGAGGCGCGGGTCGTCAGCATCGCGTCGGCCCCGATCTCGGTCGGCGCGGCCCGCAGCACGACGGTGGCGTCCTCGACGTGCAGGACGTCGGCCCAGCGGGTGCCGGCGGAGCCCGGCTCGAGGACGAAGGGTGCGTCGGCGGGGGAGGCCGGGGCGGTGACGTCCTCGGTGGCCGCGCCCGCGCCTCCTGCGGTCGTGCCGTCGGTGCGCTCGGCGGTGCCGGCGTCCGCGACGTGGACGGCGAGGGGGTGGTCGAGGTTGGTGTACTCCTCGTACCAGACCCCCGCGGGGCCCGAGAGCCGGGCGGGCGCCGGGTCGCGGCGGGCGCGGGCGAGCTCGTCGCCGTAGGCCGTGCGGATGCCGACCACCAAGTGGCCGCCCGCCTCGGCGTACGCGGTGAGCGCGGTGAGCGTGGCGTCGTCGACGACGTACAGCGCCGGCACGACGAGCACGGGGTGCGCCGCGGCCAGCTCGGCCGGGTCGGCGGCGAGGAACTGCGCCACGTGCTGGATGCGCACCTGCACGCCCGCCTCGGCGAGCCCGCGGTAGTGCGCGTCGAACAGGTGGAGGTACGACTCCGGGTCGGGGGTGCCGTCGGGCAGGGCCAGCGGCGGGTACGTCTCGAACGACCACTTGGTCTCGGTCGACCAGAGCATCAGCACGTCGGCGTCGGGCTCGAGGCCGTCGACGGCGCCGCCGACCGCCTTGAGCGTGGCGCCCAGGGCCGAGACCTCGCGGTGGATGCGACCGGGACGCTGGCTGTGCGGCAGCACGCCGCCCCAGTAGGTCTCGACGCCGAAGTGCAGCGTGTGCCAGTGCCAGTACTCGACCATGCGGGCACCGCGGGAGACGAGCGCGAGCGCGGCCTGCTTGATCTGCCCGTCGAACGGCGGGTGGTTCTGCCAGGGGCCGCCGATCGACTGCGCGTTGGTCTCGGTGACGAGGAAGGGGGCCTGCGCCGACGAGAACGCCCGGTCGCCCCACTGCTGCAGGGCCCAGACGCCGGTGTGCCACCAGCCGGCCTCGCGGGGCACCTCGACGCCGAGCGTCAGGCCGTCCTGCATCTTGTAGTACGGGTTCCCGGCGGTGACGTCGAGGCTCTCGACGAGCCGCTCGTCGGCGACCTGCGGGCGCGAGTACGAGATGCAGGTGGTGACGAACTGGTCGTCGCGGGCGTACTCGCGGACGACGTCGGCCTGCCAGGCGATCAGCTCGTCGGCCAGCTCGCCCTGGAAGCGCCGCCACTCGAGGTCGTACTGCGGCTGCACGTTGCCGTCGGGACGCCAGAGCTGCGACCACTCGGTCAGCCGGTGCGACCAGTAGACCAGGCCCCACTCCTCGTTCAGGCGCTCGACGGTGACGTACTTGCGCTGCAGCCAGGCCACGAAGCGGTCGAAGACCTGGTCATTGCGCGGGCGCTCGTTGCCGGGCTCGTTGTCGACCTGCCACCCGATCACGGCGGGGTGCTGCGCGTAGCGCTCGACGACCTTGCGGACGACGCGCTCGGCGTAGAAGCGGTAGGCGGGGTGGCTCTGGTCCATCTCCTGTCGGGCGCCCCAGCCGGCGCGGACGCCGGTCGTCCGCTCGGCGGCGATCTCGGGGTGGCGCACCTGCAGCCACGGCGGCACCGCGTAGGTCGGCGTGCCGAGCACCACCCCGATGCCGCGGGCGTGGGCGCCGTCGAGCACGGGCTGGAGCCAGTCGAGGTCGAACTCGCCCTCGCGCGGCTCCCACGTCGACCAGACCGACTCGCCCACGCGGATCACCGTGAAGCCCGCCTCGACCATCAGGTCGAGGTCGCGGTCGAGGGTGCCCGCCTGCTGGTACTCGGCGTAGTAGGCGGCTCCGAAGAGCACCCCGGAATGGCGTGGAGCAGAAGTCATCGTTGACCCGTTCGTGTGTGTCGGCTGCGGTGGCGACCGCCGACGTCGTCCCGCGCGTGCTCGGGACGTCGATCGATGTTCGGTGGATGTTGTCGATAACATCGGCGTCTGCGGAGAACGTAACCTACGAGCCGCCACCCGCGCAAGACCCCGTCGTCGACGGGTCCCCGGTGGGGGAGGCGCGGGTCGGCCCGCGCGGCTCGGCCTGCGCCGGTGGGCCTGCGCCGATGGGCCCGCGCCCGGGGGCGTCAGCCGCGCGCGGGCCCGCGCCGGTGGGCTGCGCGGCTCGGCCCGCGCTCGGGGGCGTCAGCCGCGCGCGGGTGCGGTCGAGGCGCGCGCGACGAGGGACGGCACCGGCAGGCGGCTGGCCGTGTCGGGGCTGCGTCCCTCGATGTGGGCGATCAGCGACGTCATCACGTGTGCCCCCTCGAAGCCGAAGTCGAGTGCCACGGTGGACAGCGACGGCACCATGAACCGCGCCTCGGGAGTGTCGTCGTTGCCGACCACGCTGACCTCGTGCGGCACCGAGACGCCCTCGGCGGCGAGGGCGGCGAGCAGCCCCATCGCCATGGCGTCGTTCGCGACGGCGATGGCGGTGAAGTCGTCCGTCCGGGCGGCCAGTCGCAGCCCGATGTCGTAGCCGGCCGCCGCGGACCAGTCGCCGACGTCGGTGACCGTCACCGCGCCTCCGGACCCGGTCACCGCCTGGCGGAACCCGTCGGCGCGCTCGCGGGCGGCCAGCCACTGGTCCGGCCCGGCGACGTAGGCCACACGGCGGTGGCCGAGGCCCACGAGGTGCTCGGCCGCGACCCGGCCGGCGTGCTCGTTGATCGACTCGGTGGTGCCCTCGACCATCAGCCCGAAGTCACGCGCCACGGGCACCGAGATCGCCCGGCGTTCGAGCGCCGACCGGGCGACGGCGGTCTGCGCGGTCACGACGATGCCGGCGATCTGCTGCCCGAGCATCAGGTCGAGGGCGTCGTCGACCGAGCGCTCGTCGCCGCCGTCCATCGAGACGATGTCGGTGACGTAGCCGAGCGAACGCGCGGCCTCCGTGGCCCCGGCGATCGTGCGGGCGGGCCCCGACTGGTGCATGTTGTCGGCGAGCAGCCCGATGCGGTTCGTCCGCTGCAGGCGCAGGTACCGGGCCGCCGAGTTGGGGCGGTACTCGAGCTCGGCGAGGGCCTGCTCGACCTTCTCGCGGGTGGCGGGACGGATGCCCTCGAACCCCCGCAGGAACCTGCTGACGGTCTGGTGCGAGACGCCCGCGCGCTTCGCCACGTCGTAGATCGTGGCGTCCTTCATGCCCTGAGGGTAGCGGTGCCCGGAGGCCCGTGCCCCGCCGGGGGCGAGCCCGGGACGTGGACGGACCCGGGGCGTGGACGGACCCGGGGTGTGGACGCGCGCGGCTAGGCGGTGCGCTCGATCTCGCGGGTGATGCCGACGAGCACGCGGCGCATGTACGGCGCCCAGGCGAAGCGCACGATCCCGCGCACGATCGCCCCGCGCCCCGGTCGGGCGAAGAACGAGTAGGTCCAGTCGACCCGCGTGCGCCCGCTCGGGGTCGCCCGGTAGCTCCAGTCGGCGCGGCCGCCCGTCACCAGCCGCCCGAGCAGCCCGGTGAACTCGCTGAGCTCGTAGACGAAGACCCCGTCGGGCTCCACGCGCACGAGGCTCTCGACGACGCTGCTGCCGTCCGACAGCTCGAGCCGGCGGGTGCGCCCCACGGCGTCCCACGGGCCGGTCTGGTCGTGGACGGCCACGACGGCCGGGATCACCCCCGCCCGCGGATAGAACCCGACGGGGGTCAGCGGCGTCGCGATGCTCCACGCCCGGTCGAGCGGAGCGGCGGCGACGCGCGCGGTGCTCGCGCTCGCGGTGACGGTCATGCCGGGGGGTTCGGAACGGAGGGCGCGAACGACGGGACGGGTCCTCCCCAGGCGCCCCGCGCCTCCTGACCGTCCCCCGAGGAGGCGCGGGTCGGCTCCCGGGGACGCCGGACGAGAGCAGACTGGCAGCGTGAAGACGACGACGTTACCCACCACCGACCGCCCCGCCTCGACCATCGTCCTCGGGCTCATGCGCATCTCGGGCATGACCGACGACGCGATCCGTGAACTCGTGGCCGAGGCCCGAGACCTCGGCATCGACTTCTTCGACCACGCTGATGTGTACGGCGACCACCCCCACCACTGCGAGCAGCGCTTCGGCGACGCCGTCACCATGACCTCGTCCGAGCGCGACGCGATCCAGCTGCAGAGCAAGGTCGGCATCCGTGACGGCTTCTGGGACTTCTCGACCGAGCACATCCTCGAGTCGGTCGACGCCTCGCTCGCCGCCCTGCACACCGACCGCCTCGACGTGCTGCTGCTGCACCGTCCCGACGCCCTGGTCGAGCCCGACGAGGTGGCCGCCGCCTTCGACCAGCTGCACGCCGCCGGCAAGGTGCGCCACTTCGGCGTCTCGAACCACACGCCCGCCCAGGTCGAGCTGCTCAAGCGCAGCGTGACGCAGCCGCTGATCGTCAACCAGGTGCAGCTCAGCATCACCCACGCCCCGCTGATCGCGGCGGGCGTCGCGGCCAACATGGCGGGGCTCGACCAGTCCGTCGACCGCGACAACGGCATCCTCGACTACAGCCGCCTCAACGACATGACCTTGCAGGCCTGGTCGCCGTTCCAGAAGGGGTTCTTCGACGGCGTGTTCCTCGGCGACCGCGACGGCTACCCCGAGCTCAACGACGTCATCGACGAGCTCGCCGCCAAGTACGACGTCCCACCGTCGGCGATCCCCGTGGCCTGGATCACCCGGCACCCGGCCCGGATGCAGGTCGTGCTCGGCACCACGAGCGTCGCGCATCTCCGCGACAGCGCCGCGGGGTCGGACGTGCCCCTGACCCGGCCCGAGTGGTACCGGCTCTTCACGGCCGCCGGACACACGCTGCCGTAGCGCGCTGCGCTGCGCTGCCCTGCACTGGGCTGCGCCCGCCGGTCCGCCCCCCATCCCTTTTCCCCCGCTCGCCGCCACGAAGCAAACACACCGCCATCTTTTTGCGTGGCGGGTTGTTTACTCCGTGGCGGGGTGGCGGGGTGGCGGGGTGGCGGGGTGGCGGGGTGGCGGGGTGGCGGGACGAGCGGCCGAGCGGCGGAGCGGCCGAGCGGCGGAGCGGCGGGCCGCATGCGGGGTCACACTCCGACCGGCGCGGAGGGAATGTCCTAGGGTCGACAGGGCGTTGGGACGCACAGATCGGTGCAGAGACCGAGGTGCCTCCCGCGCCCCGTCCGCACCCCGAAGGGACCATCGTGACCCAGCCCAAGATGAACGTCGAGTCGTTCAACCTCGACCACCGCACCGTCGCCGCGCCCTACGTGCGCGTCGCCGACCAGAAGACGTTGCCGCACGGCGACGTCATCACCAAGTTCGACGTCCGGTTCACCCAGCCGAACGAGGCTCACCTCGACATGGCGTCGGTCCACTCGCTCGAGCACCTCTTCGCCGAGCACTCCCGCAACCGCTCCGGCGACGTCATCGACTTCTCGCCGATGGGCTGCCAGACCGGTTTCTACCTGATCCTTCAGGGCGACCCCGCGATGGACGACGTCCTGTCGCTGATCGAGGGCACCCTCACCGACATCACCACCGCGACCGAGGTCCCCGCGGCCAACGAGGTCCAGTGCGGCTGGGGCGCCAACCACACGCTCGAGGGTGCCCAGGGCGTCGCCCGCGACTTCCTCGCGGCCCGCGACGAGTGGTCGACCGTCACCCGATGAGCGGGACGCACGCCGCGCCTCCTGCCGACGGGGTCGCGGCGGTCGCCGTCCCCCCGATCATCGTCGTCGTGGCGATGGCCGACGAGGCGGCGCCGTTCGTCTCCCGGGCGTCGCGCGTCGACGAGCCGGTCGCCGTCGGCGGGTCGCTGCAGCGGGTCGTCGAGATCGACGGGGTCGAGCTGCTGCTCGTGCAGAGCGGCATCGGGTTCGTCAACGCCGCCGGAGCGGCCACGTCGGCCATCGTGCGGGCCGGCTCGCTCGAGGGTGTCGTGCCGACCGTGATCAGCGCCGGCACCGCTGCGGGCATGGGCGCCGGCATCGAGATCGGCGACGTCGTCGCGGGCTCGGAGTACGTCAACCTCGACGCCGACGCGCGCGTGTTCGGCTACCGGCTGGGGCAGGTCCCCGGGATGCCGGCCAGCTTCCACGCCGACGAGTCCCTGATGGAGGCGGCGGTCGCGTACGACACGTCCGTCCCGTCCGACACGTCGGCTGGCTCGGGCGAGACGTCGGCCGGGTCGGACGGCACGTCGGGTGGTCCGTGGGCCGTGCGCCCGGGGTTGATCGCGTCGAGCGACGCGTTCATGACCGCCGAGCGCGTGATCGGCGTGCGCAGCGCCTTCGCCGACGTCGTCGACGTGGACGCCGTCGACATGGAGTCGATGGCGATCGCGCAGACCTGCCACGTCCACCACGTGCCGTTCGTCTCGGTGCGCGGCATCAGCGACCTCGCCGGTCCGGACGCCCACGACGTGCACGATGAGAACCTCGCCCTGACGGCGGGGCGATCGGCGGACGTCACGATGCACCTCGTGCGGGTGATCACTGCGCGCTGAGCGACGCGCTGCGCCGGCCGCGGTGCGGGGCCGGGCCGGGCCGGGCCGCGTCGCCTGGCGACGGCGCCGGTTGCCGCCGCGCTCCTCGGCCGCCAGCCCGCGCCTCCTTCTCGATGCACCCGGTGTCGAAAGATGCACCCCCGTGCTCGTGGGTGCATCGTTCGGAAGCGGGTGCATCGGCACGAGCGGCACCGAGCGCATCGACCCCGCCGACGACACGAGTCTGAAACACGCGTGCCGTCGCGACGAAACGCGCGTTTCGTACGCTGGCGGCGACCACCCGACATCCCCACGATCAGGAGTCCCGATGTCACAGTCCCCGCCCGAGTCGCCCGAGCCGTCCGCTTCGCCGGTCGCGACCGCCGGGCCGCCCGAGACGACCCACCCCGTCGACCGCGTCCCGCCGCTGCGGAGGCTCTTCCCGCTCGGCCTGCAGCACGTGCTCGCGATGTACGCCGGGGCGGTCGCCGTGCCCCTCATCGTCGGCGGAGCCCTGGTCGGCATGGGCCAGCTCGAGCCCGGCGACATCGCCTACCTGATCAGCGCCGACCTCTTCGTGGCCGGCATCGCGACGATCGTGCAGTCCGTCGGGTTCTGGCGCTTCGGTGTGCGGCTGCCCCTGATGCAGGGCTGCACCTTCGCCGCCGTCGGACCGATGATCGTCATCGGTGGCGAGTACGGCATCACGGCCATCTACGGCTCGGTCATCGCGAGCGGCGTCTTCATGATGCTGCTCGCCCCGTTCTTCTCGAAGCTGGTGCGGTTCTTCCCGCCGATCGTCACGGGCACGGTCATCCTGATCATCGGCGTCTCGCTGATGGACGTCGCCGCCGGCTGGGTCGGAGGAGGCGCGGGTTCCGACGACTTCGGACGCCCGCTCGACGTCGCCTTCGCCGCGGGCACCCTGCTGCTGATCATCCTGATCGAGCGGTTCGCGCCTCCTGCGCTCCGCCGCCTGTCGATCCTGCTGGGGCTCGTCGTCGGCACCCTCGTCGCCTGGCCGTTCGGGCTGACCGACTGGAGCGGAGTGGGCGAGAGCGCCTGGTTCGGGCTCGCCCTGCCGTTCCACTTCGGGCTGCCGACCTTCCCGGTGAGCGCGATCGTGTCGATGTGCATCGTCGGCCTGGTGATCATGACCGAGACCACCGGCGACATCATCGCGGTGGGCGAGATCGTCGACCGCCCGGTGACGCCGCGACGACTGGCCGACGGGCTGCGGGCCGACGGCCTGTCGACCGTCATCGGCGGCGTCTTCAACACGTTCCCGTACACCGCGTTCGCGCAGAACGTCGGCCTGGTCAGCATCACCGGCGTGAAGTCGCGGTACGTGGCGACGCTGGCGGGGGGCATCCTCGTGGTGCTCGGGTTGGTGCCCGCGCTCGGGGCCGTCGTCGAGGGCGTGCCCGTGGCGGTGCTCGGCGGGGCGGGCGTCGCGCTGTTCGGCATGGTCGCGGCGAGCGGCATCCGGACGCTGTCGAAGGTGCGGTTCACGAACTCGAACATCCTGATCGTGGCGGTCGCGCTGGGCGTGAGCCTGCTGCCGACGGTCAGCCCCGAGATCTACGCGCAGTTCCCGACCTGGTTCACGATCGTCTTCGACTCGGGCATCAGCGCCGGCGCGATCGTCGCCGTGCTCCTGAACCTGCTGCTCAACTCGCCGCGGATGCAGGCGCGCGACGAGGGTGCGGACCGTGACGTGTCGGCGCACGACGCCGTGCGCGGGCCCGCGGCACCGGCCGGAGCGACCGAGCGCGAGGGCTGAGCCCCGTCCCGGTCCAGCCCGCGCTCGCGTCGCACCGTCGACTGGACGTCGCGCCGCGCATGTCGGCGGTGCGACGTTCATTCGGTGGTGCGACGCGTGGTCCGGTCGCGGGCCCGGCCGGCCCCGGCTCCGCCCCGCTCTGCCCGGCTCAGCGACCGCCGGCGAGGCGCCAGAGGCGGTCGCGCGACATCGGCAGTTCGTGGGGCCGCACGCCGAGGGCGTCGCGGATCGCGTTGGCCAGGGCGGGTGCCACCGGGTTATACGGCGCCTCGCTCATCGACTTGGCGCCGAGCGGACCGAGGTCGTCGTGCGTGGTCGCGAAGTGCACCTCGGTCTGGGGCACGTCCCCGAACTTGGGCATCCGGTAGTTGCGGAACGCCGTCGTCAGCACGCGACCCTCGTCGTCGAGCATCATCTCTTCGTAGAGGGCCGTGCCGATCGCCTGCGCCGTGCCGCCCTCGACCTGCCCACGCAGCTGCTCGGGGTTCAGCACGACCCCGGCGTCCGCCGCCTGCACCGAGCGCAGCAGGCGCACCTCGCCGCTCGCCCGGTCGACGGCGACCTCGAAGCCGTGCACGTTGAACGCCACCGAGCGTGGGGTGCCGTCGTGGGAACCGTCGGCGGTGAGCGGACCGTCGGCCAGCAGCCGTTCGCCGGACACCAGGACCGTCGCGTCGACACCGGGGCCGACCCGCACCACGACGCCGCCCGCGACCACCTCGGGGGCGGTGCCGGTGTCGACGGCGTGACCCGCGCCTCCGGCGATCGCCAGCGCGCGGTCGACCATCGCCGCGCGCAGCTTGTGGGCGGCGGCGAGCAGGGCCTTGCCGGCGACGACGACGCCGGCCGACCCGTACGCGCCCGTGTCGTACCGGGCCACGTCGGTGTCGGACTGCCGGACGACGACCCGGTCGGGCGTGGTGCCGAGCGCCGAGGCGACGAGCTGGGTGTGTACCGTCGTCGTGCCGTTGCCGAACTCGGCCGTGCCGACGCCGATGTCGTAGCGGCCGTCGGGCAGCAGCTCGATCGAGGTGTCGGCGAAGTGACCACGCGGCGGGATCGTGGCGATCATGGCCAGCGCCATGCCGCGCCCGGTGACCCAGGTCGGGCCGACGGGGGCAGGAGGCGCGCCCTCGGGGGCAGGGGACTCCAGCGCCTGCTCGACCAGGTCGAGGCACTGGTCGAGACCGTAGCTGCCGATCAGCAGATCGCTCTCTTCGTCGGGGTCGGTGACCACCATCGGGTCACCGGGGACGATCACGTTGCGGCGGCGCAGCTCGAACGGGTCGATGCCGAGCTCGCGGGCCAGTTCGTCCATCGCGGACTCGACGGCGAAGACGACCTGCCCCAGCCCGTACCCGCGGAACGCCCCCGAGGGCAGGTTGTTCGTGTAGACCGACTCGGCGTCCACGCGCTTGTTCGGACAGCGGTAGACGCTCGTCGACTCGTGCACCGAGTGGTACATCACGCCGACGCCGTGGTTGCCGTAGGCGCCCGTGTCCATCAGCTGGTCGACGTGCAGCGCGGTCAGCACCCCGTCGCTCGTCGCGCCGACGCGCACGCGGACGCGCATCGGGTGGCGGGTCGGCGCGATCGTGAACTCGTCCTCGCGGGTGAACTCGTACTGCACGGGTCGACCGGTGCGCAGCACGGCGAGGGCGACGAGGTCTTCGGTGATGAGCTCTTGCTTGCCCCCGAAACCGCCGCCCACGCGGGCGGCGAAGACCCGGACCTGTTCCTGCGGCAGTCCGAAGACATGGGCCAGCTCGTCGCGCACGAGGAACGGCACCTGGCTCGCCGTGCGGACGACGAGGCGCCCGTCGTCGTCGAGCCAGCCGCGCGAGGCGTGCGTCTCGAGCGCGCCGTGCGAGACGCGCTGCGTGCGCCAGGTGCCCTCGACGACGGCGTCGGCCAGCGCCAGGCCGGCCTCGACGTCGCCCGTCTCGTCGTGCATCGCGGCCACGGTGTTGCGCTCGGGGAACGCGATGCGCGACGCCTCGACGGTCTTCTCGCCGTGCAGCAGCGGGGCCCCGGGGGAACGCGCCGTCTCGGGGTCGAACACGGCGGGCAACGGTTCGTACTCGACCACGATCGCGGCCAGGGCGTTCGTCGCCGTGCGGACGTCGTCCGCGACGACCGCGGCGACGCGCTGACCACGGAAGCGCAGCACGGGGTCGAGGACCAGGCCGTCGTCCGGGTCGTCCTCGCGGTCCTCGTGGCGACCGGTCGAGAACAACGTCGCGGGGGAGTCGCGGTGGGTCAACACCAGGTGCACGCCGGGCAGCGCCTCGGCGGCACTCGTGTCGATCGAGGTGATGCGGGCGTGGGGGTGCGGGCTGCCGAGCACGGCGAGGTGCAGCAGCTTCGTCGTGCCGCGGAAGTCGAGCGTGTACGGCTCGCTGCCGGACGCCACGCGCAGGGCCGCCGGGGCCTTCACCGACCGACCGGCCGCCTCGCCATCGGCCGGGGCCACCGTGTTCGAGACGCCGCAGATCGCGTCGCCGATCGCCCGGTACCCCGTGCACCGGCACAGGTTGCCCTTCAGGAGGCGCGGGAGGTCGTCCGCGTCGGCCTCGGTGAACGTCGAGGCCGTCACCACCATGCCGGCCGTGCAGAAGCCGCACTGGAACCCGGCCGCGTCGGCGAACGCCTGCTGCACGGGGTGGGGGTGCTCGGGGGTGCCGAGACCGGCCGCCGTCGTCACCGCCCGGCCCTCGAGCCGGTGGGCGGGATAGATGCACGAGTGCACGGGTTCGCCGTCGACCAGCACCGAGCACGCGCCGCAGTCGCCCGCGTCGCAGCCCTTCTTGACCGAGTGGACGCCGTGCTCGCGCAGCACCGTCCGCAGCACCTGGCCGGGGTCGACGTCGGCGTCGAGCGGGAGGCCGTCGACCTCGAACGTGACGTGTCTCGGGGTCATCGCGCGCCTCCGGGGGTCGTGGTGGTGGGCGGCGTCCGCCTCGCGCGGGCGGCCGCGCTGCGCGGGTCGTGGGTCGACTCGCGCACGGGTCGCACCGGTGCGTCGGTGGCGGGCCGTCCGAGCTCGACCCGCAGCTCGTCGGCGAAGCGGGCGCTCATCGCGCGGCGCCAGTCGGGGTCGCCGTGGGGGTCGGAGTACCAGCAGTCGATGCGGCCGAGAGCGTCCGCCAGGGCCCGCTCGCCGGGCACCTCGTCGAAGCGCAGCTGGACGGGACGGGTCGTCCCCGCCGTGATCGTGACCACGAACTCGCCGTCGAGGCCGAGCCGGGCCGTGACCAGCGCGCCGGAGCGGCCCAGGGGGCTCAGCGAGATGCGCCGGAACCCGGTGCGGGAGCGCAGGGACCCGAGTGGCACCTCGAGGGCGCGCAGCACCTCACCCGGCTCGAGGGTGTTCTGCACCACTCCGGTGACGAAGGTGGACACGGGCTGGCGGCGCTCGCCGCCGTCGGTCGTCCAGACGACGGCCGTGGCGTCGAGCGTGGCCATGAGCGACGTCATGGCCCCAGCAGGCAGCCCGAGGGCGACGTTGCCGCCGACCGTCGCGACGTTCCAGATCTTGAACGAGGCGAGCAGCGAGTTCGCGCACTGGTCGACGAGCGGGTGGGCGACCCAGTCGGCGTCGGCGGGCAGCCGCAGCAGCTCGGCGATGGTGCAGGTGGCGGCGACGCTGACGACGTCGCGGCCGTCGGCGGCGATGCCGCGCTCGACCGGCGTCCACCCGAGCGAGGTCAGATCGACCAGGCCGGTCAGCCCGGGCTGCCGCTCCGAGAACAGCCACGTGCCGCCGCCGAGGGGCCGCTCGCCGGGCGCGAAGACGATCTCGTCGCGGCGTGACGGGGTGCGGATCTCGCGAACGGTGGTCAGGTCCATGGGAGACCCCACTCTGCACGACCGGGGTTTCGAGCATGTGTCGGCTCGCTCGGCGTCGAACGACCGGCCCCGGCGCGGAGCCGCCGACACCGCAGCCGCGTCGGGTGGAGGGCCGGGACGAGAGCCGGAGCCGCGGCGAGGGCCGGGGACGGGGTCGCACCACCGTCGTGTGGTCGAACCACACTCGCGGGTGGTTCCACGACGCGCACGTGGTGCGAGCGGCTGCGGACTTGGTGCGAGCGGCCGCGGACGTGGTGCGAGCGGCTGCGGACGTGGTGCGAGCGGCCGCCCGGCCCGGCGCACCTGGGTGCCGCGTCGCCGGACGCCCGGGAGGCGCGGGTCGGCCAGCCGTGCCCGTCGCCTCGGGGCACCGTCGCTAGGGTGTGCGTCATGATCGAGCTCGACGACGCCACCCTGCGTTCGCACCTGCTGGCCGCCCTGAACGTCGAGCGGTGGGCCGACGACGTCGCCGCGCAGTCGCCGTTCGCCGACGCCGACGCCCTGATCACGGTCGCGGCCGCCGCGGCGACGCCGCTCAGCGCCGCCGAGATCGACGAGGCGATGGCACACCACCCGCGGATCGGCGAGAAGCCGGTCGGCGACGGGGCCGCCCAGGAGTTCAGCCGACGCGAGCAGGGTTCGGCGGCCGACGCCGACGACGAGACCCTCGCGCAGCTGCTGGTCGAGGGCAACGCGGCGTACGAGCAGCGCTTCGACCGGGTGTTCCTGATCCGTGCCGCCGGTCGGAGCCGGGCCGAGATCGTGGGCGAGCTGCACCGGCGACTCGGGCTCGACGACGACACCGAACGGCGGATCGTCGGGGCGGAGCTGCGCGACATCGCCCTGCTGCGGTTGCAGTCGACCTTCGCCGAGTCGGCACCCACCGGGTCGGCACCCGCCGGGTCGGCACCTGCCGGGTCGGCGTCCGCCGAGTCGGCACCCGCCGGATCGGCACCCGCCGGGTCGGCACCCGCCGGGTCGACGTCCGCCGAGTCGGCACCCGCCGAGCCGGTGTCCGCCGACCACGACGAGGCCCGAGCATGAGCCACGTCACGACGCACGTCCTCGACGCCGCACTGGGCCGCCCGGCCGCCGACGTCCCCGTCGCGCTCTACGACGCACGGGGCAGCGAACTCGCCACCGGCGTCACGAACGCCGACGGGCGCGTGCCCGAACTCGGCCCGGACGCCCTGCCCGCGGCCGACTACCGACTGGTCTTCGAGACCGCCGCCTACTTCGCGGCGGCCGGGCGTGACACGTTCTACCCGCGGGTGACCATCCACTTCACCCTCGCCGACGAGTCGAGCCACTACCACGTGCCCGTGCTGCTCAGCCCGTTCGCGTACTCGACCTACCGCGGCAGCTGACCCCCCTCGCACGACGACTCAGTAGTCGGTGCGGTGGTCGTGGCTCGCCCACGCCTCGAACGGCGCCGGCGCGTTCGCCGGGCGCACCTCGTCGACGGGGAGGTCCCAGGTCGACCGGTCGCGTCCGAACAGTTCGTAGAACTCGAGGTCGTCGAAACCGCCTCGCGCGGCGTCGTGCCGGTCCGCGGCGTACACGACCCGGTCGACCCTGGCCCAGAGCGACGCCGAGAGGCACAGCGGGCACGGTTCGCACGAGGTGTAGAGGGTCGTGCCGGCGAGGGAGAAGTCGCCGACCGCCCGGCACGCCGCCCGGATCGCGGTCACCTCGGCGTGTGCCGTGGGGTCGAGGTCGGCCGTCACGCGGTTCCGACCCTCGGCCACGAGTTCGTCGCCCCGCACGATGACGGCCCCGAACGGTCCGCCCCCGTCCGCGACGTTCTCGACGGCCAGTTCGATGGTGCGGGCCAGCCAGCGGGCGTCGTCGGCGTCGGTCACGGTGTCTCCTCGGGGTGGGGCGGGGGTGGGGCGGTTCGGCTCGACGAGGCTCATGCGAGACCCGCGGAGGCGCGCCACGCGTCGTGGGCCGGCGGGGCGTCGTCGCGCAGCACGGTCGCCTCGATCAGACCGTACGGGCGATCGGCGGCCCAGAAGACCTCGCCCGGGTTCTCGAGGCCGAAGGGCGACAGGTCGTAGGCGAAGTGGTGCTTGTTCGGTGCCTTCAGGCGCACCTCGACGATCGAGGGGATCGCCTCGAGGACGGCCGTGCCCATGTGCCACAGGGTCTGCTGCAGGGCGAGCGACTGCAGGGTGGCGAACTCGCGGACCATCAGGCGCTTGACCTCGGCGTACGTGGCCTCCCAGTCGACGTCGGTCGTGCCGAAGCGCCACTTCGCGTCGAGCGCCGTCGCCATGACCCGGTCGTGCGTCTCGGGCAGGGTCGTGAACTCGTCGGTCAGGAACCCGGCGAACTCGGAGCCGGTCGACTTGAGCAGGACCAGGTCTTTCAGCCCGCCCACGACGTACTCGCCGGTGCCGTCGACCGTGACGGCGGCGGTGCGCACCTCTTGACCCGAACGCAGCCAGGTGTGGTCGTGCTCGCTCCCGTCGACCACGGCCCGCTGCCAGTCGTACTGCTCGATCTCGATGCGGGCACCCGTCACGGGTTCGACGTCGTGCACGAAGTGACGGGCGAGCTCGAGCCCGAAGCGCTCGACGGCTTCGACGCCCTTCGACTTCGCGAACGCGAACGCGGTGTTCTTCTGGGTGTCGGTCGGCAGGACGGCACTCTGGTCGCCGCGGAGGTACGCCGCGTCGAAGGGGCCCCGCAACGCCGACGTGACGTTGACGTCGCGGATCTCGTGTCGGGGCCCGTCGCGGTAGAAGCGCACGAGTCGCGACTCCGCCTTGCCGTACTGGTTGTCGCCGAGGATGATCGCCATGCGGCGATGATCACACAACCGTGTGAACGACTTGTTTCACGATCGACGATTTGTGAACAACTCGTTTCAGAGGGCTTATCGGGGCGAGGCGTCGACTCGCTACTGTGCTGGGCATGGCGATCTCCGAGGCGACCCTCGCACCCCCGTCGGGCCCCGTTCCCGCGACCCCTATCCTGCAACCCCTGTCGCCCGGCGACCGTGGCGCTGCCCTCCCCTACGTGCCGGCGACCCTCGCCACGACCCTGTGGGGGCGCCTGCCCTGTGCCTCCGACGAGCCCGTGCTCACCATCGACCCGGGCACGGCCGTCCTCATCGACACCCTCAGCCACGAGGGCGTGCTCGACGACCAGGGCCGTGATCCTCAGGCCTTCTTCGCCCGCCACGGGGTGCCCCCCGAGCACGTGCTCGACGACGCGGTCGCCCTGGCCGCCGCGAGCGACGACCAGCACGGTCGCGATCCGGGTGCCGACGGCCCGCACGTCGTGACGGGCCCCATCGCGATCCGCGGCGCCCAGCCCGGCGACGTCGTCACGATGACCCTCCTCGACGCGACACCTCGCGTGCCGTACGGCGTCATCTCCAACCGCCACGGTCGCGGGGCCCTCGCCGGCGAGTTCCCGCTCGGCGCCGATCCGGTCAGCGTCTTCGCGGCCGTCGACCACGAACCCGACGGCTCCCTGGTCGGCACGTTGCCGCTCGTGCCCGGTGCCGGCCACACGGTGCGGTTCCCGCTGCACCCGTTCCTCGGCATCATGGGGGTCGCCGTCGCGGGCGACGAGCGACCGCACTCGGTGCCGCCGGGCTCGCACGGGGGCAACGTCGACATCGCCCTCCTGACCGAGGGCGCGTCCCTGCACCTGCCGGTCCAGGTGCCCGGGGCGCTCGCCTACGTGGGTGACCCGCACTTCGCCCAGGGCGACGGCGAGGTCGCACTCACCGCGATGGAGGCCAGCCTGCGCGTGACCGTCCGGTTCGACCTGGTGCCGCGCGCCGAGGCCGTGGCGCTGTTCGGCGAGATCTCCGGGCCGCTCGCCGAGACCGCCGAGTCGCTGGTGCCGACCGGCCTCGACGAAGACCTCGACGAGGCGGTCCGCGCCTGCGTCCGAGCGGCGATCGACCTGCTCGAGGCCCGCTACGGCATGGACCGCAGCCTCGCCTACGCCTACCTCTCGGCGGCGACCGACTTCGACATCTCGCAGGTCGTCGACCTCGTCAAGGGCGTCCACGCCCGCATCCGCAAGGCGGACTTCGGTGGCTGACGCGACCGGTACACCGCCGGGCCACCCCGAGGAGGCACGGGTCGGCTCGGGCACCGTCCCCACCTCGGTCGAAGGCGAGCTGCCCGACGGCCTGCTCGAGGCGTTCGACGCCTACGAGCGCGCACTCGCCGCCGACGACCAGGCCGCGCTCGCCGCGGCCTTCGAACCGACCGCCACCGTCATGCGCGCCGACGCCGGTGGGCTGCTGGTGGGGCACGACGCGATCACGGCCTTCCGGGCGAGGCGCGGGTCCGGCCCTGTGCGACGGGTGGTCGAGTGCCACGTCCAGGTCGTCACCACCGACGTGGCGATCGTCGTGTCGGTCAACGCCCCGGCCGCCGGGGGTCGTGGTGTCGTCACGCAGCTCTGGCGCCGCGATCCGGATGCCGGCCCGGGGGGTGCCCGCTCCTGGCGGATCGCCTCGGCCCAGGTACAGGCGTCGCCGCCGGCGATCGACCGCCGGGTCTGGCGGGTCGTGGGCGAGCCGCTCGTCTCGGGAAGCCGAGGGGACGACCCGACCGGCACGGCGCCTCCTGCCCTCTCGGGCGAGACGGTCGCCGTGAAGGACTTGTTCGCGGTCGCAGGCCACGCGATCGGGGCCGGCGTGCCTGCCCGGCTCGCGGGTGCGGCCCCCGAGTCCCGGCACGCGGCCGCGGTGCAGCACCTGCTCGACGCCGGGGCCGACCTGCGCGGCATCGCGCAGACCGACGAGTTCGCGTACAGCATCGCCGGACGCAACTCGGCCTACGGCACCCCTCCCAACCCGGCCGTGCCGGGTGCGATCCCCGGCGGCTCGACCAGTGGCCCGGCGGCGGCCGTGGCCCTCGGGCAGGTGAGCATCGCCCTGGGCACCGACACCGGCGGATCGCTCCGCGTGCCCGCGTCCTACCAGGGGCTCTGGGGCATCCGCACCACCCACGGGGCGGTCGATCGCGCCGGGCTGCTCCCGCTCGCGCCGAGCTTCGACACGGTCGGCTGGCTGACCCGCGAGGTCGACACCCTCCGTCGGGCGGCCCGAGCGTCGGTGTCCCTGGCCGACCAGGTGTCGGTCGAGCCGTCGTACGTCGTCGATCCGCGGGTGCTCGCGTCGGTCGAGCCCGGCGTGCGCGCCGAGTTCGTGAGGGCTCTCGACGAGGCGACCGCCGCGGGGCGGGTCGAGCGTCCCGAGGAGGTCGTGCTGGGCGACGTCGCCCACCTCTTCGAGCTGTTCCGCGTGCTGCAGGCCTTCGAGGCCTGGCAGTCCGACGGCGACTGGATCACCGAGCACCCGGGCGAGCTCGCCGCCGACGTGTCGGCCCGCTTCGCGTTCGGCGCGACGGTCTCGCCCGGGCAGGCCGAGGAGGCGCGGGTCGCCTTCGGCCACGAACGTCGTCGTCTCGAGGCCCTGCTCGACGGCCGGGTGCTGCTCCTGCCCAGCGCGTCCTCGGCCGCGCCCGCGCTCGGTGCGACCGCCGCCGAGGTGGACGCCGTGCGCTCGGCGACCCTCGGGCTGACCTGCATCGCCGGCGTGCTGGGCGCCCCCGCCGTCTCGGCGCCGGTCCTCGAGGTGCCGCTCGCCTCCGGGCGGAGAGCGCCCGTCGGGCTGTGCCTCGTGGGCCCCCGCGGGGCGGACCTGTCCCTGCTCGATCTCGCGGCGACCTGGGCGACCTGATGCCCGCCGGCCTGTGCCCGACGAGTTCACCTGGCTGAAACACGGGTTGCGTAGGGTGGGACGGGTGAAACGCGTCTTCCAGCCGATCGACCCTCCCGCCCGCCTCCTGATGGGCCCCGGCCCGATCAATGCCGATCCCCGGGTGCTCCGCGCGATGTCGGCGCAGCTCGTGGGGCAGTACGACCCGGCCATGACCGCCTACATGGACGAGACCCAGGCGCTGTACCGCGAGGTGTTCCAGACCTCGAACGAGCAGACCCTGCTCGTCGACGGCACCTCGCGCGCCGGCATCGAGGCCTCGCTCGTGTCGTTGATCGAACCGGGCGACAAGGTGCTCGTGCCCGTCTTCGGTCGCTTCGGGCACCTCCTGCGCGAGATCGCGGAGCGCTGCGGGGCCGAGGTCCACGTCATCGAGGTGCCCTGGGGCCAGGTCTTCCCGCTCGAGACCATCGTCGAGGCGATCGAGCGCGTCCAGCCGAAGCTGCTCGCTGTCGTGCACGGCGACACCTCGACGACGGTCGCCCAGCCCCTCGAGGGGCTCGGCGAGGTCTGCGCCCGTCACGGCGTGCTCTTCTACACCGACGTCACGGCGTCGATCGTCGGCAACGCCTTCCGCACCGACGAACTCGGCCTGGACGCCGTCAGCGCCGGCCTGCAGAAGTGCCTCGGCGGCCCCTCGGGCTCGTCTCCCGTCACCTACGGCGAACGGGCGGTCGAGGTCATCCGGGCCCGCACGTCGATCGAGGCGGGCATCCGCACCGACGGCGACACGACCAGCAGCCGACGCATCGCGTCGAACTACTTCGACCTCGCCATGATCTTCGACTACTGGGGTCCTCAGCGCCTCAACCACCACACCGAGGCGACCACCATGCTCTGGGGCGCCCGCGAGTGCGCCCGCCTCGTCGTCGACGAGGGCGTCGACGCCGTGGTGGCACGACACGAGCTGCACGGCCGCGCGATGCTCGCCGGGGTGCAGGGGCTCGGCCTCGAGACGTTCGGCGACCTCGCGCACAAGATGAACAACGTGGTCGCCGTGGTCATCCCCGACGGGGTCGACGGCGACCGGGTGCGCGGTGCCCTGCTCACCGACTTCGGCATCGAGATCGGCACCTCGTTCGGCCCGCTGCACGGCAAGGTCTGGCGCATCGGCACGATGGGCTACAACGCCCGTCGCGACACCGTGCTCACGACGCTCGCCGCGCTCGAGGCCGTGCTCCGCCGCGAGGGCGCACCGATCACGAGCGGGGGCGGCGTCGGGGCCGCGTACGACGTCTACCTCGACGCCGACCGGGCAGGAGGCGCGGCGTGAGCGACGAGGCCCGCCTCGTCCTCGAACGCTGCGACGCCCTGGCCGCGGTCTCGAGCAGCCCCACCGGCGTCGAGCGCGTGTACCTCTCGCCCGAGCACGCCCGGGTGAACGCGATGGCCGGCGAGTGGATGCGACGGGCCGGCATGACCACCTGGCAGGACGCGGCCGGCAACCAGCGCGGCCGCTACGAGGGCACCGAGCCCGGCCTGCCCGCCCTGCTGCTCGGCTCGCACCTCGACACGGTGCCCGACGCCGGCCGCTACGACGGCATCCTCGGCGTGCTGCTCGGCATCGCCCTCGTCGCGCGGCTCGAGGCGTCCGGCACCCGTCTGCCGTTCGCGATCGAGGTCCTCGCCTTCGGCGACGAAGAGGGCACCCGTTTCGGCACCGCCCTGCTCGGTTCCCGTGCAGTCGCCGGCACCTGGCTGCCCGAGTGGTGGTCCCTGGCCGACGCGTCCGGCACGACGCTGCACGAGGCATTCGTGGCGTTCGGCCTCGACCCGGACCGGGTCGGCGACGCCGCCTACGAACCGGCCGACGTGATCGGCTACCTCGAGACCCACATCGAGCAGGGCCCCTACCTCGAGGAGGCCGACCGGGCGCTCGCCGTCGTCTCGTCGATCGCCGGGGCACGACGTTTCGAACTGACGCTGACCGGGGTCGCCGGTCACGCGGGGGGCGTCCCGTTCCACCGTCGGCACGACGCGCTCGCCGGGGCCAGCGAGATCGTCCTCGCGGTCGAGCGACTGGCCCGAGAGGCCGACTGCATCGCCACGGTGGGTCGCCTCCAGGCGTTCCCCGGCGGCGTCAACGTCATCCCCGGTCTCGTCGAGTTCAGCCTCGACCTCCGCGGCGAACACGACGACCGACGCGACGAGGTCTGGGCCGGCATCCAGGCCGTCGCGGCCGAGGTCGGCGAGCGTCGAGGGCTGACCCTCGCGGTGGACGAGACCCACCGCGCGCCGGCCGTGGTGGCCCCACCGCGCCTCCGCGGGTTCGTCCGCGACGGCATCGCCGCCACCGGCGACACCGACCCGATGGTGCTGTTCTCGAAGGCCGGGCACGACGCCATGGCCGTCGCCGAGCTGACCGAGTGGGCCATGCTCTTCGTCCGCTGCGGCAACGGCGGCATCAGCCACCACCCCGACGAGATCGTCACGATCGACGACGTGGCCGTCGCGCTCGACGCCTTCGAGGCCGCCGTGCACGCGGTCGCCGCGGCGCACCCGGTCGCGGCGCGGGCGTCCGCGTGAGCGGCCGCCGCGGAGACGGTGCTCACGGCGACGACACGCACGGCGATGTCGCCGCTGCCACCGCTGCCGCCGGCGCGGACGCGGCCGAGGGTGAAGGAGGCGCGGGCCCGGTCGAGGGGGCGGGCATCCGTGACCGCATCGACTCGGGCTACGGCCGCCTCTCGCCGCAGGAACAGCGAGCGGCCGACTTCATCCTCGACCACCTGGACGATCTCGCCGTCTACACCGCCACCGAGATCGCCGAGCAGAGCGGCGTCTCGAAGGCGACGGTGTCGCGGCTGTTCCGGCGGCTCGGCTTCACCGACGCGCAAGAGGTGCGCGACCAGGCGAGGGCGTCGCGCAGCCGTGGCGTCCCGGTCGGGCCGACCCGCGCCTCCGGTGGGCTCGCCGAGCACGCCGAGGCCGAACGTCACAACCTCGACGTGATGCTCTCGGGGCTCTCCGACGGCCGACTCGAGCGTGCCGCGGCGTTGGTCGCCGGGGCCGAGCGGGTCGTTGTGGCCGGGTTCCGCAACAGCTACCCGGTGGCGCTCCACCTGCGGCAGCAGCTGGTCCAGGCGCGGGACGACGTGCGCGTGGCGCCGCAGCCGGGCCAGTCCATCGGCGAAGAGCTGGTCGGGCTCGGGGCGCGCGACGTCGTCGTCCTGGTGGGGTTCCGTCGTCGGCCGGCCGGGTTCGCCGGCGTGCTGTCGTCCCTGGCTGCGCGCGGCGTGCCCGTGGTGCTCGTGGCCGATCCGTCGCTGCGTGGCGTCGACGTGACGGTGAGGCTCGACTGCCCGGTCGAGACCCCTGCCCCGTTCGACAGCTACGCGAGCGCGATGAGCCTGGCCGCCCTGCTGGCCGGGGCGGTGCTGACCGAGACCGTGCGCGCCGGCCGGCCCGAGGGTGGCCGCAGCCGCGTCGCCGAGATCACCGAGCTGTACGCCGAGCTGTCCGAGCTCGAATGAGCCTGACGTCAGCTCACGGGGCTGACCTCACGACCTCGGCTCGCGTCCAGAGTGGCCTGGGCCGGGTGGGTGGCACGCCGGGCGGCCGGGCGGCGGGGCGGCCTGCTCGGTGCCTCGCGGGTTCGCCCGGGCGCTATGTTGTCGGACGGCAACACCGGTCTCGGCTCGAGCGGTGGGGGTGACGAGAGGCGACGAGATGAACGAGATCGTGACGACGCGGCGGACGATCGGGGCATTGGTGGCCACGGCGGCGCTGACCGCCGTGTTCTGCACGTCGATCCCCGTATCCGCCCGGGCTGCGGAAAGCGACGCGGTCGTCGTCCGTGTCGCCGGCGGCGACCGTTTCTCGACGGCCGTCCGCATCAGTCAGAGCGTCTTCTCGGACGACGAGACGCCCGTCGAGCCCGTCGGGCCTGCGATCGACAGGACCCGGGAGGCGCGGGTCGTCTACCTCGCCTCGGGACGCGGTTTCGCGGACGCCCTGAGTGCCGCCCCCGCGGCCGCACACCTCGGCGGGCCGTTGCTCTTGTCCGACACGACTGAGGTGCCGGCGGTCGTCCTCGCCGAGATCGCGCGGCTCGACCCCGAACGCGTCGTCGTGGTCGGTGGCGAGACGTCGCTCTCGCCCCGGGTCGTCGACCAGGTCGAGCGCGTCGTTCCCGGCGCCACCGTCGACCGTGTGTTCGGAGCGGACCGCTTCGCCACGTCGCGCGCCATCTCGATCGACGCGTTCGTGGACGACACCTGGCAGGCGCCGGCCGTCGGGAGGCCGCGAGACGTCATCTCCCTCTACGACCCCGCCGACCACACCGGCTACGACGTCAGCTTCGACGACGGAGCGCTCTTCGTCGCCACGGGTCGATCGTTCCCCGACGCCCTCGCGGCCTCGGCCGCTGCCGGCGCCCACGACATGCCACTCATCCTCGTACCCGGAGAAGCACCGTCACTCGACGAGCCGACCCGAGACCTCATCGCCGCCGTCGATCCGGGCTACCTGTATCCGGTCGGCGGTCCCGCGGTCATGAGCCAGGGCATCGTCGACGACCTGAGACGCGTCGCGCCCGTCGACGGCACGGCCCATGAAGTGGAGAGGCTGTCGGGTGGCGACCGCTACGAGACCTCGCACTGGACAGGGTCGACCGCTTTCTCGACGCACTGGGGACTGCCCTACGGCGTCGACCACTTCACCGAGACGAGCGTCTTCGTGGCGAACGGGGAGAACTTCCCCGACGCCCTGGCCGGTGCTGCCGCTGCGGGGTACCTGCGCCAACCCCTCTTCACGTCGCGCGCCGCGTGCATGCCCAGCGCGACGTACCATGCCGTGGACTTCCAGCAACCCGACGAGGTCGTGCTGCTCGGCGGTCCGTCCGCCCTCGCAGATCGGGTCGCGGACCTCAGCCGGCTCTGCTGACCGGGATCGCGCGCGTCGCCATGACCGGGGCCGGCGGCCGGCACGAGCCGGACGGCCCCGTGCTGTGTCGTCAGCGGCGCAGCACCGGCCCGTGACCCGGCAGCACCACCCGTGCCCCTCGGTCGACCAGCCGCCCGTAGGTGCGGCCCGCCTCGGCGAGGTCGGAGTGGAAGATCGGGTGCAGCATCTGCACGCCGTCGAGCCGTGAGGTCGGGTGGCCGGTGACAAGGGCGTCGCCCGTGATCAGGACGTCGTCGTCGGGTAGCGCGAAGACGGTGTGCCCGGGGGTGTGACCGACCGCGGCCGTCGGCACGACACGGTGACCGCTGAACGTGCGCGACGCCCCGAGGTCGAGCGGCACGACGTCGGTCACGGCCACGTCGCCCAGGCCTCCGGCGCGCACCGCGTGCAGCACCCAGCGGGCGAACCGCGGCTTGTACAGGTGCGGCAGGACGTCGCCGACGGTGACCTGGTGCAGCTGCTCGCGGGTCACGTTCGGCACCTCGGCGTGCGCCGCGAAGACCTCGAAGCCGTGCCGCCGACGCAGGGCCGAGACGGTGCCGATGTGGTCGCTGTGCCCGTGCGTCACGAGCACCGACGTGAGCCGGGCGTCACCGGCGCCCGTCGCCGACGCCACGGCCCGGAGCGACGACTCCACCAGCTCGAGGTCGGCCGGGTAGCCGGCGTCGACCAGCGTCAGGGTGCCGTCGCCCGCGAGGATCGTCCAGTTCGACGCGGGACCCTCGACGAAGTGCACGCCCGGTGCGACCTCGACGGGAGCCGCCGCCTTCGTCGGACTCACGCCGCGACCTCGGCGAAGGCGCTGGGGCCGCCCCTCACGAGGCGACCCCGGTGTCGGGACGGACGAGCAACCGCGCAGGAGGCGCGCTCGGCCCCGCCAGCCGGCCCCCCACCCACGTCGCCGCGACCTCGCCGAACAGGCGTGCGTCGTCGTACGCGGTCACGGGGTTGCGGTGCGAGAGGTCGTCGACGTCGATCGTCACGGGTGTCTCGGGGGCGAACGCGACGAGGTCGGCGTCGGCGCCGACGGCGATCCGCCCCTTCGTGGGCAGGCCGACGAGGGCCGCCGTGCCCCGGGACATCCAGCCGACGACGGCCTCGAGCGGGATGCCGCGCTGCCGGGCCCCGGTCCACACGGCACGGAAGCTCAACTCGAGACCCGAGATGCCGCCCCACGCCACGTCGAAGTCGCCGTGCGCGGCGTCGGGGCCACCGGCGAACTTGAGCTCGCGGGTCGAGGGGGAGTGGTCGCTCGCGACGACGTCGATCGTGCCGTCGACGAGCGCCTGCCAGAGCAGCTCTCGGTTGGCCTCGCCACGGATCGGCGGGCAGCACTTGAACTGCGTCGCGCCGTCACCGATGTGCTCGGCGTCGAAGGTGAGATAGTGCGGGCAGGTCTCGACCGTGAGCCGCAGGCCCTCGGCCTTGGCGGCGCGGATGGTGTCGAGCGCCGTCGCGGACGAGAGGTGCAGGACGTGGGCACGACCACCCGTGGCGCGGAGGGCGTCGACCACTTGTTCGATCGCCGTGCGCTCGACCACGTCGGGACGCGAGCGGACGAACGCGTCGTAGGCCGCGCCTCCTGCTGCGGGCACCTCGGTCGGGGAGGCCGCGGCGGCGTCGAGGCCGTCGGGGTCCTCGGCGTGCACGATCAGCAGACCGTCGAAGACCGCCAGTTCGGCCATCGCCTGGTGCAGCTGCTCGGTCGACAGGTGCGGGAACTCGTCGACCCCCGACGGCGAGAGGAAGGCCTTGAACCCGAAGACGCCGGCCTCGTGCAGCGCCCGCAGGTCGCCCGTGCCGAGGTTCGCCGGGATCGCCCCGCCCCAGAACCCGACGTCGACGACCGACTGGGGGCCCGCGGCGGCGCGCTTCTGCTCGAGGGCGTCGACGGTCGTCGTCGGCGGGATGCTGTTGAGGGGCATGTCGACGATCGTCGTGACGCCCCCGGCGGCGGCGGCACGGGTCGCCGTCGCGAAGCCCTCCCACTCGGTGCGTCCGGGCTCGTTGACGTGCACATGGCTGTCGACGATGCCGGGCAGCAGCACCTGGTCGTCGGGGAGGGTCACGTCGACGGTGGCGTCGACCTCGTCGGTGAGGCCGCCGATCGCGACGACGCGGCCGTCACGGATGGAGACGCTCGCCTCGCGCCAGACGCCGTCGACCCAGGCGCGACGGGCCCGGACCACCAGGTCGTGCCGCACGGCGTCAGCCACGGGTCGCCCCGGCCGCCGCCGCGGCCGCCTCGGCCTCGCGCGCCTCGAGCTCTTTCCGTCGCTCGCGCAGGAGGTGCCCGGTCAGTGCGACGAGCAGCGTCAGCCCGCCGGCGACGCCCATGCCCACGCCGATGTGCACCTGCAGCAGGAGGGCACCGACGCCCGCACCGGCGAGGATGAGCACCACGGCGAGCACGCGCCGGGGGAAGTTCTTGCCCGTGCCGCCGGCGAGCTTCGACTCGGACGCGAGCCCGACGATGGTCGACGTGACCACCACGGTCGTGACGTCGGCCACGGCGATCTTGCGCGCGGCGGCGGCCTGCAGCCCCATCGCGGCGCCCAGCAGGCCGGTGATCGTGAAGGCCCACGGCGTGTTCTCTTCGGGCACGACGAAGAAGGTCGAGATGCCGAGGCCGAGCAGCACGCCGCCGGTCACGCCGAACGAGGTCGTGCTGCGGCCCGACCACCCGGCACGGCCGCCGCGCAGCACCCGGCCGCCGATCGCCGCTCCGAGCAGGAACGCAGCCAGGGCCACGATCGGGCCCACGATCGGCAGACCGTCGGCCTGGGCGATGGCCATGCCGAGGATGACCACGTTGCCGGTCATGTTCGCGGTGAACACCCGGTCGAGGCCGAGGTAGCCGACGGCGTCGATGATGCCGGTGGTGAACGTCAGCGTCAGCATCATGACGAGGTGCATGCGCGCCTGGTTGCGGCGGAACTTCTTCACGGGGGTCCTCAGGTGCTCGGCGCCGGGGCACGGCGGGGCGGGCGACTACGGCGACGTCGGCGCATCGGTTCTGCCGTCGATCGTATTGTCGCGGCTCGCTCGCACGCGAACCCCGGGCCGTGCCCGTGGACGAGCGGCGGCTGGCCTGCGGACGAGAGGAGCCGTGCCCGGGGACGAGAGGAGCCGTTCCTGTGGACGAGAGAGAGGCGCGGGCGAGGGCACCCAGGACGGACCGGCTCAGCGGCGGTGGACGACCAGGGTGTCGGCGAGGCCGGCCGTCGCGTCGGCGGCCACCGTGCCGGTGCGGGCGAAGTCGGCCCAGACCTGGCGCACCTTGCGGCCGCGACGGTCGACGTCCTCCCAGTCGGTGGTGCCGACCAGGCGGGTGTGCGCCCAGGCCTCGCGGCCGCCGAGCAGCAGCGGCAGCTCGGTGATGTGGGCGGCGCCGAACGCCGTGCCCTCGGGCTCCCAGGTGAACTCGAACGTCGAGACGCGTCCGCCCGCGGCGCGGTGCCGCTCGGCGAAGGCCCGACCGGCCCGGTGGTAGACGGCCCTCGTCGTGGCGTCGATCATCAGGCGTCGGATCGCCCGGCCGACCACGGGCAGGCCGAACATCCGCTGCAGCAGGGGGGAGAACTCGGCGAACACCGCGGTCTCGTCGGCCGTCGCGCCGATCAGCAGGTCGATCTCGGGCGCGACCTCGCGCCACGCGGCGTCGGCGGCGGACTCGGTCGGCAGCGGTGCCCGCCCGTACTGCAGCCCGAAGGCCATGCCGCCGCGCAGGCCGAAGCGCTTCGCCGCCCGTTCGGCCACGGACTGCCCGGCGAGCAGCTCGTCGAGCGGAGCGTCCTTGCGGGGCGTGCCCACCGCCTCCGTCATCGCCTTCACCATGCGACTGCGGCCGCGCACGATGCCGAGCGGGGCGCTCTGCACGATGGCCCGGGCGAAGAGCCCCCGGGCGCCCTCGCTGATCATCAGGTGCGCGATCGCGTCACCGCCGGCGGACTGGCCGAACAGGGTGATGCGGCTCGAGTCGCCCCCGAACGCCTCGATCGTCTCGTGCACCCAGCGGACGGCGGCGAGCTGGTCGAGCAGCCCGAGGTTGGCGGGCACCTCGTCGCCGACGCCGAAGAAACCGAGCATGCCCAACCGGTAGGTCACGGTGACGACGATCACGCGCTGCTCGGCGACGAGGGCGCGCGGGTCGTAGACGCGCAGGTCGCCCGCCCCCGAGACGTACGAGCCGCCGTGTATCCACACCATGACCGGCACGCGCTCGTCGGCGAGCAGGTCGGCGGGCAGGGTGATCGAGAGACGCTGGCAGTGCTCGTCGTCGACCATGCCGACGGCGGCGCCCTCGATCAGGGCGTCGAGTCCGGGCGACGCGACCTGCGGTGAGGCGGGGGCGCGGTCGAAGGCGAGCAGCGGGGAGGGCCAGGGTGCGACCGGGCGCGGCGGCTCGAAGCGGTCGGCCTCGGCGTAGGGCACGCCGAGCACCCGCACGACCTCTCCGTCGACCCGACCCACGATGCGGCCCGTCGGGGTGTCGAACTCGCGGCGGGCGGCGCGGTCGTCGGTGTCGACGACCGGTTCGCCGGGGGCGGTCGGCGTGCTGGCGGTGGGGCGGGGGGCGTCCTGGGTCACCCGACCATGGTGCCCCTCACCGCCCGTCTAGGCTCGCGGGATGACCGCCGACACCCCTCCCGCCCCCGGGTTCTACCGCCACTTCAAGGGCGGCCGTTACGAGGTGCTCGGCACCGCCCGCCACAGCGAGACCGACGAGCCGCTCGTCGTCTACCGCGCGCTCTACGGCGAGCAGGGCCTCTGGGTGCGGCCCCTCGCGGCCTGGTCCGAGCACGTGCGACGTGACGGGCACGACGGGCCGAGGTTCGTGCCCGAGGGCTGACCGGCCCACCCGGTGGCCGGTGCGCCCACCGTGCGGCGGTCGAGGGCGAGCCGAGGAGGCGCGGGGCGGGTCAGCGAAGTCACAGCCGGTTGATAGCCCCGCGGCCGGACACTCGGCTCATGAAGTTCTCACGTCGCTCCCAGCACCCCCAGGGTGCAGCCACAGACGGGGGCGTCCCGGACGACGCGACCCGCACCGCCGACCCGGCCGAGGCCGCGCCGCCCTCGGCCGTGCCGCCCGTGGCCGTGCTGCCCCCGGCCACGCTGCCCCCGGGCATGCTGATCGCGGGTGCCTGGGCCTGGCGCCTGCTCGCGGTCGCCGCCGCGCTGGCCGTGCTCTTCTGGCTGATCGCCACGCTCGAGGAGATCGTGGTGCCGCTGCTGATCGCGATCCTCGTGTCGGCGTTCCTGGTGCCGGTCGCGGGGTTCCTGCACCGGCACCGGTGGCCGCGGTGGCTCGCCATCGTGGCCGCGTTGCTGGCCGGGGTGGTCGTCGTCGGGGGCCTCGTGCTGCTCGCCGTGACGCAGATCCGGGCCGGACTGCCGCAGATCGAGAAGCAGTCCGTGGCGCAGTACGACCAGCTGACGACCCTGCTCCAGGGGCCGCCGTTGAGCCTCACGAACGCCGACGTGACCGGCTACCTCAAGGACGCGCAGAACGCGCTGCAGACCGAGAGCAAGGCGATCCTCAGCGGCGTGCTGTCGATCGGCACCGCGGCCGGGCACCTGCTGGCCGGGGGACTGCTGACCCTGTTCGCCACGATCTTCCTGATGATCGACGGTCGCGGGGTCTGGGCCTGGACCGTCCGCCTCTTCCCGAAGGCGGCGCGCCCCGCCGTCGACGGGGCCGGCCGGGCCGGCTGGCACACGCTGACCTCGTTCGTCCGCGTGCAGATCGTCGTCGCCGCGGTCAACGCCGTCGGCATCGGCCTCATCGCGTTCTTCCTCGGGCTGCCGCTCGCCGTGCCGATCGCGATCCTCGTCTTCCTGGCGTCGTTCATCCCGGTCGTCGGGGCCATCGTGACCGGCGCGCTCGCCGTGATCGTCGCCCTCGTGTTCGCGGGGCCGGTCCAGGCCGTGGTCATGCTGGCCGGAGTGCTCGTCGTGCACCTGCTCGAGGCCCACGTGCTGCAGCCGCTGGTCATGGGTTCGGCCGTCCGCGTGCATCCGCTCGCGGTGGTCTTCGCCGTGGCGGGAGGGTCGTACGTGGCCGGCATCCCGGGCGCGCTCTTCGCCGTGCCGACGGTCGCCGTGCTCAACGTGATGGTCAAGTACGTGGCGACGGGGGCCTGGCGTCGAACTAGCGTCGCGGAGGACCTCGTGGCGGCACCCGAGGCGTCGTGATCGCGAGCCGCTGACCTGCCCGGCCCGCGCCTCCTTCGCTCGGATGAGGGAGGCGCGAGCCGATGTCATCCGCTGGGATGATGCGCCGGACTGCCCGGTTCGACAGTGCATTGTGTGGTTCTACTCAGGAAGTCTCTGCATACTCGTCACTTCGCCCGGGCGCGTGCGCCCCTCCCGACCGAGTCCCGACTCGGCAGGGCAGCTGCGGCGGACGAGTCGAGGCCCCACGGCCTCGCGAGACCGACACCGACCTGTCACGGCTTCCCCCGCCTCTGCCGCGGGGCCCCGCCGCCCCGAGCGCCCCGCGCCCGTGCGGCATCGCCGTGTGCGCCCTGCCCGACCGGAGGCGCGGGTCGGCCGAGCACGAGGACCACATGACCCCCGAGAACACCCCTGCCTCCGGCGCGGACGCCGCGACCGCCGCCGAGGCTCCCGCCACGCGCCGCTCGCTCTCCGCCGGACGCCGTCGCACCGCCCGTCGTCGCCTCTCGCTGATCGGTGGCGTCGCCGCGGTCGCCCTCGTCACGGGCACCGGCTTCGCGGTCACGTCGATGTCGGCCGCCGGTGCCGACACCATCTCGGCCGAGCAGCACGCCGCCGACGTCAAGCAGCAGAAGGTGGACATCGCCACCTCGTTGGCCCAGGCCAAGGCGCGCTCGACGATCCAGATCGCGAACCAGGTCGTGGCCTCGACCTCGAGCCGGACCGACGCCAGCGACTTGCAGACCCAGGTCGCCTCCCTGGCCGACTACGAGAAGCTCGACGCCTCGACGCTGAACGACCGCGTCGAGAAGACCGCGCTCTCGGCGCAGACCGTCCAGTCGGCCGCCGCCGAGGCCGACCGACAGGCCGCTGCCGCCGCCGCTGCCGCGCAGGCCGCCGCCGAGGCCCAGGCAGCCGCCGAGGCGAAGGCCGCCGCCGACGCCGCGGCCGCCGCCGAGGCCGCCCGCGCCGCCGCCGACAACTCGGTCGACGGGGCCAAGGCCACGGCCCAGTCCCTCGCGTCGTCCCAGTACGGCTGGGGCAGCGACCAGTTCTCGTGCCTCGTCTCGCTCTGGACGAAGGAGTCGGGCTGGAACTACAAGGCCTACAACCCCAGCGGCGCGACCGGCATCCCGCAGGCGCTGCCCGGCAGCAAGATGGCCTCGGCCGGGAGCGACTGGGCCACGAGCGCCAAGACCCAGATCACCTGGGGGCTCGGCTACATCAAGTCGGTCTACGGCACCCCGTGCGGCGCCTGGTCGCACTCGCAGTCCGTCAACTGGTACTGAGCGGGTCGGCCCGGGCTCGGCTCGCCTGCCGGACGTCGCACCGCCTCCTGAACGTCGCACCGCGGAGATCCGCGGTGCGACGTTCAGTTCGTGGTGCGATGCGACGCCACGGGGGCGCACTGCCGCGCCACGGGGCGCGACCGCTAGTTCTGCGGGGGGATCGTCTGCCGGTCGGTGGGCTTGTCGGTGGTGACCGGTGTGGGACGCGGGCTGGGGCTGGTCGGGCCCGGCGACGGCGTCACGATGCCGTCGGTGGGAGGCGCGGGTGCCGGTGTCGGGCTCTCGGGCGTCGCCGACGGGCTGACGCTCGGGCTGACGGTCACCACGGGGTCGTCGTCGCCGTCGCTGCAGGCCGTCAACAGCCCCGAGGCGAGCAGGACCGTCGCCGCGGCCACCCCCGTGCGAGCAGTGGTCGTGAGCAGCGTCCGCGTCGTCGTCCCCATGTCGGGAGCCTACGCGCGGCGGGTCCCGTGCATCGAGGGATTCCGACCCTACGTCACCCGGGTCAGACCGCGCCCACCAGCGTCCACGCCCCGCCGTCGCGGCGCGTCACGAGTCCCTGGACCACGTCGGCCAGCTCGCCCACGGTCGCCTCGACGACGGCCCCGATGCGATGCGCGGGCTCGTCGGCGGCGCATTCGTAGCGCACCACCAACCGCGGCTCACCGCGCACGAGCGTGACGTCGCTGGCCTCGACGGTCGTCAACCCGGCCGCACTCGCGGCGGCCGCGGGCAGCACCGAGTCGGGCCGCACCCCGGGTCGCAGGGTGCCGACGGTGAGCGTGACGCGGTACGAGGGCATGCGCTCATCCAACCCGCCACCACCGACATCGAGCGACGGTCCCAGCAGGGTCGCAGCCGCTTCACGGCGGACCCCGAAACACGTTCGACTCACGACCGTGCCACCCTCTGGTCATGAAGCGCACCGCGTCCGCCCGGCTCGAGTTCGACGTCGACGGCCCCGCCGAGTTCGTCCTGTCGATCGCCGCCTCCCGCGCCTACGCCGCGCCCGACGCGGTGGCGCAGGCCGGCACCGCCCGCATCACCGAGGAGGCGCTGGCCGTCACCCAGCACGGCGCACCCCTCGAGGTCCGCGAGCTGCACGACCACCACGGCACCCTCCTCCACCTGTGCGAGGTCGGGGCCGGCCGGGTCACCGTCGACTACCGGGTCGTCGTCGACGGACGACTCGACGAGCCCGCCGTCGACGACCTCGACCTCGTGCGCTACCGGCGCCCCAGCCGCTACTGCGAGTCGGACACGCTCAGCCCGACCGCCCGCGCCGAGTTCGGCGGGCTCGAGGGGCGCGAGCTGCTGGCCGCGGTCGCGACGTGGGTCGGCTCGCACCTCGCCTACGTGCCCGGGGCCAGCGCGCCGACCGACGGCGCGGTGCAGACCCTGCTCGACCGGCAGGGCGTCTGCCGCGACTACGCGCACCTCGTGATCGCCCTGCTGCGGGGGCTCGACGTTCCCGCGCGGCTCGTCAGCGTCTACGCCCCGGGCCTGTCCCCGATGGACTTCCACGCCGTGGCCGAGGCCTTCGTCGACGGTGCCTGGCACGTGGTCGACGCGACCGGGCTGGCCCCGCGTCAGACGCTCCTGCGCATCGCGACCGGACGGGACGCCTCCGACACGGCGTTCCTCTCGAGCCACGGCGGCCGCGTCACGGTCGCGGGGATGCAGGTGGGAGCCGTCGCCGACGAGCTGCCGCGCGACGACGTGAGCACCTTCGTCAGCCTCGGCTGACCGCCCGCCGGCACCGCGCCTCCTGCGCCCGCGCCGCCCCTGCCTGCCGCCCTGCCCTGGCCCCGACCCACCCCGCCACGAAGCAAACACGCCGCCACACGATCGCGTGGCGGATCGTTTACCTCGTGGCGGTGTGCGCGAGGCGGCGTGCGCCTGCCGGGTCCGGCTCAGTCCTCGCGGTGCGCCAGCTTCGCGCCCTCGCGGGCGCGGACGGCGGGCTCGTTCTGGTGCACGCCCGCGGGCCAGGACGTCGGCCCGGCCGACCCCGCCGGGTACTCGTCGATCGCGACCTCGCCGGACTTCCAGGCCTTCACGACGGGGGCGACGATGCGCCACCCCTCCTCCGCCGAGTCGCCGCGCACCGAGAGCGTCGGGTCGTCGTCGAGGATGCCCTCGAGCACCTCGCCATAGGCCGTCAGGTCGGCCGCGCCGAAGTCGGCGTGCAGGGAGGCGCGCGACAGGTCGTACGAGTCGCCCGGGCCGTTGACGTTCAGCTCGAGCGACATCTCGTCGGGTGAGATCGCGATGCGCAGGCGGTCGGGGGTGCCTCCGCCGACGAACTCCTTCGGGACGTGGGTGGGCGGGCGGAACGTGATGACGATCTCGCGGCGACGCGAGGCCAGGGCCTTGCCGGAGCGCAGCAGGATCGGCACGCCGGCCCACCGCCAGTTCGCCACCTCGACGACGACCTCGGCCAGCGTCTCGGTCTCGAGCGACGCGTCCACGCCGTCCTCGTCGACGTAGGCGGGCAGGGTGCGGCCGTCCACCTCGCCCTCGCCGTAGCGGGCACGGCGGGAGTTCGCGACGGCGTCGTCGTCCCAGACGTGGGTCGCGCGCAGCACCAACTCCTTCTCGTCGCGCAGGTCGGCCGCGCCGAGCGTGGCGGGAGCGTTCATCGTCAGCACGGCCATCACCTGCAGCAGGTGGCTCTGGATCATGTCGACCATGGCGCCGGCGTGGTCGTAGTAGCGCGCGCGGTTCTCGAGGCCGAGTTCTTCGTCGTAGACGATCTCGATGCTCTCGACGTGCTGGTTGTTGAGCATGGGCTCGATCAGGCGGTTCGCGAACCGCAGGCCGAGCAGGTTGAGCACGGTCGAGCGGCCCAGGAAGTGGTCGACACGGTGCACCTGGTCCTCGTGCACGAGCTTCAGCACCTCGCGGTTGAGCTTCTTCGCACTGGCGAGGTCGGTGCCGAACGGCTTCTCGAGGGCGAGCGCCGTGCCCTCGGGCAGGTCGACCTCGCGGAGGGCCGCACAGGCCTTCTCGGTGATGGCCGGCGGCAGCGCGAAGTAGATGGACGGAGGCGCGTCACAGGCCTCGAGGAGGCCGCGGAGGCCGTCGGCCCCGGTCACGTCGGCCGTGATGTACGTGGTCGACTCGAGCAACGCGTCGACGGCGGGGCCGCTCGCGTGGACGCTGTCGAACGACGTCTTCACGCGTGCCTTCCACTCGGCATCGGTGTACTCCTCGACGCCGGCGCCGATCAGCTGCACGCGCCGGGGAGGCTCGATCGACAACAGGCCGCCGAGGCCGGGCATCAGGAGGCGCGCGGCGAGGTCCCCGCTCGCGCCCAGGATCAACAGGGTCGCCGGCTCGGGGGCCTTCTTCTCGCTCATGCCGTGAACGGTAGTGGGCCGCGCCCGGCCGCGCCCGGGAGGGGGTGCGACGGGCCGCCTCGGAGCACCCGGCGTACCGTCCACGCCATGAGCGACCAGACCTACACCGCCCGCTTCGTCGGCCACGACGGGACCACCACCGAAGAACTCACCCTCATCGACGGGCTGCCGCAGAAGAGCGTCACGCGTCCCGGGGCCTCCGACGGCGAGGACCTGATGTGGGAGCTCGACGACGACGCCAGCGAGGGCGGCGAGTACGTCTACCGCTCCCTCGGCGTCTCGGGTCACGACTACAGCTGACCCACCCGCGGTCGGCACCACCCGCGGTCCGCACCACCCGATGGGCGTCGCACCGCGTGATGGACATCGCACCGCCGAAGTGGGCGGTGCGATGCTCAGTCGGCGGTGCGACATCCGTCCGGCCTCGCTGCTCGGCCCGCGCCTCCTGACGCAGCCGGCGCCGCCAGCGTGCCCGGCGCGGGCCGGGCCGCGGCCGCTCGGGCCCCGGCGGGTCAGGCGCGGCGGGTGGGGCGCACCGAGACGACCTCGGCGGTCGCCCCGTGCGGCAGGTCGACCACGAGCCGCACCGCGTCCGCGACGGACTGCGGTTCGAGGTAGAGCGACGTGTCGTACGTGCCGCCCTCGGCCGTGACCAACTCGTGCTGCATGTCGGTGTCGACGCGGCCCGGGTGCACCGAGCTGACCCGGACGCCGTGCGGACGTTCCTCCTCGCGCAGGGCGTCGGTCAGCGCGCGCAGGGCGAACTTGCTCGCCGCATAGGTGCTGCCGTCGGGCCCTGCCGTGAACCCCGAGCCGCTGTTGATCGACACGACCGTGCCCTGCGCCGCCCGCAGCGCCGGCAGCAGCTGCCGCGTCACCTCGGCCACGGCGAACACGTTGACCTCGAAGACGCGCCGCCAGTCGTCGCGCTCCGTGTCGGCGACGGCGCGCCCGCCGATGACGCCGGCCGCGTGCACCAGCACGTCGAGCCCGTCGAGCGGCGGCACCGTGAGGGCCGGGCCCGAGAGGTCCGCGGCCCACGCCGTCGCGGACGGGAGGTCGGCGGTGATCGCCCGCAGCGCCTCCTCGTCCCGTCCGTGGACGATCACGTGGTGGGTGCGGGCGAGGTCGCGGACGACGGCGAGGCCGATGCCCCGCGAGCCCCCGGTGACGAGTGCGGTCTTCATCGGACCAGTCTGCCGGTCCCGCGGGCCGCCGGTCGGCCCGGTCGGGCCGGTCGCCGGTCAGGCCAGCGGGTCGTGCCCCCAGTTCATGAGCGACCAGCGCCACTTCGTGTCGGTGACGTCGCCCGAGGGGCGCTGCTTCGAGTGGCGCGCGACGTAGCCGTGGACCTTCTCCATGTGCTTCCAGTCGGCGTCGGTCAGGTCGGCCTTCTTCTTCTCGAGGATGCGCACGATGTGCCGGCCGCTCTCGTGCCCGACGGACTCGCCGCCGTCCTTCTGCCCCACTTCGCGCGACTCGTCGGTGTCGAGCCACTCGCGCAGCGTCGAGGCCGTCATGTTCACGTCGTCGTGGAACTCGTCCCAGGTCTGCTGTCGTCCGTCGTCTGCCATGCGACGAGCCAAGCACGCCCCGGACGGGACCGCCCCGCACCGCACCGCTCCGCCGGATCGACGAAGATGGCACGGTGCGCACCCTGACCGCCGGCACCGCCGCCCTGCTGCTCGCCGCCTCGCTCGCGGTCACAATGTCGTCGTGCTCGGCCGACGGGAACAACCCGACGGTCGCGCCGCAGGCGAAGATCCCGGCAGGGCTCGCGGTCGAGGGCTACGCCATCGCCTCACCCGACGCGACGACGGCCGCCGTCGAGGCGCTCGACCGCAGCGGGTCGGCGATCGACACGGTCGGCGTCTCGGGCGTCGCGATCACGACCGGCGGGGCCGGGGTCGCACCGAGCGACGAGTCGGCCAACTCCCTCCGCGAGGCCGCCCAGTCGGCGGGCGGGAAGGCCGAGCTGCTCGTCGTCAACGCGGGCCAGGACGGCTTCAGCGGTGAGCTCGCGTCGCAACTGCTGTCGAGCCGGGCCAACCGCGAGTTCGTCGTGTCGGGCCTCACCGGAGAAGTCGTCAACGGCGGCTGGGACGGCGTCCAGATCGACTTCGAGTCGCTCTCGGCCGCGGACGCCCCGGGGCTGGTGGACTTCGCCGCCGAGCTCCGCGACGCCCTGCCCGACGACGCGAGCATCTCGATGGCCCTGCAGCCCAGCACCGACCCGGCGGGATACGCGGACCTCGGCTACGACCTCGCCGCCCTGTCCGACTCCGTCGACCGGTTCGTGCTCATGGCCTACGACCAGCACGGCGCCGGGTTCAGCGAACCGGGGCCCGTCGGCGGCCTGCCCTGGGTCGGTGAGGTCCTCGACGCCGCACTCGAGTCCGTCCCGGCCGACCGTCTCGACCTCGGCGTCGCGGGGTACGGCTACCGGTGGACGGGCGACGGCACCGCAGGAGGCGCGCTGTCGGTCGCCGAGGCCCGCACCGCTGCGCAGTCCACGGGTTCGTGGGACGCCGACCAGGCCGAGTACACCGCCTCGCCCGGCGACGGCTCGACCCTCTGGTGGTCGGACGGTCGCTCGATCACCGCGCGCGCCGATCTGGCCGAGTCGAAGGGGCTCCACGGCGTCGCGATCTGGCAGCTGACGACGGGCGACCCGATCCGCCGCGGCTGACGTCCGGGCGACGCGCCGCCCTGCGGCCAGGGATGCGGCTCGTGCCGGATCGCCGGGGGAGTGCGCCGCCTACGGCGTGACGACGCCGATCGGGCCGGTCAGCTGGGGGATGTCCCGGTCGCTCAGCAGCCAGTGTTCGCCGCGGCCGGTGATCAGCAGCGCGAGCGGACCCGGACGGCAGACGACGAGCGCGCCGCCTTCTTGGTGCAGCACGCCGTCGAGGGCGCCGCCGAGGTCGCGGTCGTCTTCGGAACCCGACGCCGACAGGACGGCGCAGCGGCCCTCTGCTCCCATCGCCTGCAGCAGTCGGCGCATGCCCTCGGGGTCGCTGCGGTCGGGACCGAGCGGGTGGGCGACGGCCATGTCGACCCACTCGACCGACCCGGTCAGGTCGGCGAGGGCCTGCTCTTCGGGGCCGGCAGGGTCGACGGCGAGGTCGTGCACGGATTGTTTGCGATCGGGTGCGGCGAAGGCCTCGAGTGCGGTGATGACGGAAAGGGGGAGCGACGCCACGGGTGATCTCCTGTCGAGGGGTTCCCACCATCCTCCCACCCGAGCTGCCCTCACAGGTCCGTCCACAGGCGGAAACCGGAGCGGGCGCCCAGTCGAGCCGCCGCACTACGCTGCCGGAGAGCGGCCCGACGCGCGACGACGACCCGACCTGCCCACCCACGACGACGACGGAGACACCGTGAGCGACGCCCCCGGCCAGCAGCCCTGGCAGAACCCCCAGAGCCAGCAGAACCCCCAGAGCCAGCAGGACCCCCGGAGCTCCCAGAACCAGCAGGACCCCCGGTACTCCCCGCCGTACCAGGGCCAGCACCCCCAGGCGCAGCAGCCGGGGCAGCAGCCCTACCCCGGGCCCGGTGGGTACGCCGACCCGCTCAAGGGCACCAACCCCGGCGTCAGCACCTCGACGCCGTTCGTCTGGGTGCTCGTCCTGCTGCCGCTGGTGCAACTGATCGGGCTCGCCTTCTGGGACGTCGGCGACTACCTCGAGCGCACCGCCACGATCACCCCGGGCGTCTACCAGTCGCCCTTCACGCCGGGCTACCTCGCCTACATGGGCATCGGCCTGCTCGTCTACGCACTGACGGTCGTCTTCGCCTGGCTCGACCACCGGGCGTTGACGGCCCGGGGCATCGTGAAGCCGTTCCCGTGGCCGTGGGCGTTCCTCACGGTCGTCTACGTCGTCGGTCGCTCGGTCGTCGTGAAGCGTCGCACCGGTGGCGGGCTCGCGCCGCTGTGGCTCTTCATCGCCGTGTACCTGATCACGATCGTCGTCGCGTTCTCGGTGTTCATCGTGGCCTTCGCCGAGTTCGTGCAGACGATGCCGTCCCTGCCGACCGCCCCGTAGCCGGACCTGCTGCGAGGATGGTCCCGTGACCTCCTCCAGCGCACCCCGCCTCGGCCTGCTCCTCGACGTCGACGGCCCAATCGCCAGCCCCGTGACCCGCAGCATCGCGCTGCCCGCGATCACGCGCGACCTCGTGGCGCTCGCCGCCCTCGGCGTGCCGATCGTCTTCAACACGGGGCGCTCGGACGCGTTCATCCGTGAGGAGGTCGTCGGTCCGCTGCTCGCCGCCGGCCTGCCCGAGGGGGCGCGGGTGCACGGCGTCTGCGAGAAGGGTGCCGTCTGGTTCACGATCGGCCCCGAGCACGGTGTCGACGGCATCGGCCCGATCGAGGTCGACTCGTCGCTCGCCATGCCCGCCGACTTCGGCGCCGAGATGCAGGCGTTGGTGGCGGACGAGTTCGCCGACCTGGTGTTCTACGACACGACCAAGCACGCGATGGTCTCGATCGAGCAGCTCACGAGCGTCGAGTCGTCGACCTACCTGGGCCGGCAACGCGACCTCGACGAGAAGGCGATGCAGGCGCTGGTCCGCCGGGGCTTCGGCGTGCGCCGACTCGACGACGTGCGGCCCGACGCCTCCGGGGCCGTGCAGTGGCGCGTCGACCCGACGATCATCTCGACCGACATCGAGTCGGTGCGGCTCGGCAAGGACCTCGGGGCCGAGCGGGCGCTCGAGCTGCTGGCGGCCGACGGCGAGCCCCCGCTCGCCTGGCGCACGGTCGGCGACTCGCGCAGCGACTACGCCATGGCCGACTGGCTGCACGCGCAGGGTCACGCGGTCGCGCACGTCGACGTCCGCCCGGCCGACGGCGTGCCGGCGACGCCGTACCCGGTGCTGACGAGCTCGACGGGCGCGATCCACGACGAGGCCGGGGCCGAGTTCCTGGCCGGCTGGCTGGCCGACCTCACCGTCTGACGCCCGGCCGCAACGCGTCCGGGCCCGCGACGGGCACGTCCCGCGACGGGCCCGGCCCGCGACACGCCCGGGCGTGGCCGTCCTCGAGGACGCCACCCGCGCCTCCTCGGCCCGCTCGCCGGGGTCGGTGCCACCCGCCCCGCGGCGTGCCCCCCGGACGGGTGAGACGGGTGAGCCTCGGGCCGGGACGGGTGTCACCTCCCCGCTGTCCATGCGGCCTGTGACCCCTTCGAGGGGGCGTACCCCCCGAACGGGTGTCGCGAATCGGCGGGAACGACCCTGTACTGTTTCGACACGTCCCCGGAACGGTCCCCCGAAAGGCCCACACCGGAGGCGAACCCGTCGATCGAGTGGCCCGAACCGCTCGCAGTCGACGGACCCGAAACGGGAGCCCCTGGCTCCCACCCGACCGCCGCCCACCCCGGCGCGTCACCTCGAGTCGCCGCCGTCGCCGACGCCCCTCCGGACGTCCGACGGCGGTCACCCACCGCCGCCGGCGTCCGGTCGTCTCTCAGACCCGAACCCGGAGAGAACACGCATGTCCCGAACCATGCGCGTCCGCGACAGCGACGCCGAAAACCGACCCGACACCGGTGCACCCGACACCGGCCCCGCCCTCGACGTGGCTCCTCGCTCTCGCAGCGAACTGAGGCGCCTGGCACACCACGACGAGGAGCGGGGATCGCGGGCACGCCCCACGACGCGCATCACGAGCGACCACCACGCGTCGGTCGTCTCGCGCACCGAGGGGCGTGCCCACTCACCCTTCATGGTGCTGCTCGTGCTCGCCTGCACCATGGGCATCCTGCTCTACGGGCAGTTCCTGCTGAACCCCGCCAACCGCGGTGACCTGCTGCCCTACGTCGCGGTGATCATCGCCGAGGCCGTCCTGGTGCTGCAGGCCCTCCTGGCCATGTGGACGATCCTCTCGGGCGGTCAGAACCCCCGGGACTTCGACTTCCACTCGACGCAGGACACGCTCTACGACGAGGACGCGATCGACCGGCTCGGCGTCCGCGACCAGCCGCACCTGTGGCCGATCGTCGTCGACGGGAAGACCGTCGTCGTCGACGTCTTCGTCACGGTCTACGGCGAAGAACTGTCGAAGATCGCGATGACGGTCCAGGCCGCCGTCGCGATGCAGGGCGCGCACCGCACCTGGGTGCTGGACGACGGTCGGAGCGACGAGGTCAAGGACCTCACCGCGAGGCTCGGCGCCCGGTACATCCGCCGGCTGACCAGCCACGGCGCCAAGGCGGGCAACGTCAACTACGCCCTGTCGGTGGCCAAGGGCGACTACTTCGCCATCTTCGACGCGGACTTCGTGCCCAAGCCGATGTTCCTGCACGAGACCGTGCCGTTCTTCATCGACGAGAAGGTCGCCTTCGTCCAGACCCCGCAGTCGTACGGCAACCTCGTGAGCATCGTCAGCCGCGGCGCCGGCTACATGCAGGCCGTCTTCTACCGGTACATCCAGCCCGGCCGCAACCGGTTCAACGCCGCGTTCTGCGTCGGCACCAACGTCATCTTCCGCCGTGCGGCGATCGACGAGGTCGGCGGCATCGACACCGACTCGAAGTCCGAGGACGTCTGGACGAGCCTGTTCCTGCACGAGGCCGGGTGGCGCTCGATCTACATCCCGATGACGCTCGCGATCGGCGACGCCCCCGAGACCATCGAGGCGTACAGCAAGCAGCAGCTGCGCTGGGCGACCGGCGGGTTCGAGATCCTCTTCCGGCACAACCCGCTGAGCCCCCGCCGCACCCTGACGATGGACCAGCGCTTCCAGTACACGCTGACGGCGACCCACTACCTGACGGGCATCGCCCCGCTGCTGCTGATCATGGTGCCGCCGATGGAGATCTTCTTCGACCTGCGCCCGATGAACCTGCACATCTCGGTGCTGCAGTGGCTGCTCTTCTACTCGGGCTTCTACCTGCTGCAGATCGCGCTCGCCTTCTTCACGCTCGGGTCGTTCCGCTGGGAGGTGCTGATGCTCGCGTCGGTGTCGTTCCCGATCTACGTCAAGGCGTTGTGGAACGTGCTGAGCGGCAAGGACACGGCCTGGCACGTGACCGGCGGAGGCAAGGCGTCGAGTCCGTTCAACGTGCTCGTGCCCCAGGTGCTGTTCTGGCTCTTCCTGTCGCTCACCTCGCTCGTCGCGATCTGGCGGGACTGGGACAACCGGGTGCTCACGCTCGCCACGGTCTGGAACCTGATCAACACCGCCGTGCTCTCGGCCTTCCTGCTCGCGGCCCTGCGTGAGGCCGGAGCCATCAAGCGTGCCGCCCGCTCGGGGTCGAGCGCTCGCACGACCGTCGCCGGTCCGATCACGACCGGGCCCGTGGCCACTCAGACCCTCCGCACCCAGGTCGCCCGGCCCCTGCCCCGGAGCCACGACGAGTTCCTCGAGCTGTCGTCCGAGCAGCGACTCGAGCAGCGCCGGCGCGACGACGAGCGGCGTCACCTGCTCGAGGCCCGACTGGCCGTGGCCGACGATCAGCACGCCCACGAGGCGCAGCACGGCGACGAGGCATCGCACACACCGCACGCGGGACCGGTGTCCGGACCCGACCGACACGACACGAACGACCGAGAGAAGGTGGTCTCATGACCTGGGGCAACAGGATCAAGATGACCGTCGGCATCCTGGTGGTGCTCGCCCTCGTGGCCGTCTTCACCGTCATCTTCACGCAGCGGCAGGCCCAGGTCATCAGCACCAGTGCCGCCATCGCGAGCCAGGACTTCTCCGTCGGCACCGACTACAGCGGCACGGTCACCTCGACCGACGCCGAGGTCGGCGACCGGGTGAAGAAGGGCGACGTGCTCTTCTCGCTGCAGAGCCCCTCGCTGCAGAAGGACCTCGCGGACGACGTCGTCGTCCCCGACACGGACGCCTACACGGTGGACGACGACGGCACCATCACCTTCATGGCCACCGTCGACGGCACGCTGTCGCAGCTCGACGTCCGCGAGGGCGGGTTCCTCGGTTCGGGCACGTCCGTCGCGACCATCGAGAAGGCCGGCACGCTCTTCGTGGACGCCGACTTCACGCTCACGCCCCGCGACTACGAGCGCATCCAGGACGGCGCGACCGTCGACGTGATGCTGCCCAACCAGCAGGTCGTCGAGGGCAGCGTCGACCTGGTCAGCGTGCAGACCAAGGACGGCGCGGCCGCGGCCACCGTCCGCGTGGTCAGCGACCAGCTGAGCGAAGGGGCCTACAACGGCCTCGTCGCGAGCGGCACGCCGGTCGAGGCGACCATGCACCTCCGCGACGACGGCATCCTCGCCGGGCCCGTGAACACCATGCAGGACTTCCTGCGCCAGATCGGGGTCTGACGATCCCCGGCGCACGGAGAAAGACGACGGGTCGGTCCGGCCGACGGGATCGTTCGGGATCACCGATCGGTTCCGGGCCGGCTCGTCACCCCCGGGAGGCGCGGGTCGAGATCCGACCCGCCCCGCGCCTCCCGACCCTCCGCCGGGTCCTCGCCGGCGTCGCCCTCGGCACGGCCGGCGTGCTCGTGCTGGCCGGCTGCACCGGCGGCTCGGACACGGACGCCGACACCACGGGCCGCCCCGACGCCGGAGGCGACGTGTTCCCCGCCTCGCAGGTCGACCCCCTGGTCGCCGCCCTGCCCCAGGAGTCGGTCGGCACCGTCCCGACCATGCGCCTCGCCGACGGCCTCGTCCCGCCCACCAACACCTGGTTCTCGGGGCTGGTCTTCGGTGACGAGCCGACGCCCGTGTTCCCGTTCCCGATCTCGTTCCAGCTGACGCAGGCCGGCTTCGCCGCGGGACTCCCGGTGCCGGTGGCCTCCGAGAAGGCGATCGTCTCGCCCGCCCTGCCCGACGTCACCCTCGACGTCCAGGCCTCGGCGACCGAGATCAGCGCCTACGACGACGTCTCGGTGACGGTCGCGCACCTCGACGGCGACGCGGTGCTCGGTCACACGACCGTCGCCGAGGGCTCGCCGGTCGTCTCGTACACCGCCGCGACCGCGCAGACCGACACCCTCGGGACTGCCGTCACGACCGTCGGCGACGGGCGCGGCACGTTCACCGTCGGCAGCACGACGTGGGGCGTCGCCGTGACGGACGGCAGCCTCGACGGCACGGCGGTCCGGCTCGACGAGGGCGGCTCGGTCGTCCTCGTGCCGCTGCCCGACGGGGCCACCGACGAGCAGGTGCGGACGGTGCTCGACGCGGCCGCCTCGCCGCTGACGTCGGTGACCACCGCGCACCGCGCCTCCGGGTCCGGCTCGTCGGCGGTGTCGACCACCGAGCTCGGCTACGAGACGGCGGCCGGGGGAGACACCCTGCTCGTCCCGGCCCCGCACATGGGCGACGCGGCGACGGGTGGCGGCACCGGGCTGGGCTACGACACGATCTACGGCACCGTCCCGTTGTCGATCGGCTCGACGCTGGCGTTCGACGCACCGGTCACCACGGCCTCGACCGGGCTCGACCTCTCGGGGCTGAGCGACGACCAGAGGGCGCAGCTCGAGGACCAGGTGCAGGTCGACGTCGCCCGCACGGCGGAGACGCCGGTCGACACCTACTACGGCGGCAAGGCGCTCTACCGGTCGGCGATGCTCCTGCAGCTCGCCCGGCAGCTCGGGGACGACGCGTCGGCCGAGACCCTCCGCACGTCGGTCGTCGACCGACTCGACCGGTGGACCGACCCCTCGGGCTGCGAGACGCGCGAGCAGGAGTGCTTCGTCTACGACCCCGCGGTGAAGGGCGTCGTCGGCAAGGCGGCGTCGTTCGGCTCGGACGAGTTCAACGACCACTACTTCCACTACGGCTACTTCCTCTACGCCGCCGGCGTCGTCGCGGCCGACGACCCCGAACTGGCCGAGCGCTGGCGTCCGGTCATGGACCTGCTCGCCGCCGACATCGCCTCGGGCGCCGACAACGGGTCGTTCCCCGACCGGCGCGCCTTCGACCCCTACTGGTCGCACAGCTGGGCCTCGGGCTACTCGCCGTTCGCCGACGGGAACAACCAGGAGTCGTCGTCCGAGGCGGTCAACGCGTACGCGGGCCTGTCGCTCTGGGCCGCGGCCACGGGTGACGACGCGCTCGGCGACGAGGCGTCGTGGATGCTCAGCGGCGAGGCCTCGTCGGCGCTGGCCTACTGGCTCGCCCCCGACCTGACCGGCCCGACGTCCGCCGGCTACGGACACGCGATCGTGTCGCTGACCTGGGGTGGCAAGCGCGACTACGGCACCTGGTTCTCGGCCGAGCCGTCGGCGATCGCCGGCATCCAGTTGATCCCGCTGAGCCCGACCTCGGTGTCGTACCTGACGTCGTCGGCGGGCGGAGGCGCCCGGCAGATCGCGCGCGTGGTCGACGAGGCGAGCGCCTCGGGCTTCGATCGGCCGCTCGGCGACTACGTGCTGATGTACTCGGCCCTCGAGGGGCCCGACCAGGCCGCGGCGGCCCTGACGGCACTCGCCGACCTGCCCGAGACGGGCATCGACGACGGCAACTCGCGGGCCTACGCGATGGCCTACGTGATGACCGCCGGGGCGCGGTAGGGCCGAGCGCAGGAGGCGCGGGTCGGCCAGGGCTGGCCCGGCTCAGCCGACGAGGCGCACCGGTTCAGCCGACGAGGCGCACCGGCTCGACCAGGCGCACCGGGTCGACGAGGCGTTGCACGCTGCCGTCGGGGTGGTTCGCGACGAGCGTGCCGCCCCAGAAGCCGAGCTGGTCGCGCTCGGTGTCGAGCTGCCAGAGGCGGCGGCCGTCGGACAGGTCGAAGGCCGTGACGGTCGAGGTGCGACCGCTCGAGGCGGTCGTGGCGTAGCCGGTCGTGCGGCCGACGAGCGCGATCTGGGACTCGCCCGGCACCACCGCCCGGGCCACCTCGTGGCCCGACGCAGCGTCGAGCAGGCGGACGGTGCGCTGGGCCGCCTCGTCCGACGTGAGGTCGCCGGACACCGCCGCCGCGCCTCCTGGTTCGAAGGTCTGGGCGAAGACGAGCGACCCCCGGTCGCCGGCCGGGTCGGTGGTCACCCGCGCGAGCCCGTGGCGGCGGTCGCGGGGCGGGGTCGTCCAGAGCTCGGCGCCCGTGCGGCGGTCGACGCAGACGACCCCCGGCGTGGTCGAGAAGACGAGGCAGTCGCCGGTCGCCTGCACCCCGCGGTCCTGGCGGAAGCCGTGCCGCCAGAGTTCGCGCCCGTCGAGCGAGAGCGCCACCACCGTGCCGTCCGTGTCGTCGGTCGAGGTGGGGATCGCCGGGTCGAGGCCCACCACGACGAGGTCGCCGTCGACGACGAGGGTCGTGGCGGTCGGCAGGTCGGGCCCCCAGTCGTGCGTCTCGCCGGTCCGTCCGTCGACCGCGGTGATGGTCCCGCCGTCGAGGACGAGCAGACCGTCGGGGGTCAGGGCCTCGTCCTGGCTGCCGGTGGTCTCGCCCGTCCACACGGGGGTGTCCAGGTCTTCGGCCGCGTAGAGCGAGAACTCGCCCGTGCCGGGCTCCGCGTCGTAGTAGACGCGGGAGTCCTGGTACGAGAACTGCGGGTCGCTCGAGACGAGGGCCCAGGAGGCGGTGGCGTCGGTCAGGCGCGCACGCCCGTTCGGCGAGGTGGTCACGTCGGTCAGTTCGCCGGTCCCGAGGTCGAGGCGGGCGTACGACGAGGCGAACCCGTCCCCGCCGAAGCCCAGCGTCGAGACGAGGGCGGTGTCGGTGGCGCCGTCGGCGGGCCAGACCTGGACGAAGCCGCTGCCGGCGTCGAGCTCGGTGCCGAGGTCGACCCACCAGCGGACGGTGCCGTCGACGGGGTCGACCCGTGCGAGCCTGCTGACGGCCTGCGCGGTGCTGCCGAAGCCGCCGTCGAAGCGGCAGTCGGCGCCGACGTCCGTGGCGGCGCTCGTGCCCCTGCCGTCGTCGCCCGCGGCACCGCCGGCGCTGACGAGGACGTCGCCGTCGAGCCGGTCGGGGCCCACCGCGGGCTCCGCCTGCCAGAGGAGGCACCGACCCTGGTCCGCCGGCACGCCGACGTCGGCGGGCGTCAGCGTCCACGACCCGGGGACGGGCTCGTGCCGCAGGTCGTCGCCGACGACGCCGTCGAGCGCGGCGGCCGACGAGTACCGCGGTGCCTCGACCAGGCCGGCGGTGGTCACGAGCGCCGCGGCGGCGACCACCGCGGCGGCCACGAGGGCGAGACGGCGAGGACGGGAGGCGCGGTGCCAGACGGCGGCCCCGCGGCGGCGGGCGCGCGCGAACGGCTGGTCGCTCGGTCGGGCGTCGTCCGTCACCCGGCCATGGTACGAGGCGGGCACGCGGGCGGGCCGTGAGCGGTCCCGAGGTCGCGACCCGCGCCTCCTCGGCTCCCGGGGTCGGCCGTTAGGCTGGTGCGGGCCGTCCGGTCCCGCCCGCCGGTGCACGAGCGGCGCCGCCCGTTCGCCCTCTCGTCGCCCGTCCCCGAAGGAGCCGCGCCATCGAAGCCGTCGTCATCTCGATCCTCGCCCTGGCGATCGTCGTGCTCGTGGTCATCCAGGTGATCTACCGTCGCCGCGTGCTGCAGCGCCGGGAGGCCTCCGGTCAGCGGGTCGTCGGTCGCGGCACCTACGTCGTGTTCGGCGTCATGGCGGCGTTCTTCCTCTTCGCGGTGTTCGTGTTCCCGCTGCTGGTGCGGGGGTAGTCCGTGTCGAACCGGGTCGTGTGGCACCGCACCGCGTCTCGTGCATCCCACCGTGTCTAGTCACGGTGCCGTGCACGAACTGCGGTGTGCTGTGCCGGCCGACGTCGAGGCGTGCCTGGCCGTCTGGGTCGCGGCGTGCGCCGCACGCGACGGGCAGGCGTTCGACGGGGTCGCCGAGCGGGCCCGGCCGAAGTTCGGCGCGGGCGTCGTCTGGCTGGTCGTGGACGCGCCCGTCGCGGACGGTCCCGACGTGGACGGGCCCGACGTGGACGGGCTTCGTGGCGTCGACGGTTTCGTGCTCGCGACGCGGCCCGGCAGCGGTTTGCCGGGCGACCCCGAGGACGCCCCCGTCGTCGGCCTGCTGGCTACCAGGCCCGGCGCCCAGGCGCGCGGGCTGGGGCGTGCCCTCTTGAGGGAGGCGACCCGCCAGCTCGGCGCGCTCGGCCACCACCGCGTCGCCTTGCACGCGCTCCTCGACAACGTCGCCGCGGTCGGGCTCTACGAGAGCGAGGGGTGGGTGGCCGCGGGCGACCCGTTCGAGCACTCGCTGCTGAAGCGGCCCACGCAGCGGTTCGACCGGCTGCTCTGAGCCGAGCTCGTCGGCGCCGCAGCCGTGACGTCAGCGGTCGGCCACCGCCGTCGGATCGGCCAGGCGTCGGACGACGCCGTCCTGGGTCACGACGACCAGGTGCTGCCCCCAGAACTCGTACGTCAGCACGTCGTCACGCGACGTCCGCCAGAGCTCGCGGCCGCTCGACCGGTCGAGGGCGACGATCGCCAGACGCCCGTCGACCCCGAAGGTCTGTTGGTAGACGGTCGTGCGGGCCTGGGCGAGGGGTGCCGAGTACCCCGGCAGGGTCGCCTCGAAGACCACGCGCCCGTCGTGGGCGTCGAACGTCGTGACGGTCGAGGTCTCGTCGCCGAAGTCGCTGGACGGTGAGACGGTGACCTGCACGTCGTCGAAGGCGGAGCTCGGCGAGGGGTTCCACCCCGACTGCACCGTCTGTCCGCGGGCGACCGGGACCGTGGTCGACCACACGGTCTCGCCGGTCGAGGGCGACAGGCAGGTGACCGCGCTCCGACCCACGGGTCCGTCCGCGTCGGCGGTGCCGCCCGCGTCGGTGTCGCCCGCGTCGTCGGAGCCCCTCGGCCCGGCGACCACCGGGTCGCCGCTCACGACGGGGGCCGTGACCGTGACGCACCGGTCCGACACGATCAACGAGGCGTCGCCCGACAGGTCGGCGGACCAGTCCACGGTGCCCGGCCGGTCCTGCGAGAAGGCGACGAGCTGCTGCCCGGAGGGGGTGGCGAGCGTCACGACGACGTGGTCGCCGGCCGCCTCGGGCCAGCCGTAGGTGTCGTCGTCGATCGGCAGGCGGTGCACGTCACCGGTGGCGGCGTCGATCACCCGTGATCCGTCGCCGGCCGTCGTCAGCACGTAGAACTCGTCGTCGACGAGCCTCACGGTGGCCTGCGACGGTTCGTCGGCTCGCCACGACACGGTGTCGGGGGCGTCGAGGGCACGGAGCTCGTACCCCGTCACGTCGCCCTCCTCGGTGGTCGGACCCGAGCCGTCGGGCCCGAACCTCGTCCGGGGCTGGTGCGAGACGAGGACGGTCGTCGACGAGACCTCCTCGATGCGCGTCACCTGGTCGGGATCGGACGACTCGACCGCCGACGACCAGTCGGTGACCTCGCCCGTCCGCAGGTCCAGCCGGGCCAGGGTCGAACCCGCGTCGACCTCGACGACCAGGGTGGCGGTGCGTCCGTCGGCGTCCGGCGTCACCCGGACCGACCGCACCGCCCGCCCCAGGGCCGTGGCCACGTTCGCGCTCCACACCACGTCACCGGTGTCGCCGTCGACCCGGGCCAGGCGCCCTCCGGCACCCCCGCAACGGTCGGACTGCTCGGCCGACTGGGCGGTGACGAGCGCGTCGTCGCCGACCATCCCGGCGAACGCGTAGTAGGCGCACCCCGAGGGCATGCCGGGCGTGGCCGCACCGGCCAGGTCGGTCCGCCAGACGGTCGCCGTGGGCTCGGACCGCAGGTCGTCGACGAGCATCGCGGGGCGCACCGGCTCGTCGTACCGCGGCTGCATCGCGAGGCCCGCGCCGGCGACGAGCGCGGTCACCACGGCGACGGCGCCGACCGTCAGCCCGAGGCGGCGAGCCCGGGAGGCGCGGCTCCACCCCCGGCGCAGCGCCCGACCCGTCCGGCGTCCGACCGCCTGCAGCGGGGGTCGCCCCGCGCGCCGTCCTGCTCCGGTGGCCTCCACCCCGTCGTACCCGTCGCGAGCATCGACGTCGGCTGCGTGCTCGTCGGGGTGACCGGTCGCGGAGGCGGGCGTCGCCGGGGAGCCGGCCCGCGCCTCCCGGGCTGCCGCCGGGCGCTCGGGACGCGTCGGCTGCCACGGTCGTCCGTCCACGATGCCCCCCTCGCCCGCCATGCTACGAGACGCGGCCGGTCCGCCGGTATGCTGGCGCGTCGTCCCCCGAGACGGGGCGACCCCATCGCCCGCACCACCCAGGAGGCAGCATGAGCACCGTCCCCAAGGCCCGGGGTCTCAGCACCCTGTGGCGCACGAAGTCGGTCGAGTCGTCGCTCGCCGACTCGACGGGACCCGAGAACGGGCTGAAGCGCTCGCTCGGCGTCACCGACCTGACCCTCATGGGCATCGCCGTCGCGGTCGGGGCCGGCATCTTCTCGGTGGGCGCCAACGCCGCCGCGAACTTCGCGGGCCCGGGCGTGACGCTGTCGTTCATCCTCGCGGCCGTCACCTGCGGCCTGGCGATCATGTGCTACGCCGAGTTCGCCTCGACCATCCCCGTCGCGGGCAGCGCGTACACCTTCACCTACGCCACCCTCGGCGAGTTCCTGGCCTGGATCATCGGGTGGGACCTCATCCTCGAGACCCTCACCGGGGCGGCCGTGCTGGCCAAGTACTGGGGCATCTACCTCAGCACCGTGTTCTCCGGCTTCGGTCTCGACGTGCCCGACACCCTGTCGATCGGGCCGCTCGAGCTGAGCTGGGCGCCGTTCGTCATCGTCGCGTTCTTCACCGTGCTGCTCGTCCTGGGCACGCAGCTCAGCTCGCGCGTGGGCAGCGTCTTCACCGTGATCAAGGTCGCGATCGTGCTGTTCGTCATCGTCGTCGGCTTCTTCTTCGTCAAGTCGTCGAACTACACGCCCTTCGTCCCGGCGTCGCAGCCCCGCCCGGCCGGCGAGGGAGACGTCTGGACGCAGTCCCTCTTCTCGTTCGTCTCGGGTGCCGAGCCCGCGCAGTACGGCGTCTTCGGCCTGCTCGCCGGCGCCTCGCTCGTCTTCTTCGCCTTCATCGGGTTCGACGTCGTCGCGACCAGCGCCGAAGAGGTCAAGAACCCGCAGAAGACCATGCCCCGCGGCATCTTCCTGGGCCTGGCCATCGTCACCGTGCTCTACGTCATGGTGTCCATCGTGCTCACCGGCATGGTGTCGTACCGCGACCTCGCCGCCGTCGAGGCCCCGACCCTGGCCACGGCCTTCGACCTGGTCGGCGTCGGCTGGGCCGCCCAGGTCATCGCCATCGGAGCCCTCATCGGCCTGACGACGGTCATCATGGTGCTGCTGCTCGGCCTCGCCCGCATCGTCTTCTCGATGGCACGCGACGGCCTGCTGCCCCGCTGGCTCGCGAAGACCTCGGCCGTCCGCAAGACGCCCGTGCGCGTCCAGGTCATCGCCGGTGTGCTCGTCGCCCTGATCGCCGGGTTCACCGACGTCGGCGTCCTGGAGGAGATGATCAACATCGGCACGCTGTCGGCCTTCGTGCTGGTCAGCATCGGCGTCATCGTGCTGCGGCGCACCCGGCCCGACCTCCCGCGGGCGTTCCGGGTGCCGCTGTCGCCCGTGCTGCCGATCCTGTCGGCGGTGCTCTGCGTCTGGCTGATGTTCAACCTGACCACGCTCACCTGGGCACGGTTCGCCGTCTGGCTCGTGATCGGCGTCGTCGTGTACTTCGCCTACGGGCGTCGGCACTCGCGGGTCGGTCTCGGCGAGGACGCCGCCGCCCCGGCACCCGCCGTCGACGCTGGTGGCCGTCCGAACTGAGCGGCACCGCCGACCGACGGAGGACCCCGTCCCGGACGATGCATCCCGATCCTTCGGGGGCCGTCGTCGGGGACGGGGTCCTTGCGCTGTGCCTTGGGGACTGGCCGGCGGGGCGTGACCGGCGGGGCCGGGCCGGGCGCGCCTCCTCGGCCTCAGGAGGCGCGGTGCGGCGCAAGAGGCGCGGTGCCGGTCAGGAGGCGCGGTGCGACGCAGGAGGCGCGGTGCCGGTCAGGAGGCCGGGGGCGTGTCGAGCGCGTCGACGGCGGCGACGACCTCGTCGACCTCGGTGCGGGTCGTGTAGTCGACGTGGACGTCGGCGAAGACGACCTTGCCGTCGCGGTCGACGACGAGGACGGTCGGGAACGGAACGTCGGCGGTCGCGTCGGCGTTGCTGTCGGCGACGTCGAATCCGAGGTCGGAGTGCACCGCACGGGCGGCCGCGACCGGCTCGGTCTGGATGCCCAGGGCCCGGACGAACACGTTGCCCGGGTCGGACAGCACCGGGAACTCGAGGCCGCCGTTCGCGACGGACCGTTCGCTGCCCTCGGGCGTCTGGGGGCTGATCGCGACCAGGGCGACGCCGCGCTCCCGCAGTTCGGGCAGCAGGTCGGCCTGGTAGGTCTTGAGCGTCAGGTTGCAGTAGGGGCACCAGGCGCCGCGGTAGAAGACCAGGACGGCCGGGCCCTCACCGACGGTCTCCGACAGCGAGACCTCGTCGCCGGCGGTCGTGACGAGCGTCGCGTCCACGATCGTGTCGCCCACCCGGACGGCGGCCGCGGGGACCCCCGAGTCGCGCAGTCCCGACTGCTCGTCGTCGAAGACCCTCGTGGCGTCCGCGCCGATCTCGGCGTTGAAGCCCTCGTTGAACTCGGTCACCTTGTCGGCGATGCGGGTGGGGATGGGGGAGTCGGCGTTCGACATGGGGTCCTCTCGACCGTGACGGGGTGCACCAGGTTCGGGCCGGTCACCTCGATCGAGGGTAGGCGGATGCGCGCCCGGGGGACCGCATGGCGAGGGGTGGTGTTCGCAATCGTCCGGGCCGGGCACGTCCTCGACGGCCGCCCGTCGTCCCGCACGGGCGTGTTGGCTGGTGCGGTGCAGACGTTCCTCCCCTACGCCGACTTCCGTGCCAGCGCCGAGGTGCTCGACGACAAGCGGCTCGGCAAGCAGCGGGTCGAGACGCTCCAGGTCATGCGGGCGCTCGTCGTGCCCGGCTACGGCTGGCAGAGCCATCCGGTCACCGCGATGTGGCGGGGGTACCGGCCGGCGCTGATGGCCTACCAGGTCGAGACCTGCGCGGCGTGGGTCGCTCGGGGCTTCGCCGACACCTGCCTGGACAAGACGCTGGCCACCCTCGACGAGGTCCCCGCCGACGCGGCGGCGTTCCGCGCGGACGAGTTCGAGCTGCCTCCGTGGTTCGGTCGGGAGGACGTCCACCGCTCACACCGGTCGAAGCTGCTGGCGAAGGCACCCGAGGCCTACGCCGCGGCGTTCGGCGACGAACCCGTCGACCTGGACTACGTCTGGCCCGTGCCGACCTCGGGCGACGCGTCGCGGTGACCGGGCGGGGTGACGCGTCGCGGTGACCGGACGGGGTGACCGGGCGGGGTGACCCGCGGGGTCAGGCCGCGCGGGGTGACCGGGCGGGGTGACCGGGCGGGGTCAGGCGGCGCGCGCCTCCAGCAGGTCGAGGGCGGCGACGATCTCGTCGACCTCGGTCCGCGTCGTGTAGTCGGTGTAGACGTCGGCGAAGACGACGACCCCGTCGTGGTCGATGACGAGCACGGTGGGGAAGGGGATGTCGCCCGTCGCGTCGGCGTTGCTGTCGGCGACGTCGAACCCGAGCTGGGTGTGGACGGTGCGGGCGTCGGCGCTCGGTTCGGTGCGGATGCCGAGCGCGCCGCTCAGCACGTTGCCCGGGTCGGACAGTACGGGGAACTCCAGGCTGCCGTTCGTCACCGACGCCTCGGAGCCCTCGGGGGTCTGCGGGCTGATCGCGACGAGCGCGACGCCGCGCTCCCGCAGGCGCGGCAGCAGTTCGGTCTGGTAGGTCTTCAGCGTCAGGTTGCAGTACGGGCACCAGGCACCACGGTAGAAGACGAGCACGGCGGGCCCCTCGCCGACGGTCTCGGCGAGCGAGACCTCGGTGCCCTGGGGCGTCAACAGCGTCGCCTCGACGACGGTGTCGCCGGGTCGCACGGCGTCGTCGGGCACGCCGGCCTCGCGCAGGGTGCTCTGCTCGTCGTCGAAGACCTTCGAGAAGTCGGGGCCGATCTGCGCGGTGAACCCCTCGTTGAACTCGGTCACCTGCTCGGCGATGGTGGTGGGGGCGGGGGTGCTGGCGGTGCTGCGGGTGTCGGTGGGGTTGCTGTTCGACATGGTCGTCCTCTCGCGCTGACGGGCTCGCCGGGTACGGCCGTCGGGTGTCGCTGATCGTAGGCACGTCACCTCGGACCGACGCCGATCCGCGTCACGGGGCGTCACACGCGGCCGGACGGCCGGGCGCTCGGGTTCTCGGGCGCTCGGACCCTGCCCTGCCGATCGCCCCTGCATCCCGGCGCTGCTCGGCCGCCGACCCATGCCGCCACGATGTAAACATCCCGCCACACGATTGCGTGGCGGGATGTTCACATCGTGGTGGCGTGGCGGCGTGGCGGCGTGGCGGCGTGCCGGCGTGGCGGTCGTGCACGCGACCGTCAGCTCTGGCAGTGAGGGCACCAGTACGTGTCGCGCAGCTCGAGTTCGCTCTCGCCGAGCTCGCCCCTCTTGATCTTGGTGCCGCAGCGCAGGCACGGTTTGCCCGCCCGGCCGTAGACCCAGTCGGTCGTGCCGCGGAGGTTGCCGGTCGTCGTGCGGTCGACGCGGTCTTTGTTGGCCTGGATCAGCCGGTGCGCGAGGTCGATCATCTTGGGTCGGTTCTCGACCTCGCCGACGGGACGGGTCGGGAGCACGCCCCTCAGGAAGCAGAGCTCGTTGCGGTACACGTTGCCGACACCCGCCAGCACCCGCTGGTCGAGCAGGGCGAGCCCGACCTCGCGGGACGGGTCGGCCTCGAGGTTGGCGAGGGCGCGCGCGGCGTCCCAGTCGGGGCCGAGGAGGTCGGGGCCCAGGTACGAGACCACGCTGTCGTCGTCGTCGCGGGCCACGAGCTCGACGATGCCGAGGTCGAACCCGACGGCGACCCAGTCGGCGGTCTCGAGCACGACGCGCGCCTGGTAGGCCGGACGTCTCCACTTCGTGCCGTGCCGGTAGACGTGCCACGAGCCCTCCATCTTGAGGTGCGTGTGCAGCGTCAGGTCGCCGATGTGGTGCAGCAGGTGCTTGCCGCGGGCGATCACGTCGTCGATCACCTCACCGCTGAGGTCGACGGTCGCGAACGCCGGCACCCGGAAGTCGCTGGCGGTGAGCGTCTGGCCGTGCAGGACCGCGTCGAGGTTCTTGGCGGCGCGGTAGACGGTGTCTCCTTCGGGCATCGGTCAGGCCCTCAGCCGGATGCCGCTCGGCGTCGGTGCGAATCCCGCGTCGCGCAGGGCGTCGCCGAGCGCGGTGCCCAGCACGAACTCGCCGTCGACCCGTTCGACCGCGAGCTTGCCGATGCGGTTGCGCACGGTGGCGGCCAGCGAACCCGCGGCCAGGGCGAGCTCGCGCTCGTCGGGCTCACCGAAGGTCAGCACCGTCTTGCCACCGCGCTCCACGTAGACGACGAGCCGCCCGTCGACGAGCACCACGAGTGAACCGGCCTTGCGCCCCGGGCGGTGACCGGACTTCTTCTTGCCGCCCGCGCCTCCTGGGGTGTCGCTCGTCGCCCGGTCGTCGCCCCCCGAGGAGGCGCGGGTCGAGCCGGCGGCGGAGCCCGCCTCGGCGCGCTCCCCGGCTCCGGTCGCCGTGGTCGCCGCCGCCGCGGTGGCGGCTCGTGCCGCCGCGCTCGCCACGGCCGCGGCCTCGTCGGCGGAGGCGCCGTCGAGCGTCTGCCCGGGCCAGGGCAGGGCCGCCCCGTAGGGGTTCGCCGGGTCGGTGGCGGCCAGGGTCACCACGGGCACGTCGCGCTGACGACCCGCGGCGACGAGGGTGTCGTCGTCGCGGCGGTCGCCCTCGTCGCGCACGAACGACCGCAGGCGGTCGACCGTGGGCCCGGTCGCGAACTGGGCCGCCCCGAGGCCCTCGACGAAGTAGCCCCGTCGGGCCCGCCCCGTCTCTTCGAAGCCGCTGAGCACCTTGTAGGCCGTCGAGAAGCCGCCACGGACGCCCTCGTTGACGACCGCGCCGCGGGTGACGACGCCGTGCCGTTCGAGGAGGATCTCGGCCGTCGCGGCGGCGCGCACGGTGCCATCGGGTTCGGCCAGCGGCAACAGCGACCAGCGGCCGCCGACGGTGGGCGGGCCCGCCTGTCGAGGCATGGCGACCCGGCCGCGGCTGCGGTACGACGAGCGCGACCGCGTCGGGGTGCGCGGCCTCGGCGTGCGTCCGCCGCCCACCTGGGTGCGCAGGGGCGCGAACGTGTCGTTGGTGATCTGCCCGGCCCAGACGAGCTGCCAGATGGCGGTGACCAGGGCGTCGTCGTCGGTGCTGCCCACGGCGTCCGACAACTGGCGGAAGAAGTACGCCCCGCCACCGGCCAGGGCCGCCAGCACCTCGCGTTGCAGGTCGTCGGTCTCGGCTCCGGACGGCTCGGGCAGGGTGACCTGGGCTCCGTCGGCGAGGTGCAGGCTGACCCAGCCGTCGTTGCCGGGCAGGGTGCCGGTGCCGGACCAGATGACGTCGCCGGTGGCCGTGAGCTCGTCGAGCATCGACGGGTTGTAGTCGGTCACGCGGGCCGGCAGGATCAGGGACTCCCAGGCCGAGGCAGGCAGCGAGACCCCGCTGAGCTGGTCGACGACCTGCACGACGCCGTCGAGGCCGCGCAGGCCCGACCCCTTGAGCCCGGTGGCGACGTGCTGCCAGGCGGGCAGGAAACGCCCGAGCGTCTCGGGGGCGACCGGCTCGACCTCGTGCCGGAGCGCGGCCAGCGACTTGCCGCGCAGTCGGCGCAGCACCTCGGAGTCGCACCACTCGCTGCCTTGCTGTCGGGGGCGGAACTCGCCCTCGACGACGCGACGCTGGGTGGCGAGCTTCCGCAGGGTGTCCATCACGACGGCGGTGCCGAGGCCGAGACGGTCGGCCACCATGGCGGGAGTGAAGGGGCCGTGGGTGCGGGCGAACCGGCCGATGAGGTCGCCCAGCGGGTCGTCGACCGGTTCGACGAAGGCGGTCGGCACGCCGATCGGCAGGGCGACGCCGAGGGCGTCGCGGAGGCGCGAGGCGTCCTCGATGCCGGCCCAGCGCACCGTGCCGGCGTGGGTGAAGCGCAGGACGCGGTTCGACCAGGCGAGGTCGGTCAGGGCGGTCTCGAGCGCGCGGTGGGCGTCGTCGCGGGCGGCCACGTCACCGGCGACGAGGGTCGCCGCGAGCCAGCTGCGGTCGATGATCTCGTCGGTGGTCAGCGGGCCGAGCAGACGCAACAGGTCGACGACGCCCTCGATGTCGCGGGCCCGGCGGTCGGGGGCGAGGCGCTGCAGTTCGAGCTCGTGCTGGTCGATGACGTCGGCGTCGAGCAGCTCGCGCAGCTCGGCCCGGCCGAGCAGCTCTTGCAACAGGCTCGAGTCGAGCGACAGGGCGGCCGCACGACGCTCGGCGAGCGGCGAGTCGCCTTCGTACATGAAGGCCGCGACGTAGCCGAAGAGCAGCGACCGGGCGAAGGGCGAGGGCACCTCGGTCTCGGTCTCGACGATGCGCACGGTGCGGCTGGCGAGGTCGCGGGTGAGGCTCATCAGGGCCGGCAGGTCGTACACGTCCTGCAGCACCTCGCGCACGGCCTCGAGCACGATCGGGAACTGCGGGTACTTGCGGGCGACGTCGAGCAGCTGCGACGAGCGCTGACGCTGCTGCCAGAGCGGCGACCGCTTGCCGGGGTTGTACCGGGGCAGCAGCAGGGCCCGGGCGGCGCACTCGCGGAAGCGTGACGAGAACAGGGCGGAGCCGCCGACCTCTTCGGTGACGATCTCGTCGAGGTCGTCGAGCTCGAACGAGAACAGCTCGGCCCCGGGAGGCTCGGCATCGGTGTCGGGGATGCGCACGACGATGCCGTCGTCGGCAGCCATGGCCCCGCCGTCGACCCCGAGCTGGTCGCGGATGCGGGCCGAGACCGCCAGTGCCCACGGCGCGTGCACCTGCATGCCGTAGGGGGAGTGCAGGATGAGGCGCCAGTCGCCGAGCTCGTCGCGGAAGCGCTCGACCACGAGGGTGGTGTCGGTCGGCACGTACGACGTGGCGGCCTTCTGCTCGCCGAGGAACGCGATGAGGTTGCGTGCCGCGCGCTCGTCGAGCCCACCGGCGGCGACGCGCGTGGTGGCGTCGGCCTCGCTCGAGTTCGACAGCTCGCGGACGTAGCCGCCGATGGCCTTGCCGAGCTCGGCCGGGCGGCCGATGCCGTCGCCCTTCCAGAAGGGGACGCGACCGGGCTGGCCGTAGGCGGGCGAGACGAGCACGCGGTCGTGCGTGATGTCCTCGATGCGCCAGCTCGTGGCCCCGAGGGCGAACACGTCGCCGACCCGGGACTCGTAGACCATCTCTTCGTCGAGTTCGCCGACGCGGGCGGCCTTCTCGCCGACCATGAAGACACCGAACAGACCCCGGTCGGGGATGGTGCCCCCGCTCGTCACCGCGAGGCGTTGGGCCCCGGGGCGACCGGTCAGGGTGCCGTGCACGCGGTCCCAGACGATGCGAGGTCGCAGCTCGGCGAACTCGTCGGAGGGGTACTTGCCGCTGAGCAGGTCGAGGGTGGCGTCGAAGGCGGAGCGCGGCAGGGTGGCGAACGGGGCGCTGCGACGCACGGTGTCGAACCAGGCGTCGGCGTCGAGTTCGTCGAGGGCGACGGCCGCGACGGTCTGCTGGGCCAGAACGTCGAGGGGGTTGGTCGGCACGCGCAGCTCTTCGATGAGCCCGGCGACCATGCGCTCGGCTGCGACGGCGGAGTGGATCAGGTCGGCCCGGTGCTTGGGGAACAGGACGCCGCGGGAGGTCTCGCCGACCTGGTGCCCGGCGCGGCCGACGCGTTGCAAGCCGCTGGCGACCGACGGCGGCGACTCGACCTGGATGACCAGGTCGACCGCACCCATGTCGATGCCGAGCTCGAGCGAGCTCGTGGCGACGACGCAGCGCAGTCGGCCGCTCTTGAGGTCGTCCTCGATGAGGGCGCGTTGGTCTTTCGACACCGAGCCGTGGTGGGCCCGGGCGAGCAAGGGATCGCTGCCGGCGGTCTGCCCCGAACCGCCCATGAGCTGGGCCGGCGCCCCGCCGCCGACGGCCGGGTTGCGCTGCGCGGCGGGTGCCGGGGCGAAGGGGTCGACGGCGTCGGCGGCCGCGTCGTCGCCGACCGGGCCGGCGGTGACCAGCTGGCCCCGCGCCTCCTCGGTGGCACGCTCGGCGGCTTCGAGGTCGCCGCCCTGGCGTTCGATCCAGATGTCGTTGAGGCGGGCCGTGAGGCGTTCGGCCAGGCGGCGTGAGTTCGAGAAGACGATGGTCGAGCGGTGCGCGGCGATCAGGTCGACGATGCCCTCTTCGACGTGGGGCCAGATGGAGCCCTGCGGCGCGGCGCCGGCGGCCGAGCCCTCGAGCGGGGCGGCGGTGCCGAGCTCGGTCATGTCGTCGACCGGGACGACGACCCGCAGGTCGAACTTCTTGTCGGCGCGGGGGTTGACGATGGTGACCGGTGCCGGGCCGGCGAGGAACCGCGCGACCTCTTCGGGCGGCCGGACGGTCGCGCTGAGCCCGATGCGCTGGGCGGGTTTCTCGAGCAGGGCGTCGAGGCGTTCGAGCGAGAGGGCCAGGTGGGCACCGCGCTTCGTCGAGGCGACGGCGTGGACCTCGTCGATGATGACCGTCTGCACGCCCTTGAGGGTCTCGCGCGCCTGCGACGTGAGCATGAGGTAGAGCGACTCGGGCGTCGTGATGAGGATGTCGGTCGGCGTGCGGGCGAGACGGCCGCGGTCGCTCGAGCTCGTGTCGCCGGAGCGCACGCCCACCGTGATGTCGGGAGCCTCGGTGCCCAGGCGTCTCGCGGTCTGGGTGATGCCCACGAGCGGTGAACGGAGGTTGCGTTCGACGTCGACGCCGAGCGCCTTGAGCGGCGAGATGTAGAGGACCCGGGTGCGGTGCAGCTTCTCGTCGGGCGGGGGTGACGAGGCCAACGAGTCGATCGACCAGAGGAACGACGCGAGCGTCTTGCCCGAACCGGTCGGCGCGATGACGAGGGCGTGGTCGCCCTGGCTGATGGCCGTCCAGGCGCCTTCTTGAGCCCGGGTCGGCGCGGCGAACGCCCCCCGGAACCACTCACGGGTCGCGGGGGAGAAGCGGTCGAGCACGTCGGTCATCGTTGCCATCCTGCTCTGCACCACCGACATTCCGCCGAGGGGCTCAGCTCAGCACGGTGGCCTCGCCTCGGCGTCCCGAGCGTGCCGCGAACGCGTCCAACGCCTCGAGGACATCGTCCGCGCGCCAGATGGTGCCCATCTTGTACTCGGCCTTCTCCTTCAGCACTCCCGATTCGACCAGCCGTCGGAGCAGGGGGTAGACGTTGCTCGGGGCGAGCGAGAGCCGGGAGGCGGCCGTCGTGGCGTCGAGGACGGGTTGGTGGACGAGCAGGTCGAGCAGGCGCCAGACCGACGAGTCGCTCCGCGCGGTGACGCGGGTCGACCAGGATGCCCGGACGTCGTGGAGCTCGTCGACGAGCGTCCGGGCGTTCGCGACTGCCCGGAGGGACGCCTCGGCCGTCAATCGCACGATGGGGTCGAGTTCACCTGCCCGGTACGCCGTCAAGGCTCGGTGGTAGGCATCGACGTCGGTCAGCAGGCCTGCCGAGACCGGCACCGTCACGGACCGCGTGACCCCCTTGGACCGCAGCATCGCCTGGGTGAGGGAGCGCCCCGTCCGACCGTTTCCGTCGGTGAACGGATGGATCGTCTCGAACTGGGCGTGCGTCACGGCCGCCTGGACGAGGACGGGCAGGTCGTCGCGTCGTGCGAATTCCAGGCAGTCGTCGAGGAGTCCGGGGACCCGCGCGCTGACCGGGGCGACGAACTCGGCACCGAGGGGGCTGGCACTGCTCCGACCGATCCAGACCTGCTCGTTCCGGAGGGCGCCCGGAGTGTGTCGTGGGTCCGCAGCCATCAGCGTGGCGTGCATCGTGAGGACGGACGCCCTGGTCAGTTCGTCCGCCAGGTCGATCGCGGCCGACATGGCGCGTGTGTTCGCCGCGATCAGGGTCGCGTTGCGCTTGCGTTCATCCCCGAGCTCGGCCGAGAACACGGATCGGGCGTTGGCGGTCAGGTTCTCGATGCGCGACGAGGCGAGGGCCTCGCTGCGGAGCAGGAGCGGGGCGAAGGCCGCCACTTCGCCGCCGAGGGTGGCATCGAAGCGAGTCAGTTCGAGAGAGGCGTCCTCGGCCAGAGCGCGGACCTCGGGCGACGGAGCGGGGTCGAGTGCGCCGATGAGGGGCGGCACCGCCGCGCGGAACACGGTCGACCCGAACGGCTCGGCACGAAATCCGGCCGTCGGGCGACCGGACGGCATCCATGCGACCTCTTCGTGGTCGAGCGGCGGCCAGGCGGCGGTCACGGCACCTCACAAGTCAGAATCCGGGCGCGTACTTTTATGACTTATCACCTCAAGTCATAATTCGCTGACACGAGATTATGGTGTCTCCACCCGGTGTGCAACCTCGCCGACCGTGTCGGTCGCCCCGGCTACGGTGGGCGCATGCCGAACCTGCTCCACCTCGACTCGTCCGCCGACCTCACGACGAGCCGCTCCCGTGCGATCACCGCGGCGTTCGCCGACGCCTGGCGCGACCTCGGCGCCGACCACACGGTCACCCGGCGCGACTTGCACGTCGACCCGCTGCCTCACCTGAGCGACAGCTCGTTGCACTGGCCGCCGCGGCTCCGGCAGCCGGGCGACGCCCCCGATCCCGCCCACGAGGCTCTGCAGCAGGCCCTGATCGCCGAGCTCGTCGCCGCCGACGTCGTCCTGATCGGTGCCCCGCTCTACAACTACTCGCTGCCCTCGACGCTCAAGGCCTGGGTCGACAACGTCCACCTGCCCGGCGTCACCGCGCCCTTCGACGGCGACGACCAGCAGCCGATGCTCGGACGACCCGCGGTCGTGGTGACCAGCCGCGGCGGCGCCTACGACGACGGCACGCCCACGGCCGGCTGGGACCACGCCACCCCGGTCCTCGAGATCGTCCTGGGGGCGACGCTCGGCATGCGGGTCGAGACGATCGCGACGAACCTCACGCTCAGCGACCGGCTGCCGATGCCCGAGGCCGCCCGCGAGCGAGCGACGCGCGAACTGCGAGAGGCGAAGGAGGCGGCGGTCGCCTCGGCTCGTCGCCTCGGGTGACCGTGTCGTCGCGTCGACGAGGCGGCCGTCGGGCCGGGGCCGCACGCCGCGTGAAGTCGGTCGTCGCGCGCGTGTTCGGCATGCTGGCCGCTGCTCTCGCGATCGTCGGGCTCGTCCGGCTCCTGCAGGGGCAGGCCGGGTTCGGGGCGGCGTTCCTCTTCGCGGCGTTCGTCTCGGTCGTCGTCGCCTACGCGCTGGTCCGCAGCGTGAACGCGTCGCGCCGCTGAGCCCTCGCAGTCTGGGCGGGTCGACGTGCGGCGTGGCTAGGCTCGACGGCATGCAGAGCCGCACCCTCGGAACCCGTTCACCCTTCCTCGCCGACCGTCCCGTCTCGGTCATCGGTCTCGGCACCTGGCAGCTCGGTGCCGACTGGGGCGACGTCAGCGAGAGCGACGCGCTCGACGTGCTGGGCGCCTCCGTCGAGTCCGGGGTGACCTTCTTCGACACCGCCGACGTGTACGGCGACGGGCGCAGCGAGCAGATCATCGGGCGCTTCCGTGCGTCGAACCCCGACGTGCCCCTCACTGTCGCGACGAAGATGGGCCGTCGGCTCGACCAGGTGCCGTCGAACTACGTCCGCGACAACTTCGTGGCCTGGACCGACCGTTCGCGTCGCAACCTCGGCGTCGACACGCTCGACCTGGTGCAGCTGCACTGCCCGCCCACCCCCGTCTTCGAGAGCGATGCGGTCTACGACGCCCTCGACGAGCTGGTCGAGAACGGTGCGATCCGTGCCTACGGCGTCAGCGTCGAAGAGACCGCCCAGGCCCTCACCGCCATCGCCCGACCGAACCTCGCGACCGTGCAGATCATCTTCAACGCGTTCCGTCTCAAGCCCCTCGACGAGGTGCTGCCGGCCGCACGACGGGCCGGCGTCGGCATCATCGCGCGCGTCCCCCTCGCCAGCGGACTGTTGTCGGGCAAGTACACGACCGAGACGACGTTCGCCGAGAACGACCACCGCACGTACAACCGTCACGGCGAGGCCTTCGACCAGGGCGAGACCTTCAGCGGTGTCGACTTCGAGCAGGGCGTCGCCGCCGCGCAGGAGTTCGCCGCGGCCGTCCCCGACGGCGTCACCGTGCCGCAGGCCGCCCTCGCCTGGATCGTCGAGCAGCCGGGCGTCAGCACGGTCATCCCCGGAGCGCGCAACGTCGCGCAGGCCACGGCGAACGCCGCGGCCGGCAGCGTCGGCGAGCTCGACGACGGGCTCGACAGCGAGGTCGTCCGCATCTACGACCAGTACTTCCGCGAGGCCGTCCACCCCCGCTGGTAGACCGGGTGCCGGCGGGCCGGCCCGGGGTCAGCGCCCGCGCGGTGCCGACACGAGTCGGCCCAGCAGTGCGACGCCCGACCCGATGAGCAGCCCGCCGACGACGTCGGACGTCCAGTGCGCCCCCACGTGGAGGCGCGACCACGAGACCGCACCGGCCAGCGGCAACAGGGCTGCCGCGGCTCCCGGCGACTCGATCGCGACGCCCGTCACGAACCCGGCGGCACAGGCCGCGTGGCCGGACGGGAACGACGCGGACAGCGGCTGGCTGCGCAGACGTCGCTCGATCGGGACGTCGTCGATCAGGGGCCGGTTGCCGCCGAAGATGCGCTTGCCGACGATGTTCGCCATGGCACTGGCGAAACCGAGCGACAGGGTGCCCCGCACCGCGGCACGACGCTGGCCGACGAGGGCGAGTCCTGCGGCGACCGCGGCCCACAACAGTCCGTGGTCGGCGAAGTGGCTGAGGCGGCTGAGGTTGCGGTCGACGACCGGCACTCCTCGGACCGAGTTGATGCGTTTCGCGGCCCGACGGTCGGCGCGCAGCACCCAGGCGGGCAGGACCTGACGGGGAGTCTCGGAAGGCAGTGGCAGCAGGGGCACGCGACCACCGTATCTTTCCCCGGGGGTGGTGCCGCGCCTCCTCGGTTCCTGTCGTCGCTCCGCGCCGCCGACGTCACCCCCGACCGGGGTACAAGCTGGGCCGGCACGCTCGCTCCGCCGCGTACACCGGGGGCATGGCAGACAACATGTACACCCCGCAGAACCCCGTCACCCAGTACCCCCAGCCTCCGTTCGAGCACCAGCAGCAGAGCGCTCCCGGCGACGTCCACGCCATGAAGCCCGAGCCCGACCACGGCGAGACCAGCTACGTCGGCAGCGGTCGCCTCGCCGGTCGCAAGGCCCTCGTCACCGGTGCCGACAGCGGCATCGGCCGCGCGACGGCCATCGCCTTCGCCCGCGAGGGTGCCGACGTCGCGCTGAGCTACCTCGCCGAGGAGCAGTCCCAGGCCGAGGAGGTCGCCGCACTCGTCCGCGAGGCCGGTCGCACCGCCGTGCTGTTGCCCGGCGACCTGCAGGTCGAGCAGACCAACGTCGACGTCGTCGAGAAGACGGTCGCCGAGCTCGGCGGCCTCGACATCCTGGCGATCATCGCCGGCGTCATGCCGACCGTCAGCAGCATCGACGACTTCGAGACCGAGACGCTCGACCACGTCCTCAAGGCCAACATCTACCCGCTGTTCTGGTTGACCAAGGCCGCCTCGACGCACCTGAAGCCAGGGGCCTCGATCATCACGACCTCGTCGATCCAGGGCTTCCAGCCCTCGCCCGACCTCGCCGAGTACGCCGTGTCGAAGGCCGGCATCGCCAACTGGACCCGCGCCATGGCCCAGCAGCTGGCCGAACGCGGCATCCGCGTCAACGGCGTCGCGCCCGGCCCCGTCTGGACGCCGCTGCAGCCCGCCTTCGTGCCGAACGAGAAGATCGAGAGCTTCGGCTCGGAGGCCGCCTACGGCCGCCCGGGCCAGGCCGTCGAGCTCGCCCCGTCGTTCGTCTTCCTGGCGAGCCAGGAGTCGAGCTACATCAGCGGCGAGACCATCGCCGTCACGGGTGGCACGCCGATCCACTGATCACCGTCCGCCCTCGAGGACGCCGTCGAGTGGACGGGGCCCCGCGACGCCACGCGGTGCCCCGTTCGCTAGGCGGCGTCCTCGCGCGCGAGGCGGGCGGCGCGGGCGAGGCGGGCGAGGTGACCCCCCAATTCGGACCGGCGGGCGTGGGTCCGCCCAGTCCGCACCGGCGGGTGTGGGTCTACCCGGCCCGCACCTGCGGGGCAGGTCCGACAGGCCCGCATCGCCTGGCCCGAGCCGGGCTGGGCCCGGCTCAGGGGTGCCGCACGCCCTCGCCCGCGATCACGGCCCGGTACCCCTCGCGGAAGGTCGGGTACTCGAAGGTGAATCCCGTGCCGCGTAGTCGTGCGTTCGACAACCGCTTGTCGCCGCCCGCCTGACGACCCCGAGGAGGCGCGCTCGGCGGCACGGGCGACCCCAGTTCGTCGGCCACGAACGCCAGCACGTCGTCGAGCCTCGCCGGCTCGTCGTCGACCCCCACGTACAGGACGTCGGTCGGCGCCGAGGTGGTGGTGAGGTGCACGATCGCGGCCGCCGCGTCGTCACGGTGGACGCGGTTCGTGTGGGGGGAGCTGCCGGCCGGCTCGGCCAGTCGCGCGTCACCGTCGCGCACCTGGGTGATGAGCCGCTCCCGGCCCGGGCCGTAGATGCCGCCGAGGCGCAGGACGATGCCGTCGGGACGACGCGCGTGCAGCAGGGCCTCGGCCTCGAGGATGACCTCGGCCGTGGGGGAGGCCCCGGTCGCCGGGGTGGTCTCGTCGACGACGCTGCCGTCGTCGACGTCGTACACGGCGGTCGACGAGACGAACAGCACCTGGGCGTCGACCGCCCCGGCCTCGTCGAGTGCGTCGAGGACGTTCCTCAGGCCGTCGACGTAGGACGCCCGGTAGGTGTCGACGTCGCGGGACCCGGCCGAGAGGGCGACGACGACGATCTCGGTGTCGGCGGGGAGCGTGGGGCGGGTGTTGCTCAGGTCGATCGAGACTCCCTCGATCGAGGTCGGCAGCTTGCCCGCCGAGCGACGGAGGCCGAGGACGCGCTGCCCGAGGGCGACGAACCGCAGGGCGGCCTCGGTGCCGAGGTCGCCGCAGCCGGCGAGGACGACGGTCACCGGCTCGCCTCGTCACGCGAGGGCGTCGACTCGGACGCGAAGCGATCGGTCGCCGTGATGAGCGCGTCGAGGATGCCCGGCTCGTCGAACGCGTGGCCGGCGTCGTCGACCAGGACGAACTCGGCGTCGGGCAGGGCGGCGTGCAGGTCGAAGGCCGTCGTCGCCGGTGTGCACAGGTCGTAGCGGCCCTGCACGATCACCGTCGGGATGTGCGAGACGAGGTGTGCGTCGCGGATCAGCTGGCCCTCGTCGAGGAAGCCGCGATGGACGAAGTAGTGGTTCTCGATGCGGGCGAAGGCCAGTGCGAACGCCGGGTCGGAGTACCGCTCGACCAGGTCGGGGCGGGGCAGCAGGGTGATCGCCGAGGCCTCCCACGACGACCAGGCCACGGCGGCGGGCCCGTGGACGGCAGGGTCGGGATCGGCGAGGAGTCGCGCATAGGCCTCGATCAGCCCGCCGGGGCGCCGCTCGTCGGGGGGCACCGGGGCGAGGTAACCCTGCCACCGGTCGGGCAGGACGTTCGACGCCGGGCCCTCGTAGAACCAGTCGAGCTCGCTCTGGCGCAGGGTGAAGATGCCGCGCAGCACGAGCTCGGTGACGCAGTCGGGGTGGGTCTCGGCGTAGGCGAGCGCGAGGGTCGAGCCCCACGAGCCGCCGAACACCTGCCAGCGGTCGATGCCCAGGTGCTCGCGCAGGGTCTCGAGGTCGGCCACGAGGTGGCGGGTCGTGTTCGTCGAGAGGTCGGTGCCGAACGTGCCGGCGTGGGGCGTGCTGCGACCCGCCCCGCGTTGGTCGAGCAGCACGATGCGGTACCGGTCGGGGTCGAACAGGCGGCGGTGCGCGGATGACGACCCACTGCCGGGCCCGCCGTGCAGGAAGACCACCGGCTTGCCGTCGGGGTCGCCGCATTCTTCCCACCAGACCTGCTGGCCGTCGCCGACGTCGAGCAGGCCGGAGTCGTGGGGTTCGATCTCGGGGTAGAGCTGGCGCATGCGGACGAGCGTAGCCGGGGGAGCCGACACCGGCAGGGGAGGCGCGGCGCCTGGGGGCGACGACCCGCGCCTCCTCGTCCGGGGAGGAACCGTCGCCGACGGACGGTCGCGGACGGGCTCAGAGGCGGGCGACGGTCAGGTCGTCCTCGACGCCGTCGAACCATCGATCGAGCACGGCCCGGAACTCGGGTTCGGCCGGGTCGGCCCGCGCGAACAGGGTCATCGACGAGCGCAGCTTGAGGGCGTCGATCCCGCCCATCAGCTCGCCGGCGCTCGCGGCGTCCGCCCGGGCCGCGACGCCCGCCGCCTCGCGCAGGCGCGGGCCGAGCAGGGGATGGGCGAGGTAGGCCCGCGCCTCGTCGAGCGATCGGATCGCGTAGGTGCGGTCCATGCCGCTGCGGCCGAGGCCGGCGATCTGCGGGAAGACGAACCACATCCAGTGCGAGGTCTTCCGCCCGCGGCGCAGCTCGGCCAGGGCCTGGTCGTGGGTGCCGCCGGCGTCCTGCGCGTCGACGTACCGTCCGAGGTCGAAGGGATCGCTCATCGCCCCGTTCTACGCGCCGCGGGTCGAGCCGTCTCCCCCCTGGCGCGGAGGCCGAGGACGGCGCTACCCTGGTCGGCTGCCCTGCCGGGCGGCGGACCACGTCCCCGCCTCGACCCCGGAGCCCCCGTGACCGACATCGTGATCGACGAGATCGTCGTGCCCGACACCCTCGAGCCCCGTTCCGACGCCGGAGCCGACGCCGATGCCGGCCACGACGCCGATGCCCACCGCGCCGACCGCGCTGACCACGCCGCACGCGTCGCCGCCTACGTCGAGGCCATCGGCCTCGAGAACGCCGTCCAGGCCGAGGTGCTCGGCTTCGGCGACCTCGACTTCGGCCCGGCCGAACAGCTGCCGCAGTGGCACGACCGGTTCACGCCGCGGCGGCTGTTCGTGGTGCGGTCCGGTGGTCGCATCGTCGGCCAGGCCACCTACGAGACGCTCGCCGACCCGACCGTCACGACCTGCTGGCTCTGGGTCGCCGTCGCCCCCGAGCACCGCCGCCGGGGGCTCGGCACGGCCCTGCTCGACCACGTCGAGGCCGTCGCCCGCGCGGCGGGCAGGACCGACGCGATCTCCTTCGTCGCGTCCGGCCAGGGCTCGCGCCCCGCCCCGGGCGACCGCCTCGAGGCCTCGACCGGTCACGGATGGGTGCCCCGCGCCTCCTCGGAGGTCCGGTTCGCGCTCTCGCGCGGCTATGCGCTCGGCCAGGTCGAGCGCATCAGCCGCCTGCCCCTGCCGGTCGACGAGGAGGCGCTGGCCGCGATCCGCTCCGAGGCGCTCGCCGCGGCGGGGGACGAGTACCGCGTCCACACCTGGTCCGGCCCCACGCCTCCGCGCTGGCGGTCCGACGTCGCGGCGATGGCGACCGCGTTGAGCACCGACGCACCGATGGGTGACGTGCCGGAGCCCGAGGACGTCTGGACCGTCGACCGCCTGGTCGAGGCCGAGCAGCGACGCGCCGCGAGCGGGCGGGCCTCGCTGACCGCGGCGGCCGAGCACGTGCCGACCGGCCGACTCGTCGCGTGCTCCGACCTCGCGGTTCCCGACGACGCGTCGCGGCCCGCGATGCAGCAGATGACCCTCGTGCGGCGTGAGCACCGCGGGCACCGGCTGGGCTGGCTCGTCAAGGTCGCCAACCTCGACCGACTGATCGCGGAGAAGCCGGGACGCCCGTCCGTGCTGACCTTCAACGCCGAGGAGAACCGGCCCATGCTCGCGGTCAACGAGGCCGTCGGGTTCGTGCCGATCGGCGTCGAGGGGGTGTGGCACCGGCTGCTGTGAGGCGGGAGGCGGGCCTGCCGGTCGGTCGGGCCCGGAGACGGGTCAGGCGACGAAGTCGGCGCTGACCTCGGCGGTGACCTCGATGTCGTCCGGGTGCAGGTCGAACGCCACGGGGCCGCCCGACGAGAACGTCGCGACGGCACGGGCCAGGCCGAACGGGCTGCCTCCACCGGGAGCGCCGGGCCGCAACCCCGGCTCGAAGACCGACTGCAGCGTCGGCCGACCGAGCCCGAGCGCCTCGGCGTAGTCGCCGGCCCGGGTGACCGCGTCGGCGATCGCGGCGACCCGCACGGCCTTCTCGACCTCGGGCCGGCGGTCGTGGCTGAGCGACCACTCGATCCACTCGACGGTGACGCCCGGTTCGACGGCGACGTCGCCCACCCACGACGCCAACGCGTCGAAGTCGCTGAACCGCACGTCGACGGCGGCCCGGGTGCGGAACCGCACCACCGAGGAGGCGCGGGTCGCGTCGGCCCCGTCGCCCCGGTCGGTCGTCGCCTCGGTCTCGACCGCGACCGTGACGCTCTGTGCGCTCCACCAGGTGGCGGCCTCCTGGCGGCGCCAGGCAGTGGCCTGTTCGGTGAGGCGGGAGTGCACCGCGGCGGTGTCGCGGACGACCTCCTCGCGGTCGTCGCCGTCGAAGCCCACGGCGAGGTGGACGACGCCGCGCTCGGCACGGTGGCGGTGGGTGGCGGAACCGGACACCGAGAGCGTCGCCATCGCGCGCCTCCTTCGTTCGTCGGGTGGTGCGGGGCCGGGTGGGGCCCGGTGGTCAGTCGGCGGAGGCGGCCTCGCCGGCCACCACGGAGGCACCGCCGTCGACCACCGGCGCGGCGGTGACGCGACCGATGAACGCGTTGAGGTCGTCGAGTTCTTCTTGCGAGATGCCGTGGGCCAGCCCGGGGTAGACGGTCTGCTCGGCGTCGGCGTGCGTCTCGAGCCAGGCGGACGTGCGCTCGACGGCGTCGGCGGGGATGACCTGGTCGACGTCGCCGCGACCGTAGAAGACGGCGGGGCGGGCGGCCGTGACGGCGTCGTCGCGTGCGGCCGCGCGCTCGAGCGTGGCGTCGTCGCCCGCGGCGGGGACCACGAACCCGGCGAGCACGGCCGCGAACGCGAACCGCTCGGGCGCGTGACGGAGCAGCTGCAGCGAGAGCGACCCGCCCTGCGAGAACCCGAGCAGGCTGACGGACGGATGGTGCGCCCCGAGCGAGTCGAGCCAGGCGAGCACGGCCTCGGCCGCGTCGTCGACGGCGCCCGGGTCGGGCGCACCGGGAGTCGACAGCGGGTACCACGAGAACCCGTCGCCGTGGGGCAGTGGTGCCCGCAGCGACGCGACCACGAACTGCTGCGGCAGGTAGGGGGCGAGCGCGATCAGGTCGCCCTCGTGCGAGCCCACGCCGTGCAGCAACACGAGCAGGGGACGCCCGTCACGCTCGGCCTCGACGGCGGACCACTGGACGAGGGACGGGTCGATCTGCACCATGGGCCGAGCCTAGCGACGGGCGCCGACATCGGGGCCGGTGCTGTTCGCCCGTAGCGTCACGTCACGCGATCGGGCCCCCGAGCCGGTAAGAATGGCCCATGAGCTCCGTGCGGACACCCGACCCCGACCCCAATCCCGGCTGGCTCTCGGAGGACGAGCTCTTCCAGGCGCGTCAGCACCTGCCGATCCTCTACGTCGAGGCCGTGCCCGTGCGGACCGACGGCCTGGGGGTCGTGACCGAGGTCGGGGTGCTGCTCCGCGCCTCCGACGAGGGGTCGATCTCGCGCATGCTCGTGTCGGGCCGGGTGATGTACGGCGAGAGCCTGCGCACCGCGCTGTTCCGCCACCTCGAGAAAGACCTCGGGCCGATGGCCTTCCCCCAGCTGCCACCGTCTCCGGTGCCGTTCCAGGTCGCCGAGTACTTCCCGCTGCCCGGTTCGTCGGTCTACACCGACCCTCGTCAGCACGCGGTGTCGCTCGCGTACGTGGTGCCCGTCACGGGCACGTGCGACCCGCGGCAGGACGCCCTCGAGCTCACCTGGCTGACGCCGCACCAGGCCGCCTCCGACGAGGTCGCCGCCGAGATGGAGGGCGGGCGCGGCACCCTGCTGCGCAGCGCCCTCGCCTCCGTCGGCGCCCTGCACTAGCGCCGCTCGCAACACCCCCGATGCGGCGTGACACCCTCGGATCTCGGGGTGTCTCGCCGGTTCGGGGGTGTCGCCTGGCGCCTCTCCACAGGCGAGGAGGCGCGGGCCCCGTCCCTGACGGCGCTCGGCCACGCTGGACCGATGCGCGACACGTCAGGCCTGCTCATCCGTCGTTCCCGGCTCGTCGACGACGGCGTGGATGCCTCCTTCATCGAGCGGGACGCGCGACGTGGCCTCGCGGTGAGGCTCGCCGCCGGCGTGTACGTCCGGACGGACGACTGGCGGTCGCTCGGCCCGGCGTCGCAGCACACCGCCCGCGTGCACGCGGTGCTGCCCCGGCTCGGACCGGACGCCGTCGTCTCCCACGAGTCCGCCCTCGCCGTTCGGGGGTTTCCGCTGCTGGGCGAGTGGCCTCGAAGGGTGCACGTCGTGGCACGTCAGCGCGCTCGTGACAAGGTGACCGGGTCCGTCCACCAGCACGCGGCGCCCCTCGGCGACGGCGAGATCGACACGGTCGACGGGCTGCCCGTGGTGGGTGCCGCCCGAGCGGCCGTCGACAGCGTGCGCCGGCGCGACCTGCGCGGGGCGACCGTCGTGCTCGACCACGGGCTGCACGCGGGCGCGTACGACCGGTCCGCGCTCGAGGCCGCCCTGGCCGCACGGCCCGGGGTGCCCGGGCGTCGACGGGCGGCGGTCGCCGTCGCCTTCGCCGATGGGCGGTCCGAGTCGCCGGGTGAGTCGTTGAGCCGGGCGGGCATGAGGGCCGCCGGGCTCACGGGGCCCGTGTTGCAGGCCCGGTTCCCGGTGACGGGCCCCCTGATCGGCTTCGTGGACTTCTGGTGGCCGCAGTTCGGCATCATCGGCGAGTTCGACGGCGAGGTGAAGTACCGCGACGAACGGATGCGGGCCGGGCGCAGCCCCGAGCAGGTCGTGATCGACGAGAAGCGGCGCGAGGACGATCTGCGAGCGCTGCCCGGCGTGCGCACGGTCGTCCGATGGACCTGGGGCGACGCCCTGCGCGCCGAGCCCATGGTGCGGGCCCTCGCGCGCGCCGGGGTGCGCTGAGGGGGCTGGCAGCGCAACACCCCCGAACCGGCGTGACACCCTCGGATCAGAGGGTGTCACGCCGGTTCGGGGGTGTGGCAGCGGGTCGAGTCAGCGACCGCTGCGCTGGCCGCCGCCGGTGCGGGCCTTGCCGCCGACGAGGCCGCCGACCTTGAGCGAGCCGGGACGGCCGCCCTCGGACGAGGCGCGTCGTCCGCCGCTGCGCTGGCCGCCGTCACGCTGGCCGCCCTCGCGCGAGCCGCCGAGCGACGCGGCGAACTCGGCCTGGTCGTTGCGGACGGCGTTGGTGCGGCTCTGGCCGCCGTCGCTCTGGGTGCCGCTGCTCTGGACGCGGCGACCGGTCTGGCGGGTGCCACGGGTCTCGTCGCGAGCACCGTCGCGGGTGCCACGGGCGTCGTCGCGGACGGGCGTGGACGAACCGCGGCCCGACTCGGTCGAGTAGAAGGTCGAGGCGCCACCGCGGGGAGCGGCGTCGCGGCGGGCGCCGTCGCGGCCACCCTGGCGGCCGCCGTCACGCGAGCCACCCGAACGACCGGCACCGGCACCGGCGCGACCGGCGTCGGAACCGCGACCCGCGCCTCCTTGGCTGGGGCGACCCGAACGGTCCTGGCGGGCGATGGGGTTGCCCTGCGAGTCCTGACGGGCGGCGCGCTTGCGCTGGGCGTTCGCGCCCTGTGAGCGTCCGCCGCCACCTTGCTGCTGCTGGACGGCAGCCTTGGGCGAGGGCTTGACGTAGGCGGCGACCTGGCCGACGAGGGCGTCGACCTCGGGCGAGTTCGGCGTCACGGCGGTGATGGTCGGGCGGATGTCCGCCTTCTTCATCAGCTGGGCGACGTCGCGCTTCTGGCTGGGGATGACGAGGGTGACGACGTCGCCCTCGGCTCCGGCGCGGGCGGTGCGGCCCGAGCGGTGCAGGTACGCCTTGTGCTCGGTCGGCGGGTCGACGTGGATGACCAGCTCGATGTCGTCGACGTGCACGCCACGGGCGGCGACGTCGGTGGCGACGAGCACGCGGGCCGAACCGTCCTGGAAGGCGGCGAGGTTGCGGTCGCGCTGCGGCTGCGACAGGTTGCCGTGCAGGTCGACCGAGGGGATGCCCGACTCGGTGAGCTTCTTGGCGAGCTTCTTCGCGTGGTGCTTGGTGCGCATGAAGAGGATGCGACGGCCCTGGCCGCTCGCGAGCTTCTGGATGAGCGCGTTCTTGCTGTCGACGTCGGGCGTCTCGAAGACGTGGTGGGTCATCTTGGCGACGGGCGAGTTGGCCTCGTCGACCGAGTGCAGCACCTCGTTGTGGAGGAACTGCTTGACCAGCTTGTCCACGCCGTTGTCGAGGGTGGCGCTGAAGAGGAGGCGCTGGCCGTCGTTCGGGGTGGCCTTGAGGATGCGCGTGACGCCGGGCAGGAAGCCCAGGTCGGCCATGTGGTCGGCCTCGTCGAGCACGGTGATCTCGATGGCGTCGAGCTTGACGAATCCCTGCTTCATGAGGTCTTCGAGGCGGCCGGGGCAGGCGATGATGATGTCGACGCCGGCCTTGAGGGCCTGCACCTGGCGGTTCTGCGAGACGCCGCCGAAGATCGTGGTGGTGCGCATGCCGTAGGCCTCGGCGAGCGGGGCGAGGACGGCGTCGATCTGCGTGGCGAGCTCGCGGGTGGGGGCGAGGACGAGGCCGAGGGGGCGTCCGGCGCGACGGTTGCCGCCGGCCAGCTTGCCGCCGAGGCGGGCGGCCATGGGGATCGAGAAGGCGAGGGTCTTGCCCGAGCCGGTCTTGCCGCGGCCGAGGACGTCGCGACCGCCGAGCGTGTCGGGCAGCGTGTCGACCTGGATCGGGAACGCGGTGGTCTTGCCCTCCGCGGCGAGGGACTTCACGATCGGGGCGGGCACGCCCAGCGAGCTGAAGGTGACGGCATCGGCCGTCTCGTCGACGCTCGTGGCGCCGGTGGTGTTCTCGGTGTCGAGGGTGTTCGTTGACATGTGGTGCACCTTTCGGGGCATCGGTGTCGAGCCGGGCCGAGGCTGCCTGGCCGCCTGCTGGTGAGGAGGCACGTCGGGGACGTGCTCGCACGAGGGCGGGGCAGTGCCGGGAGGACGGCTGTCGTAGCCGGGCTCGAGGTGTGGCGACGGTGCAGGTGTGCACGATCGTTTCGCCGCAGAGTGAGCTTCGCGCGCCTGCTGGTCTGCCTGGGTGTGTGCCAGGACGGAGAGGCGGTGAGGGGCGTGCTACGACGCAGGGAGCCGATCGGGCCGGCTCGCAAGTGACCCCAGCCTAGCGGCTGGCGCCGGAAAACGCGACGGGTGTGGTGTGCACGGCCGTGCGGGGCGCCGCGTGGCGGCGCCGGGGACGAGCCGAGGAGGCGCGGGTCGGCCCCTCGGGACGCCTCGCCCCCACCGCGCCTCCTGACCTCCGACGACCGTCCGCTACGAGAACAGGCGCCGGATGGCCTTGCCCAGCGCCGTGCGTCGGCGGTGCCAGCCGTGGGCTTCGAGGGTGCGCTTGACCGGGCCGACGACCTTCGCCGAGTTGAACGTGTACGAGCCGCTGACCGAGCCGCGCTGCCGCTCGACGCCGATCTCGGACCTCTTGTACTCGGAGGTCTCCGGGATGAGCGTGATGCGCAGCCGGTACGACTGCTCCCGGCTGCCGAACGGCCCGGACGCCTTGTCGTAGACCCAGGTGAAGACGATGCGTCCGCCCTCGATGCTCGTGGTGAAGGGATGCTCGGGTCGCGAGCCGAGGTCGAGCAGCGCCTGCGTCACGACCTCAGGGCTCGAGGGGCTCGACGGGGTGGTGGGCGGCGTCGTCGTCGGGGTCATGATCCGACGCTAGTCGACGTGCGCACGAGGATCGACCTGTCGTTCTACCGACCGGACGACGTGGTTGGCTACACGTCGGGGGCGCGAGGGCCGCGGCTCCGGGGGCACGCACCGCGGTCCCCTCCTCGTCCGGAAGGTCTGCCCCCATGCGCACATCGACAGTCGTCTCGAGCGTGATCACCGCCTCCGTCCTGGCGGCGGCCCTGGCAGGCTGCACCACCTCGGCCTCGATCGACCGGACCGTGTCGTCCAGCACCTTCGCCACCACGGTCGCCGACGCCCTCGAGAAGGAGGTCGGCACCCGCCCCGACGTCGACTGCGGCGACGACGCGGTCTCCGTCGTCGACCAGGCGGAGGTGCACTGCGACGTCAGGACCCCGGGCTCCGACGTCGTCTACGACTCGGTCTCGGTGATCAGCACGGACGGCGGTGACGGCTACGGCGTCGCGGTGGAGGTCGACTCCGAGCCGAAGGGCTAGGCGCAGACCAGCCCGCGGGGTTCGAGCGGTGCGCGCGTCCGCTCGCGGGGCTGGAGCGGTGCGCGCGTCCGCCTGCGGGCCCCGATCAGTGCGCGCGCCCGTACCGTTCGCCGACGGGGATCTCGACCGCGACCGTGTTGCCGGGCTGGGCGAGCGGGCAGGCCCAGGCGGGGTCGTAGGCGCAGCTGGGGTTGTACGCGAAGTTGAAGTCGAGCACGATGGTGCCGGGTTCGCCGCCGGCGCCGAGGTCGGCACCCTTGACCGAGTCGATCAGGTAGCGCCCGCCGCCGTAGGTGCCGCCGGGCTTTCCCGCCAGCGCGTCCTTGACGGGGATGAACAGGCCGCCGGCGTACTGCGTCAGCTTCCACACGTCGAGGCTGCCGACGCCGGGCACGTCGGCCACGCCGACGAGGTCGAAGAGCACGTCGCCGTCGGTGCCGGTCTCGACCACCATGCGTCGCGGTTCGGCCGGCTCGACCGACACCTCGAAGCGCCAGGCCGGGTCGTACGGCTTCGTCGGCAGGCCGGTGAAGTCGGGGCGGTCCTCGGGCAGCAGCGGGGTCGAGGGGTGCGTCGAGAACAGCTCGTCGCGGGTGCGTCGCCACAGGTCGTGCGCCGCCGCCAGGTCGGTCGCCTCGCGCACGTCGCGGTAGAGCCCGTGGATCGTCCGCCGCCACGAGGCGATGTCGAGCGCTCCCTGGGCGGGCGTCGGGGCGGTGCTGTCGGCGGCGGCCCCGGCAGAGGCGTCGACGCCGGTGTCGGCGGTGGTCTCACCGGTGGACGAGGAGGCGCGGGTCGGGTCGGTCACCTCTGCCACCGTACGCAGGCGGTCGCCCCGCCGCCCGTGGCTCCCTCACAGGTGGGTCGCCCGTCCACAGCTCGCCGTCCAGGCCGCGGCGGACGGTGCTCCCTGGCTACGCTCGCCCCATGACGACCGACACCACGACTCCCGACCCCACCGTCACCCCGGCCGACCTGGCGCGGTTGCACCGCGCGATCGAGGTCGCGCAGCAGGCTCGCGACCACGGCAACCATCCCTTCGGTTCCCTGGTGCTCACGGCCGACGGAGACGTGGTCGAGGCCGAGAACACGGTCGTCACCGAGGGCGACCCGACGGGCCACGCCGAGACGAACCTCGTCCGGCTCGTCGCGCAGCGGTTCGACAAGTCGACGCTCAAGGCCGCGACCCTCTACACGAGCACCGAACCGTGCGCGATGTGTGCCGGAGCGATCCACTGGGCCGGCATCGGCCGGGTCGTCTACGCGCTCGCCGAGCAGCAGCTGCTCGGCATGGTCACCGAGCAGGAGGGCGAGTCGACGCTCGACCTGCCCTGCCGCGAGGTCTTCGCGCGTGGGGGAGGCGCGGTGTCGGTGTCGGGGCCGGCCCTGTTCGACGAGGCCTCGGCCGTGCACGCCGGCTTCTGGGGCTGACACGGAGCGGCCGCCCCGACACGGCTGACCCGCGACGGCCAGCCCGGCACGGTCGACCTGCGACGGCCGACCCGCCACGGCTGAGTGCTGCTGCGGACGGCGGCCCGGGTCAGACGTGCTTCGGGTGGGTCGACGCCCCGCGCCAGGTCGGGGCGAGGGCCTTCATCCGCAGGGCGCGCCACTGCCAGGTCGCCCAGAGCCCGGGCCAGAGCACGAGGCCCAGCGCCCCGGCGTGGAACTCGAGCCGGTCGCGCAGCAGCGTGTGGCCCGGACCGTCCGGCACGACGGCCATCCGGTGGTTGATGCGCATCCGGGCGAACTGGCCGCTCGTGCCCCGTCCGGTGTCTCGCTGGATCCACGCACCGTCGCGTTCGTGCCAGTCGAGGTCGACGTGCGTGCTGCCGAGCGGCAGGACGCCGAGGATGCTCGCCGACACCGGGTGCGCCTCCTCGGTCCAGCGGTCGGGGAAGCCCGACGGTGACTCGGACCGGTAGACGACCAGCGGCTTCGTCACGGCGACCATGACCCGAGGGTCGCGCAGGGCGTCGGTCGCGACATCGACGGGGCAGGCGAGGTGGAGCTTGAGCTGCACGTGCATGCTCCGATCCAACTCCCGCCGCCTGATCGCACGTCACGTCGCGTCACGCACGGGCGACGTCCGAGCGCGGCTGCCTACGCTGGTCGGATGAGTCCGCACGGCCAGCAGAAGTACCAGGTGAGGTTCGACCACGGCGTGGCCGGAGCCGCCCGCATCGTCCCGGGCGCGCACGTCGTCGTCGTCGTCGACGTGATCGACGGGCACGGCACGCTGACGCGGGACGAGATCGTGCGCGTCGTCGCCGGTCTGCCCGAGGTCGCGAGCGGGGCCGACGTCCTGGTCGTCACCGGCGCCGGGGCGGCGCCCGAGGTGGCCCGGCACGTGGTCGAGCGTCAGGCCCGACGGGGCGACCGTGCCCTCGTGGCGATCGTCGCCGCGGGGGCGGTCGACGCGGACGGGTTCCGGCCCGCCGTCGAGGACCAGCTCGCCGCCGGAGCGGTGGTCGACGCGCTCGCCGCGGTCGGCATCGACTTCTCGTCGCCCGAGGCCGCCGTCGCCTGCGCCGCCTCCGGGGCGCTCGCCCGGGCCTCGTCGCACCTGCTGACGGCCTCGGCCTCGGCGGCCGAGCTGGTCGCCACCGACCGGGGCGACGTGGTCGACGCGGCCCGCGCCTCCTCGTCCTCCGCCGCCCTCGCCGTCGTGGCCCCGTCGGGCTCCCGAGGGGAATTCACCCCCTCGGCGTAGCGTTGCGGCCAGAGCGACCCGAACGTCGCCCCGACCGCAGGAGGAACCATGAAGGCAGTGCTCACCGACGGAACCGTCGTCGCCGAGGCCCCGAGGGACGAGCTGATCTCGATCGAGGGCAACTGGTACTTCCCGCCCTCGAGCGTGAACTCCGACCTGCTGACCGAGAGCCCCACCCAGTACCACTGCCCGTGGAAGGGCGACACGCAGTACTTCAGCGTCACGTCGGGCGACGACCTGCTGCAGGACCGTGCCTGGAGCTACCCGACCCCGATCCCGACCTCGTTCGACCGCGTCGGCAAGGACTACTCGGGATACGTCGCCTTCTGGAAGGACGTCTCGGTCGTCGACTGACCGACCGTCGCCTCCGTGTTCGGTGCGGCCCCCGGCGGGGCCGCAACGCTCACGCCGCCACGTACTCGACAACCCGCCACCGAATCGCGTGGCGGGTTGTTCCGTTCGTGGCGGGGAGAGGGGCAGGGAGCGATCGTGGGCGGCAGGTCGGGGCGGCAAGCCGAAGCGGTGGCCGAGCGGGGCGGCCCGGCGACCGGAGCGCACGAAAGGCCTGCGCGGCTCCCTGCTCAGGCGCGGGCGGCCCGGGCCCGGTGCGCCCGCACCTTGGCCCGGTTGCCGCACCGCTGCATCGAGCACCAGCGGCGGCTGCCCGCGCGCGACTCGTCGAAGAAGACGAGCCCGCACGCCTCGTTCGTGCACCGACGGAGGCGCGAGTCCGGTCCGCCGACGAAGCCGACGGCCGTGAAGAGGGTCACCGCGTCGCGTGCGACCGACGCCATCGCCTGCCCGAGCCGCAGGCGCCCGGCCCCGGCCTGGCGTCGTCCGCCCTCGAGCGACGGTGGGACGTCGGGCAGGGCCGCGAACAGGTTGAGGGTGTCGACGTCGTCGGGGTCGGTCGAGGTGCCGTCGGCCGCGGCGACCGCGAGCCGGGCGACCGCGTCGCGCAGGCCCCGGGCGTCGGCGAGCTCGCGGTCGCCGGCCGAGCCCGCGATGCCGTCGAAGCGCTCGCCGATCCAGTCGTCGAGGTCGGCGGGCAGCAGGAGGCCGTCCCAGGGGGTCGACCCGTCGGCGGGCAGGTCGAGGCCCGACTCCGGGCCGAACCGCGACCCGGCACGGAACCCGCCGAGGTACGCGAAGTCGAGGCTGAGCGCGCCCGAGTCGAAGAACCACCGGGTGTCGGTGTCGGATCTGAGCCACTGTCCGGTCTGCACCTGACCACCCTAACCGGTTACGCGCCTCCAGACGGCCCTCGTTCCGCCCGGACCCGCCCCGGGAGGCGCGGTGTCAGACCGCGCGCTTCGTCCAGGTGATGAGGTGGGCCGGGTCGTACCGCCGCGAGCACTTCCCGCAGGCGAGGGGTCGCGCCGGTTGGCGGTAGCGGAAGTGCTCGTGCCCCGCCGGACAGACCCCGACCCACGGGGCGAGCTCGCTGGCGATGGCTCCGTCGTGCAGGCGCGAGCCGACGTAGCCCAGGTCGGTGGCGACGGCCTTCCACCGGGGACCGTGACCGGCGCGGGAGCCGGCGAGGGCGTGGGCGACCTCGTGGAGCAGCACCTGGTGGATCTCGTCGTCGTCGTAGCGGCCGGCGAGGTGCCGCGAGACCGTGATGCGCTTGGTCGTGTAGTTGCACAGGCCCGCGCGCGTCTTGGCGTTGTCGAAGCCGAAGGTCCACACGGCGGGGTCGAGGTGCAGGTCGATGAGCGCGGCGGCCCAGCGCCGCACCCGGTCGAGGTCGGCCACGTCGAGGTCAGGAGGCGCGGGTCAGCGCCGCGGGAACGGCCAGGTGGTGGGCTCGTCGTCGCGCGGGAGGCCGTCCACCACGCCGGTCACGCCGGTGCCGCCCGTGCGGGGTCGCTCCCCGGTACGGCCCTCGTCGGCGCCGCGACGCTCGGCGTCGCCCCGCCGCTCGGCGTCGAACTCGTCGGAGTCGCGGTCGCGGTGACCCGCGGCACGCTCGGCGAGGTGGCTGATCTTGCCCCAGAGCCCACCGTCGCGTGGTGCGGCCGGAGCCGTCGCGGCGACCTTCTCGGCGCGGGCGGCGGCGGCCTCGGCCACCGGCGACGCGGCGGCCTCGTCGGGCATGGACTCGGGGTCGAAGCTGATCGCGGCGGTGCGCGCGGCGTCCATGGGCTGGCGGGCGGGGACGACGTCGGCCCCTGCGTTCTCGCCGGAGGCCGCGGACGCGGTGCCCGCGGGCACCTCCGGAGCAGAAGCCGGGACGGGAGCGGACGCCGGCGCACCACCGTAGAGCGCGGCGATGCCGTCGAAGCGGGGCACCTGGGTGCGGCCCTGGGGTCGGGCCGGGGCCGGGGCCGGGGCCGACGCCGGCGACACGGTCAGGGGCTGGAGCGGCACCGGGTTCGTGTCACCCACGGCCGGGGCCTCGAGTCGTGGCTGGGGGCCGGTGTCGCTGAGGTAGGCGCGCATGACGCCCTCGATCGCGACGCGCAGGCCGTTCGTGCGGTCGCGCGGGGCACCGGACGCCTCGTACGCCTCGAGCGCCTTGGCCAGGGTCTCGCGCGCTTCTTCGTTGCGGCCCAGGTCGTAGAGCGTGTAGCCCTCGAGCTCGGCGGCGGCGGCCTCGAGCTCGCGCCATTCTTCGGTGGCGGCCGTGATGCGGCTGGTGTGCAGGTCGTTCAGCGCACGGTCGAGCTTGCCCTGCTCGCGGAAGATGTGGGCCCGTCGGATGCGGGCCGCCGTCGAGTCGGCCCGGTCGCCGGTGAAGTGCGCCAGACGGAACGCCTCTTCGGCGATGGCCAGGGCTTCGTCGAGGCGGCCGAGCAGGCGCAGCAGGTCGGCGCGCTCGCCGAGGGCGGCGGTGCTGCGGCTCTGGCCCAGGGCGGCGAGGCGGGCTTCGGCGACGGGCACGTCGACGGCCGTGCGCAGGCTGACGGGGTCGAAGCCGCCGGCGCCTCCGGTCCCGCGCACGACGGGCGCGGCGAACCCCGGCGGCACGGTCTGGGGGCGGGCGCTGCCGGGTGCTGTCGTGTCGGGTCGGTCGTGCTGGCTCATCGAGTACGAGGGTAACCGCCCGGCCCCCGAACGGGCCGCGCGGCGCGCAGCGTGTGAGCGAGTGTCGGGGCCGGTGTGCGGAACCCGACCCGCGCCTCCTGGGGCCGGTGTGCGGAACCCGACCCGCGCCTCCTCCGGTGGCGCCGGCCGGGTCAGGGGGCCGGGGTGAGGGGGACGCTGACGATGCGGTCGTCGCCGGCGCTCGGCGTGCCGCGCCCGTCCGTGTTGTTCGTCACGAGCCAGAGGGTGCCGTCGGGACCGGGCAGGACGTCGCGGATGCGGCCGAGCGACCGGTCGCCGGCGAAGAGTTCGGTCGGCACGGCCTCGGAGCCGGGAGCCACCTGGATCTCGAACAGCTTCTCGCCGCCGAGCCCGGCCAGGTAGAGCGTCGTGCCGACCGCCGTGAGGCCGCTCGGGCTGGCGTCGTCGGTCGACCACTGCAGCACCGGGTCCGTGAAGCCCGCGACGTCGCCGCGCCCCTCGACATCCGGCCAGCCGTAGTTCGCCCCGGGCTCGAGGGCGTTGAGCTCGTCGTAGGTGTTCTGCCCGAACTCGGCCGCCCAGGCGGCGCCGGTGGCGTCCCAGGCGATGCCCTGCGGGTTGCGGTGGCCGAGCGAGTAGACGAGCGACCCGGGTTCGGGGTTGTCGTCGGGCACGCCGCCGATCGCGGTCGCGCGCAGCACCTTTCCGCCGAGCGAGCCGGGGTCCTGGGCGTTCGGCCGCTGGTTCGCGTCGCCCGTCGTCACGTACAGGGCCCCGTCCGGGCCGAACGCGATGCGGCCGCCGTCGTGGTTGCTCGCCCTGGGGATGCCCGTGATCACCGTCTCCTGCTCGCCCAGGCCGTACGAGCCGACCTCGCCCGTGATCGGCGCGCGCACCACGCGGTTGTCGTCGGCGGTGGTGGCGTAGGCGTAGAGGTACGACGGCGATCCCGCGAGCACGGCCAGGCCGAGCAACCCGCCCTCGCCCTCGTGCACGACCCCGCCGATGGTGCCGGCCTCGCGCGTGCTGCCGTCGGCGAGCAGTTCGAGCACGGTGCCGGTGTCGCGCAGGCTGACGAACGACGACCCGGTGTCGAGTCGCACGACCGACCAGGGGGCGGCCAGGTCCGTGGCGACGTCGGTCGTCACGGCGTCGGCCGCGACGGTGACGGCCGTCGCGTCGGTGGTCGGCGCGACCGGGCCGGGTCCGGCGGCGGCCGTCGGGTCGGTCGGGGTCTCGGACGCCGGACGCGTGGCGGCCGGACCGCCCGAGCCCGGGGCGTCGTCCCCGGTGGAGCAGCCGACGAGCAGGACGGCGGTGACCGCCGCCATCGTGCCGACGGCGAACCGGTGCCGTGTGGTGCGGGGTGTCGTGATCATGATCGCGCCTCCTGCGTCCCAGGCAAGCCGATGGGCGCGACGGCCGCATCGGTCGTCACCACACCGTGACCGCCTTCGCAGCCCGTGCCCAGCCGAGGGGCGAACCCGTGCCCAGCCGAGGGGCGAGCCGGTGCCCAGCCGAGGGGCGAACCCGTACCCAGCCGACGGGCGACCCGGTGCCCGACCGCCGGCAGGTGGCTACGCGCGGGGGCTCAGCTCGGCGCGCAGCGGCCAGTCCTGGCCTTCGAGGATCAACTGGGCGCCCGCTCCGGTGCGCACGTTGACCACGATCGGCGCGAGCAGGTTGACCGTCATGCCGGTCGACGCGGGGGTCGCGACCACGAGCAGCAGGGCGTCGGCGGCGTCCTGCAGGTCGAGGGTGGCGGACTGGTCGTCCGACACGACGGGCGAGTAGTCGGGCAGGTGCACCGACGCGTCGAGCACGAACAGTCGCACCTCGGACCCGCTCGCCCGCAGGGCGAAGAGCCCGTGGGCGCCGTCGATGCGCTCGAGCGAGAAGTCGGTGAGCGGCTCGAGACCGAACGGAGGCGCGACGAACGTCACGACGGAGCCCGCGACCTCGCGGGCGGCGTTCGCGCTCATCGGAGGAAGTCCATCAGCGTGGGCTGCAGCACCTTGGCGGTGACCGCGAGGGCCGCCTGGTACGAGGTGTTCTGCATCTGCAGGTCGAGCACGGCCTCGCCGAGATCGAGGTCCATGATGCCGGCGCGCTGCGCCTCCAGTGTGGTCTTGGTGTCCAAGAGGGTGTCCTCGGCTCTCAGGATCTGGGACTGTCGTGCCCCGATGTCGGACTGTACGCCGCGCACGGCCGTCAACCGGGCGTCGACCTCGGTGAGCCGCGTGCCGACGTTGACGCCGGCCCGCAGGTCGGTGGCGATGCGGTCGAGCATGCTGAAGACCGAGTCGGCGCCGGTGCCGAAGGCGGCGGCTCCGTCGGCGTCGACGCGCACGTCGGTCTCGACGCCGATCTGGCGGGTGACCGACGAGCCCGGGGTGCCCGTGTAGCTGAAGTCGGGGCGGAAGGCGACGCCCGCGTCCGACGTGCCGGCGAAGACGCTGCGGCCGTTGTACGAGGTGTTCGCCACGGCGAGCAGGTCGGCCTTGAGGCCGTCGATCTCGGTCGCGATGGCGTCGAGAGCGGGTTGCGACAACGCACCGGTGTTGGCGCCCTGCACCGTGAGGTCGCGCACCTTCTTGAGCACGTCGTCGGTGGACGACAGCGCCGAGTCGGCCAGCGAGAGCCACCCGTTGCCGTCGCCGACGTTGCGGGAGAACTGCACGTTGGCCGCCTGCTCGGCCTTGACCCGCAGGGCGTCCGCCGTGCCGGCCGGATCGTCCGACGGCTTCGAGATGCGGTCGAGGCTCGCGGCCCGCTGCTGGGCCTGGTCGACCCGGTACGAGCTGGTCTGCAGGTTGCGCTGCGCGGTGAGCATCGCCATCTGGTTCGTGGTGCGGGTGATCATCGGTTACCTCCCGACCCGTCCCATGCCGTTGATCAACGTGTCGAGCATCTCGTCGATCGCGGTCATGACGCGGGCCGCGCCCTGGTAGGCGTGCTGATAGGTGAGCAGGTTGACGTTCTCCTCGTCGAGGCTGACCCCGGCGGTCGAGAGCTGGCGCCCCTTGGCGGACGTCGCCGCGAGGTTGGTGAGGGTCGAGCGGTCGGCCTCGGTGCGCGCCGTGGCCCCGATCGTGCTGACGATCGAGCCCCAGGCGCGGTCGGGCGATCCGGTCGAGAGTCCGATCCGGCCGACGGCGCGGGCGATCGACCCGTCGAGGGCGCCTCCCGTGCCGTTGCCCGACGCGATGGTCGAGGCGCCGGTCGGCAGCACGGTGAGGCCGCGCGCGGCGGGCACCCCGGCGGTGAGGGCGAAGAAGTCGTGGCCCGTGGTGCCGTCGGCGGTCGTGCCGGTCGCGTGCACGGCGTTCACCTGGGTGGCGAGCTGGGTCGCGAGGGCGTCGTAGCTCGCGGCGGCCTCGGCCAGCACCCCGCCGGTGCCGCCGGGCGCGGCCGGGGCGAGCACCGACAGCGAACCGGCGATGCTGCCGCCGTCGAGCGAGATCGGGTCGCCGGCGCGGTGGGTCCACTCGAGCGAGACCCCCGAGGAGGCGGTGGCCAGCGTGTAGTCGCCGGTCACCTTCACCTGGCGGGCCGAGTCGCCCGACACCAGGGCGTTGCCGCCGACCAGGACGTCGACCGTGCCGTCCGCGTTGTCGCGCACCGTACCTCCGGCGAGCGTCGCGATCTTCTCGGTCAGTGCCGAACGGGCGTCCACCAGTTCGTTGGTGCTGACGCCCTGCTGGGTCGCGGTGCGGATGCGCACGTTGAGGTCGGCCACCTGGGTCGCGGCCGAGTTGAGCTGCGAGGCGAGGCCGTCGAGCTGCTGGCGCTGCGAGGTCCACTGGTCGTCGACGGCCTTGTAGCCGGTCGAGAGGGTCTGGGCGATCGTGTTCGCCTGGCCGAGCAGGACGGCCGCGGGGGCCGCCGCCGAGGGGTCGTTCGACACGTCCTGCCAGGCGGACCAGAACTTCGTCAGCTGCGAGGCGATGCCGGTCGTGCTGGGCTCGTTCAGGGACGACTCCAGGGCGGCCGTGACCGACGCCCGCACGCCCTGGTAGCCGGCTGCCCCGGCGGCGCCGCGGACCTGGGCGTCGGCGAACCGGTCGCCGATGCGGGCGATGCCGTCGACCGACACGCCCTGTCCGGGCTGGACGCCGTTCGAGAACACGCCCACGCGGGCGGCCGCCTCGATCGAGGACTGCGTGACCCGTTGCCGCGTGTAGCCCTCGGTGTTGACGTTGGCGATGTTCTGGCCGACCACGTCGAGCCCGGTACGGGCCGCGGTCAGCCCGCGGTAGGCGGTGGCCAGGCTGCCGAAGGTGCTCACCACGTCAGAGCCGCCCGTCGAAGAGGTGACCGCCGGAGGCGCTGGCCGAGCTCGCGTGACCGGTCTGGCCCGTCGCGTCGTACGTCGCGGTCGCGGGGCCCGTGGACGCGGTGGCCAGGGTCTCCTGCGTGGCGCGGGCGGCGGCCCGCAGGAAGCGTTCGTTCTCGTCGCGCAGCTGGGCGATGCGCCCGGTCAGCTCGGTCATGGCGCGGAGGTGGGCGGTGAAGATCTCGCCCCACGGGCCGGACGGTGCCGCGGAGATGATCTCGCGCAGGGGGGCCTCCTCGTCGGTGCCCCACTCGCGGGCGACGGCCGACACCTCGACGCTGCGCTCGAGCCCCGCGGAACGGAGGCGACCGAGCACCTGCTCGACCTCGCGCGTGGCGTGGTCGACCCAGCGGCTGCGGCCCGCGGTGAGCAGCAGTTGCTCCTCCTCGAGCTTGAAGGTCAGCAGCTCGAGCAGCTCGCGCTCTCGCCAGAGCAGCGCGGAGAGTTCGTTCGCGCCCATGGGGGCCTCCTCGGTCGGTCGCATCGGGGTGTCGGGTTCGTCGTCCGTCGGCGAGGAGTGCCCGGCGTCCTCTGCACCGGTGACTATCGGCGGAGGCGCGGGGCCCGTTAGTCATCGGCCCGAACCCTGCGCCTAGCCTTAAAGCACCGCTCGGAGGAAGGGGCGTTCCGACCCAGTACGGGGGTGAGGGCACGAGGTGTGTCCCCCGAAGAGATGACGGTCGTTCCCCCGCACTGGGGGCAGTCCCGGCCTGCCGCCGCCCCCCTCCGGCTCGGTAGCGTTGCAGAGCAGCGACGGGCCCCCGACGGGTCGGTCGCCACGCATCATCTGCGGTCCGGACGACGTCTCGTCCGGTGCACCGCGCCTCCTCGGCGAACCCTGTCGACGTGCCCTGATCAGAGGGCCGTTCGTCGCGCCCGGAGTCACGATCACCGGACCACGAGGTCCCCTATCGCACTGGGAGTCGCGATGAACCGCACCGAACGGAACGCCATGGTGGTGGAGAACCTGCCACTGGTCGGCTACCTCGTCTCGGAGGTGTGCGCCCGCGCCACCCACCTGTCGCGTGACGACCTCGCCTCGGTCGGGGCCGTCGCCCTCGTCCAGGCCGCGGACGCCTTCGACCCCACGCTCGGCATCCCGTTCGGCGCCTACGCCCGCACCCGCATCGTCGGCGCGTTCGCCGACGACATGCGCTCGGGGGACTGGGCCAGCCGCGGCACCCGCAAGCGCATCAAGGAGACGCTGGCCGTCCAGGAGGCGCTCACCGCGACCCTGGGACGCGCCCCGAGCGTCGACGAGATCGCCGGAGCCCTCGGCGTCGACCGCCAGACGGCGGCCGGTGCCCTGACCGACGCGGCCCGCACGGTCTCGGCCCTCGACGACACCGTCGCGGACCACCTCGCGGCCGACCTGCCGCTGCCCGAGGAGAACCTGCTCGTCTCGGAGCGCAGCCGCTACGTCGCCGCCGCGGTCGAGGCCCTGCCCGAGCGCATGCGCCTGATCGTCGAGGGCGTCTACTTCGGCGACCGCACGGTCACCGAGATCGCCGACGAGCTCGGCATCACCCACAGCGCCGTCTCGCAGCAGCGCACCGAGGCGGTCCGCCTGCTGCGCGACGCCCTCGAGTCGCACTACGCCGACGACCCCGACGCCGAGTTCACGCCGGTCTCGAAGACCGCGCCGGCCCGCCGCAGCGCGTACCTGTCGCGCGTCGCGACGAACGCCGCCGTCGGCATCGCCCGCGCCATGCGCGAGCCCGACGCCGTCGCCATCAGCACGGCGGTCTGAGATCGCCCGAAAAAACTTCTGCGGCTGACTTACAGCCGCGGTCGACCGGCCGACAGTAGCCGGTGTCAGCCCACGGATGGGCCGACGAACACCACCCAGTCACGGAGGAGAACACCATGGGTATGCAGATCAACACCAACCTCGCGGCCAACAACACCTACCGCAACCTCAACAGCACGCAGAACGACCTGTCGAAGAGCCTCGAGAAGCTCTCCAGCGGTCTTCGCATCAACCGTGCCGCTGACGACGCGGCGGGTCTCGCGATCTCCGAGGGCCTGCGCTCGCAGGTCGGCGGACTCACGGTGGCCGCACGTAACGCCCAGGACGGCATCTCGGTCGTCCAGACCGCGGAAGGCGGACTGACGGAGGTCCACTCGATCCTCCAGCGTGTCCGCGACCTCGCTGTCCAGTCGGGCAACGACTCGAACAACGCCGACGCTCGTACGGCGATCCAGACCGAGGTCACGGCCCTCGGCGACGAACTGACCCGCATCGGCAACTCGACCAACTTCAACGGAATCGACCTGCTCAACAGTGCCGGCTCGCTGACGTTCCAGGTCGGAGCTGGCTCGACGGCTGCGAACGACCAGATCTCGGTGAACCTCACCGACATCACGGCCGTCGCGACCGCCGTCAAGGCGCTCACGTTCGACTCGTCGGCCAACGCCCTCACCTCGATCGCCGCCATCGACACGCAGATCAAGGACGTGTCGTCGGCTCGTTCGGAGCTCGGTGCCGTGCAGAACCGCTTCGAGCACTCCATCGCGTCGACCAACGTCGCGAAGGAGAACCTCACGGCGGCTCAGTCGCGCATCCGCGACGTGGACATGGCCGAAGAGATGGTCAAGTACACCCGCTCGAACGTGCTCAGCCAGGCCGGCACCGCGATGCTGGCCCAGGCGAACCAGAGCAGCCAGGGCGTGCTGTCGCTCCTCCGCTAGTCGTAGCCGAGGAGGGTCCCGTGCTCCCAGCCCGGGCCTGACCCACCACCTCACCGCGGTTCGAGACCGGGTGGCCTCGACGGTGCAGCTGATCCTGCACCGTCGGGCCACCCGGTCTCAGCGCTCCCCCCCCCCACTTCGATCTGCCCCACGGTCCGACCCGGACACCCCACCTCGACAGGAGCACCTGATGGCCTCGCTCGGCATCGACGGCCTCGTCAGCGGGCTCGACACGACCACGCTCATCAACACGTTGATGCAGTCCGAGGCCGTGCCCCAGACGATCCTGAAGAACAAGGCCACCGTCGGCCAGACGCTCGTCACGGCCCTGCAGGGGCTCAACACGAAGATCGCCGACCTGGCGACCCTCGCGACCTCGACCGCCAAGGCGGGCTCGCTCTCCCTCTTCACCCCGACCAGCAGTTCGACGGCGGTGACGGCCACCACCGCTCCCGGTGCCGTCTCCGGCTCGGTCGACCTCGTGGTCGGGGCCACCGCGTCGTCCAAGACCGCGGTGACCGCGGCGATGACGGCGTGGCCCGACTCGCCCGCGACGCTCACCTTCGTCTCGGCCGCGGGCACGAGGACCGAGGTGACCGCCGCCTCCTCGTCGCTCGACGACGTCGTGACGGCGATCAACGCCTCCGCCGCCGGCATCTCGGCCGTCAAGGTCGCCTCGGGCAAGGACGCCTCGGGTGCCGTCCAGTACCGTCTCCAGCTGTCGAGCCAGAAGAGCGGAGCCGAGGGTGGCTTCGACGTCTTCCGCGGCACCACCGCCGACGTGGCCGCCGGCACCGCCCCCGACCTCATCGCCCAGCCCGGCGCCGCCGTGATCTCGCAGGCGCGCGACGCCTCGATCACCCTCTGGGCGGGCACGGCGGCCGAACAGGTCGTCACGAGCAGCAGCAACACCTTCACCGACGTCCTGCCCGGCGTCTCGGTCACGGTCTCGGCCACGACGACCGAGCCGGTGCACCTCGCGATCGCCCGGGACGCGACCGCCGCCACCAAGGTCGCCACCGACCTGGTCGCCGGCGTCAATGCCGCGTTGAGCCTGATCAGCACCAGGAGCGCGGCCACCACCACGACCAACGCGTCCGGCGTGACCACGGTCACCGCGGGCGTCTTCGGTGGCAACTCCACCACCCGTGGCATCACACAACGCTTGACCGACTCCGTGCTCAGCCCCGTCGACGGGCAGTCGCCGAGCGTCATCGGCATCTCGATCGACGCCAAGACCGGCCAGTTCGCCGTCGACGCCACGAAGTTCGCCGCCGCCCTCGCCGCCGACCCGGCCAAGGTGCAGGCGACGATGAGCGCCATCGCGGCCCGGGTCGCCTCGACGGCCACGGCCGTCTCGGACAAGTTCGACGGTTCGCTGACGAAGACCATCACGGGGCAGCAGTCGGTCGTGAAGGACCTCAACAACCGCGTCAGCGACTGGGACGACCGTCTCTCCGCTCGCCGCGCGAGCCTCCAGAAGACCTACTCGGCCCTCGAGACCTCGCTCAGCGCCCTGACCGCGCAGCAGAAGTACATCTCAAGCCAGCTCGCCAGCCTCTCGACGAGCAGCAGCTGATGGACGCCACCTCGTTCGCCGCCTTCGCCGCGGCCTCGGCCGGCCCCTCGGCCGTCGTGCAGAAGCAGCGCGCCCAGTACACGAGCGACGCCGTGCTGTCGGCGACGCCCGTCCAGCTCGTCACGATGCTCTACGACCGCCTCATGCTCGACCTGTCACGTGCCGAGGCCGCACAGGTCGCCGCGAACTGGGCCGCCGCCTCCGAGCAGTTGCTGCACGCCCAGGCGATCATCGCCGAGCTGTCGTCGTCGCTCAAGATCGACGTCTGGGACGGCGGCGAGGGCCTGCTCGCCTTGTACACCTACACGTCGACCGCCCTGGTCAACGCCAACGTGCACCGTGACGTCGCGCAGACCCGCGAGGTCGCCGGGCTGCTCGAGCCCCTGCGCCAGGCGTGGCACGAGGCCGCGGCCTCGCTGCAGGCCGGCGCCGCCTCGTCGGTCCCCGGCCTGGCCGGAGGCGTCGGTGTCGCCTAGGACGGAACGGACGCACGCCGCCTGGCGCGCGGCCCTCGACGAGTTGGAGGCGCTGGTCACCGAGGCGGACGCCTCGCTCCCCACGGGTGACGGCGACCCCACCGCGCTGCCGACTCCGGCCCGCCGCTGGACGCCGCCCGTGGGGCTGGGTCCGCTTCCTCAGGAGTTGGCGACCCGCGCCTCCTCGCTGGCCGAGCGCCAGCGCGACGTCCTCGGCCGCCTCGAGGCCGCCCGGGTCGCCGTGCTGCAGCACCTCGGAGCCGTCCGCACCGTCGAGGCGTCGCACGAGCCCTCGCGCCCGGTCTACCTCGACGCCACCGGCTGATCCCGCGCGGCTGACCTCGCCCGGCTGACCCCGCCCGGGTGGCCTCAGCCGAAGGGGATGACCCCGACGACGACGGCGACCACGAGCATGACGACCGAGACGACGGCCGCCCGCCAGAGCACCTTCTTGTGGTGGTCGCCGAGGTTGACGTTCGCCAGGCTGACCAGCAGCAGGATCGCCGGCACGAGCGGGCTCTGCAGGTGCACGGGCTGGCCGATCACCGAGGCGCGGGCCATCTCGACCGGTTCGATGCCGAACGCCGCGGCGCTCTGGGCGAGCACGGGCAGGATGCCGAAGTAGAAGGCGTCGTTGCTCATGAAGAAGGTGAGCGGCAGGCTGAGCAGTCCCGTGATGACGGCCAGGTACGGGCCCAGCTCGTTCGGGATCACCTGCACGAGCCACTGCGCCATCGCGTCGACCATGCCCGTGCCGTTGAGCACGCCGATCAGCACGCCCGCGGCGAAGACCATCGAGACGACGCCGACGATGCTCGGCGCGTGGGCGACGATCTCGGCCGACTGCTGCTTGACCTTCGGGAAGTTGATCAGCAGCGCGACCGCGACGCCGACCATGAACACGTAGGCCAGGGGGAAGAGGTCGAGCACGAGCAGCACCATCACCACGACGGTCAGCGCGAAGTTGAACCAGATCAGCCCGGGGCGCAGGGTCTCGCGGGTGGGGTCGAGCATCGTGTCGGCCATCGTGCCGGTCAGGGGCGTGCCGTTCTCGCTGGCGCCGCTGCCGCCGGGGTTGTCGACCGCGCGCTCCCCGGGGGCGTCCGCGCGGCTGCCGTCGGCGCGACCGCCGCGCAGGCCCAGGGCGACCGTGGGGCTGGTGAACATCGAGACCCCGACGCCGGCCTTGCCCGGTCCGCCCCCACGGGCGGCCGTGGCCAGCTCGCGCGACAGGGGGGACATCTTCTCGGCCGCGGCGGCGAGCACCGAGCCGCCGAGCTCGACGGTGCCGAGGCGGCGGCGCTCGCGCAGGCCCATCAGCCAGGCGAAGGCGAACACGATGACCAGGCCGACGATCAGCGACGGCACGAGGGGCACGAAGATGTCGGACGGTGCGACGTTGAGTGCGGCGGCGGCCCGCACCGTCGGCCCGCCCCACGGGACGATGTTGAGCGTGCCGTTGGCGAGGCCGGCCACGCAGGTCAGCACGACCGGGCTCATGCCGAGCTTGAGGTAGATCGGCAGCATGGCGGCGGTCGTCACGATGAAGGTCGTCGACCCGTCGCCGTCGAGAGAGACGGCCCCGGCCAGCAGGGCCGTGCCGAGCACGATCTTCGCGGGGTCGTTGCCGGTGACGCGGAGGATGAAGCGCACGAGCGGGTCGAACAGCCCGACGTCGATCATCAGCCCGAAGTACATGATCGCGAACATCAGCAACGCCGCGGTCGGGGCCAGGTCGCCGATCGCCTCGATCACCATGTCGCCGATGCCGAGGCCGGCCCCCGCGAACAGGCCGAAGATGGTCGGCACCATGATCAGGGCGAGCATCGGCGAGAGCCGCTTGGTCATGATCAGCACCATGAAGGTGGCGATCATCAGATAACCGAGGATGACGAGCATCAGGACTCCTTCGTCCGGTTCGTGTGTCCGGGCACGCTAGCCGCGCCTCCCGAGCCGCGTCGCGCTTGTGCGCATTGGCCGACTATCGCGCGTTGGCACCGTTCTGCGCGTTCTGCTCACGCCCGGCCTGCCCCCCCCGACCCCTATCCGCCCCGGCTTGGCGCCGCGTCTCGTGCACCGCACCGTGCCTAGACGAGGTGCGATGCACGGGACGCGGTGCGGCGCGTGCGCGAGGGCTGGGCGGGGCCGCGAGGAGGCGCGGGTCGCGTCGGCCGCGCCGGGTACCCTGGCGGGCGTGACCGACGACAGCTCACCACGGGGACGCCGCACGCCGGCGAGCCGTCGGGCGGGTGCGCGAGGCGGGTCGGGGCAGGGGGCGACGCCGCGCCTCCGGAAGCGGCGTTTCGCCACCGAGGTGCTGCTGCTCCAGCTCGCCGTCGTCACCGCCATCGTGCTGCTGACCAGTGCCGTCTTCGCGACGATCGCCGTCCAGCGCCTGGCGCGCGAGGCCGAGTCGACCGCGCTCGCCGTGGCCCAGAGCGTCGCCAGCGACACCGACGTCCGGGAGCAGGTCGCCCTGCTGAGCGTCGACGGCACCGAGATCGACCAGGAGGCGCTGGCCCGGGGAGCCCTGCAGCGCACCGCGGTCGCGGCCCAGCAGCGCACCGGGGCGCTCTTCGTCGTCGTGACCGACGATCGCGGGGTGCGGCTGGCGCACCCGGACCCCTCCCGCATCGGCGAGCGGGTGAGCACCAGCCCCGACGCCGCCCTGCGAGGGGAGGAGGTCGTCGCCTGGGAGCGCGGCACGCTCGGCGACTCGGCCCGCGCGAAGGTGCCGATCTACGCTCGGGGCGTCTCGGTCGGCGCGGCGTCGGTGGCCTCCGGCTCGGCGGCGGACGTCGTCGGCGAGGTCAGCGTCGGGTACGCGCCGACCCGGGTCTACGACACCCTCGTGCAGGACGCCCTGCCCGTCGTCGGGGTGGCCGTGCTCGCCCTCGCGCTCGGCGTCGTCGCGTCGGTGCTGATCCGTCGGCGGCTCGACCGCGCCACCCTCGGGCTGCAGCCCGAGGAGCTGTCGAGCCTCGTCCAGAACCAGCAGGCCGTGCTCGGCGGGGTCGGCGAGGGGGTGCTGGCGGTGTCCGGCGACGGCGTCGTGACGGTGTGCAACGACCAGGCCGCGCGACTGCTGGCGGTCGACGCATCGACCGCCGTGGGGAGGCCGCTCGCCGGGCTCGGCCTGCCCGAGGGGCTCGTCGCGCTGCTCGGTCCGAGTGAGCCGCGCAGGCCGCGCGACGCCGTCGACGAGGCGTCGGCCGGCACCTCGGCGGGCACCCCGGCCGACACCACGCTCGTGGTCGGCCACCACGTGCTGCTCGTCGACGTGCGTCCGGTGTCGCGCGACGGGGTCGACCTGGGCCGGGTCGCGGTGGTGCGCGACCGCACGGCCGTCGAGGCCCTGACCCGCCGGCTCGACGCCGTCGGCGCGATGACCACGGCCCTCCGCGCGCAGCGACACGAGTTCGCCAACCGGCTGCACGCCCTGTCGGGGATGCTCGAGCTCGGTCGCGCCGAGCAGGCCCGCGCCTACCTCGCCGACGTCCTCGACCACGGGCCGTTGCGCTACCCGGTCGCCCACGCCGACCGGCTGACCGAGCCGTACCTGCAGGCGTTCCTCGGGGCGAAGGGCGTCGAGGCTGCCGAGCGGGGCGTCCTGCTGAAGCTCGGGCCCGAGACGCTCGTGACGGGGTCGGTCGTCGAGCCCGGCGACGTGACGACCGTCCTCGGCAACCTGGTCGACAACGCGGTCCGGGCGGCCGTCGCCGGACGGGTCACGCCCGCCTGGATCGAGGTCGAGGTGCTCGACGACGGCACCGACCTGCACCTGTCGGTGATGGACTCGGGCGACGGCGTCGCCGACGTGGACCAGCTGTTCGATCGTGGGCCGCACCGTGCCGACGACGAGCCCGACCCCGCACGCGTGCACGGTCTGGGGTTCGGGCTGCCGCTCTCCCGGGACATCGCCCGACGCCGCGGCGGCGACGTCTGGCTCGGCTCGCCGGGCGGCGACGGGCACGGCGCCGTGTTCTGCGCGAGGCTCGTGGGCGCGGTCTCGCGCGAGGCGGTGGCGACGGGCGAGGCGGTGGTGACGGGCGCGTCCGGGCCGGCCCGCGCCTCCTCGTCCCATGGCGGCGACGACCCGCGACCGCCCGGCGTCGGCACGTCCGCCGGCAGCGCCCCCGCCCCCGGACCGCCCGCCCCCGACACCCCCGAGAGGACCACCCCGTGACGACCGAACTCACCGTGCTCGTGGTCGACGACGACTTCTACGTCGCCGACCTGCACCGCCGCCAGGTCGAGCAGCTGCCCGGCCTGCGGGCGTTGCCGGCCGTCGGCACGGTCGCCGAGGTGCGCCGCGTCCTCGCCGAACGGCACGTCGACCTGCTGCTGCTCGACGTCCACCTGCCCGACGGCAGCGGGCTCGACCTGCTGCGCGAGGTCGACGTCGACGCGTTCGTGCTCAGCGCCGCGTCGGACGCCACGACCGTGCGGCGGGCCCTGCGGCGCGGGGCGCTGGGCTACCTGATCAAACCGTTCGCGTCGGGCACGCTGGTCGACCGGCTGCGCGCCTACCAGCGGTACCGCAACGTGCTCGACGAGCGGACGGCCGTCGACCAGGAGGCGCTCGAACGGGCCCTGCGCATCCTCCATTCCGGCGACGCGGCGAAGGCGGCCTCGCCGTCGCGGTCGGCGACGGAGCAGGCGGTGCTCGAGCAGTTCGGAGCCGAGGCGGATGCGGACGCCGCCGACACCGAGGTCGGGGCCGGGGCCGGGGCCGGCGTCGGGCCGCTCGAACTGTCGGCGGCCGACGTCGCCGCCCGGGTCGGGGTCTCGCGGGCCACGGCGCAGCGGTACCTCGCGGCGCTCGCCGCCGACGGTCTCGTCACGATGAAGCTCAGCTACGGCACCACCGGCCGCCCCGAGCACCGCTACTCGCGCCCCTGACCCGACCCGCGCCTCCTGCCCGTCGCCCGCTCGCTCGTCCGCCTGCTCGCCACCGCGTCGCACCGCCCACTGAACGTCGCACCGCCCACGTCGGCGGTGCGACGTCCAGTCGGCGGTGCGAAGCCCCCCCCGCTCGTCGGGGCGGGCCGCCGAGGAGGCGCGGGCCGGCTCAGTCCGCCGGTGCGGTCTCGACGACCGGACCGTTCACCTGCACGTCGATGAGGCGGCTGAGGGAACTGTCGGGTCCGCCCTGGAGGGTCACGGTGTAGGGCTCGTCGGCACCCTCACCGGGTCCGGTCACGATCCGCCGTGAGCCGCTCGGCGTGGTGTCGTCCTCGAAGACGGTGAAGCCGTCGGCGACGAGGGCGTCGACCAGCGCTGCCGTCGTCGCGTCCCGTGAGGCACCCGGGACGAGCACGACGGAATGCGCGACGGTCCACTGTCGGATGCTGCTGTCCGGGTCGTTCGGCGTGCCGGCCACACCGGCGTCGCCGTCCTCGAACACCTCGACGCTCTCGACGACGGCCGGGTCGACGAGCGCGACCACCCGGTCGACGAGGTCGTCGGCACGTCGGCCGGTCTCTTCGATGGAGGGGGTCGACTTCCCCGTGGGGGTCTCGTCGACGGTCGGTCCGACCACGCCGAGGAGGACGTAGTTCTGCCCGGGCGACGCCCCGTTGTCACCGGCCTGCACGGTCAGCTCGAAGCCGTCGTAGCGGTCCTCGTCCGAAGTCAACGTGACCCAGCGACCTCCCGCGTTCGACGTCTCCCGGTCGAGACCCACCGTCCAGCCGTCCGCGACGCGGGCATCGATCACGGACTCGGCGACGTCGAGCTGGGGTGCGTCCGGCACGAGGTTCACGTACCGCAGCACCCGCCACTCCTGGATGCTGCCGTCGGCGTCGTCCGCGGAGCCGCCGATCGACGCCGCGCCGTCCTCCTGGGCCTCGACGCTCGCCACGAGCGTCGGGTCGACCTGGGCCTGGAGGCCGTCGATCAGTTCCGTGGCGATCGTGCCGGTCTCCTCGAGGGTCCTTCCGTCGTCCACATCGCGAGGGCCCGTCGTGCCGGTGCTGCACGCGGTGAGGAGGGCGATGCCCAGCGCCGCGAGGCAGAGCGCTCGTCGATCACCCATGGAGACCCACGAACCACCAGAGCGACGCAATCTCGGCGGGCTGCCGCTGGAGGCCGATCCACAGACCGACCGGCCACAGGAGCAGGGGCAGCACGACCCCGACCGCGACCACTGCGACCACGAGGCCGAGGAACACGAGTCCGACCGCGGCACCGACCGACCGGCGACCCAGAGCGGCGTCCGCGGCCGCCTCGTCGTCGTCCACGACGATCTCCTCGTCCGGGTCGGCAGCGTGCTCGTCCCCGAGGCCCAGCAGACGTCGACCGTCCTCGTCCATGCGCGCGCCTCCGTCCCCCCGGTCCTGGGCGCGACGCTAGCAGCAGGGGCCGCCCGCCCCCAGTACGGGGCAGCCGCCTGCGCACCGCTTACGTCGCCCCGCGCCCCGCCGATAGAGCGCCGTGAGCACGGATCGCTCGTACACCGGCCACGGATCGGCCCCTCGCACTCCATCGACCCCACCGGGACAGGCATGCCACTCGAATCCGTGACGCAAGCGGCGCTGCAGAGCGCCCTCGACGGTCTCTCGCTGCGTCAGAAGACGATCGCCGCGAACATCGCGAACGTCAACACCCCGAACTACACCGCCAAGCGGGTGCAGTTCGAGGAGGCGCTGGGCCGGTCGGTCGCGTCCGGCAGCGGAGCGGTCCAGGCGTCCACGTCGCGCAGCCTCGAGCCGACGCGTCTCGACGGCAACAACGTGAACCTCGACACCGAGACCCTGTCGAACGTCGACACCGTGCTGCGGTACCAGTTCGCCACGCAGGCCATGAACTCCGAGCTGACGGCCGTGCGCGCCGCGTTCCGGACGAACTCGTGACCGCCTTCGACGCGATCGGCATCGCGAGCACCGGCCTGACCGTGCACCGCAAGTGGCTCGACGCCGTGTCGGACAACATCGCCAACGTCAACACCGTCAAGTCGATGGACGACACCGCCTTCCAGGCCCGCTACGTCGAGGTGCAGGAGGGCGCCGGCACGTCCGGCGTCTTCGTCAAGGCCGACCGCTACGGCAGCGAGGCCGGCCGCGTCACGTACCTCCCCGACCACCCGCTGGCCGACGCCGAGGGGTACGTGCGCATGCCCGACATCGACCTCGGCGCCCAGATGGGCGACCTGATCATGGCGCAGCGTGGCTACCAGGCCAACGCCGCCGTGGTCGACCGTGCCAAGACGGCCTACGAGGCCGCACTCCAGATCGGACGTGGCTGATGCCCATCGCAGGAATCCAGGCCCTCGGGGCCGTGCAACAGACCGGCTTCGCCGACGTGGGCTCGCTCATGGGGGCCGGCGGTGCGTCCGACGTGACGGGCGTGGCCGGCGCGACCGGCGCCTCCTCGGCCTCGGGCGCGACCTTCGGCGCGACCATGACCGGAGCCGTCGAGGGGCTGCAGCAGCTGCAGTCCGAGGCGAAGACCCTCGCGGTCAAGGCCGTCACCGGTGACCTGACCGACATCCACGACGCGACCATCGCGGCGACGCGTGCCCAGGTCACGCTCGAGCTGGTCAGCGCCGTCCGCAACAAGGGCGTCGACGCCTTCAACGAGATCATGAGGATGCAGGCCTGATGCCGAACGCCGTCAAGGGCCAGCTCGCCAAGCTCGGTGCCGCCCTCCAGAGCTTCACGGTCGCGCAGCGCACGATCGCCGTCATCCTGGTCGCCGCCCTCGTGCTCGGCGTCGTCGCGCTCGTCAGCTGGCTGGGCAAGCCCACCTACACGCCTCTGTTCAGCGGCATCGACCCGACCGACGCGAGCGCCATCGTCGAACTGCTGCAGACCGACGGCGTGCCGTACGAGCTGACCGCGGGCGGCGGCACGATCCTCGTGCCCGAGAACGTCGTCTACGACGAGCGCCTCAAGGCCGCGGCCGCGGGGCTGCCCGCCGCGAGCTCGGGCGGCGGCTACTCGCTGCTCGACACCATGGGCGTCACCTCGTCCGAGTTCCAGCAGAACGTCACCTACAAGCGTGCGATCGAGGGCGAGCTCGCAAACACGATCAAGGCGATGGACGGCGTCAAGAACGCCAGCGTGCAGCTCGCGATCCCCGAGGAGTCGGTGTTCGTCGCCGAGCAGCGCGACCCGACCGCCTCGGTGTTCGTCGAGACCCAGGCCGGTGCGACGCTGGACTCCAAGCAGGTGCAGGCCATCGTCAACCTGACCAGCGCCTCCGTCGACGGCATGAAGGCGACCGACGTCGCCGTCACCGACGCCTCGGGCACGGTGCTCTCGGCCGTCGGCAGCGGAGCGGTCGGAGGCGCGGACGGCGACGCGAGCGACTACGAGTCCAAGGTCCAGGCCTCGGTCCAGGCCATGCTCGACAAGATGGTCGGCCCCGGCAACTCGTCCGTCGTGGTGGCCGCCGACCTCGACCAGAGCTCGGGCACCAAGGTGACCGAGTCGTTCTCGCAGCCGACCTCGGGGCCGATCGCCCTGAACGAGTCGGGCACCACCGAGCAGTACGGCTCCGGGGCGAACGGGGCGAACGGCACCGGTGCGACCGGCGTGCTCGGCCCCGACAACATCGCGGTGCCCAACGGCACGGCGGCCGACGGCACGACCACCGCGGGCACCGGCGCCGACGGGGGCTACACCAACGAGTCGACCACCAAGAACAACGCCGTCGACAAGGTCACCGAGAGCCTCAACGTCCCGGCTGGCGAGGTCAGCCGCCAGACGGTGTCGGTCGCGCTGAACTCGGCCGCGGCCAACGGGGTCAACATGCAGAGCGTCCGCGACCTCGTCGGTGCCGCCGCCGGCATCGACGCCGCCCGCGGCGACACCGTCCAGGTCGCGCAGGTCGACTTCGACACCTCGGCCGCGGACGCCGCCGCCGAGGCGCTCAAGGCCGCCGACGCGGCGAGTGCCAGCGAGGCGATGTGGGGCACCATCCGCACGGTCGGCATCGTCGCGGCCATCGCGATCGCCGCCATCGTGGGGCTCATCGTCTTCGCCCGTCGCAGCCGCCGCCAGGACCGCGAGGACGTCGACCTCGGCGAGCTCTCCCCGCAGAACGGCGCCCAGACCTGGGACGCCACGATGCCGCTGTCGCTGGACGACGCCGTCGCCACCTCGCGCCTGACCCTGCCCGGCATGGGCGAGCCGAAGACCGAGCTGCTCGAGGTCGACGCCCCGACGCCGTCGCCCGAGTTCGTCTCGGCCGAGCGCCGCCGGGCCGAGATCGACGCGATGGCCGAGCGCGACCCGGGCAAGACCGCCGAGCTGCTCCGCGGCCTGATGGACGACCGGCAGCCCGCATGAGCCTCGTCCCCACCACCTTCGGCGCCCCCGCGGTCCCCGGGGTCGGCAAGCCGTTGACCGGCGCCCAGAAGGTCGCGGTCATCCTGATGCAGATGGACCAGTCCCGCGCGGCCGCGGTCATGAAGGAGTTCAGCGAGGTCGAGGCCGAGGAGATCGCGGCCGAGATCGTCCGCCTGCGTCGCGTCGACCCCGCGCTCGCCGAGGCCACCGTGGCCGAGTTCCACGACCTCAGCGTGAGCGGCCGCTACCAGCGCCGCGGCGGCCACGACGTCGCCGTCGGTCTGCTCGAGGCGTCGTTCGGTTCCGAGCGTGCCGCCGGCGTCATGGAGCGCATGGCCTCCAACATGGCCGGCAAGTCGTTCGAGTTCCTCGACGAGGCCGAGGCCGGTCAGGTCGTCGCGCTCCTCGACGGCGAGCTGCCGCAGACCATCGCCCTGGTGCTCGCGCACCTCAGGCCACAGCAGGGTTCCGCCGTGATGTCGGGCCTCGACGTCGAGCTGCGCGCCGACGTGGCCCAGGCCATCGCGACGATGGGCACGGCCACCCCCGAGTCGGTCGGCATCGTCGCGGCCACCCTCAAGGTCCGGGCCGGCGCCGTCGTCGCCCCGCGGGACCAGGTCGAGGTCGTCGGGGGCATCCAGCCGCTGATCGAGATCCTCAACCGCAGCGACGTGGCGACCGAGAAGGCGCTGCTCGAGGGCCTCGACGAACGTGACCCCGAGCTGGCCGAGGAGGTGCGCTCGCGCATGCTCACCTTCGAGGACATCGTCAAGCTCGAGTCGCGCGACATCCAGCAGGTGCTGCGCGGCATCGACGCGGCGATCCTCGCCACGGCGATGAAGGGCGCGCCGGCGGCCGTCACCGAGGTCATCCGCGGCAACGTCTCCGAGCGCAACCGCGAACTGCTGGACGACGAGCTGCAGTCGATGGGTCCGGTCCGCAAGTCGCAGATCGAGGAGGCGCGGGCGTCGGTCGTGCGCGCCATCCGCGAACTCGAGGCGATGGGCGCGATCACCATGCACCGCTCGGACGACGACGCCCTCGTCGAGTAGCCCGGCCCCCCTTCGGGGCAAGGGCTAACGCCGTCCCGGCCGAGGTCGAGAGTCGCCGGTGAGCACGGATCGCTCACCCACCCCAGGCCACGGATCGGCCGTCACCCCCAACGCCGAACGGCCCTGTGATGCTCGATTCCGTGATGACCCCCGAGGGCGCCGCCCCGGCCTTCGCGCGCGTCAGCTATCCGTCCGTCACGCGGCCGGGGTCCGACGCCGCCACCACGCGACAGGCGCACGACGCCCGCGCCGAGGCCCGGGGGCACGCCGCCGGGTACGCCGCCGGCCTCCGCGCGGCCGAGCTCGAACTCGCCGCCCGCCGGGCCGTCCTCGAGGCCGAGCACTCCGACCTGCTGCACCGCCTCCAGGCCGCCACCGTCTCGGCCGTCGAGGCCCTCGCCTCGTCGGCCCGCGCGCTCGACGCCCGCGTCGCGCCCGTCCTGGACGACGCCGAGGAGGCGCTGGTCGCGACCGCCTTCGAGCTCGCCGAGGCGGTCCTCGGCTACGAACTGCGCGCCTCCGAGTCCGTCGACGGCGGCCCGTACGGGGCCGACGCCACCGCCCGGGGCGCCGCCGACACGGTCGACCCCCGCGAAGGACGGACCGCCCGTGCGGCGGTCGCCCGCGCCCTCGCCGTGACCGATCCCGGCGACGTCGTGACGGTCCGCCTCCACCCCGCCGACCTCGCCCAGCTCGACGCGGCGACCCGCGACTCCGTGGCCGCCGAGGTGGCCTTCGTCGCCGACGCGACCCTGGCCCGCGGCGACGCCGAGGCCGAGCGTCGCATCGGCCAGGTCGACGCCCGCCTCGGCACCGCGCTCGACCGGGCGCGGACGGCCCTGCTCGGCGACCCGGCGTCGGACGGGGGCGCCTCGTGACCCTCACCGCGCCTCCTGCCGTCGTAGCGACGGGTGCCGTCGTCGACGGCGGGCGTCCGCGCGTGCCGGCCGTCCTCGCTCCCCGTCTCGCCGCCGCCCGCGTCGCGGCCCGTCCACAGCGCGTGGGCCGGGTCAGCTCGGCCGTGGGCCTCGGCCTCACCGTGCAGGGCCTCGACGCGGCCGTCGGCGAGATCGTCGCCGTGGGCGACGCGACCGCGACGTCCGGGGGCACCACCGCCGGTTCGGACCTCGCCGAAGTGGTCGCGACCACGCCCGACGGCGTGCGCTGCATGCCGCTCGGCCGTCTGACCGGCATCACGACCGGCACGCCCGTCCGGTCGACCGGCCGTCCGCTGCTCGTCCCCACCGGCACGGGCCTGTTCGGGCGCGTGCTCGACGGCCTCGGCCGACCGATCGACGGCAAGGGGCCGCTCGTCGGTGCCGACGGGGGTCGCGTCGACCTCGTGCCGCTCGACCACGAGACCCCGTCCGCCATGCACCGCGCGCGCATCGACACGCCCCTGCAGCTCGGCGTGCGCGTGCTCGACACCCTGACCACGGTCGGCAAGGGGCAGCGCGTCGGCCTGTTCGCCGGCTCGGGCGTCGGCAAGTCGTCGCTGCTGTCGATGATCGCCCGCGGCTCGGACGCCCAGGTCAGCGTGATCGCCCTGGTCGGCGAGCGCGGCCGCGAGGTGCGGGAGTTCCTCGAGGACGACCTCGGGCCCGAGGGCCTCGCCCGCTCGATCGTCGTCGTCTCGACCAGCGACGAGCCCGCCCTGATGCGCCTCCGGGCCGCCTTCGTCGCGACCCGCATCGCCGAGTCGTTCCGCGACCAGGGCGCCGACGTCGTGCTGATGATGGACTCGCTCACCCGCGTGGCGATGGCCCAGCGCGAGATCGGCCTGTCGGTCGGCGAACCGCCCGCGACCCGCGGCTACCCGCCGTCGACGTTCTCGGTGCTGGCCGGTCTGCTCGAACGAGCGGGGACCGACCGCATCGGCTCGGTCACCGGGCTCTACACGGTGCTGGTCGACGGCGACGACCACAACGAGCCCATCGCCGACGCGGCCCGCAGCATCCTCGACGGGCACGTCGTGCTCGACCGCAAGCTCGCCGTGACCGGGCACTTCCCGTCGGTCGACGCGCTCGGCTCGGTCTCGCGCGTCGCCTCGAAGGTGACCAGCCCGCCCCAGCGCGCCGCCGCGACGACGCTGCGCAAGGTCATGGCCGCGCGCCGGGCCGCGCAGGACCTGCTCGACGTCGGTGCGTACCAGCGCGGCACGAACCCGCTCGTCGACGCGGCGGTCGACCACCAGGGCGCCATCGACGCGTTCCTGCAGCAGGGCATGGACGACCGGGCGGCCTCGGCCGACTCGTGGAACGCCCTGGCCTCGCTCACCTCGCGGTTCGGAGCGATCTGATGGCGCGCCCGTTCTCGCTGCTCGGCCTGCTGCGGCTGCGTCACGCCCAGCAGGACCAGGCCGGTGCCGTCCTCGCCGAGGCCAACGACCGTCTGCGCGAAGCTGCCGACGAGCGCGTGCGTGCCAAGCGCACCCTGGCCGACGAGCCGTCCGAGGTCACCGACGCGGCCATGCTGAGCGCGCTGGCGGCCTCGCGGGCCTCGTCGCGCGGCATGCTCGCCGAGCTCGACGCCGTCACCCAGCGCCGTCAGGCCGACGCCGACGCCGCCCAGGCCGCCTTCAACGAGGCCCGTCGCGCGGCGATCGGCCTCGAGAAGCTCGAGCACAAGCACGCGGTGGCCGAGGCGGCCGCCGACCTGCGCGACGAGCAGATCGCCCTCGACGAGATCGCCTCGCGCCCCCGCGCCGACGGCTCGCCGTCCGGCACCGACCCCGAGAACCCAGGAGGCGCGGCGTGAGTCCCGTGACCGAGGTCCTGTCCCGCATCCAGGACATCCAGGCGACCATCGCCCAGCTGCGCGCCGGCACCACCGGTGCGACGTCCGCGACGGCCACCGCCGCGTCCGCGACGTCGGCCACGGCCTTCGCCGACGCGCTCGCCGGCACGTCCGGGACGGGGGCGACGGCGACCAGCGCCTCCGTGGACGCCGTGGCCGGGTCGGTCGCGAGCGGCAGCGGAGCCGACGGCTCGGACGTGGTCGAGGCCGCGAAGAAGTACCTCGGCGTGCCGTACGTGTTCGGCGGCGAGGACCGGACCGGCATGGACTGCTCGGGCCTCGTGCAGACCGTGTTCGGGGACCTCGGCGTCAGCATGCCGCGGGTCGTGCCCGACCAGGCGAAGATGGGCGCCGAGGTGCCCTCGCTCGCCGAGGCGAAGCCCGGCGACCTGCTCGTGCCGAAGGGCGAGGGCCACATCGTGATCTACCTCGGCGACGGCAAGGTGCTGCACGCACCCCGCCCGGGCAAGGACGTCCAGATCGTCGACAACTGGTACAAGGACTCCGACCTCAGCACGATCCGGCGCATCGTCCCGGCCGAGGGCGCGACGGGTGCCGCCCCGGCGTCGTCCGCCTCGTCCGCCTCGTCCGCGTTGTCGAGCCTGTCCGGCCTCTCGGGCCTGTCGGGCTTGTCGGGTCTCTCCGGTGCCGCCGGTGCGTCGGGCGCGTCCTCGTCGGGGACCGACCTGATGACCGCGGCCCTGCAGAAGCTGATGAGCGCGGGGGTGGCCTCGTGACCCTGTCCCGCACCCTGCCGTTCGCGCCTCCTGCCCTGTCCGATGCGTCGTCGCTCCGCCCTTCCGCGGGGTCGCGGGGCCCGGGGGCCGGCACCGCCCGTGACGCCGACCGCGCGGCCACCGGCTTCGGTGCCGCCATGCGCGACGAGGGCTCCTCGACGCGAGACGCCGACCGAAACGCCTCCGTCGCGTCTCCTCCTGCCCCCACCCCGGCTCCGGCGTCCGCCTCGGCCGTGACCGGGTCGTCGTCGCTCGACGCCCCGTCCGTCGCCCCGTGGCGCTGGCCCCTCGCCGAGGCGACCTCGGCACCGACCGCCCCGGTCGACGAGCCCGGCACCGCGTCCACCACGACCGAGGCCGCCTCGACGACCGACGGCACCCCCGTCGTGCCGGGCGCCGTGCCGAGCGACGCGTCCGTCGACGCGTCCGTCGACGCGTCGGTGGCCGGGGGCTCCGTACCGGTCGAGGTCGCGACGTCGGCCGCCCCGGCCGAGACGGTCGCCGCCGCCCTCGCCGCTCTGCTGCGGCCCTCCGCCCTCACCGCTCCGGTGCGCGTCACGTCGCCGACCACCGATGGCGCCGGGGCCGAGCCGCTCGACCCCGCGCGCGACGGATCGGCGACCGATCCGTCCGCCGCCTCCGCCGCTCTTGCTCGGACGGCAGCGGCTGTCCTGGCGGCACCGGCGGTGCAGGCATCCGCAGCCGCAGCTCCCGCCGCGGCCCTCGCCGCGACCGCCGTCTCGACCGTGCAGCCCGCGACCGCTCCGGCCCCGGGTCCCGCCGGCACGTCCGCCACCGCGGCGAGCCCCGCGGCCGCCGGCGCGGGTGTGCCCGTCGCGCCCGGCGAGCCGACGCCGTCCGCTCCCGGTGGTGCGGCCCGCGCCGAGTCGGCCGCCGGTCCCGACACGGCCGCCGTCGTCGGCGACTCGGCCCGGAACGGTTCGCCGATGCGGGCGCCCGCTCCCACCCCCGTCCCGGCAGCGGTCGACCGCCCCCTCGCGCCGGCCGCCCTCGTGCTGCCCGGCACGCCCGGTCCGTCGAGCGCGACGACCGGCGCACCGTCCGCGCCGTCCGGTCCGTCCGCGACGCTTTCCGCTGCGCCTCCGGCCGGAGCCTCCGCCCCCGCGGCCTCCACGGCGACGCCCGCGGCGTCCACCTCCGCACCCACCCCGGCACCCGCGACCACCGACCCGATCGTGTTCGCCGCCCCCGCGGTCGGCGCGACGTTCCCCGTCGCCGCGACCGCCGCCTCCTCGTCCGCGACCCCGTCGCCGGTCGCCACCCCGCCGGCGCCGTTGACCTCGCAGCTCTCCCGGCCCCTGTTCACGCTCGCCGCGGCGGGCCCCGGGGTGCACGTCGTCACGGTCGACGTCGCCCCCGAGGCGCTCGGACCGGTCACCGTCCGGGCCCACGTCTCGGCACACGGCACGCACGTCGAGATGTTCGCCGCGTCGGACGCCGGCCGTGACGCCGTGCGGGCGATCCTCGGCGACCTCCGCCGCGACCTCGCGACGGCCGCCTCCACGACCGCGGGAGGCGCGGGTCACCAGACCAGCGTCGACCTCTCGTCCCAGGACCAGCCGTCCGACGGCCGGGGTGACCGCTCCGGTCAGCTCGGCTCGACCGGGGCGCAGGCCGGTGCCGACGGAGGCGCCGGGCGACAGGCCCGTGACGCCGCCGAGGCGCGCGGCGCCACCGGCCGCGCGCCGCGCGACGGAACCGACCCCCTCGACGCGACGGGCGCGGTCGACCGTGCCCGCGCCTCCTCGTCCCTCTCGACGTCCCTCGACGTCCTGGCCTGAACCGGAGACCCCATGCCCTCGATCGACCAGATATCGGGAACCGTCGACGTCGCGACCCAGATCGCCGCCGCCAACGCCGCGAAGAGCGGCTCGAGCCGTGCGACGGCGAACACGATGGACAGCGAGATGTTCATGAAGCTGCTCGTCACGCAGCTGAAGAACCAGGACCCGTCGACCCCGATGGACACCAACGCCATGATGTCGCAGACCACCCAGCTGGCGATGATGGAGCAGGTCACCGCGCAGACGACGACGGCCAACGAGAACTTCTCGCTGCAGATGCGCATCGCCGCGTCGAACCTGGTCGGCCGCGAGGTCAGCTACACGGGACCCGACGGCGTCGAGGTGAAGGGCACCGCGACGAGCGTGTCGTTCGCCGAGGCCGTCCCCAAGGTCTCGGTCGGCGGGAAGGAGGTCGCGTTGGATCTCATCTCGGGCATCGCCACCACGAAGGCGTGACACGCGTCCCCGACGCGCACCCCGCAGCACCACCGGCACCACCCGCACGACCCGCACCACCCCTCGAACCACACCGGGAGCAGGACGCGACCGGCACCACCCGCGCAGGACGCGCCTCCAGATCTCTCCCCAGCTGAAAGGCAGCACCCATGCTCCGCTCCCTCTACTCCGGCATCTCGGGCCTCCGCTCGCACCAGACGATGCTCGACGTCACCGGCAACAACATCGCCAACGTCAACACCGCCGGCTTCAAGTCGTCGACCACCCAGTTCCAGGACACGCTGTCGCAGATCACGCAGGGCGCCGGCGGCCCGCAGACCGGCATCGGCGGCACGAACCCCGCCCAGATCGGCCTCGGCGTGCAGGTCGCCGGCATCTCGACGAACTTCGCCCAGGGGTCGGCGCAGGCCACGGGCAAGGCGACCGACCTGATGATCTCGGGCGACGGCTTCTTCGTCACCCGCCTCGGCAACGACACCGTCTACACCCGCTCGGGCGCCTTCGACTTCGACGCCGACGGCCGTCTCGTGTCGTCCGACGGCAAGATCGTGCAGGGCTACTCGGCCACGAACGGCGTCATCAACGACGGAGGCGCGCTCGGCGACATCACGCTGCCCCTGAACGCGGCGGCCCCCGCGACGGCGACCTCGAGCGCCACGGTCGGCGGCAACCTGCCGAGCGAGTCGGCGGTCGGCGACAAGATCGTCCGCGACACCAAGGTGTTCGACGCCAACGGCCTCGAGCGCACCCTGACGCTCACCTTCACGCGCACGACGGCCGGCTGGGACGCCTCCGCGACCGACGGCAACGGGGGCGCCACGGCCTCGCTGGCCTTCGCCGACGGCAAGCAGGCGGGCGCGGCGTCGCTGCGACTCAACGGCGTCACCGTCGACCTGTCGGGCATCACCGGGTTCGCGGCGCTCAACACGACGTCGATCACCGAGCAGAACGGCCGTGCGGCCGGCACGCTGCAGGGCTTCTCGCTGTCGAAGGACGGCACCCTGATGGGCCAGTTCAGCAACGGTTCGACGGTCGGACTCGGCCGCGTCGTCCTCGCGACCTTCACGAACCCCGGCGGCCTCGAGAAGGAGGGCAACTCGGGCTACCGCGCCACCGCCAACTCGGGTGCCGCGACCGTCGGAGCCCCCGGCTCGCCCGGCATCGGCTCGCTGTCCAGCGGCTCGCTCGAGATGTCGAACGTCGACCTGTCGCAGGAGTTCACCAACCTGATCGTCGCCCAGCGCGGCTTCCAGGCCAACGCCCGCATCATCACCACCTCGGACGAGGTGCTGCAGGAGCTCACCAACCTCAAGCGCTAGTCGGCCGGCGGCAGCCCGCCGCTGGCCGCTGGTCGCCAGCGGCCGGCGGCAGCCCGCCGCACCCTCCGCACCGCGTTCCGTGCACCACACCCGATCTCGTCGCGGTGCGGTGCACGGAACGCGGTGCGTTCGTAGTCCGGAGGCGCGGCGCCGGTCACCGGGGGACGCGCGCGAAGGCGGCGCGCAGCCGGGCGCCGCGCCCGGGGTTCCGCTGCTCGACCCAGCCGATGCGCCCCCAGAGCTGAGCGGCGAAGTCCGGGTGCCCGGCCCGGTTCTGCGCCTCGAGCCCGGTGGTGGCGGCGTTGTGCAGCACGGCCCGCAGCCGGTCGTACTCGGAGCGCATCGTGTTCGTGCCCGCGTTGACCACCACGCCGGTGACGACCTGTCGCGTGGCCGCTCCGCGCACCCGGGTCTTAGTCGGGTTCAGCAGGTGTCCCTCGTCGCCGACGATGCGTCCGACGCCCCGCACGAACGCGTCGGCCCGCCCCGCCAGCGTGCCGTCGCGGCTGAACGCCAGGTCGTCGGCGTACCGCGTGTAGGTCGCTCCCGCGGCCCGGGCGTAGCCGGCGAGCCGCGAGTCGAGCCTCCGCACCGCCACGTTCGCGAGGGTCGGCGAGGTCGGCGCCCCCTGGGCGAGGTGGGCGGCCGAGAGCGCGTGACGCAGGGCGAACCGCTGCTCGGGGCTGCCGCCCGGCGGCATGCGCGACAGCACGCCCGGCGGCACGGAGGTCGTGCAGAGCCCGGTGAGCACGTGGGCGACGGCGTCCGGCAGGCCCTCGCGGCGCAGCGCGCCGAACACCTGCCCGGCGGTGACCCGGGCGAAGAACGAGGTCAGGTCGAGGGCGATGACGACCTCTCGGCCGACGTGCCGTCGCGCGCCGGTGACGGCGCTGCGCCCCGGGACGAAGCCGTGCGCCGCGTCGTGCAGCGGCACCGCCGCCAGCACCTCGTCGAGCACGACGCGGTGCAGGTCGCGCAGGCGGAACCCGGGCACCTCGAGCAGCCGCGGCGTGCGTCCGGGCCGTGCCCGCCACTCGTACCGGTGGTGCTGCAGCGGACCTCGCTCGATCCGGCGGTTCCACCGGCCGGGGTCGGCGAACCAGTCGAGCTCGCCCACGGTCAGGTGCAGCAGTCGGGCGACGTCGGCCACGGTGCCCAGACGCAGGAGGCGCGGGTCGGCCGAGCGCGCCTCCTGCGTCACGGGCACGTGGTGGACGATGCGCAGGGGCCGGCCGCGCTTCCTGGCCTCGGTCATCGCCTCGGTGAAGGCCGGATCGCGGCGGATGTGGGCGGTGAGCGTGCGGGGGTCGTCGTGCGGTGCCCGGGGCAGGGCGCGGACGAGGTCGCGGGCGAGCGGACGCCAGAACCTGGCCGGCCCGTCGACGGCCTCGCCTGCGGCGGCGGCCAGTGCGCCCACGGTCCACTCGGCCGTGAGCAGGGCGTCGGCGAGGGCGGTCGCGACGGCATCGGGGCCCGGGTCGGGCTCGTGTGCGCCCGCGGCGGACGCGGGGGAGTGGACGCTCACGCGGTGCCCGCCCGACCGATGGGCGTCCAGCCGGTGGGCGTCCGACCGATGGGCGTCCGACCGTCGGTCGGGCACCTCGCGGTCGTGTCCGCGCGAGCCGGGCGGGCCGGGCGTGACGTGGGCGTCGGCACGGCGAAGGCGGGCGAGTGGGTGCGGCGGTGCCTCGGCGACTCGTGCATCGGTGCGGGCCGCGAGCCGCGCGGAGCGCGGTCACCGGCCTGCGGAGCGGTGCCGTGGTCGATCTGCGTGCCCCGGGGTGGCCCCGGAGAGGACGGCACAGCGCGTGTGCCCTCCACCTCGCCGAGACACCGTCGCATGCCCACACGCTAACGGCGACCCCCGACGACCGCGATCCCCCGCAGGGCTGAGCCCCTCGGCGCGATGAGGGCTACGGGCCCGCGACGCGAAGGAGGCGCGGTGCCTGCTCTACAGACACCGCGCCTCCTGTGCTCCCCGGCTCGTGCGCCGGGCCGATCGATCTAGTAGGTCTGGACCGATGCCATGCCGGCGCTGAACGCGGCGATGCTGACGATGATGCCCACGACGAGGAAGACGGCGCTGAGGATCACGCCGGCCAGGGCGAGGCCGTGGCCGCGCTCGCCGGTCTTCTTGATCTGCGACAGGGCGATCAGGCTGACGATGAGGCCGGCGAGGCTGAAGACGAAGGCCAGGATGAACCCGACGATCGCGAGGACGTTGTAGCCCGCGGCGGTGCCGGCGGACTGGGGCATGGCGGTGTTGTTGGACATGGGACTCCTAGGTGGTGTGACGTCCGGAGACGTGCAAGAAGAAAGTGACCGCTTCGAGACGAGAATGCCTCAAACAGACCGGTCGTGCACGGAAGTCTGGCAGAAAGGTGTGATCACGTGTGGCCGACGTACCGGCCGGCCTTGTGGTTCATCGCCAGCACGAGGTTCAACACGACGGCGCCGAGGGCCGAGAGCAGCACGATCCACGGTGAGACGACGGTCAGCGAGGTCAGCACGATGACCACGTCGAAGCCCATCTGGACGTAGCCGGCGCGCAGCCCGGCGCGTTCCTGCAGCACCAGGGCGAGGATGTTGATCCCGCCGAGGCTGGCCCCGTGCCGGAACAGGATGAGCAGGCCGACGCCGACGAGCAGGTTGCCGGCGAGGGTGCCGTAGATCGGGTTGATCCCGTCGATGTCGAACATCAGCGGGTGCAGGTACGAGAAGGCGGACAGCATGACGACGGTCAGGATCGTCCGCAGGGTGAAGGGCCAGCCCTTCTTCCACACGGCGAGCGCGAAGAACGGCACGTTGACGAGGACGAACAGCACGCCGAAGGTCCAGCCCGTGGCGTAGCTCGTCAGCAGGGCGAGACCGGCCGTGCCGCCCGACACGGCCCCGCTGGTCTTGAGCAGGAAGAGTCCGAACGAGGCGAGGAAGACACCGGTCACGACGCCCATCACGTTCTCGGCGAGCGTGTGTTTGTTGACGTCGACGGTCTCGACCGAGCCGGTCAGGGCGGGGTCGTCGATGCCGTGCCGGGCGGGGGCTGCGGCGTCCGGGGTCGCGGCGTCCGGCAGGCCCGCGGGGGAGGACTCGGGGGCGGGCCCGTCGTCGCTGCCGACGGCGTTCCGCTCGGAGCTCGCGGCGCGGGACATGCTCGCGGTCGGGGTGGGGGAGGAGGTGCGGGTGACGTCGTCGGCGCGGGCGGCGGGGGTGGTGCCGGGGCGCGACTCGTCGAGGGGTTCGTGGGTCACCGGCACATCCTGCCAGCCCCCTGTTTCGTGCACGTGACGCGCCGCGCGCCCGCTTGTCAGCCTGCCGCACCGTCGAGTGGACGTGACGCCGCCGCATGCCGCGGTGTCTCGTCCACACGGCGGTGTCCTTCCGGAGCCATCAGGCCGCGCCGCTCATCACCATGGCGATCGGCACGACGACGGCGATCAGACCGGTGACCGCCACGAGGGCGCAGAGCACCGGACGGCGGGTCGTCAGCGGGATGACCCCGGGCACGATGGCGGCGGCGTTCTTGCCCGAGAAGACCTCATCGGCCGGCATGATCGTGAGTCGTCCGTGCTGGGCGATCTCGAGCAGCTGTTCTCCGGGCCAGTTGGCCTCGGTGAGGACGAGCCGGCGGCCCTTGCCGTCCCGGACAGCTAGGTAGGCGAGGCTCTGCACACCCAGGTTCAGCGTGCAGAGGATGCCGCGTTGTGAGCCGTCGAGTTCGACGGTCGTCGTGCGTCCGCACCCACGTCTGGTCACCGCGGTGTCGGACACGGTGATGCTCGTCGTCCGGAGGTAGATCCACAGACCGGCCGCCAGAATGACCAACAGGACGACAAGGTACGGGACGACGGTCATTCCCATGCGATTCCAGCCGATCAGGAAGGCGAGGGGTATCAGGACGAGTCGGCCTTTGGCCTTCGCCCAGAAGTGCGGCCACGTCGGTCGGTAGGTGATGGCGGGCGGGAGGGGGCTACTGGTCATGGTTCTTCTTCCTCTGGGGTGGTGTCTGACGGAGGGTCGTTCGTGAGATGCCACGAAAGACCTTCCGCGAGCTCGTCCATGAGGCGGACGACCTCGGAGAATGGGTGGGGAAAGGGAGCTTCCGCGATCAAGATGACGCGGGTCGACGTGCCCTCCTGCAACCACGTCCAGGTCACCTGGCCCATGGCGGCGGGGCGCGAGAGTCCCTGCAGAGGCACAAGGCGGATGGCCTGGATTCGGTGGGCGCTTCCGAGGTGCGTTCCGAGGGTTGCGACGGATGGTGGCGCCAGGCATGTCGAGCTCGCGATGAGGGACTCCCTCAGCAGGCCTTCTCTCATCGGATGGTCGTCTTCGGCGACGTAGAGGGCGGCCCAGGCGACCGGGCCCGAGTCCTGACGCCCGGAGGCCACGAACGCGGCTATCGCGCCTTGTTCCTCCAAGGTCGTCCGCAGTCCGGCAAGCGGATGCGAGTCATCGGGAGGCCCCTGGCCCGCCACGCCGAAGAGTGGTCGCCAGAAGGATGAGTGATGGATGGTCAATTCCAGGTCTCGGTCGGGTCTCATGCACTCGCCGCCGCGACGACAGGGGGAGCCCAGAGCGACCAGATGATGATGCCAAGAAGGACCGCGGCGATCATGGTCAGGGAAACGGCGATGACGAGGGTCGCCCAAGGGTGTCGTTGTGGGGGCGACAGCATGCCTGGTGCGAGGGCGTCTGCTTCTGCTGGGCTCAGCAGGCCATTGCCGTTGGAGTACCTGAGGGGAAAGTGGCGCGCGATCCGTTCCAGGTCAGGGGTGGCCCAGTAGGCACCCGTCAGCCGCACGATTGGCTGCTTGCCCCGTCCCAGGATGAGACGAAGAACGGGTCGAGGACCATCCACAGTGGCGAAGATTCCGGCCGTCGGACGAGTCCTGGGGACATGTCGAGTCAAGAAGAAGCGCGAGTAGCTCAACCCGTCGTCGTGCAAGACGACGCGGGTGGTCACCATGTAGAGGCAGATGCCGCCGAGAACGAACACCAGGACGACTGCGGCAAGAGCCCAGCCCACCGCCGAGTCCCGGACGGTGAACGGGATGAGGCTCGTCGACCCGCCCGAGATAACGGCGTTTCGTGCGTAGTGGCGCCATCGTGGCCGTAGGACGAATGGCGTCGACATCGCCCGGCTCACGAGCCGGCCTTACTTTCAGCTGAGGTCGACGAAGGTCGGGTTCTGGCCGGCATCGTCCAGCGGAAAGCACGCACGATGTCATCGGCGTGGGCGAGTTGCGGCGAGAGAAAGACTCCACCCGTCGCGATGAAGGTCATGAGGAGGACACAGGCGCGCCGCTCGGGAACGTCAACGATGTAATGAACTCGTGCCGTTTCGAGGGGCTCCTCGAGCGCTTGGCGTTGCTCGGATGAAAGGTCTGTCGTGCTGGCGATTCCCCGGCGTGCAAGCGCGAGTTCAGCCGTCCTGGCCCACTGTGCGGCGCTTTCCGTCCATCGATCCAGGACTCGTGCGACGTCGCCCTGGCTGGTGCTCATGGTGCTGACCAGGCTCGTTGGCCCGGCGAGGGAACGAGCGACCTCGACATTCAGCGAGACGCCTGAGCGAGCTTCGTTTGTCACCACGGGCACGACGGACAAGCACATGGGGCCCATCGATGGCCCGGCGGTCGACGAGAAGACGAAGAGGTCGAGGACGCCGTCCTGCTTTGCCTGCGAACAAATCGCCAGATAGGTGTTCTTTGCACGCCGACGGGCCAGAACCGTGTTTCGCGCGTCTCGTTGGCGACTCAGCGATGTCACCCCGTCGAGGAATCGCTCGATCTCGCTGTCGAGATCGATTGCGAGGTTCAGGCGACCCCACCCGTGCGGAAACGTGAAGGCATACCCCGCGGACGTCACAGCGACCCCACATGGATTTTCGTCTTCTCGGTCCAGAAGGTGCCCGCCGCCATGTCGGCTGCGTCCTGCCCGGCCGACACCAGCGACTTGACGTTTTGACCTGCACCCAGCAAACCGTTCGTGAGGGCTGAAACGACGCCGGGAGCAAAAAGTTCGCGTGCCTTCGGCCCACCCGCGGCCAGGCGGCGCATCGCGAACATCTCGGCGGCCCCACCCAGGAGCAGATTGTCGAGGCTGGTGACGAGGGGGTTCCTCGCCACCGCGTCGAGTCGCTCGGCAACGGCTTGCCGCTCAGCGAGCCGGGCCTGTTTTGCGGCCTTGGTGGGAACCCCGGCAAGTGCGCGAGCGCTGACCGAGTCGATGATCGATCGTCGCATCCCCGATGTGGCCACCAGCGCTCCCTTGGCAGCCCCCAAGCCGACGATCGAGAGGCCGACGCCGAGGAGTTCGGTCCCGACGTCCGCAGGGGTTGCGTCGCCCGCACTGGCCTGAGCAAGGGTGATGACGAGGAGGAGCACGGCGGCTGCGATTCCGATGCCCAGAGCGAAGGGGCCGATTATCGGTACGAAGCTCAGGACGGCCAGCACCGGCCCGAGCGCGTTCAGGACGTCCTTGATGGCCCCCAGCACCCCGCGGGCGTCGTGCACCACCTGCTTCACCCCGTCCCACCACGTGTCGCGCAGCTCGTCGTCACCCGCCAGGCGGATGGCCGCGATCGCTTGGTCGTTGAGGGCGCCGTACTCGCCGTCCGTGTCGCCCCCGGTGCCGACCAGGCGGGTGATGACCGCCTTCGCGTCGGCGAGGTCGGTGTCGGCGAGGTCGACGGCCCGCGTCCGGGCGGCCTCTTGCCGGTCGATCTCGAACGGGTCGGTCTCGCCGGGGACGACGTACTTGTCGGCCGTGCGCCGCGCCTCCTTCGCCTCGTCGGCGTCGAGGCGCGCGGCGTCCGCCTGGCGCTGGAGCTCTTCGAGGCCGTCCGCGTAGGTGTCCAGCGCCGTGGCGAGGTCGAGGTAGCGCTGCTTCGCCTTATCGATCGCGTCGGCGAGCGGTTCCGCCGACGTCGTGAAGGTGCGGCCCGACTCGGAGTCCCACCCCTCGGCCTTCGCCAATCGACGCAGCCGCCTCGACTGGGTCTCGATCGAGGTGCCCGTGGCCCGCGCCGAGGTGGCCGACGACCGGATCTCGGTCGGATCACCGGGCACGGGGTCGGACGCCAGGTCGAGCGGGCTCCAGTCCCACGGGCGGCTCATGCCGCACCCGCCGTGTCGGTCGGGGTCAGCGCCGCAGCCAGCTCGTCCTCGGCCTGCGTGAAGGTCTTCGCCGCGCCCTCGGCCATGGCGCCGACCGCCGCGATCGACTCGAGCATCCGCCCGCGCGCGATCGCCCAGTCGTCGGCGAACGCCGTGACGGCCTGTTGCAGGCGTGGCGAGCCGACGCCGTCACCGGAGGCGCCGGCGCTGCCCGACGACAGGTCGGTGTGCAGGGTCTGGAGGTCGCGCGCCAACGTGGCCAGCGCCTCCAGATCGATGTCCATGTACTGCGCCACGGCGGTTTCCCCTCGTCGATATGAGCAATGTCACACACCATACCGACTGTTCGGCCCACCGCGACCTGCCTGTGGAGAACCCTGTGCCCCCTGAGATGGGCGGATCGGCCCGCGACCCGCACCTAACGCCCCGCCACCCCCGGCCGATAGTCACCCGTAGCCGCTCAGGACGAGCAGCGACACCTGCCCCCACGGACGGAGGCAGGAGACACAGACCTAGGACGGGCCGATGATCGTCGTCACGCGACTCAACGACAGCAGATTCGCTGTCAACCCAGACCTCATCGAGCGCATCCACGAGACGCCCGACACGGTCCTGATCATGGTCGACGGCGCCAAGTACGTCGTGACCGAGCCGATGGCCGAGGTCATCGAGATGATCGCCCGTTACCGGGCCCGCATCGTCTCGCTCGCCTACGACGAGCCGTCCGCCACCGCGCCGACGCCCCAGGCGCTCGGCAACCGCACCTCCACCGGTCCGCAGCTCGGCATCGTCCGAGGCTCGTCGGGTGCAGGAGGCGCGGGTCGCGTCACCGAGTTCCGTCCCGCCGTGCAGGCTCCCGCCGTCCACGCGCCGTCCGTGCCGTTCGTGCCGGCTGCGCCGGCCGCATCGGCCGACACCACGCAGGGACGCTGACCGTGGATCCCGCAACGATCATCGGCATCGTCCTCGCCCTGGGTGCCCTCTTCGGCATGATCCAGCTCGAGGGCGTCAGCATCGCCGGGCTGCTGTTGCCCGCCCCGATCATCCTCGTCTTCGGCGCCACCATCGGCGTCGGCATCGCCGGCACGACGATCAAGGACGCGATCCTCAGCTTCAAGAAGATCTCCCGCGCCTTCACCGGCAAGGTCGTCCCTCCGCAGTCGGTCATCGACGGCGTCGTGTCGCTCGCCGAGAAGGCCCGCAGCGAGGGCCTGCTCTCGCTCGAGCAGGAGGCCGAGAAGCTCGACGACCCGTTCATGAAGGGCGCCCTGCAGAACATCGCCGACGGCACCGACGGCGAGGAGCTGCGCATCCTGCTCGAGGACGAGATGGAGTCCCGCCTCGCCGCCGACCGCACGGCCAGCAAGTTCTTCATGAGCCTCGGCGGGTACGCCCCGACGGTCGGCATCGTGGGCACGGTCGTCAGCCTCACCCACGTGCTCGAGAACCTCGCCGAGCCCGACGAGCTCGGCCACATGATCGCCGCGGCGTTCGTCGCGACCCTGTGGGGCCTGCTGACGGCGAACTTCCTCTGGCTCCCGCTCGGCGCGCGCCTCAAGAAGCTGGCCGACCTCGACGAGCTGCGCATGACGCTGCTGATGGAGGGGGTGCTGGCGGTCCAGGCCGGAAGCCAGCCGCGCCTCCTCGGCGAACGCCTCAAGGCCATGGTGCCGACGCACGCGCTCGACGGTGGCGACGGCAAGGGCGGCAAGGGCGCCAAGGCCAAGGCCGGCGCGAAGACCGGTGGCGACGACCAGGGGCTGGCCGCATGAGCGGGGCACGCGGCGGTCGCAAGAAGAAGGGGCACGCCGAGGACGAGCACCCCGACGAGCGCTGGATGGCCTCGTACATGGACATGATCACCGTGTTGATGTGCATGTTCATCGTGTTGTTCGCCATGTCGAACGTCGACCAGGACAAGTACATCGCCCTGCGCAACTCGCTCGCGACCGGCTTCGGCCAGACCGACGTGGGCAAGGTCGACACGGCCTCGGGCACCGTCGTGAACGCCGCCGACGTGACGAAAGAGGGCAAGGGCTACTCGTCGGGCGACGAGACCGACCTGAGCAAGGCCGCCGCCTCGGGGGAGGCCCAGACCGCCGAGCAGGCCGCCGCCGCCACGGTCGCGGCCCAGGGCGAACTGGACGACCTCACCGCCATCAAGGCCGCGATCGCCGCGAACCTCGAGGGCTCGGGGCTCAGTGCCGACGTCGAGTTCGCCGTCGACGCCCGGGGCCTGACCGTCCGCCTGATCGGCTCCGAGACCTTCTTCGGCACGAACAGCGCCGACCTCAGCGGCACGGCCGTGAACGTCATGAACGCCATCGGGCCGGTGCTGAAGACCTCGGGTCACGACGTCTCGGTCGAGGGCCATGCCGACCAGCGCAGCTCGACCGCGCCCTTCGCGACCAACTGGGAGCTCTCCTCCGCCCGCGCCACCCAGGTGCTGCGCGACCTCGTCGAGCGGGGCGGCGTGGGTGCGGACCACATCCAGTCGGTCGGCTTCGGCTCGTCGCGTCCGCTCAGCACCGGCACGACCGACGCCGACCTCGCGTCGAACCGCCGGGTCGACATCGTCGTCCTGTCGAACCAGTCCGACACGGTGAGCGCGCTGCTGCCGCAGCTCGAGCAGGCCGCCGCCGCAGGAGGCGCGGTGACCGACGGTCGCAACCCCACCGTCCAGCAGGCGGCCGACACCTCGACCACGGCCGAGTCGGGTGACACGTCGACGGCGGACGCCGCGGTCGAGACGAAGACCGAGACGAAGACCGAGAAGAAGACGGAGAAGAAGGAGGAGTCCTCGGGCCACTGACCCCCGACGGGCCCCTCCGGCCCGGGAGCGCGACCCCGCGCCGCAGCACGACGACGGCAACCCAGTCCGGGGGGTACGACCGATCCTGGGCTAACGCCCAGGTGGGGCGGGCCGATAGCTCCGTCCGTGACACTCCTCGACGCCCCGACGGGCAGCAGCGCACCGACCTCGACGGTCGGCTCGTCGACGCGCCCGCAGAAGACCGTCGAGGTCTACGACTTCCGCCGTCCGACGACCCTCGCCCGTGAGCACTCGCGCGTCCTCGAGCTCGCCTTCGACACCTTCGCGCGGCAGTGGGGCACCCAGCTCACCGCCAAGGTCCGGGTGCTCTCGCAGGTGACCTGCGACCAGGTGCAGATGCTCACCTACGACGAGTACGCCTCGTCCCTGCCGCCGACCACCGCCATGGTGCTCTGCACCCTCGAGGGCGTCTCGGCGAAGGCCGTCATCCAGTTCCCGTCGTCGGCCGCGCTCACCTGGGTCAGCCACATGCTCGGCGCCGTCAAGCCCGCCACGCTGCCCGAGCGCACCTTCACGCCCATCGAGCAGGCCCTCGTGCGCCGCCTGATGGACGACGCCCTCGACGACCTGCGCTACTCGTTCGGCACCATGCTCGCCGACCCGATCAGCGTCGGCGGGTTCCAGTACAACTCGCAGTTCGCCCAGGCCGCCCAGAAGTCCGACCTGATGATCGTGGCCTCGTTCGAGATCCGCGTCGGCGAGCGCGTCGCGCCCGGCACGGTCGCGATCCCCGCCGACGTCCTGCTGTCGCAGCTGGGCGAGTCCAACCCGACGATCGACGCCGCCGACGCCCGCGACCTGCTCGGCGCCCAGCTGGCCTCGGTGCCGGTCGGCGTCTCGCTGACCTTCGCCCCCGCCGCGGTGCTGCCGAGCGTCGTGCTCGGGCTGGCCGTCGGCGACCTGCTGCCGCTTCCCCACCCGCAGCACCGCCCGCTCGAGATCAGCGTCGACGGCCAGCCCGTCGGCCGTGCCGCCGTCGGAGCCGCCGGCTCCCGCCTGGCCGGCATCGTCGTCTCCACCTCCCTGACCGGCACCGAAGAAGGAACCTCATGACCGGCACGACCATCACCCTGCACACCGCGGCGGTCGAGGCGCTGGTCGCCCAGCTGCCGACGCCCACGCCCCTGCGTGCCGTGGCCGTCGACCCGGCCTCCGCGCACGGCCTCCGCCTCGCGGGCCCGTCCGTCGTGGTCACGTCGTTCGTCGGGTCGGTCTCGGCCGACACCGCGGTCCTGCTGGCCGACATGGACCAGCTCGCCGCCGCGGCGGGCACCGACAACCCGATGGTCTCGGTCTCGGACGTCCTGCGTCCCGCGCTCGAGGCCGCGACGGGCGTGCTCGGCACCGGCGTGCTCGGCGAGAGCCGTCGCGAGTCGGCCGACGCGCTCCTGACCGACCCCGAGACGGTCGTCTTCGAGCTGACGGCCGCGGGTCAGCCCGCCGGCTGGTTCGCCCTGCGCCTCCGCGAGACCGGCACGATCGGCGGCTCGTCGCCCGTGGCGCCGACCGTGGGCGCGGTGTCGACCGGCAACCTCGGTCGCATCAACAACGTCGAGATGGCCCTGACGGTCGAGATCGGCCGCACCCGCATGTCGGTCCGCGACGTCCTGGGCCTCGAGCCCGGTGCCGTCATCGAACTCGACCGCTCGGCCGGCGCCCCCGCGGACGTGCTGCTCAACGGTCGCCTGATCGCGCACGGCGAGGTCGTCGTGGTCGACCAGGACTACGCCGTCCGCATCACCAAGATCCTCGACGTCGCCGACGGCATCGCCTGATCGTGGACACCGTCGTCGTCGGCCTGCGGGTCGTCCTCTCGTTGGGCGTCGTCCTCGCCCTGCTCTGGGTGCTGCAGAAGCGCCTGGTGAAGGGCGGTCGTGCGGGCTCCCGCGCCACGTCGCAGGTCTCGGTCGTCGCCCGTCAGGGCGTCGGCGCGAAGGCCAGCGTCGTGGTGGTCGACGTCGAGGGCGAGCGTCTCGTGCTCGGCGTGACCGAGTCGTCCGTGACCGTCCTCGCGGCCGCCGACCGTCCCGTCGACGCCGGCGCCCTGACGCTGGTCCCCGAGCCCAAGGAGTCCGCGACCGAGTCCGTCACGCAGGAGGCGCGGGTCACGTCGATCGCCCCCGTCGCGTTCGCGTCCGTCCTCTCCGCCGAGGGCGCCGCGGCCCGCGACGAGCTGCCCGCCCGCCCGGCCGACGCGACCCCCGTCGAGTTGCTGCGCCCCCGCGGCGCCGCCCGCCGTGCCGCCGTCTCGCGTCCTCGTGACCTCGACGCCCGTCGTCGCGGTCGCACCGCCAAGTCGATCGAGGGCTCGATCCTCGCACCCGACACCTGGCGTCAGGCGGCCGCGGCCCTGCGCAGCGGACGAGCCGGATGACCGGCCGCCGGTCGTCCGCGTCCCCGACCCGCCCCTCCTTCGCGTCCGCCCTGCGTCGCCTCGCCCGCCCGACGCTGCGGGACGGCCTGCACGGGGCCCCCCTCGGCCGCTCCCTGGTGGCCGCACCCGTGCGCTTCGCGGACACGCGCTTCGCCCGGGCCGTCGTCGTCACGCTGCTCGCGCTCGTCGTGGCGTCCGCCCTCGTCATGCTGATCGGTCAGCAGGCGAACGCGGCCCCCGTCTCGCCGACGGCCCCCACCGCTCCCACCGCCCCGGCCACGGACGGCACCGACACCACCACCGGCACGACCCCCACCGACTTCACCGACACCGACCAGACCACGTCGGACGGCACCGGCTCGGGTGGTCTGAACATCGACATCAACGGCCCCGACGGTGCGCCCAGCCAGGCCGTCGTCACCCTGATCGGCATCACGCTGCTGAGCGTGGCTCCCGCGCTGCTGCTGATGATGACGTCGTTCACGAAGATCTTCGTGGTGCTCGCGATGACGCGGAACGCGCTCGCGCTGCCGTCGATCCCGCCGAACCAGGTGCTCGCGGGGCTCGCCCTGTTCCTGAGCCTGTTCATCATGGCTCCGATCCTGACCCACATCAACACGGACGCCGTGCAGCCCTACCTCGACGGCCGCCTCGACCTGCAGGGCGCGATCGACGCCGGCATCGCGCCGTTGCGGGAGTTCATGCTCGCCCACACCCGCGAAGAGGACCTCGCGCTGATGACCCGGTCGGCGAACCAGCCGAACCCCGACAGCCAGGCCGACGTGCCCATGCTGACGCTCATCCCGTCCTTCATGATCAGCGAGCTGCGCGCCGCGTTCATCATCGGCTTCGTGATCTTCATCCCCTTCCTCGTCATCGACCTCGTCGTCAGCGCCGCGCTCATGTCGATGGGCATGATGATGCTGCCGCCGGTGATGATCTCGCTGCCGTTCAAGATCCTGCTGTTCGTCCTCGTCGACGGCTGGGGCCTCATCATCAAGAGCCTCATCGAGAGTTACCAGGTGGGTGCCTGATGGATTCCAACGCCGTCCTCGACCTCTCGATGCAGGCCCTGATCATCACGGGCAAGCTCGCCGCGCCCGTGCTGATCACCTCGCTCGTCGTCGGTTTCGCGATCTCGCTGCTGCAGTCGATCACGCAGATCCAGGAGGTCACCCTCTCGTTCGTGCCGAAGGCCGTCGCCGTCGGCATCGCGCTCATCGTCACCGGCCACTGGATGATCAGCGAGATGGTGTCGTTCACGACCATGGTGTTCGACCGCATCCCCCAGCTGCTCAGCGGCGGGTAGGGACGCGCCGTGTCGTTCGACCTCAGCTGGCTCGAGGCCACCCTCCTCGCCGCCGTGCGCATGACCGCGTTCCTCGTGATCGCGCCTCCGTTCTCGTACCGGGCCTTCCCGGCGAGGGTGAAGGCCATGCTCGGCATCGGGCTCGAGCTCGCCGTCGCGCCCCGCGTCGCCCCCGGCTACGTGTCCCTCGAGACGGGACCGTTCGTCATGGCCCTCGTGCTCGAGCTCGTCGTCGGCGCCGTGCTGGGCTTCCTGGTGTTCGTCGCCTTCGCCGCGGTGCAGGCGGCCGGCAGCCTGATCGACCTCTTCGGCGGCTTCACGCTCGCCCAGGCGTTCGACCCGCAGTCGATGGTCAACGGCGCGCAGTTCACCCGGTTGTTCCAGATGACCGCGCTCGCCCTGATGTTCGCGACCGGGGGGTACCAACTGATCATCGGCGGCCTCACGCGATCGTTCGACGCCGTGCCGCTCGGCCTCGGCATGGACCTCTCCCGTCCGGTCGAGCTGCTGACGACCGGCGTCAGCCAGCTCTTCCTCTCGACCATCCAGATCGCCGGGCCGCTCTGCGTCGTGCTGTTCCTCGCCGACGTCGGCCTCGGACTGCTCTCCCGCGTCGCGCCGGCCCTCAACGCCTACGCGATGGGCTTCCCGCTCAAGATCCTCATGACGGTCATGCTGGCCGGCGGCGTCTTCCTCGCCCTGCCCGGCGTCGTGGCCTCGTTGACCGGCGACGCCGCCGACATGCTGCTGGGGGTGGGCTGACATGGCGGACGACTCCGGCGAGCGCTCCGAGGCCGCGACCGAGAAGCGGATGAAAGAGGTCCACTCGAAGGGCCAGCTGTCCCGGTCGCAGGACCTCAGCGCCTGGGTGGGCGTCGGCGCCGCCGCCGTGATGATCCCCTCGACCATCGAGCGCGCCTCCTCGGCGGGCGTCGACCAGATGTTCTCGATCCGCCAGGCCATCACGCACCCCGACTCGGCGACCGTGGTCACCGAGCTGATGCAGGGCGCGGGTTCGATGGGGGCCACGATCGGGCCCATGCTGGCCGTCGTCGGCGTGGCCGTCCTCGCGACCGCGATCGTGCAGGGCGGCGTGCACATCAAGCGCATGACCGGCAACTACGAGCAGTTCAACCTGCTCAACGGCCTCAAGAACACCTTCGGCACGCAGGCGCTCTGGAACGGCGCGAAGGCGTTGATCAAGACGACCGTCGTCGGCCTCGTGCTGTGGTTCGCGATCCAGGGTCTGATGCCCGTGCTCATGAGCGGCGGCGGCCTCAGCGTCTCGGCCGTGCTCGAGGAGGCCAAGGCCGGCACCGGCATCCTGATCAGGGCCGCGATCGCGGCCGGCCTGCTCCTCGCCTTCGCCGACGTGTTCGTCGTCATGCGCCGCAACCGCAAGAAGACCCGCATGACCAAGAAAGAGGTCAAGGACGAGAACAAGTCGAGCGACGGCGACCCCCTGGTCAAGTCGCAGCGGCGTTCCCGTCAGCTCGCGATGAGCCGCAACCGCATGATCGGGGCCATCGCCGACGCCGACGTCGTCATGGTGAACCCGACCGACTACGCCGTGGCGGTCAAGTACGAACCCGGCAAGTCGGCTCCCCGCGTCGTCGCGAAGGGCGCCGGCACGGTCGCCGCCCGCATCCGCGAGCAGGCCACCGCCGACGGCGTCCCGCTCGTCGTCGACGTCCCGCTGACCCGAGCGCTCCACGCCGCCTGCGGCCTGGGCGAGGAGATCCCCGTCGACCTCTACACGCCGGTCGCCCGGGTGCTCACCTTCGTCATGGCGCTCAAGGCCCGCGGCACGCTGACGGGCACGCACACGCCGCCCCGCGTCACCACGGCCGACGAGGTGGCCGGCGTCCTGGCTCCCGAGTCGCTCGAGGCCGACGCCGTGCCCCGCCGCCTCCGCATCGCCCGCGAGGCCGCGACCGGCGCGACCGGCGCGACGGGCACGACCGGCGCGACCTCCGCACCGTCCCGCACCGCGCCTCCTGCGCTCTCCCGCTCCGTCCGCCCCGCCACCCCTGGAGGCACCCGATGAAGTCCACCCTGCCCAAGCTCGCCGTCCCGGTCGGCATCGTCGGCATCGTGCTGCTGCTCGTCGTGCCGGTGCCCGCGCCGATGCTCGACGTGCTGATCATCCTCAACATCCTGTTGGCGCTGGTGATCCTGCTGACGACGCTGTTCGTCAAGAAGCCGCTCGACTTCTCGGTCTTCCCGTCGCTGCTGCTCGTGGCGACGCTGTTCCGCCTCGGGCTCAACGTGGCCTCGACGCGCCTCGTGCTCGGCGACGGCTTCGCCGGCGACGTCATCGCGGCGTTCGGGCACGTCGCCGTGAGCGGCTCGATCATCATCGGCTCGGTGATCTTCCTGATCCTCGTCGTGATCCAGTTCGTGGTCGTGACCAAGGGTGCCGAGCGCGTCGCCGAGGTGGGCGCCCGGTTCACCCTCGACGCCATGCCGGGCAAGCAGATGGCCATCGACGCCGACCTCAACGCGGGCCTCATCACCGACGAGGTCGCCAAGCAGCGTCGCGCCGACGTCAGCGCCGAGGCCGACTTCTACGGCGCCATGGACGGTGCGTCGAAGTTCGTCAAGGGTGACGCGATCGCCGGCATCATCATCATCATCATCAACCTGGTGGGCGGCATCGCGATCGGCGCGCTGCAGAACGGCATGGCCATCGGCGACGCCCTCTCGCACTACGGACTGCTCACCATCGGCGACGGCCTGACCACGCAGATCCCCGCCCTGCTGATGGCCGTCTCGACCGGCATGATCGTCACCCGCTCGGGCGCCGACACCGAGATGGGCGCGCAGGCCGCGTCGCAACTCGGCCAGTCGCGCATCGCGCTCGCCGTGGCCGGGACCGCCGCCATCGGCATGGGCTTCATCCCCGGCATGCCGATCGTCGCGTTCCTGCTGATCGGTGGGGCGCTGCTGCTCGTCGCCTACCGACTCGGCGTGGCCGCCAAGGCCGAGGAGGCGCGCGCGGCCCTCGCGGAGCAGCAGGCGGCGGTCGTCGCCCCCACCGACACGACCGACGACCTGCTCGAGCAGATGCGGGTGCACGCGCTCGAGATCCTGCTCGCGCCCGACCTCGTCGACATGGTCGGGGGAGCGTCGGACGACCTGCTCGGCCGGGTCAAGGCCCTGCGTCGCAAGATCGCGGTCGACCTCGGCATCGTCGTGCCGCCCGTCCGCACACGGGACAGCGTCGACCTGCCGCCGGCCACCTACTCGATCCGCATCGCGGGCGTCGAGGCCGGTCGCGGACAGGCACCGGCCCGCTCCGTGCTGGCCCTCGGCGACGCGCTCGACGGCCTGCCCGGCACCGCCACGGTCGAGCCGGTCTTCGGCCTCGCCGGCAAGTGGGTGCCCGCCGAGATGCGCCACAGCGCCGAGATGACCGGCGCCACGGTGATCGACCGCGTCTCGGTGCTCGTGACGCACCTGTCGTCGATCATCGCCGACAACGCCGCCCGACTGCTCACCCGCGAGGACGTCCGCGTGCTGACCGAGGGCGTCAAGCAGGTCAACGCCCCGGCCGTCGACGACCTCGTGCCGAACATGCTGTCGCTCGCCGAGCTACAGCGCGTCCTCCAGGGCCTGCTGTCGGAGCGCATCCCGATCAACGACCTCGCGCGCATCTGCGAGGGGCTGACGCTGCGGGCGAAGGTGTCGACCGACCCGGAGGGACTCGTCGAGGCGGCCCGCGCCTCCCTGGGCCCCGCGCTCACGGCGCAGTACCTCGACGGCCGCGTGCTGCGGGTCATCATGATCGACCCGACCCTCGAGCAGTCGATGCTCGAGGGGCTGCGACCGAGCGACCAGGGGACGCAGATCCTGCTCGACGGGCACCGGGTCGAGCAGGTGCTCGGGTCGCTGCGCGAGGCCGTGCAGTCGGTCGAGGCGCAGGGTCTCAGCGCGGTGCTGGTCTGCGCCCCGGCGTTGCGACCGGCCATCCACCGACTCGTGTCGGCGCAGCAGAACGGCCTGCCGGTGCTGTCGTACCAGGAGGCCACCGCCGCCGGCTCGACCATCGAGACCGTCGGCGTCGTCCGCGCGACCGACTCGATCGTGGCCTGAGATGCCGACCACGATCGTCATGACCGGCGAGACGCTCGACGGGCTGCGCCGCGAGGTGCGGGCGACCCACGGTGCCTCGGCGCGCATCGTCGCGGCACAGAAGGTGACCGTCGGGGGAGTCGGCGGCTTCTTCGCCCGCAAGCACTACGAGGTCACCGTCGAGGTGCCCGACCCCGCGATCGACCTGCCCGTCGCCCGGGTGCGCATCACGACGCCGGTGCCGGCCGAGCGTGCGGGCATCGCGGCGTTGCTGGCGTCGGCCGACGAGGCCGAGGACGCCCTGCAGGCGGGGGCTCCGGCAGCCCGGGCCGCGTGGTCGGCATCGCTGGCCGCGGGGGACGCCGCCGCCACGGCGGCGACGCCCGCGCGCGACGGCTTCGACGACGTGCTGACCGGTTCGGCCGTGCCCGTGAGCCCGCGTCGGGCCGCTCGTGCCGCGGCGGCCGCCGCGACGGGTCCCGGCGGGGCCTCGGCCTCGCCGTCGAGCGCAGGAGGCGCGGTGCCGGTCGCGTCCCCGGCCGACGTCTCGACGCGCACCGACGCGTTCGCCTCGATCATGGACGACCTCACCTTCAACGGCATCGCTCCCGCCGCCGGTGCCGCCGCCGGCCTCGGAGCCGGTGTCGTGGCGACGGGCCCGGGCCCCACCGCCTTCGCCGACGGTGACGCCGCCGACCCCGACGCGCCGCACGGGGCCGCTCCCCGTCGGACGGCGGCGTCGCTCGCGGCCGCTGCCGACGCCCTCGCCGCGCAGGCCCGGGCCGTGGCCTCCCCGGGCGTGCCGCCCGCCCCCGACGTGTCGCGCGGGGCAGGCGACCTCGTCGTGGTCGTCGGCCGCCCCGGCGACGCCTTCCGCGTGGCCGCCCAGATGGCCTCGACGTTCGGGCTGCGCTCCGTGGACGTGTCGGATCGCCGGAGCGGCATCCTGGCCCGGGCCACCGGCGTGCACGAGAACTCGGCCGTCGTGACGGCCCTCGCCTGGGACGCGGCCGCTCCCGCCGCCCTCGAGGCGATCGCCGCCGACCAGGTCTGGGTCGCGGTCGACGTCGGGCGAAAGCACGACGACACCGCCCGCTGGGTCGAGGCCGTCCGGGCGGTCGCGCCCGTGGTCGCGGCCGCCGTGGTCGGCGAGGACGACACGGCGACCCCGGGCACGGTGCACCTGCTCGGCGTGCCGGTGGGCTGGCGCGAAGGAGGCGCGGGCCGCTGAGTCGCGCCTCCTCCGGCGGTCGTCCTCCCGCGGTCGCGCCTCGGGGCCGATGCCGTCCTGTGATCGCCGACCCGCGCCTCCTGCCTGTCGTCGTGGCCGGTGCGCCCCGCGCTCGGTAAGCTGGTCCGATGCTGGTGCTGACACGCAAGGTCGGAGAACGCATCGTGATCGGCGACGACATCGTCATCACGGTGCTCGACTCCCGTGGCGACGGCGTGCGCATCGGGATCGACGCACCGCGCGGGGTCAAGATCCAGCGCGAAGAGGTCATCAAGGCCGTGACCGAGGCCAACGTCGAGGCGTCGAAGGCCCCCGACGACGCCGAGGCCCGCCTGCGTGCCGCCCTCGGCGCCCCCGCCCCCCGCGCCGACCAGTAGTCCCGCCGCCCGGCCCCCTCCGCAACTGGCCCGGGCCGCTCTGGCCTCGTGCCGCGGCGCGCTCGTGCCGCCCCGCCGCCGTGCCCTCACGCCGCCACGAGATGGACACAGCGCCACCTTTTCGCCTGGCGTCGTGTCCACATCGTGGCGGGTTGCCGGAGAGAACCGCAGCCTCTGACGGTTCTGAGTAGTCGCGGCACTGTGGCTCGTGTTCTTCTCACCTGTCGCGCCCCTCGCCTCGGCCGCCGTCGTGGGCGCCACGGGGGCGGCCCACTGGCTCGACCGGGGCGTCGTCAGCGCGCCCCGAACACGCTCCGTGACGGCTCGGGCGAGGGCACGGCCGTCGCGTCGGTGACGACGGGCGCCCCGGCGACGAAGTCGCGCAGCTCACGGCCGTGGACGACCTTGGCCGGCAGCGGGTCCGACGAGTAGAGCCGGGGCATGCGGTCGGTCGGCAGCGGCGACGGCGAACCGATCAGCACGACGTTGCCGAAGCGACGGCCCTTGAGCGTCGCGGGGTCGGCCACGGCGACGACGTGCTCGAACACGGTCGCGAGGGTCGACGCCTGGCCGCGGGCGAAGGCCAGCCCCGCGCCGTCGGCCGAGTTGACGATCAGCATGCCGGTCGGCGACAGGAACTCGGCCGCCGCCGTGTAGAACTCGAGCGACGTGACGTGGGCGGGGATCTGCGAACCGCCGAAGACGTCGACGATCAGCAGGTCGACCGTGCCGCGCAGTCCGGCGGGCAGCTTCACCATGACCTCTCGGGCGTCGCCGTAGCGCACCCGGATCGAGGCCCCCCGCGGCAGCGGCAGGGTCTCTCGCACCAGGGCCACGAGGTCGGCCTCGAGCTCGATCACCTGCTGGCGCGAACCCGGTCGGGTGGCCTCGACGTAGCGCGGCAGGGTCAGGGCGCCGGCGCCGAGGTGCAGTGCGGTGACCGGGCCCTCGGGCAGCAGGTCGACGGCGTGCCCGATCCGACGGACGTACTCGAAGGCCAGGTGCGTCGGGTCGTCGAGGTCGACGTGCGACTGGGGCGTGCCGTCGACGACGAGGGTGTACGAACCGGGGCGGTGCCGGTCCTCGTCCACGCGGGCGAGACCTGCCCCGATCGAGATCTCGACGGGCGGGTCGTCGTGCTGTGCGGCCATGCCCCAAGCCTCCCATCCCGGGGACGAGGAGGCGCGCGCGGCCCTCGATCCCGTGGAATGCCTGTGCATGCGCCCGGGTTATACCGAAGCTCGGGCGAAAGGTCAACGACAGGGCTTGCCAGGCGTGTCCGGGGCGACCTAGTATGGACCTTTGCGCTCCCCGTGCGTCCTGTCGTCATATTGCGGTCGACAACGTCTCGAGACACCCACCCCCGAATATGACGGCGGGGTGGATGGTGTCCGCCGGGTAGGGCCGTTCACTCACTCACCACATACTGTCCGACAGTGATGACCCGACGGGGTCCACGGAGGTTACTTCCTTGGCTGCTGCGAACAACGCATCCACCAACTCACCCAAGAACGGTCGCAACGCATCGCGGCTCTCGTTCGCCAAGATCACCGACACGCTGACGGTCCCCGACCTGCTGGCGCTCCAGACCGAGAGCTTCGACTGGCTCGTCGGCAACGACATCTGGAAGGACCGCCTCGCCGAGGCGACCGAGCAGGGTCGCACCGACCTGGCCCTCCACTCGGGCCTGGAAGAGATCTTCGAAGAGATCTCGCCGATCGAAGACCTCGGCGAGACCATGCAGCTCTCGTTCACGGCCCCCGAGCTCGAAGAGCCCAAGTACACGATCGACGAGTGCAAAGAGCGTGGCAAGACCTACGCCGCGCCGCTCTACGTGAACGCCGAGTTCATGAACCACCTCACCGGTGAGATCAAGACCCAGACGGTCTTCATGGGCGACTTCCCGCTCATGACCGAGCGTGGCACGTTCATCATCAACGGCACCGAGCGTGTCGTCGTCTCGCAGCTCGTCCGCAGCCCGGGCGTCTACTTCGAGCGCGCCTCCGACAAGACCAGCGACAAGGACATCTACTCGGCTCGCGTCATCCCGAGCCGTGGTGCCTGGCTCGAGTTCGAGATCGACAAGCGCGACCAGGTCGGCGTGCGCATCGACCGCAAGCGCAAGCAGAGCGTGACCGTCTTCCTCAAGGCCCTCGGCCTCACGAGCGAAGAGATCATGGAGGAGTTCAAGGGCTTCGCCTCGATCGAGGCCACCCTCGAGAAGGACGCCATCCTCACCAAGGAAGAGGCGCTCAAGGACATCTACCGCAAGCTCCGTCCGGGCGAGCAGGTCGCTGCCGAGGCCGCGCGTGCGCTCCTCGACAACTTCTACTTCAACCACAAGCGCTACGACCTGGCCAAGGTGGGTCGCTACAAGATCAACCGCAAGCTCGGCATCGACGCGCCCCTGGGCGACTCGGTCCTGACCGTCGACGACATCGTCGCGACGATCAAGTACCTCGTGTCGCTGCACGCCGAAGAGAAGTCGATGAACGGCACGCGCGACGGCGAGCCCGTCCAGCTGCGCCTCGACGTCGACGACATCGACCACTTCGGCAACCGTCGCATCCGCGCGGTCGGCGAGCTGATCCAGAACCAGGTCCGCACCGGTCTGTCGCGCATGGAGCGCGTCGTCCGTGAGCGCATGACCACGCAGGACATCGAGGCGATCACGCCGCAGACCCTGATCAACGTGCGCCCCGTCGTCGCCGCGATCAAGGAGTTCTTCGGCACCTCGCAGCTCTCGCAGTTCATGGACCAGAACAACCCGCTCTCGGGGCTGACGCACAAGCGTCGTCTGAGCGCGCTCGGCCCCGGCGGTCTGTCGCGTGAGCGCGCCGGCGTCGAGGTCCGTGACGTCCACCCCTCGCACTACGGCCGCATGTGCCCGATCGAGACCCCTGAAGGCCCGAACATCGGCCTGATCGGTTCGCTCGCGTCCTTCGCGCGCATCAACTCGTTCGGCTTCATCGAGACGCCCTACCGTCGCGTGGAGAAGGGCAACGTCACCACGACGATCGACTACCTCACCGCCTCCGAAGAAGACGACTACGTCGTCGCCCAGGCGAACGCGCCCCTCGACGACAAGTTTGACTTCGTCGACGACAAGGTGCTCGTCCGCAAGAAGGGCGGCGAGGTCGAGCTCGTCGACAAGGCCGAGGTCGACTACATGGACGTCTCGCCGCGCCAGATGGTGTCGGTGGCCACGTCGCTCATCCCGTTCCTCGAGCACGACGACGCGAACCGCGCCCTCATGGGTGCGAACATGCAGCGTCAGGCCGTCCCGCTCGTCCGCAGCGAGAGCCCCCTCGTCGGCACCGGCATGGAGGGCTACACCGCGATCGACGCCGGTGACGTCGTCACCGCCGACGCCGCGGGCGTGGTCTCCGAGGTGTCGGCCGACGTCGTCACCGTCCAGCTCGACGACGGCGGCACGCAGGACTACTACCTGCGCAAGTTCGACCGCTCGAACCAGGGCGCCAGCTACAACCACCGCGTGATCGTCGACGCCGGCCAGCGCGTCGAGGTCGGCGAGGTCATCGCCGACGGTCCCGCGACCGAGAACGGCGAGCTCGCGCTCGGCAAGAACCTGCTTGTCGCGTTCATGCCCTGGGAGGGCTACAACTACGAGGACGCGATGATCCTGTCGCAGAACCTCATCAAGGACGACACGCTCTCGTCGATCCACATCGAAGAGTACGAAGTCGACGCCCGCGACACGAAGCTCGGCAAGGAGGAGATCACCCGTGATCTCCCCAACGTCAGCCCCGACCTGCTGGCCGACCTCGACGAGCGCGGCATCATCCGCATCGGTGCCGAGGTGCGCCCCGGCGACATCCTCGTCGGCAAGGTCACGCCCAAGGGCGAGACCGAGCTCAGCGCCGAAGAGCGCCTGCTGCGCGCGATCTTCAACGAGAAGAGCCGTGAGGTCCGCGACACGTCCCTGAAGGTGCCCCACGGCGAGCAGGGAACGGTCATCGGCGTCAAGGTCTTCGACTCGCAGGACGGCGACGACGAGCTCGGCTCGGGCGTCAACCAGCGCGTCGTCGTCTTCATCGCCCAGAAGCGCAAGATCACGGCGGGCGACAAGCTCGCCGGTCGTCACGGCAACAAGGGCGTCATCTCGACGATCCTGCCGGTCGAGGACATGCCGTTCCTCGCGGACGGCACGCCGGTCGACATCATCCTCAACCCGCTGGGCGTCCCCGGTCGGATGAACTTCGGCCAGGTGCTCGAGATCCACCTCGGGTGGATCGCGGCGCAGGGCTGGAACGTCGAGGGCGTCCAGGAGTGGGCGAAGAACCTGCCCGAAGAGGCGCTCAGCGCCGCTCCCGGCACGAAGGTCGCCACCCCGGTGTTCGACGGTGCCGCCGAGCGCGAGATCGAGGGTCTGCTCGACTCGACCCTGCCGACCCGCGACGGTGAGCGTCTGATCGGTTCGTCCGGCAAGGCGCGCCTGTTCGACGGTCGCTCGGGTGAGCCGTTCCCGAACCCGATCTCGGTCGGTTACATGTACATCCTGAAGCTGCACCACCTCGTCGACGACAAGATCCACGCGCGTTCGACGGGCCCGTACTCGATGATCACGCAGCAGCCGCTGGGTGGTAAGGCACAGTTCGGTGGCCAGCGCTTCGGTGAGATGGAGGTCTGGGCCCTCGAGGCCTACGGCGCGGCGTACGCGCTGCAAGAGCTCCTGACCATCAAGTCGGACGACATCCTCGGCCGCGTGAAGGTGTACGAAGCCATCGTCAAGGGCGAGAACATCCAGGAGCCCGGCATCCCCGAGAGCTTCAAGGTCCTCATCAAAGAGATGCAGTCGCTCTGCCTGAACGTCGAGGTCCTCTCGGCCGACGGACAGACGGTCAGCCTGCGCGACACGGACGACGAGGTCTTCCGTGCCGCCGAAGAGCTCGGCATCAACATCTCCTCCCGCTTCGAATCGTCGAACGTCGACGAGATCTAAGCCCCCTTCCCACAACGACACGTCGATACATCTGACAAGGGATTAAATTTTGATCGAAGCAACAACTTTCGATGAGCTGCGGATCGGCCTCGCCACTGCCGAGAACATCCGCGCCTGGTCGCACGGTGAGGTCAAGAAGCCGGAGACCATCAACTACCGCACGCTGAAGCCCGAGAAGGACGGCCTCTTCGGAGAGCAGATCTTCGGGCCGTCGCGTGACTGGGAATGCGCGTGCGGCAAGTACAAGCGCGTCCGCTTCAAGGGCATCGTCTGCGAGCGCTGCGGCGTCGAGGTCACGAAGTCGTCCGTGCGTCGTGAGCGCATGGGCCACATCGAGCTCGCCGCTCCCGTCACGCACATCTGGTACTTCAAGGGCGTCCCCTCGCGCTTGGGCTACCTGCTCGACATGGCCCCGAAGGACCTCGAGAAGGTCATCTACTTCGCGGCCTACATGGTCATCTCGATCGACGAAGAGGGCCGTCACGCCGACATGCCCGGGCTCGAGAACGAGCTCCGCCTCGAGATCAAGCAGCTCGAGTCGCAGCGCGACACGCGCATCGCCGACCGCCTCCAGAAGCTCGAGGACGACCTGGCCGTCCTCGAGGAAGAAGGCGCGAAGAGCGACCAGAAGCGTCGTGCGAAGGACGGCGCCGAGAAAGAGATGTCGCAGACGCGCAAGTCGTTCGACGAGGACATCAACCGCCTCGAGCGCGTCTGGGAGGACTTCCGCAACCTCAAGGTCGGCGACCTCAAGCCCGAGGACGCCGTCTTCCACGAGCTGCAGGACCGCTTCGGCATCTACTTCGAGGCCCACATGGGCGCCGAGGCGATCAAGAAGCGCCTCGAGGGCTTCGACCTCACCACCGAGGCCGAGAACCTCCACCTGCAGATCTCCGAGGGCAAGGGTCAGAAGAAGATCCGCGCCATCAAGCGCCTGCGCGTCGTGAGCTCGTTCCTGGCCACCGGCAACTCGCCGGCCGCCATGGTCCTCGACGTCGTCCCGGTCATCCCGCCCGAGCTGCGCCCGATGGTGCAGCTGGACGGTGGCCGTTTCGCGACCAGCGACCTGAACGACCTCTACCGTCGCGTGATCAACCGCAACAACCGCCTCCGTCGCCTGCTCGACCTCGGTGCTCCCGAGATCATCGTGAACAACGAGAAGCGCATGCTGCAAGAGGCCGTCGACGCCCTGTTCGACAACGGTCGTCGCGGTCGTCCCGTCACGGGTACCGGCAACCGCGCCCTGAAGTCCCTGAGCGACATGCTCAAGGGAAAGCAGGGTCGCTTCCGCCAGAACCTGCTCGGCAAGCGCGTCGACTACTCGGGTCGTTCGGTCATCATCGTCGGCCCGACGCTGAAGCTGCACCAGTGCGGTCTGCCCAAGCAGATGGCCCTCGAGCTGTTCAAGCCGTTCGTCATCAAGCGCCTGATCGACCTGAGCCACGCTCAGAACATCAAGTCGGCCAAGCGCATGGTCGAGCGTTCGCGCCCGCAGGTCTGGGACGTCCTCGAAGAGATCATCCGCGAGCGCCCCGTGCTGCTGAACCGTGCGCCCACGCTGCACCGTCTCGGCATCCAGGCGTTCGAGCCCCAGCTGGTCGAGGGCAAGGCCATCCAGCTGCACCCGCTCGTCTGCGCGGCGTTCAACGCCGACTTCGACGGTGACCAGATGGCCGTGCACCTGCCGCTGTCCGTCGAGGCCCAGGCCGAGGCGCGCATCCTGATGCTCGCGTCGAACAACATCCTGAAGCCGTCCGACGGCCGTCCGGTGACCCTGCCCGCACAGGACATGATCATCGGTCTGCACTACCTCACGACGGTCACCGAGGGTGCCGAGGGTGAAGGCCGTGCCTTCTCGTCGGTCGCCGAGGCGATCCTCGCGAAGGACCAGGGCACGCTCGACCTCAACGCGATGGTCAAGATCCGCATGAACGGCGTGCACTTCGCCGAGGGCGAGGCTCCCGAGGGCTACGAGGTCGGGCAGGACATCCTGCTCGAGACGACCCTCGGTCGCGCGCTCTTCAACGAGAACCTGCCGGCGGACTACCCGTTCGTCCAGCAGGTGACCGACAAGGGCATGCTCTCGACGATCGTCAACGACCTCGCCGAGCGCTACCCGAAGGTCGCCGTCGCGGCGGCACTCGACAACATCAAGGACGCGGGCTTCTACTGGGCCTCGCGTTCGGGTGTCACCGTCGCGCTGTCCGACGTGCTCACGCCTCCGCGCAAGCCCGAGATCGTCGCGGGTTACGAGAAGCAGGCCGCCGCCGTGCAGTCCGAGTTCGACAAGGGCTTGATCTCGGACGCCGAGCGTCGCGCCGACCTGATCAAGATCTGGACGGAGGCCACGAACGAGGTCGCCGCCGAGATGCGCGCGAACTTCCCGATCGACAACACCATCAACCGCATGGTGACGTCGGGTGCTCGTGGTAACTGGCTGCAGGTGCGCAACATCGCCGGCATGCGAGGCCTGGTGAACAACCCGAAGGGTGACATCATCCCGCGCCCGATCATCTCCTCGTACCGCGAGGGTCTGTCGGTGGCCGAGTACTTCATCGCGACGCACGGTGCCCGCAAGGGTCTGGCCGACACGGCCCTCCGTACGGCCGACTCGGGGTACCTGACCCGTCGTCTCGTCGACGTGTCGCAGGACGTCATCATCCGTGAGGACGACTGCGGCACCTCGCGTGGCCTCGAGATGCCGATCGCCGCACCCGACGCCAACGGCGTCATGGTGCGCGACGCGACCGTCGAGAACACCGTGTTCGCACGGTCGCTCGCGGCTGCCGCGGTGGACGCGAAGGGCACGGTGCTGGCCGAGGCCGGCGCCGACGTCGGAGACGTCCTGATCGACGAGCTCGTGGCGGCCGGTGTCGAGACCATCAAGGTCCGCTCCGTCCTCACCTGTGAGGCCGCCGTCGGTGTCTGCGCCCAGTGCTACGGCCGCTCGCTGGCCACCGGCAACCTGGTCGACATCGGTGAGGCCGTCGGCATCATCGCGGCCCAGTCGATCGGTGAGCCCGGCACGCAGCTGACGATGCGTACCTTCCACACCGGTGGTTCGGCCTCGGCCGACGACATCACGCAGGGTCTGCCCCGCGTGACCGAGCTGTTCGAGGCGCGTACCCCCAAGGGTGCGTCCCCGATCGCCGACTCGGCCGGTCGCATCACGATCGAGGACACCGACAAGGCTCGCCGCGTCATCCTGCAGCCCGACAACGGCGACGAAGAAGTGATCTACCCCGTGCTCAAGCGTTCGACCCTCCTCGTCGAGGACGGTCAGCACGTCGAGCTCGGCGAGCAGATCATCGCCGGTGCGGTGGACCCGAAAGAGGTCCTGCGCGTCAAGGGCGTCCGTGCGGTGCAGCAGCACCTCGTGGGTGGCGTCCAGGACGTCTACCGCTCGCAGGGTGTGCCGATCCACGACAAGCACATCGAGGTCATCGTCCGTCAGATGCTCCGCAAGGTCACCGTCGTCGACCACGCCGACACCGACCTGCTGCCCGGTGAGCTCGTCGACCGGTCGAAGTACAACGAGATCAACCGTGCGGCACTGACCGAGGGCAAGCGGACCGCGTCCGCTCGTCAAGAGGTCATGGGCATCACGAAGGCCTCGCTGGCGACCGAGTCGTGGCTGTCCGCCGCGTCCTTCCAGGAGACGACCCGCGTCCTGACGCAGGCCGCCATGGAAGGCAAGAGCGACCCGCTGGTCGGTCTGAAGGAGAACGTCATCATCGGAAAGCTCATCCCCGCGGGCACCGGCCTGTCGCGTTACCGCGACGTGTCGGTCGAGGCGACGGAAGAAGCGAAGGCGGAGCGGTACCCCAACCGCGTCTTCACCGACGACGCGTCGTTCAACGAAGCCGACCTGAGCTTCGTGGACTTCGACTCCTTCTCGTCGGACGACTTCACCCCCGGCACCTACAACTGAGAACCCCGTCAGGAGGCGCGGTGAGGGTCTGACCCCCACCGCGCCTCCTGAGGGCCTCACCTCGAAGGGCCCCGGCTCGCACTCCGTGCGGACCGGGGCCCTTCGTCGTCCCCTCCCGGTCGGGGCGGTGACGCGAGCGGGAGGTTCCCCCGCCGGGCTGAGGCGACGTCGGGAGCCGACCCGGCAGGATGGAGGGATGCCTGACGACCAGCCCGCCGAGACCGCCACCCTGACGACCGGCGTCGCCGCCACTGCTGCCGCCGCCACGGCCGCCACCGCCGTCGGAGCACCGGCCACGGCGCCCCCGGTCGTCGTCGCCCGAGGCGAGGCCGCCGAGGGGGTCCGCATCGGCACGGCCGACCGCCCCGTCCGCGAGCGGGTGACGGCACCCGACGTCGTGGCGTCACCGGAGCCCGTCGCCGGTGTCACCTGGCGACCGCTCACCCTCGACGACCTCGTGCCCCTGCACGCGCTCTGTGCCCGCATCGGGTCGGTCGACCACCCCGACCGCGGCCATGCGCTCGAGGTCGTGCGCGACGACCTCACGTCGCCCGGCATCGACCTCGTGCGGGACAGCATCGTCGGGGTGGACGCCGACGGCCGCTTCGTCGCCTGGGGCCTCAGCCACCTCGGCCCGACGCGGGTCAGCCTCGTGCGGGTGGGGGTCCCCGGCGGCGTCGACCCCGGCCGACGCGGCGAGGGTCTCGGTCGCCGCCTCCTGGACTGGCAACGGGTCCGGGGCGAGCAGCACCTGGCCACCTGTGACGAGGTGCTGCCGGCCGGTCTCGTGACCGACGTCGAGGAGGACGCCCTCGCCACGCGGGCGGCGTTCCGTCGGGCGGGGTTCGACGAGTCGCGGTGGTGGACCGAGCTGCGGCGCGACCTGACGGAACCGATCGAGCGCGTCGCGCTCGACCCGGCCGTCCGCCTGGTCACGATGACCGACGAGTGGGTCGAGGCGACGCGCCAGGCCCGCAACGACGCTTTCCGTGACCACTGGGGCAGCCAGCCGACGAGCGAGGAGCGGTGGGGTCGGATGGTCGGTGCCGGCACGTTCCGGCAGGACCTCTCGCTGCTGGCCGTCGCCCGTCCCCTCGACGACCCCGAGGCCGCCGAGCAGGTCGTCGCGTTCGTGCTGAGCGACGTCGATCCCGAGGACTGGGCGGCCCTGGGGCGGCGGTGCGCCTACGTCGAGTACGTCGGCGTCCGGCGCTCCTGGCGGGGACGACACCTCGCGCAGTCCTTGCTCGCGTCGACGCTGGAGGCGCACGTCGCCGAGGGGCTCGAGGTCACCGTGCTCGACGTCGACTCCGTGAGCCCGACGGGTGCCCTGGGGCTCTACGACCGGGCCGGGTTCGTCGCCGCGAGGCGCTCCGCCACGGTGGTCCGCGCCTACTGAGTCAGACCGGGGGGCGACCGGCGCACCCCTTCGAGGGGCACCCGCTCTGGGACGTGCCGCCGACGGCGTCGCCGCCGTAGCGTGAGGCAAGCTCGGACCCGACCCCGAGCGTCGAACGGCCTCGTCGTCCTACCCCCGAGGCCCTGTACTTCCGAGGAGGTACGCGTGGCTTCCATGACCGAGATCCTGATCTTGCACGGGCTGTTGCCGATCGAGCAGCTCGACGTGATCCCGCGCGGCCCTGCCGAGGAAGAGGCGTCCATCCGCGACCTCCTCTCGCGAGGCGTCGTCACCGAGATGCAGGTGGCGAGGGCCCGGGCCACCGCCGCCGACCTCGACTTCGTCGAGCTTATCGACTACCCGGTCGACCGCTCGGCCGTGACGATGGTGCCCGCGGCCGTGTGCCGACGGCACAAGGTCCTGCCGATCGGCGTGCGCGACGGTGCGTTGATCCTCGCCATGGAGGACCCGGGCGACGTCTTCGCGATCGACGACGTCCGTGCCGGCCTGCGCATGGGCGTCGACCCCGTCGTCGCCGAGAAGAACGACCTGCGCGCCGCCATCGACCGGTACCTGCGTGCCGACGACGAGCTGAACGACCTGACGTCGACCCTCGAAGAGGAGAGGGCACACGAGACGGCGGCCGACATCACGGACGGCCCCGACGACGACGTGCCGATCGTCCGGTTCGTCAACCTGCTCGTCAGCCAGGCGATCACCGACCACGCCTCCGACATCCACATCGAGCCGTCCGAGACCGACGTGCGCATCCGGTACCGCATCGACGGCGTGCTGCACGAGATGCAGCCGGCGCCCAAGGCGATCCAGAACGGCGTGATCTCGCGCCTCAAGATCATGAGCGAGATCGACATCGCCGAGCGCCGCAAGCCGCAGGACGGCCGCATGTCGGTCCGCCACGGCGGCCGGCAGATCGACCTGCGGGTGGCGACCCTGCCGACCGTCTGGGGCGAGAAGGTCGTGATGCGCATCCTCGACAACTCGAACACCTCGATGAGCCTGCGCGACCTCAACCTGCTCGAGCGCAACTTCGACGTCTACGCCGAGTCGTACTCGAAGCCCTACGGCATGATCCTCGTCACCGGCCCCACGGGTTCCGGCAAGTCGACGACGCTGTACACGACGCTGAACGCCGTCGCCCGTCCCGAGATCAACGTCATCACGGTCGAGGACCCGGTCGAGTACCGGATGAAGGGCATCAACCAGGTGCAGGTCAACCCCAAGGCGGGCCTGACCTTCGCGAGTGCGCTCCGCAGCATCCTGCGGTCCGACCCCGACGTCGTCCTGCTCGGCGAGATCCGTGACCACGAGACGGCGCAGATCGCGATCGAGGCGTCGCTGACCGGCCACCTCGTGTTGAGCACGTTGCACACGAACGACGCCCCGAGCGCGATCACCCGACTCACCGAGATGGGCATCGAGCCCTTCCTCGTCGGGTCGGCCATCGACTGCGTCGTCGCCCAGCGCCTCGCGCGCCGGCTCTGCGACAGGTGCAAGACGCCCACGGCCTACTCCCCGTTGCAGCTGGCGCACCTGAAGTTCCGGGTCGAGCCCGACGAGAACCCCACGGTGTACCAGCCGGTGGGCTGCCAGCAGTGCTCGAACACGGGCTACCGCGGCCGCATCGCGCTGCACGAGGTGATGAGCGTCTCCGAGGACATCGAGCGGCTCGCGGTGAGCCGCGCGTCCAGCGCCGAGATCGGCCGGGTCGCCCGCGAGCAGGGCATGTTGAGCCTGCGTCAGGACGGATGGGAGAAGGCCAAGCTCGGCCTCACCAGCGTCGAAGAGATCCTGCGGGTCGTCGCGTGACGCCCGCCTCCGGCCGAGCCCGGACCGACCACGAGGAGCCCCTCTCATGAGCGCTTCGATCTACGACATCCCCGACGACGCAGCCGCCGAGGACGCCGCCCTCGCGGGGTGGACGCCGGGCCGTCCGGGCAACGAGGTCCGGTCCGCCACCGCCACCGCGACCGCGACCGGCTCCGCGACCGCGTCGTCGACGGCTCCGGCCGACGCGTCGCCGTTCCCGTCCGCTCCCGCGTCGCCCGGTGGTGCCGCGACGGGCCCCGTCTACAGCCTCGACGGAGGCCAGGACCCGGTCATGGGCTGGACGCCCACGCGTGCCCCCTCGAGCCGTCGCGCCGCGCGGCTGGCCGAGGCGCTGGTCGACAAGGCCGCGCTGGCCGACCAGGAGGCCCTGCTCGTCCCCGACACCGGCCCCTCGCCCGTCCTGCCCCGATCGGCCGTGGCCCCGTCGTCGGTCTCCGCGCCCTCCTCCGTGGTCACGTCGCCCGCGGCAGCCGCCCCGGCACCGCTCAGCCCGCCCCCCGCCGGCCACGTGCTCCCGTCGACGCCGCGACCCGGCTGGGTCGACCCGCGCTTCGAGGAGCCGATCCGCGCCTCCCGGGCTCAGGCGTCCCCCCTGCAGGAGGCGCGGGCCGGTTCCGCGACGGACCTCTCCGCCCCCGCCCCCGCCGTCGCGAACCCGGCCGCGGTCGGAGCCCCGGCCGGCACGACGGCCACGTCGGCGTCGCTCGCGTCGTCCTCGCCGTTCGCCGCCGAGGGCGTCGTCCTGCCGAGCCCTGCCGGCGCCTCGGCCGGCCCGACCGCGACGGCCCCCTGGGACGCGCCGGCTCCGCAGCACGTCGCCGCCGACGCGCCGACCGCCGTCCTCGCGACGGCCGAGGACGCGGCCGACTTCCACGGCATCGAGTTGCACCGCCACCCGCGCGACCACGCGCACGCCGGGCTCGTCTCGGCGCTGATCCAGGTCGTGCTGCAGAACGCCTCCGACCTGCACGTCACCACCGACGCCATGCCCACGATCCGCGTCGACGGCGACCTCCGACCCGCCCTCTCCGGAGGCACCGTCTGGGACGCGGCCATCGTCCGCACGGCGCTGGAGAGCCTGCTCACGCCCGAGCAGCAGCAGCGCTTCGACGAGGAGCTCGAGCTCGACTTCGCCTACTCGCTCTCGGACGAGTCGCGTTTCCGCGTGAACTTCTACCAGCAGCGCGGCTCGTTGGGGGCGGCCTTCCGGTTGATCCCCACCGAGATCAAGCAGCTCGGCGACCTGGGCGTGCCCGAGTCGGTGTCGACCTTCGCCAAGCTCCCGCGCGGTCTCGTGCTCGTCACGGGCCCCACGGGTTCGGGCAAGTCGACGACCCTCGCGGCGCTGATCGACCTCGTCAACCGCACGCGGGCCGACCACATCGTGACGGTCGAGGACCCGATCGAGTTCATGCACCAGCACAAGAAGTCGCTCGTGAACCAGCGAGAGGTCGGGCACGACACCCACAGCTTCGCGGCGGCGCTCAAGCACGTGCTGCGGCAGGACCCCGACGTCATCCTCATCGGCGAGCTCCGCGACCTCGAGACCATCTCGGTCGCGCTGACCGCCGCCGAGACCGGCCACCTCGTCTTCGCGACGCTGCACACGCAGAGCGCGGCGCAGACCATCGACCGCGTCATCGACGTGTTCCCGCCGTACCAGCAGGACCAGGTGCGCACCCAGCTCGCCTCGACGCTGCAGGGCGTCGTCTGCCAGACGCTGCTGCCCAAGGCCAGCGGCCGCGGCCGGGTCGTGGCGACCGAGATCATGATGATGACCCCGGCCATCGGCAACCTCGTGCGCGAGGGCAAGACGTACCAGATCGCGTCGTCGATGCAGGCGGGCCGCGACCTCGGCATGCACACGATGGACCAGAAGCTCGCCGACCTGGTGAACACCGGCGTCGTGACGCACAAGGCCGCGATGGAGAAGGTGCACGACCGTGAAGGGTTCGACCGCCTCGTGACGCGAGTGATCAACAAGTCCGAGAGCCAGGGGCTCGACAGTGGCATCGACTTCGGCGACTCGTTCTCGGGCGGGGCCGCCTGATGGCCGGGGCAGTCGCCTACGCCTACAAGGGGCGTGACGGGGCCGGCAAGGTCGTCAAGGGCAAGGTCGACGCGTCGAGCGAGGGCGCGGTCATCACCCGCCTCCGCACGATGGGCGTGCAGCCGATCTCGATCAGCGAGGCGGGTGCCGGCACCGGCCTGCAGCGCGAGGTGTCGATCCCCGGGCTCGGCGACCGTGCGGTCAAGATGAAGGACATCGCGGTCATGTCGCGCCAGATGGCGACCATGATCGGTTCGGGGCTGTCGCTGCTGCGCACCCTGACGATCCTCGCCGACCAGGTCGACAACAAGCGGCTGGCCAAGATCATGGCCGAGGTGCGCGACGACGTCGAGACCGGCGTCTCGTTCTCCGACGCGGTCGGCAAGCACGACAAGGACTTCCCTCCGCTGATGATCAACATGATCAAGGCGGGCGAGACCGGCGGGTTCCTCGACAAGGCGCTCGAGTCGACGGCCGAGAACTTCGAGAAGGAGGTGGCGCTGCGGTCGACGATCAAGTCGGCCATGACCTACCCCGTCGTCGTGCTCGTCATGTCGCTCGTCGCGGTCGTCATCATGCTGCTGTTCATCGTCCCGATCTTCCAGGACATGTTCACCAACCTCGGCGGTCAGCTGCCGTTGCCGACGATGATGCTCGTCTACGCGTCGCGGGCGATGCCGTACGTCGTGCCGGCCGGCATCGTCGTGGGGATCGCGTTCTCGATCTGGTGGCGGACGAACAAGAACTCGGTCAAGGTGCGGGCGTTCCTCGACCCGCTGAAGCTGAAGCTGCCCGTCTTCGGTGCACTGTTCCGGAAGATCGCGATCGCGCGGTTCAGCCGCAACTTCTCGAACATGATCGGCGCCGGCGTGCCCATCCTCACGGCTCTGCGCATCGTGGGCGAGGTGTCGGGCAACTACGTGCTCGAGGAGGCGCTGGTCAAGGTGGCCGAGTCGGTGCGGCAGGGCGAGTCCATCGCCGGCCCGCTGACCGAGTCGGGCGTCTTCCCGTCGATGGTCACGCAGATGATCTCGGTCGGCGAGGACTCGGGTTCGCTGCAGACGATGCTCGAGAAGGTCGCGGACTTCTACGACCAAGAGGTGAAGTCGACGACCGAGTCGCTGACGGCCCTGATCGAGCCCCTCCTGATCGCCTTCCTCGGCGTCGTCGTCGGCGGCATGATCGTGGCGCTGTACCTGCCCATCTTCCAGATCACCTCGCTGATCAAGTAACGCACCAGGCACCCCCGCAGGAGGCGCGGGCCGGCTCACGAGGCCGGCTCGCGCCTCCTTCTCGTCCCGGACGTCCGGCGACCGTGCGGTCTACCCCGCAAACGGGTGCTGACCAGCGATTTCCGGCCTTTTGGGGGATACCCGAACTGGGGCCGTGTCGCAGGCCAAAACCCCCCTTCCAAGGGATTCTGGGGCACTTTCCCAGGTGGCACCATCGATCTCGGCGGGAGCTCAGTGACCGCCTCACCCCCTCACCGGGCATCACTCCCGCACCCGATCGAACAGGACCAGCGACATGTACTTCACCCTCATGGGCAAGCTCAGCGCCCGCCGCCAGAACCTCACCGAAGACAAGGACAAGGGCTTCACCCTGATCGAGCTCCTCGTCGTCGTCATCATCATCGGCATCCTCGCCGCGATCGCCATCCCGGTGTACCTCGGCGTGCAGAACAACGCCAAGGACTCGTCGGTCAAGAACGACCTCACGAACGCGAAGACCGCGATCATCAGCATTCAGACGAACAACGGAACACTCCCCGCCACCGCGGACGTGAACTTTACGGCCGACGCCTACAGCGCGGCGGGCGCCACCGTCGGGACGGGAAACACCCTCTCTTACAAGAAGATCACCGACACGACCTTCTGCATCCAGGGCAACCGCACGGGTGGCGACAACTTCCGGGTCACTGCCTCGACCGGTGTCGAAAAGGGCAGCTGCCCCGCTTGATAGTCGATGGGTGGTGGGCACTTCCGCCCGCCACCCATCCCCCTCCATCCATGACAGGCCCGGCCTGTTGCTCCGCCCCTGACCCGACCGGGAGGTGACCACCATGTTCCAGAAGCTCAGCCAGCGCCTCCGTCCGTCCGACGACGTCGACCGCGACGCGGGCCTGACCCTCGTCGAGGTGATGGTCGCCATGATGGTCTTCGCGATCATCTCGGTCGGGGTCGCCTACTCGATCACCAACGCGCTCGTCCTGACCCGCGAGTCGCGGGCGCGGGCGATCGCCACCAACCTCGCCGCGCAGCAGATCGACCTGGTGCGGGCCACCCAGAACGTCTTCACCGTCGACGACAAGCAGATCGACAACACGGTCTCGGGCATCGACTTCCGTCTGTCGCAGAGGGTGCGCTGGGTCGACTCGACCTCGACCGTCACCGACTGCGGCACCGGTACCGGAACCCTGCAGTACAAAGCCGTCAGCATCAGCGTCAGCTACTCCGGCCAACGGTCGATCACCGCACCCGTGACGACCGAGACCGTGCTCGCCCCGAGCGATCGCATCAACGACCCGGCCCTCGGCACGATCGTCGTCAAGGTCACCGGCGCCGGCGGCACCGGCAACCCGGGCGTCGCCGTCGCCATCGCACCGGCGGCCGTGCCGAACGGCGCCTCGGCGCCCACGACCCCGGCCGTCACGAACGCCCAGGGCTGCACGTACGCGCTCAAGGTGAAGCCGGGCAACTACTCCGTCGGCGTCGTCGAGTCGGGCAACCTCGACATCAAGCAGGTCGCCGCCCCGAAGACCACGCCCGTCGTCGTCAAGGCCGGCACCTCGTCGTCGGTCAGCTTCACCTACGACACGGCCGCCACGTACACGCTCAAGTACGCTTCGAACTACAGCAGCAGCGTCCTGCTGCCGACCGACCTCGAGACCACGTTCGTCAGCACCCTCGGCGGGGTCCAGACGGTCAAGTCCGCCGCGAACCCCGCGACCCTCTTCCCCGTGGCCTACACCGTCATGGCCGGGGGCTACGTCGCCCCGATCAAGGACGACAAGGGTGTCGTCACGAACACGCCGTGCGTCGACGTCGACCCGTCTGCCTGGGCCGCGACCCCCGGAAACGGTGCCGGCCAGCCGCTCACCGCAGTCGCCGCGCCACCCGGTGGCACCGCCACGGTCGACGTCCCGATGGGAGTCGTGCGCCTGCCGAAGATGAACGGCACGGCCACGGTCGTCGCCACCTCGGTCGGCACCAAGGCCAACGGTGACCCGGGCTGCAACACGAACAAGGCCTACACCTTCACCGTCAGTGGCCAGAAAGACGTGGCGCTGCCGTTCGGCACCTGGAAGTTCTCCGTCGTCGTGCTCGACCTCCTCGGCCTCGTGACGGCGCAGAGCCCGGTCACCCTCGACGCCGACGCGATCCGCACCCGCGGCACGATCGACAAGTCGACCGGTGCGGCCACCCTCGACCCCCGACCGGCCGGCTGATGACCATCGCCCTCGCCCGCCGCCTGCGCCGGCTCGTCGACCAGCCCGAACGGGGCATCTCGCTCGCCGAGATGCTCGTCGCCATGGCGCTCTTCGCCGTCCTGATCGCCCTCACCGGGGGCTTCGCGGTCAGTGCCTACCGCGCCTCGGCCTCGAGCCGCACGATCGACGCCGCCACCCGTACGGCCACGGTCGGCATGACCGAGATCACCCGCACCGTCCGGGCCGCGACGAACAACCCGGTCTCGACCTCGAACATCGCCGACGCCGCGTTCGTCACGGCGACCGACCAGAGCCTCAAGATCTACGCCTACGTCAACCTCGCATCGTCCGAGGAGAAGCCCGTGACCGTCGAGTTCAAGGTCGTCGACGGCAAGCTCGTCGAGACCACCTGGGCGTCGTACGACCTCGGCGGCGGCTACTGGGGGTTCCAGACCACCCCGAGCTCGGTCCGTACGATCGCCTCGCCCGTCGTGGGCACGGCGCAGGGTGCACCCGCGCTGTTCCGCTACGTCGACTCGGGGGGCTCGACGATCCCGCTGACCGCGGGAGCCGTGCCGATCGGCCTGGTCCGGGGCATCTCGGCCGTGCAGGTCTCGCTGCAGGTCGGCTCCTCCGCCGATCTGTCGAAGTCCACCGTCCTGACCAACACGGTCGGCCTGCCCAACCTGACGTCGTAGGAGTCGAGATGATCACGCTGCTGCACGCCCGGCTCGGTCGCCGCTGGGCCCGCGCTCGCCAGGACGGCGAGCGAGGCGTCGCACTCATCACGGTGATTGGGCTGGGGGCCGTCCTTCTAATCCTCAGCGCAACCATGGTGTCCGTCGCGGTCAGCGGCACCCGTGCCTCACGTACGGACTCCGACTTCAACGCCGCGATCGCCGCCGCCTACGCCGGCGTCGAGGACTACCAGAGCAAACTCGCCAACGACAACACGTACCCGCAGTACGGCGTCAAGGGAACCGAGTTCAGCAAGACGAGCACCTTCACGGGCGCGGCCGGCAACCCGGCCTTCGGCGTGGGTGCGGCGGGCACCTGGATGCCCGTGGCGGGCAGCCCCACGTCGTCGTACCGGTACGAGGTCGACAACTCGGCCTACTCGAAGTCCGGCATCCTGCGCCTCCGCGCCACGGGCAAGGTGGGCACGACGACGCGTACCGTCGTGGCCGGCCTGAAGCAGAAGGGCTTCATCGACTTCCTGTACTTCACCGACTACGAGCTGTTCGACCCTCAGCTGTCGAACACCTCGTGCACCCCGGCCTACGAGTGGGCGGTCACCGACCGTCCCGCCTGCACGACCCTGCAGTTCGGTTCGGCCGACGTCATCGACGGCCCCCTCCACAGCAACGACACCCTGCTGATCTGCGGCGCCACCTTCAACGGAGCGGTGACGAGCGCCAATCCCGACAGTCCCCGGTACAGCACCCCGTCGGGCTGTGGCACACCCAAGTTCGTCAACCCGAACTACCCTCTCTTCGCCAAGCGCGTCGACATGCCCGCGACCAACCAGAGCCTGCGCCAAGAAGTGCGGTCCGACCTCACGAGCTCGACCGTGCCCCGCCCGGGCTGCCTCTTCACCGGTCCGACGACCATCACGTTCAACTCGGGCGGAACGATGAGCGTCTACTCGCCGTACACCGTGGCGACCAACGTCAGCGGCGAGCCCGCCACGGGTGGTTCCGTCGCGTCCGGCTGCGGCACGCCGGGCTTCAGCAGCTCAGGAGGCACGCTCGGCAGCCCGGGCGGCCAGACCATGCCCGTGATCGCCAACAACCTGATCTTCGTCCAGGACGTCCCCTCGTTGACTTCCGACCCGAACTTCCCGAAGAAGGCACCCACGAGCTTCTCGTGCACCGGTGCCGATGGGACGACCCCGGGCAACGGCGTCGGATTCCCGGTCGTCGGCGAGACGCCTCCGGTGACCTCGGGCGACACGATCTCGTACGGCTGCACCAAGGGTGACGTCTTCGTCAAGGGTGCGCTCAAGGGCAACGTCACGGTCGCCGCGGCGAACTACGTGTACATCACGGGCAACCTCACCTACGTCGACCAGGCAGCAGACATGCTCGGTCTCGTCGGGCAGAACGCCGTCTTCGTGCACAACCCGGTCAAGACGACGACCACGACCGAGACCTACAACGCCACCTGCCGCAACGGCTTCTTCGTCTACACCTGCACCCAGACCCGCGACGTGACGACCTCCACCCTGCTCGACCGCAGCAAGACCGACCGCACCGTCAGCGCTGCCATCCTGTCGGTCGCGCACACCTTCACCGTGCAGAACTACAACCTCGACAACGGTTACCCCAAGGGCAAGTTGATCATCAACGGGGCCATCGCCCAGAAGTTCCGCGGGCCGGTCGCGACGACGTCGGGCGGTGCCATCGTCACGGGCTACACGAAGGCCTACAAGTACGACACCCGCATGGAGTTCATGGCCCCGCCGAAGTTCCTGTCGCCGGTGTCGACCAGCTACGGCATCAGCCAGCTCGTCGAGAGCAAGACCGCCTTCACCGCCGCGGGGGTCGAGATCAAGTGATCGCCCTCGTCTTCCCCCTGTCGCTCACCGCGGCGCTCGGCCTCGCCATCGGATCGTTCCTCAACGTCGTCGTGTACCGCGTACCCGCGGGCATCTCGGTCGCGCGACCCGCGAGCGCCTGCCCGGGCTGCAGCACGCCGATCCGTCGACGCGACAACGTCCCCGTGGTCAGCTGGCTCGCCCTCGGCGGGAAGTGCCGTGACTGCCGCACGTCCATCTCGGCCCGGTACCCGATCGTCGAGCTGGCCACCGGCCTGTTCTTCGTGCTCGTCGCCGCCCGCCTGTGGCCGCTCGTCGGCGTGCCGACCGAGGCGCTGCCGCTCGTGGCGCGCCTCCTGTCCCTCGTCGCCTTCCTCTGGCTGGCCGGCGTCAGCGTCGCGCTCGCCGTCATCGACCTCGAACACCACCGGCTACCGGACGCGATCGTCCTGCCGTCCTACACGGTCGGGGGCGTCCTCCTCGCGGCGTCGAGCATCCTCGTGGGGGACTGGCCGGCGCTCGTCCGCGCCGCCATCGGCCTGGCCTCCCTCTTCGCCTTCTACCTGATCGCCGCCCTGTCGTACCCGGGTGGCATGGGCTTCGGCGACGTCAAGCTCGCCGGCGTGCTCGGCCTGTACCTCGCCTGGCTCGGCTGGGGCGAGTTCGCCGTGGGCGCCTTCGCGGCGTTCCTGCTCGGCGGCCTGTTCGCCGTCGTCCTCCTGGTCACCCGACGCGTCGAACGCACCGGTGGCATCCCCTTCGGCCCCTGGATGCTCGCGGGCGCCTGGGTCGGCGTCTTCGCCGGCGGCACCGTCGCCACGGCGTACCTCACCCTCCTCGGCCTGGCATGACCGGGCGAGCTGACAGAGAGCAGAACTGATGGGCAAGAACATCGTGGGCGTCGACATCGGCAGCCGCTTCGTGCGGGCGGTCGAGGTCGCCGACGTCGACAAGGCCAAGCCGACCATCGTCCGGTTCAGCGAGGTGTCCCTGCCCGACGGTGCGGCGAGCCGCGGAGAGGTGATCGAGTCGCAGACCATGGCCGGCACGCTCAAGCAGCTGTGGTCGGCCGGGGGCTTCAAGAGCAAGCGCGTCGTGCTGGGCATGGGCAACCAGCGGGTGCTCGCGCGCGACATGACCGTGCCCAAGGCGTCTCACAAGCGCATCCGCGAGATGCTGCCGTTCCAGGTGCAGGACATGCTGCCCGTCCCGGTCGCCGACGCCCTGCTCGACTTCTACCCGTACGCCGAGGGGCTCGGCGAGAACGGTCCCGTCGTCCACGGGCTGCTGATCGCGGCGGTCAAGGACGCCGTCCTCGGCAACGTCCAGGCGAGCAAGCTCGCCGGCCTGACCACGCTGGGGGTCGACCTGATCCCGTTCTCGAACACGCGCCTCCTCGTCACCCGCCCGCGCATCGCGGGCACGGTCGCACTCGTCGAGATCGGTCACAGCACGACCTCGGTGATCATGATCGCCGACGGGGTCCCGCAGTTCGTCCGCATCATCCCCTCGGGAGGCGACGACGTCACGCAGGCCGTCGCGACGAAGCTCGAGGTCTCGACCCAGGTCGCCGAGGGCATCAAGTTCGGCCGTGGCCTCGCCACCACCGTCACGACGCCCGACGAGCAGGCCGCGTCGTCCGCCATCTTCGAGTCCGTCAACGAGCTGCTCGGCAGCCTGCGCAACACGATCCAGTACTACGTCAACACCCGCCCGACCGAGACCGTCGCGGGCATCATGATCGCCGGCGGGGGAGCGGCCCTGCCGGGCCTGCCCGAGGCGCTCAGCGAGGTCACCCGCCTGCCGGTTGCCCTCGCCGACCCGTTCGCGACGGTGGGCTTCGCGAAGAACCTCGACGAGGCCGCCCTGCGGTCGCGGTCGACCGACCTGACCGTGGCCCTCGGCCTGGCCCTGGGGAGCGCAGCATGAGAACCCGTGGCAAAGACACCGGCATCACCGTGGGAGGCGCGCCCCGCGTCGACCTGCTGCCTCCCGAGGTCCGCGCGGAGCGTCGCGCCGCCGCCCTGACCCGTCGGGTCTGGGCCGGCGTCGTCGTGGTCGCCGTCGTGGTCGGGATCGGATCGGGTGCGGCGTTCCTCGAGCGGATGAACGCCGAGGACGACCTCATGGTCGCCCAGGGTGAGACGCAGACCCTGCTGATGGAACAGGGCGCCTTCGCCGACGTCCGCTCGACGCAGGCGCAGGTGAGCCTGGCCGCCGCGGCCCAGACCGTCGGCGGAAGCACGGACATCGATTGGCCGGCCTACCTCGAGAAGGTGCAGGCCACCCTGCCCGTGGGCGTCACCATCGTCGGCGTCTCGCTCGACCAGGCCTCGCCGCTCGTGCAGTACGCCCAGCCGACGGCTCCGCTCCAGGGGTCCCGCGTCGCCACCCTCACCTTCCAGGCGACCAGCCCGACGCTGCCGTCGGTGCCCGACTGGCTCAACGGCCTCGCCACCCTGCCGGGCTTCGCCGACGCCCAACCCGGTTCGGTCACCCTCGAAGAAGGCACCTACAAAGCCGACGTCACCATGCACATCACCGCCGACGCGTTCTCGGGACGCTTCGCCGCTTCGAAGGACGAATGACCATGGACCGCAACCGCTTGAAGATGATCATCGCCGTCCTGACCGGCGTGGTCGTCCTGGCCCTGGGGTTCGTGCTCGGGGTCCAGCCGCAGCTCACCGCCGCCTCCACGGCGTCCCAGCAGACCGCCTCGGTCGACGAGCAGAACGCCACCCTCCGTGCCGGTCTCGCCACCCTGAAGGCCGACAACGAGAAGCTGCCCGCGTTGGAGTCCGAGCTCGGCGCACTGCAGACCTCGGTGCCGTCCCAGGCGACCCTCCCGGCGTTCCTCACCGAGATCAGCCAGCTGGCCTCTGAGACCGGGACGACCGTGACAGCCTTCACGACGTCCGACGCCGTGGCGTACGCTCCGGCGGCGCCCGCCGCGGACGCCACCGCCACCGACGCGGCGGCCACGGACTCGACGGCCGCCGACGGTGCCACGGCCGAGGCCACGGCTCCGGTCGCCGCAGCGCCCGAGCTCGTCACCGATCCGCAGATCACCGCGGCGAACTTCTCGTCCATCCCGATCACGGTGACCGTCAAGGGCAGCTACCAGCAGGCCCGCGACTTCCTCGGCCGACTGCAGCAGGGTTCGCGGCTGTTCCTCGTGACGAACTTCGCCAGCTCGGGTTCGTCCGAGGGTGGTTCGACGAACGCCGTCCCCGACCAGTGGACCGTCGGCGGCCTCGTCTACGTCCTCCAGGACGCCGCCGCCACCCAGGCCGACCAGGCCGCCGAGACCCCAGCCACCACGGCCGAGGGCACCGACGACGCGAGCTCGGACACGGCCGCGGGCGAGTAGCCGCGCGCCCCCCGCACCCGCGGGCCCCCGGCACGCCCGCGGGCGCGTAGCCTCGGAGGATGTCCCGAGCCGTCTACGCCGTCATGGGCACCGTCCTCTTCGGTGCGCTCGTCATCATGGTGGCGGGCTTCGAGGCGCTGCTCCTCGACCGCGACCCGATCGACGAACCCGACGCCGGCACCCTGCTCGGCCCGTTGATGGTCGCCGCCGCCGTGCTCGTCGTGCTGCTGTCGCTGCTGCGGTCGGCGGCGCTCTCCGACGCCCGCGACGACAGGGCTCCGGAGGTGCGGGGCACGTTCCCTGCCCAGCCCGTCGTGTTCGCCCGCCCGGCCGGCGCGGGTGGGTCCCGCTCCGTCACCGGTGACGAGGTGGCCGGCCCTCGCGGGCCCGCACCGCACCTCCTCGTCGCCGCGCTCCTCACGGCCGCGCTCGTCTACGTGTCGATGCTCACCGTCGGGGGAGTCGTCTACGGCCTCGTGCGAGAAGAGCTCGTCTGGGTGCTGCTGTTCGCCGCCCGGTACGCCGTGTCGCCGTTCGTGATCGGTTCGGCTGTCTGCGCCGGGCTCGTGGTCGGGGGCACGCTGGCGGTGTCGCGCATCGACCCGGGGCGTTCCGACCCTCGACCATTTGATTAAGGCCCTACCTCAAGATAAGCTCTTTCGGGTGTGCGCCTGACCGCGCGCCCGAATAAAAGCCCCCTCGACCTCGCGGCCGAGACGGGCAGACCGTCTCGATCACCGAGACGAGGATGCCGGCTGATCAGCCGGACAGAGCAGAGCGATGCGAGAGCAGCGCGACTCGGCGTGTTCGCAAGGGCAGCGTCGAGATCCGATGAGGAGAACCAGTGCCAACTATTCAGCAGCTGGTCCGCAAGGGACGCACGCCGAAGGTCGTCAAGACCAAGGCCCCCGCCCTGAAGGCCAACCCCCAGCAGCGTGGCGTGTGCACCCGTGTGTACACCACCACCCCCAAAAAGCCGAACTCGGCGCTCCGCAAGGTCGCCCGCGTCAAGCTCTCCAACGGCACCGAGGTCACCGCCTACATCCCCGGCGAGGGCCACAACCTGCAGGAGCACTCGATGGTGCTCGTCCGCGGCGGTCGTGTGAAAGACCTCCCCGGCGTGCGCTACAAGATCGTCCGTGGCGCGCTCGACACCCAGGCCGTCAAGAACCGCAAGCAGGCCCGCAGCCGCTACGGAGCGAAAGCAGAGAAGAAGTAATGCCTCGTAAAGGACCCGCTCCCAAGCGCCCTGTCGTCGCCGACCCGGTCTACGGTGCGCCGATCGTCAGCCAGCTCGTCAACAAGATCCTCCTCGACGGCAAGAAGGGCCTCGCCGAGCGCATCGTCTACGGTGCTCTCGCCGGCGTCACCGCCAAGAACGACCAAGATGCAGTGGCCACGCTGAAGAAGGCGCTCGACAACGTGCGCCCCACGCTCGAGGTCCGCTCGCGTCGCGTCGGCGGTTCGACCTACCAGGTCCCCGTCGAGGTCAAGCCCCACCGCGCCAACACCCTGGCCCTCCGCTGGCTCACCAGCTACGCCAAGGCCCGTCGCGAGAAGACGATGACGGAGCGTCTCATGAACGAGATCCTCGACGCGTCGAACGGTCTGGGCGCCGCTGTGAAGCGTCGCGAAGACACTCACAAGATGGCCGAGTCGAACAAGGCCTTCGCGCACTACCGCTGGTAACCGGCACGAGGAGGCGCGGTGTGCGCACGACGCGCACCGCACCTCCTCGTCCCCCCAACTTCCCCACCTACCCCTTCGGAGGAACCTGTGGCACAGGACGTGCTCACCGACCTGAACAAGGTCCGCAACATCGGCATCATGGCGCACATCGATGCTGGCAAGACGACGACCACCGAGCGCATCCTGTACTACACGGGCATCACCCACAAGATCGGTGAGGTGCACGACGGTGCGGCCACTATGGACTGGATGGCGCAAGAGCAAGAGCGTGGCATCACGATCACCTCGGCGGCGACGACCTGCTTCTGGAACAAGAACCAGATCAACATCATCGACACCCCGGGTCACGTCGACTTCACGGTCGAGGTCGAGCGTTCGCTCCGCGTGCTCGACGGTGCCGTCGCCGTCTTCGACGGAAAAGAGGGCGTCGAGCCCCAGTCCGAGACCGTGTGGCGTCAGGCCGACAAGTACGACGTGCCGCGCATCTGCTTCGTCAACAAGATGGACAAGCTCGGTGCCGACTTCTACTTCACGGTCGACACGATCATCAACCGCCTCGGCGCCAAGCCGCTGGTGATGCAGCTCCCGATCGGTGCCGAGAGCTCCTTCGAGGGCGTCGTCGACCTGGTCGAGATGCGTGCCCTCACGTGGCGCGGTGACGCCAAGGGTGACGTCGAGCTGGGTGCGAAGTACGAGATCGAAGAGATCCCCGAAGACCTCAAGGAGAAGGCGGCAGAGTACCGCGCCAAGCTCCTCGAGACCGTCGCCGAGTCCGACGACGTGCTGCTCGAGAAGTACTTCGGTGGCGAAGAGCTCACGATCGCCGAGATCAAGGGCGCCGTCCGCAAGATGACGGTCAACTCCGAGCTCTACCCGATCTTCTGTGGTTCGGCCTTCAAGAACCGCGGCGTGCAGCCCATGCTCGACGCGGTCATCGACTACCTGCCCTCGCCGCTCGACGTGCCTCCCATGGAGGGCCACGACGTCCGCGACGCCGAGAAGATCATCATCCGCAAGCCCGAGTCGACCGAGCCCTTCTCGGCTCTCGCCTTCAAGGTCGCGGTGCACCCCTTCTTCGGTCGTCTCACCTACGTCCGCGTCTACTCGGGCTCCATCGAGTCCGGCGCCCAGGTCATCAACTCGACCAAGGACAAGAAAGAGCGCATCGGCAAGATCTTCCAGATGCACTCGAACAAGGAGAACCCCGTCGACAGCGTGACCGCCGGTCACATCTACGCCGTCATCGGGCTCAAGTTCACCACCACGGGTGACACCCTCTGCGACCCGTCCGAGCAGATCGTCCTCGAGTCGATGACGTTCCCCGAGCCCGTCATCGAGGTCGCGATCGAGCCGAAGACCAAGGCCGACCAAGAGAAGCTGTCGCTGGCCATCCAGAAGCTCGCCGAAGAAGACCCGACGTTCCGCGTCGAGCTCAACGCCGAGACGGGCCAGACGGTCATCAAGGGCATGGGCGAGCTCCACCTCGACATCCTGGTCGACCGCATGAAGCGCGAGTTCAACGTCGAGGCCAACGTGGGCAAGCCCCAGGTCGCGTACCGCGAGACCCTCAAGAAGGGCATCGAGCGCTACGACTACACCCACAAGAAGCAGACCGGTGGTTCGGGTCAGTTCGCCAAGGTGCAGATCGCTCTCGAGCCCTTCGAGGTCACGGCCGAGTCGACCTACGAGTTCGTCAACAAGGTCACCGGTGGCCGCATCCCCCGCGAGTACATCCCCTCGGTCGATGCCGGCATCCAGGACGCCATGCAGGTCGGCGTGCTCGCCGGCTACCCGACGGTGGGCGTGCGCGCGCTGCTGCTCGACGGTGCGGCGCACGACGTCGACTCGTCCGAGATGGCGTTCAAGATCGCTGGGTCGATCGCCTACAAAGAGGCGGCTCGCAAGGCCCAGCCCGTTCTCCTCGAGCCGCTCATGGCGGTCGAGGTCCGTACGCCCGAGGAATACATGGGCGACGTCATCGGCGACCTCAGCTCGCGACGCGGGCAGATCTCGTCGATGGAAGACGCCAGTGGTGTGAAGGTCGTTCGGGCCAGCGTGCCGCTGTCGGAGATGTTCGGTTACGTCGGAGACCTGCGGTCGAAGACCTCGGGCCGGGCCGTCTACTCGATGACGTTCGAGTCGTACCAAGAGGTGCCCTCGGCCGTCGCCGAAGAGATCATCCAGAAGAACAAGGGCGAATAGTCCTGAACCGCGTGGTCGTCCGACGACCGCGTAACATGTACACACACCAATCCGCAGGGCGACCGGTAGGCCGGGTCATCGACCCGGCCCCCGGGCCGCACTGCAACCGAGTCCTGAGGAGGACCCACAGTGGCTAAGGCCAAGTTCGAGCGGACCAAGCCGCACGTCAACATCGGAACCATCGGTCACGTCGACCACGGCAAGACCACGCTCACCGCGGCGATCACCAAGGTCCTGCACGACAAGTACCCCACCCTCAACACGGCGTCGGCGTTCGACCAGATCGACAACTCGCCTGAAGAGAAGCAGCGCGGCATCACGATCAACATCTCGCACGTCGAGTACCAGACCGAGAAGCGCCACTACGCTCACGTCGACGCTCCCGGCCACGCCGACTACGTCAAGAACATGATCACCGGTGCAGCTCAGATGGACGGCGCGATCCTCGTCGTCGCCGCCACCGACGGTCCCATGCCCCAGACGCGTGAGCACGTCCTGCTCGCCCGCCAGGTCGGCGTGCCCTACATCGTCGTCGCGCTGAACAAGGCCGACATGGTCGATGACGAAGAGATCATGGAGCTCGTCGAGCTCGAGGTCCGCGAGCTCCTCTCGAGCCAGGAGTTCGACGGCGACAACGCCCCGATCGTCCAGGTCTCCGCTCTCAAGGCCCTCGAGGGTGACGAGAAGTGGGCCGAGACGGTCGCCGAGCTGATGAACGCCGTCGACGAGAACGTGCCCGAGCCCGTTCGCGCCACCGACCAGCCCTTCCTCATGCCCATCGAGGACGTCTTCACGATCACCGGTCGTGGCACCGTCGTCACCGGTCGTGTCGAGCGCGGTCAGCTCAACGTCAACGAAGAGGTCGAGATCGTCGGCATCCGCCCGACCGTCAAGACCACCGTCACCGGCATCGAGATGTTCCGCAAGCTGCTCGACTCGGCTCAGGCCGGCGACAACACCGGTCTCCTCCTCCGCGGCACCAAGCGCGAGGACGTCGAGCGCGGCCAGGTCGTCGTCAAGCCCGGTTCGGTCACGCCGCACACCGAGTTCGAGGCGAACGTCTACATCCTGTCGAAGGACGAGGGTGGGCGTCACAACCCGTTCTACGCGAACTACCGTCCGCAGTTCTACTTCCGCACCACCGACGTCACGGGTGTCATCACGCTGCCCGAGGGCACCGAGATGGTCATGCCCGGCGACACGACCGAGATCAGCGTCCAGCTGATCCAGCCGATCGCCATGGAAGCCGGTCTGCGCTTCGCCATCCGTGAGGGTGGTCGCACGGTCGGTGCCGGTACGGTCACCAAGATCAACAAGTAAGTCCTGTTCACACAGAACTGCTGATCTGACGAGAGAGGTCAGGCCCTTCGGGGCCTGGCCTCTTTCGCGTCAGCAGGGCACGATGGGGGAGACGTCGGACGGACCGGCGCCGACGGGAGGACGTCATGGCAGGTTTCGACGACATCACCAAGAAGGCCCAGGCCTTCCTCAAGGACGGAAAGGTCCAGGAGGCGCTCAAGAGCGAGAAGGCCGAGGGTGTCAGCGACAACATCCTCGACGCGGTCGCCTCCGCGGCCGACAAGGCCACCGGCGGCAAGCACGCCGACAAGATCCAGCAGGCCAAGGAGCAGGCCGACAAGAAGCTGGGCAACCAGTAAGGCACGAGCGATGCCCCCGCCGTCGAGCGGGGGCTTCGCTGTACCCCGCCCAGGCCCCTCGACGACGCGCGGTGTTCACTCGACCGATGCCGCGCCTCCGGAGGACCGATTCGAGCCGACCCGGGCTGACGCGGGTCCGGGCAGGACGAGGGTTCTCGTACCGGACGGCCGACGGGACCGCCGTCGCCGACGCCGAGTTGCGGGCCCGCATCGAGCACCTCGCCATCCCACCGGCCTGGACCGACGTCTGGATCTCCCCTTACGAGAACGGCCACATCCAGGCCACGGGAGTGGACGCTGCAGGTCGGCGTCAGTACATCTACCACCCGACGTGGCGTGAGCAGAAGGACCGCATCAAGTTCGACCGGGCACTCGCCCTCGCCGAGTCGCTGCCGACCGCCCGTCGATTCGTGACGCACGACCTGCGCGTCCAGGGGGCCGGCCGTGAGCGGGTCCTGGCCGCTGCCTTCCGCATGCTCGACACGGGCTCCCTCCGGGTGGGCTCCGAGCGCTACGCGCAGGAGCACGGCAGCCACGGGTTGTCGACCCTGCTCTGCGCGCACGCGACCGTCTCCGGCGACACGGTGTCGCTGGCGTTCCCCGGCAAGAGCGGCCAGGACTGGGACTCCAAGATCCACGACGCCGACCTCGCGGCCGTCGTCCGCAGCCTCAAGCGGCGGGGCGGGCGGGCCCGGTTGCTCGCCTGGAAGGCCGACGGCGGGGGAGCGGGGGAGGCGCGCGCGGCCTGGCACCCGCTACGAGCGACCGAGATCAACGACTACGTCAAGGAGAGGGCCGGCGACGAGTTCACCGCCAAGGACTTCCGCACCCTGCACGGCACCGTCGCCGCCGCCGTCAGCCTGGCCCGCTCCGGGCCGCAGGCGTCGGCCTCCCGGCAGTCGAAGTCCCTCGCCCAGGCGATGCGGGACGCCGCCGCGGTGCTCGGCAACACCCCGGCCATCGCGAAGTCGTCGTACGTCGATCCCCGACTGGTCGATGCCTACCGGCACGGGGAGACCATCGATCCGGCCCGCCTGCACGCGGCCGAATCCGAGGTCCGGGCATTGCTGTTCCGCTGAGCCGTCGCACACCCGAGGTGGTCCGCGGTCTGCGAACGGTGCGCGTCGTGACGTAACCTAGAGGGTCGCGTCCCGTTCGGGGCGCCCGAGAGGAACAACTGCAGTGACTGACGAGTGCATCCACGGATTCGAGCGAGAGTTGTGCGACATCTGCGCTCCCCGCAAGCGCGAGGGCGTCGCCGACGGCATGCCCTCGACCGCCGCACGGTCGGTCACCACCCGCCGCCGCCCCTCCAACCGCAAGCCCGAGTCGCTGCGCAGCACGCCCGCACTCGCCCGTGACTCGGCCGCCGTCGCCGTGGCCGCGCAGGCGGCCGCCACCCCCGTCCCCGAGTTCTCGACCCAGCGTGCCTACCACTGGACGCACGTGTCCAACCTGCCCGGCATCCTCGAGGCCGGCGCGCTGCAGGCCGGCGCTACTCCCGTGCTCGACGTCAGCTCCGAGGCGACGCGGGCCCTCCGCGCCTCCGTCACGACCGCGTCGGGTCAGCCCGTCGCTGCGCACGTGCCGTTCTCGTTGTCGCCTCATGCGACCGCCTGGGACGCCGTCCGTACCGGAGCCGAGGGCTACGAGTGGTCGGATGCGGCACGTGAGGCCCGTGCCATCGACTTCGTCATGCTCGTGGTTCCCGTCGCCTCGCTCGGCGACGACTTCGTCGTGACCGAGGGCGACGCGGCCGTCGAGGGCGTCCGTGCGGCCGCAGGACTCGACGACGCATCGTCGATGGTCCGCCGGTTCAGCCTCAAGGACCCCGACCTGCTCGGGCCGGAAGTGCTCGTGCCCGGTTCCGTGCCCTTTTCCTCGGTGACGCTCGTCGGCGTCCCGAACGACAAGGTCCGCGACGCCGTGAAGGAGACGCTCGCCGAGCTGGGAGCCGAGGCGCCGCGCGTCGCCGTCTACCCGCCGTGGTTCCGGCCCGCACCGGTCGTCGAAGCCGTCTGACATCCGCGACACGCCCGGGTTGCAGCAAATGCAGGCGTGTGGCAAAATCGTCTAGTTCAACATTTCGAGCCTGGCCTCTGCGCCGGGTGTCGGATCACTGCCAGGCAGTGCACAGACGCAAGGCGTCTGGGCCGCGGGTAGCAGGACGCATCTCACAACGAAACCACCGCCGTGACCTCAGGTCGCGGTGTGCCGGGGCGAAGCCCCGGGTGCGGGTGGCGGTGGCGAAGATGGCCCTCCCCGGGTCCTTCCTCGCGGGCACCGGCCGGTTTCGGCAGATGGATTGACACAAGAACAGCGGTACGCGAGAGACACGTAGTGCCAACAGATGTTCGCCCAGCGAACAGCGTCAGGCGGCCCCCGAGGTGCGCGACGTCCGAACGAGAGAGAGTCACACATGGCGGGACAGAAGATCCGCATCCGACTTAAGTCGTACGACCACGAGGTCATCGACACTTCCGCGCGCAAGATCGTCGACACGGTCACCCGCGCGGGCGCTACGGTCGTCGGCCCCGTGCCGCTCCCGACCGAGAAGAACGTGGTCGTCGTGATCCGTTCGCCCCACAAGTACAAGGACTCGCGCGAGCACTTCGAGAAGCGCACGCACAAGCGCCTCATCGACATCGTCGACCCGACGCCGAAGGCCGTCGACTCGCTCATGCGTCTCGACCTGCCTGCCGACGTCAACATCGAGATCAAGCTGTAGGGGGGCGACCATGACCATCAGCACCACCAAGAACGTCAAGGGCCTGCTCGGCAAGAAGCTCGGCATGACCCAGGTCTGGGACGAGAACAACAAGCTCGTCCCCGTCACCGTCGTCGAGATCGCCCCGAACGTCGTGACCCAGGTCCGCTCGCTCGAGAAGGACGGCTACACCGCCGTCCAGATCGCGGCCGGCCAGATCGACCCCCGCAAGTCGAACAAGCCCTCCACGGGTCACTTCGACGCCGCGGGCGTCACCCCCCGTCGCCACCTCACCGAGGTCCGCACCGCCGACGCCGCCGAGTACGCACTCGGCCAGGAGCTCACGGTCGACACCTTCGAAGCCGGCCAGAAGGTCGACGTCGTCGGAACGTCCAAGGGCAAGGGCTTCGCCGGTGTCATGAAGCGTCACAACTTCAAGGGCGTCAGCGCCTCGCACGGTGCGCACCGCAACCACCGCAAGCCCGGTTCGATCGGTGCCTCCTCGACCCCCAGCCGTGTCTTCAAGGGCATGCGCATGGCCGGTCGCATGGGTGGCGAGCGCGTCACCATCCTCAACCTCACGGTGCACGCCGTCGACGCCGAGAAGGGTCTGCTGCTCGTCAAGGGCGCCGTCCCCGGTGCTCGTGGCCGCATCGTTTTCGTCCGCACCGCCGTGAAGGGGAAGTAGCTCATGGCCACCACTACCGCATCGGCCGCTTCGGTCGACGTCGTCGACGCCAAGGGCCAGAAGACCAGCACGGTCGAGCTCCCCGTCGAGCTCTTCGACGTCGTCACGAACGTCCCGCTCATCCACCAGGTCGTCGTCGCCCAGCAGGCCGCCGCACGTCAGGGCACGCACAAGACCAAGCGTCGCGGCGAGGTCTCCGGCGCCGGCCGCAAGCCGTTCAAGCAGAAGGGCACCGGCCGCGCCCGTCAGGGTTCGATCCGCGCTCCTCAGATGACCGGCGGTGGCATCGTCCACGGTCCGCAGCCCCGCGACTACGCCCAGCGCACCCCCAAGAAGATGATCGCCGCAGCCCTGCTCGGTGCTTTGTCCGACCGCGCTCGTGGCGCCCGCGTCCACGTCGTCGAGAGCTTCGTCGCCGACTCGATCTCGACCAAGGTCGCTCTCGAGCTGCTCGCGTCGATCGCCTCGAGCAAGCACGTCCTGATCGTCACCGACCGCGACGACACGCTGACCCTCAAGAGCGTCCGCAACGTGCCCACGGTCCACGTGATCACGTTCGACCAGCTGAACGCCTATGACGTCCTCGTCAGCGACGACATCGTCTTCACGAAGAGCGCCTTCGACGGCTTCGTCGCCTCGAAGACCAAGAAGGAGGCCACCGCATGAGCGGCTACGGAAAAGACCCCCGCGACGTCATCATCGCGCCCGTCGTCTCCGAGAAGAGCTACTCCCTGATCGACCAGGGCAAGTACACCTTCCTCGTGGACCCGCGTTCGAACAAGACCGAGATCAAGCTCGCCATCGAGAAGATCTTCGACGTCAAGGTCGACAGCATCAACACGCTCAACCGAACGGGCAAGACCCGTCGCACCCGCTTCGGCACCGGCAAGCGCAAGGACACCAAGCGCGCCATCGTCACGCTGAAGTCCGGTTCCATCGACATCTTCACGGCTGTCGGCTAGGGAGCAGAGGCATAAATCATGGCAATTCGTAACTACAAGCCCACGACCCCGGGTCGCCGCGGTTCGTCGGTCGCCGACTTCGCGGAGATCACGCGTTCGACGCCCGAGAAGTCGCTGCTGCGCCCGCTCTCGAAGTCCGGTGGCCGTAATAACGCCGGCCGCATCACGACCCGTCACATCGGTGGTGGCCACAAGCGCCAGTACCGCGTCATCGACTTCCGTCGCAACGACAAGGACGGCGTCAACGCCAAGGTCGCTCACATCGAGTACGACCCCAACCGCACGGCTCGCATCGCGCTCCTGCACTTCGTGGACGGCACCAAGCGGTACATCATCGCGCCGAACAAGCTGAAGCAGGGCGACGTCGTCGAGTCGGGTGCCGGCGCCGACATCAAGCCCGGAAACAACCTGCCGCTCAAGAACATCCCGGTCGGTACCGTCATCCACGCCATCGAGCTCAAGCCCGGTGGAGGCGCGAAGATGGCCCGCTCGGCCGGTGCCTCGGTGCGTCTCGTCGCCAAGGACGGCCCCTACGCGCAGCTCCGTCTGCCGTCGGGCGAGGTCCGCAACGTCGACGCCCGCTGCCGCGCCACGATCGGCGAGGTCGGCAACGCCGAGCAGTCGAACATCAACTGGGGCAAGGCCGGCCGCATGCGCTGGAAGGGCGTCCGCCCGACCGTGCGTGGTGTCGCCATGAACCCCGTCGACCACCCGCACGGTGGTGGTGAGGGCAAGACCTCCGGTGGACGCCACCCGGTCAGCCCGTGGGGCCAGAAAGAGGGCCGCACGCGTCACCCCAACAAAGAGAGCGACAAGCTCATCGTCCGTCGTCGTAACGCTGGCAAGAAGCGTAAGTAGGAGTTGTAGAAGATGCCACGCAGTCTTAAGAAGGGCCCCTTCGTTGACGACCACCTGCTTCGCAAGGTCGTCTCGCAGAATGAGGCCAGCACCAAGAACGTCATCAAGACCTGGTCGCGCCGTTCGATGATCGTCCCCAACATGCTTGGGCACACCATCGCCGTGCACGACGGACGCAAGCACATCCCCGTGTTCGTCACCGAGAGCATGATCGGCCACAAGCTCGGTGAGTTCGCGCCCACCCGCACCTTCCGTGGTCACGTGAAGGACGACAAGAAGGGTCGTCGCCGCTAACGCGGCGACGTGAAGGAGGAGAGAAATGGTGGAGTCGATCGCACGCGTGCGTCACATCCGCGTCACCCCCATGAAGGCCCGTCGTGTCGTCAACCTGATCCGCGGCAAGCAGGCCGCCGAGGCTCTGGCGATCCTGAAGTTCGCACCTCAGGGCGCCAGCGAGCCCGTCTACAAGCTCGTCGCGTCGGCCATGGCCAACGCCCGGGTGAAGGCGGACGCCTCGAACAGCTACCTCGACGAGCAGGACCTGTACATCAGTCGTGCATTCGTCGACCAGGGCGCCACCCTCAAGCGGTTCCAGCCGCGTGCACAGGGCCGCGCCTTCAAGATCCTGAAGCGCACCAGCCACATCACGATCGTCCTCTCGACGCCTGATGAGGTCGAGGCTGCCGACGCTACGAAGAAGGCGAGCAAGTAATGGGCCAGAAAGTCAACCCGTACGGCTTCCGTCTGGGCATCACCACCGACCACGTGTCGCGGTGGTTCACCGACAGCACGAAGCCGGGACAGCGTTACAGCGACTACGTCGCCGAGGACGTCAAGATCCGCACCCTGCTGAAGACCTCGCTCGACCGCGCCGGCGTGGCGAAGATCGAGATCGAGCGCACCCGTGACCGCGTCCGCGTCGACATCCACACGGCCCGTCCGGGCATCGTGATCGGTCGTCGTGGCGCCGAGGCCGAGCGCATCCGCGGCGACCTCGAGAAGCTCACGAGCAAGCAGATCCAGCTCAACATCCTCGAGGTGAAGAACCCCGAGGCCGAGGCCCAGCTCGTCGCCCAGGGCATCGCCGAGCAGCTCGCTGCTCGCGTGGCGTTCCGTCGTGCGATGCGCAAGGGGCTCCAGGGCGCCCAGCGTGCCGGTGCCAAGGGTGTCCGCATCCAGGTGTCGGGCCGTCTCGGCGGCGCCGAGATGAGCCGCTCGGAGTTCTACCGCGAGGGCCGCGTCCCCCTGCACACGCTCCGCGCCAACATCGACTACGGCTTCTACGAGGCCAAGACCACCTTCGGTCGCATCGGTGTCAAGGTCTGGATCTACAAGGGCGACATCACCAACAAGGAGCTCGCGCGCGAGCAGGCGAACCAGAAGTCGTCTCGCCCCGAGCGCCGCAACGACCGTGACGGCGCCCGCCGCGGCGGGGGCGACCGCGCTCCCCGCGAGCAGAAGGCACCCGCCACCACAGGAGCTGAGGCGTAACCATGCTTATCCCCCGTCGTGTCAAGCACCGCAAGCAGCACCACCCCGGCCGTAGCGGCCAGGCCACTGGTGGCACCAAGGTCAGCTTCGGTGAGTACGGCATCCAGGCCCTCACGCCCGCTTACGTGACCAACCGTCAGATCGAGTCCGCTCGTATCGCCATGACGCGTCACATCAAGCGTGGCGGAAAGGTGTGGATCAACATCTACCCCGACCGTCCCCTCACGAAGAAGCCCGCCGAGACCCGCATGGGTTCCGGTAAGGGCTCGCCCGAGTGGTGGGTCGCGAACGTCAAGCCGGGTCGCGTGCTCTTCGAGCTCAGCGGCGTGAGCGAGGAGATCGCCAAAGAGGCACTCACTCGCGCAATCCACAAGCTGCCCCTCAAGGCACGCATCATCAAGCGCGAGGAGGGCGACGCATAATGGCGATCGGTTCCAAGGAGCTCCGTCCTGTCGAGCTCGACACATTCGAAGACGAGCGTCTCGTCGATGAGCTGAAGAAGGCGAAGGAAGAACTCTTCAACCTCCGCTTCCAGTCGGCCACCGGCCAGCTCGAGAGCCACGGCCGCCTGCGTGCCGTGAAGCGCGACATCGCTCGCATCTACACGGTCCTGCGTGAGCGCGAGCTCGGCATCCGTGCCACCCCCGCCCCGGTCGAGGCGGCCCCCAAGGCCGCCAAGAAGTCGACCAAGAAGGCTGACAAGCCGGCCGAGACGGCTGACGAGACCGCCGAGGAGAGCAAGTAATGGCCACCGAGAACAAGACCGAGGTCGACTCGGCTGCCGTCGAGGTCCGCGGCTACCGCAAGACGCGTCGCGGCTACGTGACCAGCGACAAGATGGAGAAGACCATCGTCGTCGAGGTCGAGGACCGCGTGAAGCACCCCCTGTACGGCAAGGTCATCCGCCGCACGTCCAAGGTCAAGGTCCACGACGAGGCCAACTCGGCCGGCGTCGGCGACCTCGTCGTGATCAGCGAGACCCGTCCGCTCAGCGCCTCCAAGCGCTGGCGCCTGGTCGAGATCCTCGAGAAGGCGAAGTAGGCCTCGCGGCCTGCTTGCGTAGAAGGAGACACAAGTGATTCAGCAAGAATCCCGCCTCAAGATCGCCGACAACACCGGGGCAAAAGAGATCCTCACCATCCGCGTGCTCGGTGGCTCCGGCCGTCGTTACGCCGGCCTGGGTGACGTCATCGTCGCCACGGTGAAGGACGCCATCCCCGGTGGCAACGTGAAGAAGGGTGACGTCGTCAAGGCCGTCATCGTCCGCACCAAGAAAGAGGTCCGTCGTCCGGACGGCTCTTACATCAAGTTCGACGAGAACGCCGCAGTGATCCTGAAGGCCGACGGAGACCCCCGCGGAACCCGCATCTTCGGACCGGTCGGTCGCGAACTCCGCGACAAGAAGTTCATGAAGATCATCTCGCTGGCGCCGGAGGTTATCTAAGTCATGGCAAACATCAAGAAGGGTGACCTCGTGCAGGTCATCACCGGTGCCTCGCAGGCCCGCGGCGGAGACCGCGGCAAGCAGGGCAAGGTCCTCGAGGTGCTCGTCGAGCGCAACCGCGTGGTCGTCGAAGGCGTCAACTTCGTGACCAAGCACGTGCGCGTCGGCCAGACCCAGCGTGGTTCCAAGACCGGTGGCATCGAGACGCACGAGGCTCCGATCCACGTGTCCAACGTCGCCGTCGTCGACCCCAAGACCAAGAAGCCCACCCGCGTCGGCTTCCGCGAAGAGACGGTCACCAAGGACGGCGTGTCCAAGACCGTTCGCGTCCGTTACGCCAAGAAGTCTGGTGAGAACCTCTGATGACCGACACCACCACGCAGGCCGCCACGGCCCTCCCGCGGCTGAAGGCCAAGTACCGCGCCGAGATCATCGAGCAGCTGAAGTCCGACTTCGGTTTCACGAACGTGCACCAGGTGCCCGGGCTCGTGAAGATCGTCGTCAACACCGGTGTCGGTGAGGCCGCACGCGACAGCAAGATCATCGACGGTGCCATCAAGGACCTGACGGCCATCACGGGCCAGAAGCCCCAGGTCACCAAGGCACGCAAGTCCATCGCGCAGTTCAAGCTGCGCGAGGGTCAGCCGATCGGTGCCCACGTCACGCTCCGCGGTGACCGCGCCTGGGAGTTCCTCGACCGACTGCTGTCGCTGGCGCTGCCCCGCATCCGTGACTTCCGCGGTCTGAGCGACCGCCAGTTCGACGGAAACGGCAACTACACCTTCGGTCTCAACGAGCAGAGCATGTTCCACGAGATCGACCAGGACCGCATCGACCGCGTCCGTGGCTTCGACATCACCGTCGTCACGACCGCCAAGAACGACGACGAGGGTCGCGCGCTGCTCAAGGCGCTCGGGTTCCCGTTCCGTTCGGCCGACTCGGCCAACTAAGATCGTCCGGTCGGCAACTCTCTCGTAGAGTTGCCGGCCGTTCCCCTGAGGTCGACGAGAACCGCTTGTCGACCAATCGATCGCCCAGGTCGGCACCCGGTGTACCGGATGTCGAAACCGGACGAGAAAGTGACAAACCGCATGACGATGACAGATCCGGTCGCAGACCTGCTGACCAGACTGCGCAACGCGAACTCGGCTTTCCACGAGACCGTGTCGCTCCCGAGCAGCAAGCTCAAGTCCCACATCGCCGAGATCCTCAAGCGCGAGGGTTTCATCGAGTCGTGGAAGGTCGAAGACGCCCGCGTCGGCCAGACCCTCACGATCGACCTCAAGTATGGCCCCGCCCGTGAGCGCTCCATCAAGGGCATCAAGCGCGTGTCGAAGCCCGGCCTCCGCGTCTACGCCAAGTCGACCGAGATCCCCCAGGTGCTCGGTGGCCTCGGTGTCGCCATCCTGTCGACTTCCTCCGGTCTGTTGACCGACCGTGAGGCCCAGAAGAAGGGCGTAGGCGGAGAAGTCCTCGCCTACGTGTGGTAACTCGTCATGTCTCGAATCGGAAGACTCCCCATCTCGATCCCTGCCGGGGTCGACGTGAAGATCGACGGCCAGGCCGTCAGCGTCAAGGGCCCCAAGGGTGAGCTGTCGCTCGTCGTCAAGAGCCCCATCGAAGCCAAGATCGAAGAAGGCACGGTCGTCGTGACCCGTCCGGACGACGAGCGCGAGTCGCGTTCGCTCCACGGCCTCACGCGCACCCTGATCGCCAACCAGATCATCGGCGTCACCGAGGGCTACACCAAGGGCCTCGAAGTCGTCGGAACCGGTTACCGCGTCCAGGCCAAGGGCTCGAACGTCGAGTTTGCCCTGGGCTACTCGCACCCCATCACCGTCGAGCCGCCCGCGGGCATCAGCTTCACGGTCGAGGGCAACAACAAGCTCACCGTCGTCGGGATCGACAAGCAGGCCGTCGGCGAGATGGCTGCCAACATCCGCAAGCTGCGCAAGCCCGAGCCCTACAAGGGCAAGGGTGTCCGCTACGCCGGCGAGGTCGTCCGCCGCAAGGCCGGAAAGTCAGGTAAGTAATCATGGGTCTCGGTACACGAGGAAAAAGCAAGTCGGCTGCCACCAAGCGCCGTCACACCCGCCTGCGCAAGAAGGTCGTGGGCACCGAAGAGCGCCCCCGTCTCGTCGTCACCCGTTCGGCCCGGCACGTGTTCGTGCAGGTCGTCGACGACAGCAAGGGCTTCACCGTCGCCAGCGCATCGACCCTCGAGGCCGACCTGCGTACGTTCGACGGTGACAAGACCGCGAAGTCCCGCAAGGTCGGCGAGCTCGTCGCCGAGCGTGCGAAGGCTGCGGGCATCGAGGCCGTCGTGTTCGATCGCGGCGGCAACAAGTACGCCGGACGCGTCGCGGCCATCGCCGAAGGCGCCCGAGAGGCTGGTTTGAACCTGTGAGCGACGCTACGAACACCACTCCCCCCGCAGAGACCGAGGCGACCAAGGCACCGGCTGAGGCCGTCGTCGAGCGTCCCGTCGAGACCGCTGCCGGCTCGGAGTCGAACAACCGCGAGGGTGGTCGCACCGACCGCCGTGGCGGCCAGGGTCGCGGTGACCGCAACCAGGGTGGCCGCGGACGCGGCGACCGTGACGACAAGAGCCAGTTCCTGGAGCGCGTCGTCACGATCAACCGCGTGTCGAAGGTCGTCAAGGGCGGTCGTCGCTTCAGCTTCACCGCACTCGTCGTCGTCGGTGACGGCAACGGACTGGTCGGTGTCGGCTACGGCAAGGCCCGAGAGGTCCCCACGGCTATCAGCAAGGGCGTCGAAGAGGCAAAGAAGAACTTCTTCCGCGTCCCGCGCATCGGCAACACGATCCCGCACCCCGTGCAGGGTGAAGCCGCTGCAGGCGTCGTCATGCTGCGTCCGGCCTCGGCCGGTACCGGTGTCATCGCCGGTGGTCCCGTCCGCGCCGTGCTCGAGTGCGCCGGCGTGCACGACGTCCTGAGCAAGTCGCTCGGTTCGTCGAACACGATCAACATCGTCCACGCCACGGTCGAGGCGTTGCAGCAGCTCGAAGAGCCGCGTGCCGTCGCCGCCCGTCGTGGACTCGACATCGACGCTGTCATGCCGGCCTTCATGGTCCGTGCCGAGCAGGCAGCTCGTACCGCCGCGACCGAGAAGGCAGGTGCCTGATGGCCGCCAACCTCAAGGTGACCCAGATCAAGTCCGTAATCAGCGAGAAGCAGAACCAGCGTGACACGCTGCGGAGCCTGGGCCTCAAGCGCATCGGCCAGTCGGTCGTTCGCGAGGACACCAAGCAGAACCGCGGCTACGTCAACACGGTCGCCCACCTCGTGAAGGTCGAGGAGATTGACTAATGGCTGACGAGAAGAACGAGGCCGCCGCGAAGGCCGCCCCGAAGAAGGCCGCCGCTCCCAAGGCGACGACCACCAAGGCAGCAGCTCCCAAGGCTGCCGCCAAGAAGCCCGCAGCCGACAAGGCCGCTGCTTCGACGGGTTCGACCACCAAGGCCGCTCCCGCCTCGACGACGTCATCCGACGACGTCGCGCGTCCCCAGGTGCTCAAGGTGCACCACCTTCGTCCGGCTCCCGGTGCCAAGAAGGCGAAGACGCGCGTCGGCCGTGGTGAGGGTTCGAAGGGTAAGACGGCCGGTCGTGGCACCAAGGGTCAGAAGGCCCGGTACCAGGTCAAGGTCGGATTCGAGGGTGGCCAGATGCCGCTCCACATGCGTACTCCGAAGCTGCGCGGGTTCAAGAACCCGTTCCGCGTCGAGTACCAGGTGGTCAACCTCGAGAAGCTGAACGAGCTCTACCCGCAGGGTGGTGACGTCACCGTCGGTGACCTCGTCGCCAAGGGTGCCGTTCGGAAGAACGAGAAGGTCAAGGTCCTCGGACAGGGCGACCTGAGCGTCAAGCTCACCGTCGCGGTCGACAAGGTCTCCGGCTCCGCCGAGGACAAGATCGTCGCCGCCGGCGGGTCCGTCAGCAAGTAAAAATCACCTGAGGGGGTGGTCCGCCAGGGCCACCCCCATCAGTCGTCTATCCTTCATACCGGGAGGCCCCACGTGTTCAGAGCTGTCGCGCGCATCATGCGCACCCCCGACCTGCGTCGCAAGATCGGGTTCACGCTCGGCATCATCGCGCTCTTCCGGTTGGGGAGCTTCATCCCCGCGCCGTTCGTCGACTACCAGAACGTGCAGGCGTGTCTCGCGGGCAACCAGGGCACCTCGGGTCTCTACGAGCTCGTCAACCTGTTCAGCGGCGGCGCTCTGCTGCAGCTGTCCGTGTTCGCGTTGGGCATCATGCCCTACATCACCTCGTCGATCATCGTGCAGTTGCTGCGCGTGGTCATCCCTCACTTCGACACCCTCTACAAAGAGGGCCAGTCCGGGCAGGCGAAGCTCACGCAGTACACGCGGTACCTCACCATCGCTCTCGGTGTCCTCCAGTCGACGACGCTCATCACCGTGGCCCGCTCGGGTGCCCTGTTCGGTTCGTCCGGCATCGCGGAGTGCAGCCAGCTGATCACGAACGACGCCTGGTACGCCGTCATGCTCATGGTCGTCACGATGACCGCCGGTACCGGCCTCATCATGTGGATGGGCGAACTCATCACCGAGCGCGGCATCGGCAACGGCATGTCGCTGCTGATCTTCACCTCGATCGCCGCCCGCTTCCCGACGGCCCTCTGGAGCATCGCGCAGTCGCGCAGCTTCGAGATCTTCCTGCTCGTCATCGCGGTCGGACTGATCATCATGGCGCTCGTGGTCTTCGTCGAGCAGTCCCAACGGCGGATCCCCGTCCAGTACGCCAAACGCATGGTCGGTCGGCGCACGTACGGTGGCAACAACACGTACATCCCGATCAAGGTCAACATGGCCGGCGTCGTGCCGGTCATCTTCGCCTCGTCGCTGCTTTACCTCCCGGCCCTCGTCGCCCAGTTCAACCAACCCTCCGACGGAACGGCTCCGCCCGCCTGGGTCAGCTGGGTGCAGGCCAACCTCACCTCGGGCGACAACCCGCTCTACATGGTGCTGTACTTCGCCCTCATCGTCGGGTTCACCTACTTCTACGTCGCGATCACCTTCAACCCCGAAGAGGTCGCCGACAACATGAAGAAGTACGGCGGGTTCATCCCGGGCATCCGGGCCGGTCGCCCCACGGCCGAGTACCTCGACTACGTGCTGACGCGTGTGACGCTGCCCGGTGCCCTGTACCTCGGCATCATCGCGCTCATCCCGCTGATCGCGTTGGCCACGGTCGGTGCGAACCAGAACTTCCCCTTCGGAGGCGCCAGCATCCTGATCATCGTGGGCGTCGGCCTCGAGACGGTCAAGCAGATCGACTCGCAGCTGCAGCAGCGTCACTACGAGGGCCTGCTCCGATGAGCGCCGCTGAGACCCGACTCAGCCCGCGCCTCCTCATCGTCGGTCCCCCCGGGGCCGGCAAGGGCACCCAGGCGGTCGCGATCGCCGAGTCGTTGGGCATCCCCGCGATCTCGACCGGCGACATCTTCCGCGCCAACGTCAAGAACGAGACCGAGCTCGGTCTCAAGGTCAAGGCGATCCTCGACGCGGGCGACTACGTACCGGACAGCCTCACCAACGAGCTCATCTCCGACCGGCTGTCGCAGGCCGATGCGAGCGAGGGCTTCCTCCTCGACGGGTACCCACGCACGTTGCAGCAGGTCGAATTCCTCGACGAGCACCTCGCCGCGCAGGGGCAGTCGTTGACCACCGTCGTCCAGCTGGTCGCCGAGCGGGACGAGATCGTCGAGCGACTGCGCCGGCGTGCCGTCGACCAGGGTCGTTCCGACGACACCGAGGACGCCATCCGCCACCGCCAGGACGTCTACCTCCGCGAGACCGCACCCCTGATCGACACGTACCGAGATCGAGGCATCCTCGTCGAGGTCGACGGTCTGGGCAGCATCGACGAGGTCGCCGGGCGCATCGAGTCGGCCTTGACCGCTCGCGGCTTCACGTCCGTCGCCTCGGCCTCCTGACCTCGTGGCGTTCCGCCGCTCCGGCATCTACAAGACGGCCGACGAACTCAGACGTCTGGTCGCGCCGGGGCTGTTGACGGCCGCGTCGCTCGACGCCGTCCAGTCCGCCGTTCGTCCCGGCGTGTCCACGCTCGAACTCGACGCCGTCGCCGAAGCCGTCATCCGAGACGGTGGGGGAGAACCCAACTTCATGTTGGTGCCCGGCTACCGTCACACGGTGTGTGCGTCGGTCGGTGACGAGGTCGTGCACGGCATCCCCGGTTCGCGCGTACTGGCGGCGGGGGACCTCGTCTCCGTCGACAGCGGAGCGCAACTCGACGGCTGGAACGGCGACAGCGCACGGAGTTTCGTCCTGGACGATGCCGACCGCCCTGACGTGGTGGCCGAGCGTCGTCGGTTGAACGAGGTCACCGAGCAGTCCCTCTGGCACGGCATCGCCGCGCTGGCGTCAGCCTCGCACCTCAACGAGGTGGGGGGCGCCATCGAGGACTACATCGACGGGCAGGGCGACTTCGGCATCATCGAGGACTACACCGGCCACGGCATCGGTCGTTCGATGCACGAGGACCCGCCGGTGTTCAACTACCGCGTCCGCGGACGTGGCCCCGCCGTCCGGCCCGGCCTCGTGATCGCCATCGAGCCCATGGTCACGTCGGGCGGAATCGACACCGTGACCCACGACGACGGGTGGACCGTCAGCACGCGCGACGGCTCGATGGCCGCGCACTGGGAGCACTCGATCGCGGTGCACGACGGCGGCATCTGGGTGCTCACGGCACAGGACGGCGGCGCTGCGGGTCTGTCTCCGCTGGGAGTGACACCCGTCCCGATCGCCTGACCCGCGCCTCCTCGGCTCACGCCGACGACGCGAGGAGGCGCGGTGCGGCTCAGCGGGACGAGCCGACGCTGCAGGTGGCCTCGGCCGCCGACTGGCCCGTGATGGTCGAGGGCAGCGTGGTCGTCGGCGCCTCCGTCGCAGCCGGGGCGGCCGGCACGGAGGACTCCGACGTCGTGTCGGACGGCGTCGACGTCTCGCTCGGTGCGGCGGGGGGCGTGGTCGCGACCGGGGCCGTTCCGTCCGAGACGGAGCCACGTCCGGCGCTGTCGTCACCGAGGGTGAACTTCTGGTCGGCGTTCAGGGCGGCGTTCAGGGCCGCGGCGTCGGTCGTGGACTGCACCACCCTGTTCGGGTCCCGCGGATCGTCGACGACCGGGTACTGGACGAAGACGATCCCCGCGGGCTGGATGTCCTTGAGCGCGAGGGCCAGGCGCACGAGCGTGTCGGGGGAGTCGAGGGTGGACGACAACGTCATGTTGCTCAGGGCGGCCGAGGCGAGTTTGTAGAGCGTCGTCACGTCGCCGAGGGTGCCGCCCGAGATGATCTTGCGCATCATCGACGACAGGAAGACCTGCTGCGAGCTGATGCGCGCGATGTCGCTCCCGTCGCCGACGCCGTGTCGGGTCCGCAGGAAGGCGAGGGCCTCGGCACCCTGCAGGGTGTGGGTGCCCGCGGTCAGGTCGATGCCCGAGTCGGTGTCCCGGATCGTCCGCGTGACGCAGACGTCGACCCCACCGATGGCGTTCGACATCTCGATGACGCCGTCGAAGGTGATCTTGCCGGCGTAGGGGATCGCCAGTCCGGTCATGCCCTCGACCGTCTTGACGGTGCACGAGAGGCCACCGCGTCCGAGGGTCGTGTTGAACTGCACGTAGTCCTCGGCCGGGTACACCTGGCCGTCGTCGCCGACGCATTCGGGCACGTCGATCATCAGGTCGCGGGGGAAGCTCACGGCCGTCAGCTGGGTGTGGTCCGCCGAGAGGTGGGCCAGGATCGTCACGTCGTTGCGGATGCCGTCGACCTCGCCGGCGTCGACCTGGCTGCCGTCGTCGCGTTCGTCGCTGCCCACCAGCAGGATGTTGGCGCCGCCCTGGATGGCCGAGATGTCGACCCCGGCGACCTCGTCCTCGTTGCCGAGAGAGACCGTCTGCACGCCCGAGGTCGCGGAGCGGACCGCGATGGCCGCGACGGACACGCCGCTCACGAGCACGACGGCCATCGTCCCGGCGACGAGCCCCAGGAGCATGCGGACGGGGCCGCGGCGGCGGAGTCGGCCGTGACGAGCGACCCCCCGAGGGGAGGAGGGGGTGGTCGAGCGGTCAGGCATGGTGCTCCCGGCAGTCGTGACGCGTACCCGACGAGACGACGGCCGAGGTGGGCGGCAGAGGTCGGCGGGTGCTCCGGCGTGTCGGGTTGACCAGCCGGGTTGCTGAACTATACCGGCATCACCTAGGATCGACCTTTGGTGTTCCGTGTGCGTTTCTGCGCGCCTGGGCATCGCATCCCCGCACGACCAACACCCCTATTCTTAGCGACAGTGAGGCTATGGCCAAAAAAGACGGTGTCATCGAAATCGAAGGCGCAGTGATCGAAGCTCTGCCCAACGCGATGTTCCGCGTTGAGTTGACCAACGGACACAGGGTCCTCGCGCACATCTCCGGCAAGATGCGGCAGCACTACATCCGCATCCTGCCCGAAGACCGTGTGATCGTGGAGCTCAGCCCCTACGACCTGACCCGCGGCCGGATCGTCTACCGCTACAAGTAGGGCGTGCTGGAAAGGAACGGCCCCACGCACCCGTGGGGCACGAAGCCAGCGAGATCAAGGAATCAGCAATGAAGGTCAACCCCAGCGTCAAGCCCATCTGCGAGCACTGCAAGGTCATCCGCCGCAAGGGCAACGTCATGGTCATCTGCAAGAGCAACCCGCGCCACAAGCAGCGTCAGGGCTGACTCGTCCGTCGCTCCGGCGACGTGCCGATGCCGACCCGGCCGAGCCGGGTCACACAGCAACACCCTCCCAGCAGCACCAGAACTCGTCACGGAAGCCCGACAGGGTGGACGGAGGCGGGGGACACCCCGGGTCGGAGGCCCGGGCACCGGTGCTGTGACAGACCTCCACCATCTCTGAAAAGAGGCCATCATGGCACGTCTAGCAGGCGTTGACATCCCGCGCGACAAGCGCGTCGAAGTCGCACTGACCTACATCTACGGAGTCGGCCGCACCAGCGCGCTCAAGACTCTCGCCGAGACCGAGATCGACGGCAACATCCGCGTCAAGGACCTCACGGACGACCAGCTCGTCCTGCTCCGCGACTACATCGAGGGCAACTACAAGGTCGAGGGTGACCTCCGCCGCGAGGTGGCCGCCGACATCCGCCGCAAGGTCGAGATCGGTAGCTACGAGGGCATCCGCCACCGCCGCGGCCTCCCCGTCCGCGGCCAGCGCACCAAGACGAACGCTCGTACCCGCAAGGGCCCGAAGCGCACCGTCGCCGGCAAGAAGAAGGCTCGATAGGCCTCGGCTCCCGCCGTACGCCCCTCAAGGTTGTAGGAGAAAAAATTGGCAGCACCGAAGACGGCCGCGCGTAAGCCCCGCCGCAAAGAGAAGAAGAACGTCGCCGTGGGCCAGGCCCACATCAAGAGCACGTTCAACAACACGATCGTCTCGATCACCGACCCCTCGGGCGCCGTCCTGAGCTGGGCCTCGTCCGGCGCCGTCGGCTTCAAGGGCTCGCGCAAGTCGACCCCATTCGCCGCGCAGCTCGCCGCCGAGTCCGCCGCCCGCCAGGCGCAGGAGCACGGTGTCAAGAAGGTCGACGTCTTCGTCAAGGGCCCGGGTTCGGGTCGCGAGACGGCGATCCGCTCGCTCCAGGCCGCAGGCCTCGAGGTCGGTTCGATCAACGACGTCACCCCCCAGGCGCACAACGGCTGCCGCCCGCCGAAGCGTCGTCGCGTCTAACTGAGTTACCGCCCGCCGTGCCCGACGGGCCCCGTCACCGGGGTCCGTCGGGTACGGCGGGCTCCCCCGCGTCAGCACCGCCTCCCGCGTGTTCGCCCGAGGTGCCCACAACTCAACAGACCCGACGGGCCAGCCACCTGTCGTACCGCCAAGAGTCATATAGCGGACTCTTCGCCGAAAGGATTAAACAGTGCTCATTGCACAGCGCCCCACCCTCACCGAGGAGAACATCTCGGAGTTCCGCTCCCGCTTCGTGATCGAGCCCCTCGAGCCAGGCTTCGGTTACACCCTCGGCAACTCGCTGCGCCGCACGCTTCTCTCGTCGATCCCCGGCGCTGCTGTCACCAGCATCCGCATCGACGGTGTGCTGCACGAGTTCACGACCGTCCCCGGAGTGAAAGAGGACGTCACCGAGGTCATCCTCAACATCAAGCAGCTGGTCGTCGCCAGCGAGCACGACGAGCCCATCACGGCCTACCTGCGCAAGCAGGGTGCGGGTCAGGTCACGGCCGCCGACATCTCGGCTCCGGCCGGCGTCGAGATCCACAACCCCGAGCTCGTCATCGCCACGCTGAACGACAAGGCGAAGTTCGAGCTCGAGCTCACGATCGAGCGTGGCCGTGGTTACGTGTCGGCCGTGCAGAACCGCAGCGAGTTCAGCGAAGCCGGTCAGATCCCGATCGACTCGATCTACTCGCCCGTGCTCAAGGTCACCTACCGCGTCGAGGCGACGCGTGCCGGTGAGCGCACCGACTTCGACCGCCTGGTCGTCGACGTCGAGTCGAAGCCGTCGATCTCGCCCCGTGACGCCATCGCCTCGGCCGGTCGCACGCTGACCGAGCTGTTCGGCCTCGCCCGCGAGCTGAACACCGCCGCCGAGGGCATCGAGATCGGCCCCGCGCCGGTCGACGCCGTCCTGTCGAGCGAGCTGCAGACCCCGATCGAGGACCTCGACCTGTCGGTCCGCAGCTACAACTGCCTGAAGCGCGAGGGCATCAACACGGTGTCCGAGCTGGTCGCCCTGTCCGAGACCCAGTTGATGAACATCCGCAACTTCGGTCAGAAGTCGGTCGACGAGGTGAAGGACAAGCTCGTCGAGCTCGGCCTCTCGCTCAAGGACACGGTCCCCGGGTTCGACGGAGCCCACTTCTACAGCGGTTACGACGAAGAAGAGACCACCAACTAGGTCTCTCCGCCCGACGCCCTCCACTCTCGACTCACTTAGGAACAGACAATGCCCAAGCCCACCAAGGGACCCCGCCTCGGAGGCGGCCCGGCGCACGAGCGCCTCATGCTGGCCAACCTGGCCGCCTCGCTCTTCGAGCACAAGACGATCAAGACGACCGAGACCAAGGCCAAGCGCCTCCGTCCCGTCGCCGAGCGTCTCGTGACCTTCGCGAAGCGTGGCGACCTGCACTCGCGTCGTCGCGCCATGCAGACCCTGCGCAACAACAAAGAGGCCGCCCACATCCTCTTCACCGAGATCGCCCCGCTGGTCGAGAACCGTGACGGCGGCTACACCCGCATCACGAAGCTCGGCTTCCGCAAGGGTGACAACGCGTCGATGGTGTCGATCGAGCTCGTCCTCGAGCCCGTGAGCCCCAAGGTCAAGAACTCGAAGACCACCGCCGCGGCGGCTCCGGTCGCCGAGCCCGTCGCCGAGGAGCCCACCGAGGCTCCCGTCGACGAGACCGAGACCGTCGAGGAGTCGGCTCCCGTCGAGACCGAGACCGAGACGGCTGCCGCCGACGAGGTCGAGGCCGACGCCGCTGCGAAGTCGGACGACGAAGCAGCCAAGTAGACCCACCAGCACCACCCGGAGGGCCCGTCACCGCGAGGTGACGGGCCCTTCGTCGTGCAGGGAGCAGGAGGGGGTCCGCACAAGAGAGGACTGGCCCCCCGGGCGGGGGTCGTTTACCTTGGCGATTGTTCTGCGACACCTGTGGTGCACCTGTGCCGCCTACGGTGACCGGAGCCCGACCCGATCACGAAGGACGTCATGTCGCCACGCCCCCGCCCACTCAAGGCCCTCGCCCTCACGACGGGCATGGCCCTCGCGCTCGGGCTCGCCCCTCTCGCGACCGCCGCGCCCGCCCTCGCCGCGCCCGACGGTTCGTCGGTGGTCATCAACGAGGCCTACCTCAAGGGAGGCAGCGCCAACGCTCCCTTCAACCGCAAGTTCGTCGAGCTGTACAACCCCACGACGGCGTCGGTGTCGCTGGCCGGCTGGTCCCTGCAGTACCGCTCGGCGACGGGCGCCGGGCAGTTCTCCGCCGCCGAACTCGCCGGCACCATCGCGGCCGGTGGCTACTTCCTCGTGGCGATCCCGGGCAACGGCACCACGGGCGCCGACCTGCCCGCCCCCGACGCGAGTGCCTCGCTCAACCCGAGCGGCACCACGGGAACGGTCCTGTTGTCGAACGGCGCCGTTCCGTTGACGCTCGCACCCGGTTCGGTCCCCGCCGGGACGCCGGGCGTGGTCGACCTGCTCGGCTACGGCGCCTCGAACACCTTCGAGACGACCGTCGCTCCCGTGACGGGAACGAACCCGACGCCCAATTCGTTGGCCCGCACCGCTGGTGTCGACACCGACGTCAACGCGGCCGACTTCTCGACGCAGACCACCGTCACCCCGCAGAACTCCGGCGGCACGGGCACCGAGCCCGGTCCGGAGCCCGAGCCGCAGCCCGAGCCGACCCCCGAGGCCGACGTGACGGTCGCCCAGATCCAGGGTGCGACCGGCACGAGCCCTCTCGTCGGTCGCACGGTGACCACGCGGGGCGTCGTCACGGCCACCTACCCCACGGGCGGCCTCGACGGCTACGTCATCCAGACCCCGGGCACCGGAGGCGCACTCGACCTGGCGACGCACGTCGCGTCGGACGCGCTGTTCGTGTACTCCGCGAGCACCGCCTCCTCGGTCGCCGTCGGCGACTACGTCGAGATCGACGGGACCGTCACCGAGTTCTTCGGCCTGACGCAGATCACCGTCACCGGTGCGGCGTCGCTCCGGGCGCTCGACGCCTCGACCGTCGCGGCACCCCAGGCGGCGACCGTCGGCCTGCCCGCCACCGACGCCCAGCGCGAGACGCTCGAGAGCATGCTCGTGCTGCCTCAGGGCGAGTTCACCGTCGCGGACACCTACACGACGAACCAGTACGGCGAGGTCGAGCTCGCCTCGGGTGACCGGCCGCTGATCCAGCCCACCGAGGTCGCCCGACCGGGCTCCCCGGGCTACGCGGCGGTGGTCGCCGACAACGCGGCCCGTGCCGTGACCCTCGACGACGGTGCCACGACGAACTTCTTCACCGCGGCCAACCAGTCGATCCCGCTGCCCTACCTCTCGAACGAGAACCCCGTCACGGTGGGCGCCTCGGTCGCCTTCACGAAGCCGGTCGTGTTCGACTTCCGCAACTCGGCCTGGAAGTACCAGCCGACTGCCCGTCTCACCGGAGACACCGCCTACGGCGACCTGCCGGTCACGTTCGAGGACATCCGCACCGACGCCCCGCGCGAGGTGGGAGGCGACCTGAAGCTCGCCAGCTTCAACGTGCTCAACTACTTCACGACGACGGGCGACCAGCTGCGCGGCTGCACGTTCTACACGGACCGCGCGGGTGCGCCGGTGACGGTGAACAGCGGCTGCGACGCTCGTGGTGCCGCGAACGCCGAGAACCTCGCCCGCCAGCAGGTGAAGATCGTCACGGCGATCACCGCCCTGGGCGCCGACGTCGTGTCGCTCGAGGAGATCGAGAACTCGGCCCGCTTCGGCGAGGACCGCGACTCCGCACTCGCGACCCTGGTCGGGGCGCTCAACGCCGCGGCCGGCAGCGAGGTCTGGGACTACGCGCGCTCACCGGAGTCGGTGCCCGCCAACGAGGACGTCATCCGTCTGGCCTTCATCTACAAGAAGGCCGTCGCCGAGCCCGTCGGAGGGTCGACGATCCTGACCGGATCGGCCGCGTTCAGCAACGCCCGGCAGCCGCTCGCGCAGGCCTTCCGGCCCGTCGGCGGTGACGCCGGGTCGACCTTCGTCGCGATCGCGAACCACTTCAAGTCGAAGGGCAGTGGTTCGGGCCCGGACGCCGACCAGGGGGACGGTCAGGGCGGTTCGAACGGCTCGCGCGTCAACCAGGCGAACGCCCTGGTCGCCTTCGCCGCCGAGCGTGAGGCCGCTGCGGGGACCGACAAGGTGTTCCTGCTCGGCGACTTCAACGCCTACAGCCAGGAGGACCCGATCGAGGTGCTCCGCCAGGCCGGCTACGTCGACCTCGGCTCGACCGGGACCGACGAGTACAGCTACGTCTTCAGCGGTCTCAGCGGGTCCCTCGACCACGTGCTCGCCTCGCCCGCCGCGGCCGAGGCCGTCACGGGCGTGGACATCTGGAACATCAACTCGGGTGAGGGCATCGGCCTCGAGTACAGCCGCTTCAACTACAACGCCGAGCAGCTGTACCAGCCCGACCAGTTCCGCTCGAGCGACCACGACCCGGTCGTCGTCGGGGTGTCGCTGCTCGCCGCTCCCGTCGACCCCGCGCCGCCGGTGACCGACCCGGGCGCGACGCCCGGAGCCGGTCCGACCGTGCCGGGTGCCGGTCCCGGGGCGGTCACCCCGGGCACGACCGCACCGACCGCGGACGGCTCGCTCGCCTTCACGGGCTCCGCGCCCCTGGCCGGGTGGCTGGCGCTCGCCCTGGTGCTGATGGCGATGGGTGGCACGGTCCTCGTGGTCCGGCACCGCGCCTCCCGCATGGGCTAGGCGGAGGCGCCCGACGGCGGTCGTGACCCGGGTGACCGGGTCGCGGCCGCCGTCGTCGTCCGCCCACCCGACAGGCCGAGGAGGCGCGGTGTCGGCCCCGTAGGATCGTCGGGTGACGATCGACGCCCCGGCCCTGACGCGCCTCCGCCTCGGGGTGGCGTACGACGGCACCGGCTTCTCGGGCTGGAGCGAACAACCCGGCCGCCGCACGGTGCAGGGCGAGATCGAGGCCGCTCTGCAGACGCTCTTCCGTCGGCTGGGAGACGTGCCGACCGTGACCGTGGCGGGTCGCACCGACGCCGGCGTGCACGCGCGCGGGCAGGTGGTGCACCTCGACCTCACCGACGCCCAGATCGCCCAGCTGCAGAAGCCGCACCGCGGCATGCGCGACCAGTCCCCGCTCGACGCCCCGACCGTGCTGGCACGGCGGCTGAACGGGCTCGCGGGCGCGTCCGACGAGATCGTGATCTCGGGTGCCCGGGTCGCGCCTCCGGGTTTCCACGCCCGCTTCGGCGCCCTCTGGCGCCGGTACGAGTACCGCATCGCCGACCGGGGGGCCGAGCGCGACCCCACGAGGCGCAGCCACACCCTCTGGTACGACCAACGCCTCGACCTCGAGCTCATGAACGCGACGGCGTCCGGCCTGCTCGGCCTGCACGACTGGGCCGCGTACTGCCGACACCGCGACTACGCGACCACCATCCGCGAGCTGCAGGAGTTCTCGTGGAGGCGCGAGTCCGACGGCGTGCTCGTCGCCTCGGTGCAGGCGGACGCGTTCTGCCACAACCTCGTGCGCAACCTCGTGGGCGCCTGCGTGGCCGTCGGCGAGGGGGCGATGGAGGCGCATCGTGCGGTGGGCGTGCGGCGCGAGGCCCAGCGCAACGGCGAGTTCCGGGTCGTGCCCGCGCACGGTCTCACGATGGTCGAGGTCGGCTACCCGCCCGACGCCGAGATGGCCGCCCGGGTGGCCCTGACGCAGGTGAAGCGTTCGCACGACCAGCTGGGGGAGTGACTCCCCGGGGCGAGGCGGGCGATGGTTGACCGTCCGGCCCGTGTCGGGTAACGTGAACCCTTGGTGTCTGCGCAACTGCGCGCTTTCGCCCGAAGTTGAGCCCTCCACCTGACTCGTTCTCATCGCCTCTGCGGTGACAACGGCAACGGAGCGGGATTCACGAACCTCTCACCTCGACCAGAAAGCAGCACTACTGTGACGCGCACTTTCTCCCCCAAGCCGGCTGACGTTCAGCCGAACTGGCTGATCATCGACGCCAACGACGTCGTGCTCGGCCGCCTCGCGAGCCACGTGGCAGCCCTGCTGCGCGGCAAGCACAAGCCGACCTTCGCCCCCCACATGGACATGGGCGACTTCGTCATCGTCATCAACGCCGACAAGGTGGCCCTCACCGGCTCCAAGCTGGCCGAGAAGCTCTACTACCGTCACTCGGGTTACCCGGGCGGCATCACGGCCACCACGTACTCCGAGATGGTCGAGAAGCACCCCACCCGCGCGGTCGAGAAGGCCATCCGTGGCATGCTGCCGAAGAACTCGCTGGGCCGTGCCCAGATCAAGAAGCTGAAGGTGTACGCGGGTGCCGAGCACCCCCACGCTGCTCAGCAGCCCACGGTTTACACCCTCGACCAGGTCGCCCAGTAGCGTCCGCCTTCAGACTTAAGGACCCCCACACAGTGGCTCAGATCGCAGATTCCATCGACCAGGCTCCCGAGAGCTTCACCACCGAGAGCTCGGCCCCCGAGGCCGCCGCGACGCCCCGCCCCGTGCTGAGCGTCGGCGGTTCCGCCGTCGGTCGCCGCAAGGAGGCCATCGCTCGTGCGCGCCTCACGCCCGGCTCCGGCACGATCGTCGTGAACGGTCGCACCCTCGAGGACTACTTCCCCAACAAGCTGCACCAGCAGCTGATCAACGACCCGTTCAAGGTCCTCGACCTGCTCGGCTCGTACGACGTGGCCGTCAAGGTCACCGGTGGTGGCCCCTCGGGCCAGGCCGGTGCCCTCCGTCTCGCCATCGCCCGTGCGCTGAACGAGATCGACCGCGAGAACAACCGCGCCACGCTCAAGAAGGCCGGCTTCCTCACCCGTGACGCCCGCGTCATCGAGCGCAAGAAGGCCGGTCTCAAGAAGGCCCGCAAGGCCTCGCAGTTCTCGAAGCGCTAACCAGCACCACACAAGGCAGGTCTCGCGATGTCGCGTTTGTTCGGTACCGACGGTGTCAGAGGCCTCGCCAACCGTGAGCTGACCGCCGCGCTCGCCCTGGGGCTCTCCCAGGCGAGCGCGGTGGTGCTCACGAAGGGGCATCACGCCGATGCCCGTCGCGCCGAGGGGCGACGACCCGTCGCCGTCGTCGCGCGCGACCCCCGCATCTCCGGTGAGTTCCTCACCGCGGCCGTCTGTGCCGGGCTCGCCAGCTCGGGCGTCGACGTGCTCGACGCCGGAGTCATCCCGACCCCCGCCGCGGCCTTCCTGGTCGACGACATCGGCGCCGACTTCGGCGTGATGATCAGCGCCTCGCACAACGCCGCGCCCGACAACGGCATCAAGTTCTTCGCCTTCGGCGGCACCAAGCTCCCCGACGAGGTCGAAGACCGCATCGAGGCCGCCATGGCCGATCCGCAGTTGATGCCGATCGGTGGCGACGTGGGCCGCATCCGTCGGTTCGCCGACGCCGAGGACCGCTACGTGCTGCACCTGCTCGGCGCCCTGCCCAACCGACTCGACGGCATCCACGTCGTCCTCGACTGTGCCCACGGGGCCGCCTCGGCCGTCTCGCCCGAGGTGTTCACCGACGCCGGCGCGACGGTCACCCTGATCGGCGCCGATCCCGACGGCGTGAACATCAACGACGGCGTGGGGTCGACCCACCTCGACAACCTCGCGAGGGCCGTCCTCGAGCACGGGGCCGACGTCGGCATCGCGCACGACGGCGACGCCGACCGCTGCCTGGCCGTCGACGCCACCGGCGCCGTGGTCGACGGCGACCAGATCATGGCCATCATCGCCCTGGCGCAGAAAGAACGTGGCGCCCTCGTCGACGACACGCTCGTCGCGACGGTGATGAGCAACCTCGGCCTCATCCGTGCCATGGCCGAGCACGGCATCACGGTCCGCCAGACCAAGGTCGGCGACCGCTACGTGCTCGAGGACATGAACGAGCACGGCTTCACCCTCGGCGGCGAACAGTCCGGCCACATCGTCTTCGCCGACTACGCCACCACCGGTGACGGCATCCTCACCGGTCTCTCGCTCGTGGCCCGCATGGCCGCGACCGGCAAGAGCCTGGCCGAGCTCGCCTCGGTCATGACGGTCTTCCCGCAGATCATGATCAACGTGCGCGACGTCGACCGCTCGCGAGCCGCGTCCGACGAGGGCGTGGCCGAGGCCGTCCGCCGGTTCGAGGCCGAGCTCGGCGACACCGGCCGCGTGCTGCTCCGCCCCTCGGGCACCGAGCCCGTGGTGCGCGTGATGGTCGAGGCCGCCGACCAACCGACCGCCGACCGCGTCGCCCACTCGCTGGCCGACGTCGTGCGCGAGCGACTCGCCCTCTGACCTGGGCGGCGGACGGGGCACGACGTCCCGGTGACGTCACCCGCGCCTCCTGACCGGACGCGGTGCGAGACCGGCCGCGGCGCCTGAGCCGGCCCGGCGTCGCCGCGGGTCAGATCTTGCGCAGCAGGACCGAACTGACCTTGTGGTCGGCCGCCTTCCGCAGGACGAGCGTCGCCCGTGACCGGGTCGGCAGCACGTTCTCGATCAGGTTGGGCTCGTTGACCGACTTCCAGATGCCCGAGGCGAACGACCGCGCCTCGGGTTCGCTCATGTCGGCGAAACGGTGGAAGAACGAGCGCTCCTGGGTGAACGCGCCCTTCTGCAGCGCGAGGAACCGTTCGACGAACCAGTTCTCGATGTCGCCGGTGCGGGCGTCGACGTAGACCGTGAAGTCGAACAGGTCGCTCAGGGCGAGCCGGCCGGCGACGGCGGGCTGCAGCACGTTCAAACCCTCGACGATCAGGATGTCGGGCCGCCGCACGACGACCTCGGCGCTCGGCATGATGTCGTAGCTGGTGTGCGAGTAGAACGGCGCACGCACCTCTTCGGCGCCGCTCTTGACCTGCGAGACGAACCGCAGCAGGTGGCGGCGGTCGTACGACTCGGGGAACCCCTTGCGGCTCATGATGCCGCGGCGTTCGAGTTCGGCGTTCGGGTAGAGGAACCCGTCGGTGGTCACCAACTCGACGCGGGGGGTGTCGTCCCAGCGGCTGAGCAGCTCCCGCAGGAGGCGCGCGACGGTCGACTTGCCGACGGCCACCGACCCGGCGACGCCGATCACGAAGGGCGTGCGCTGGGCCCGTTCGCCGAGGAAGTCGCTCGTGGCCCGGTGCAGGTTGCGGGCGCCGGCGGCGTAGAGGTTGAGGAGGCGGCTGAGCGGGACGTAGACGTCCTGCACCTCGCGCATGTCGAGGCGGTCGCCGAGGCCGCGCAGCTGGACGATCTCGGTCTCGGTCAGCGGCAGGCGCGTCGTCGGGGCCAGGTCGGCCCAGGCATCGCGCCCGATCTCGACGAAGGGGCTCGCGTGCACGGCGGAGGGCGCGGTCGTCGGGTTGGCTTCGGCCATGCGCACGAGGCTACCGGTCCGGGGTCGACGCGAGTCGGCACGGCCCGCCGGGCTCTCGGACGGGAACCTCTAGGATCGACCCCATGTGTGGAATCGTGGGATACGTCGGAACGGGTGACAAGAGCATCGAGGTGCTGCTGGGCGGCCTCAAGCGACTCGAGTACCGCGGGTACGACTCGGCGGGAGTCGCCGTGATCGACGCCGCGGGCGACCTCGGCACCCGCAAGAAGGCCGGCAAGCTGCAGATGCTCGTCGACGACCTCGAGGCGACGCCGCTCACCGACGGCACGACCGGCATCGGCCACACCCGGTGGGCGACCCACGGTGGCCCGACCGACGCGAACGCGCACCCCCACCTCGCGGACGACGGCAAGCTCGCCCTCATCCACAACGGCATCATCGAGAACTTCTCCGAGCTCAAGGCCGAGCTGCTCGCCGAGGGCGTCGAGTTCCTCAGCGAGACCGACTCCGAGGTCGCCGCGCACCTGGTGGCCCGGGCCTACCGTTCCTCCGGTGACCTGACCGAGGCCCTGCGCACGGTCGTCAACACCCTCGACGGCGCCTTCACGCTGCTCGTCGTGCACGCCGACCAGCCGGGCGTCGTCGTCGGCGCCCGCCGCAACTCGCCCCTCGTCATCGGCCTGGGCGAGGGCGAGAACTTCCTCGGCAGCGACGTCGCGGCCTTCGTCGCCCACACCCGTCGGGCCATGTCGATCGGGCAGGACCAGCTCGTGACGATCCGTCCCGACTCGGTCGAGGTCGTCGACTTCTCCGGGGCGCCCGTCGAGACGACCGAGTTCGAGGTCGACTGGGACGCCTCGGCCGCCGAGAAGGGCGGCTGGTCCAGCTTCATGGCGAAAGAGATCAGCGAGGAGCCCGAGGCCGTCGCCAAGACGCTGCTCGGCCGCATCACCGCCGAGGGCGCCGTGACCCTGACCGAGCTCGACGGCGTGCGCGAGCGCCTCCTGACCGTCGACCGCGTCATCGTCATCGCCTGTGGCACCGCCGCCTACGCCGGCATCCTCGGCAAGTACGCCATCGAGCAGTGGGCCCGCATCCCCGTCGAGGTCGAGCTGGCGCACGAGTTCCGCTACCGCGACCCGGTCCTCGACGAGAAGACCCTCGTGGTGTCGATCAGCCAGTCGGGCGAGACGATGGACACCCTGATGGCCGTCAAGTACGCCCGAGAGCAGGGCGCCCAGGTGCTGTCGATCTGCAACACGCAGGGCTCGACGATCCCGCGCGAGTCCGACGCCGTGCTCTACACGCACGCGGGCCCCGAGGTCGCCGTCGCGTCGACCAAGGCGTTCGTCGCCCAGGGCACCGCGCTCTTCCTGCTGGGCCTGCACCTGGCGACCCTGCGCGGCACGCTCAGCGCCGAGGCCATCGCCGAGCAGGTCACCGACCTGCACGAGATCCCCGGCAAGATCGAGCAGGTGCTCGAGTCGTCCGAGCGCATCAAGACCCTCGCCGGCTGGATGGCCGACACCCGGTCGGTGCTGTTCCTCGGGCGTCACGTGGGCTACCCCATCGCCCTCGAGGGTGCGCTCAAGCTGAAAGAACTCGCCTACATCCACGCCGAGGGCTTCGCCGCCGGCGAGCTCAAGCACGGCCCGATCGCCCTGATCGAGCCCGGTCAGATCGTCTTCGTCGTCGTCCCCAGCCCGCGCGACCCGCGGTCGTTGCACCCCAAGGTCGTCTCGAACATCCAAGAGATCCGCGCGCGCGGCGCCCGCGTCATCGCGATCGCCGAAGAGGGCGACGCCGCGGTGCTGCCCTTCGCCGACGAGGTGCTGCACATCCCGCTGGCGGCCCCGCTCTTCGAGCCCCTGCTGTCGGTCGTGCCGCTGCACATCTTCGGCATGGAGCTCGCCGCCGCCAAGGGCCTCGACGTCGACCAGCCGCGCAACCTGGCCAAGTCGGTCACCGTCGAGTAGCGGGTCGTGCAGCCGGGGCAGGGCGTCAGGCGGGTGAGGACGTGATCGTGGGCATCGGCGTCGACGTCGTCGACCTCGGACGCTTCGACCGCTCGATCGAGCGCACGCCGGCGCTCGCCACGCGTCTGTTCCGAGCCGACGAGCTCGTCCTCCGGGACGGCAGCCCCCGCGGGCGCCCGTCGCTCGCGGCCCGCTTCGCCGCCAAGGAGGCGCTGATCAAGTCCCTGGGCGGCTCCACCGGGGTGCGCTGGCACGACGTCGTGGTCGTCTCCGACGACCAGGGAGCCCCGTCGCTCGTGCTCAGCGGGGGAGCGCGGTCGCTCGCCGACTCGCGAGGCGTCTCGCGCCTCCATCTGTCGCTCAGCCACGACGGCGGGGTGGCGGTCGCGTACGTCGTCGCCGAGGGCGACGGCCGGGCCCCCGTCGACCACGACGCACACCACGAAGGGGCGGACCGATGACCCACGACGTCACCATCACCGTCGACACGGCCGCGTTGCGCCACAACGTCGAGGTCCTCCGGGCCGCCGTCGCGCCGTCGGCCGTCATGGCCGTGGTCAAGGCGAACGCCTACGGCCACGGTGCCGTCGAGTGCGCCCGGGCCTTCGTCGAGGCCGGCGTCGACTGGCTCGGGGTGGCCGACCTGACCGAGGCCGTGGCCCTGCGTCGAGCCGGTGTCGAGGCGCCGGTGCTCGCGTGGCTGCACGCTCCCGACGAGGACTTCGTCGAGGCCGCGGCGCTCGGCATCACCCCCGCGGTGTCGAGCGTCGACCAGCTCGAGGCGGCCGTGGCGGCCGGCGTCCGCGCGGTCCACCTGGCGATCGACACGGGTCTGAGCCGCAACGGGGCCGTCGAGTCCGAGTGGCCCGAGCTGTTCGACCGCGCGGCCGACCACGACGCCGTCGTGCCGGTCGAGGGCCTCATGACCCACGTGTCGAACGCGTCGTCCGAGGACGACGGCCTGCAGACGGCCCGCTTCGCCCGGGCGTCCGCGATGCTCGACGAGCGGGGGGTGCGGCCGCCCCTGCTGCACGTGGCCGCCTCGGCGGCGGCGCTCGACTACGTGGGGACACGAGCCACGATGGTGCGCTTCGGCCTCGCGAGCTACGGGCTGAGCCCGTACGCCGACCGCACGTCCGCCGAGCTCGGCCTGCGCCCGGCCATGACCGTCACGGCGCCGGTGACCACCGTCAAGCGCATCCCGGCGGGCGAGGGCGTGTCGTACGGCTACCTCTTCCGTCCCGAGCGCGACACGTCGATCGCCATCGTGCCGGTCGGGTACGCGGACGGCATCGACCGGGCCGCGAGCGAGCGCGCCTCCGTCACGATCGGTCGGCGCACCTACCGCGTCCGGGGGCGCATCGCCATGAACGCCCTCGTGATCGACGTGGGTGACGACCCCGTCGAGATCGGCGACGAGGTCGTGCTCTTCGGCGACCCGGCGCTGGGTCGGCAGTCCGCCGCCGACTGGGCCGAGGCGATGGGCGGCATCACCTACGAGGTCGTCGCCTGCCTGGCCGCCGGCCTCACCCGGAGGCACACCGCATGAGCGCCGCGACGTCCCTGCGACGGGCCACGGTCGACCTGGCCGCGTACCGGGCGAACCTCGAGTCGTTGATCGCCCGTCTCGACCCGGTCGAGATCCTGGCGATCGTCAAGGCCGACGCCTACTCCCACGGCGCCCCCGTGCTCGTGCCCGAGGCCGTGGCGGCGGGCATCCGCTGGTTCGGCACGGTCGAACTCGCGCCGGCCCTCGAGATGCGACGGCTGGGCATCGGCGGCGACGCCTCGTTCTTCGCCTGGCAGCTCAGCCCGTCCGACGACCTCGAGGCGGCCGTCGACCTGCGGGTCGACCTGGGGGTGTCGACCTTCGACCAGCTCGACGCCGTCGCGGCGGTCGCACGGGCCCGCGGCGGTGTCGCCCTCGTCCACCTGACGATCGACACGGGCCTGCACCGCGAGGGGTGCCTGCCCTCGGACTGGCCGGCCTTCGTCGCCCGTGCCGTCGAGTTGCGCGACGAGGGGGTGGTCCGCCTGCGCGGCATCTTCTCGCACGTCAGCGAGACGAGCGAGGCCGACGACCAGGCCGCGGCCCGCGTGTTCGAGCAGGCCGTGGCCGAGGCCGAGGCGCTCGGGGCCACCGTCGAGAAGCGGCACATGTCGTCGAGCTCGGCCGCACTCGAACACCCCGAACGACGCTTCGACATGGTGCGCATGGGGTCGAACGGCCTGGGCATCCCCGTGACCGAGGGCGTCACCGCCGCCGACCGGGGACTGCGGCAGGTGCTCACGCTGAGCGCGTCCGTGGTCAAGGTCAAGCGCGTCGCCGCGGGCACCGGCGTCTCGTACGACTACACGTTCCGTGCTCCGTCCGACACGACGCTCGCGCTCGTGCCCCTGGGGTACGCCGACGGCGTCAGCCGGCGGGCACAGGGCACCGTGCACGTCGTCGTGAACGGCGCGCCCCGCCCGATCGTGGGCCGGGTCGCGATGGACCAGTTCCTGGTCGACATGGGCGACGACCCCGTCGCGGTCGGTGACGAGGTCGTGTTGTTCGGGCCGGGCGACCAGGGCGAGATGACCATCGGCGAGTGGGCCGACGCCACCGACACGATCCCCGAAGAGGTCGCCTGCCGCGTCGGAGCCCGGGTGCCCCGCGTCTACGTCGGCGGACGGCCGTGACCGTCCAGGGCGACCCCGTCGAGTTGACCGTCGCCGACGCCGACGCCATGGAGGCGCTGGGGCGTCGGATGGCCGGGTCGCTGCGGGCGGGTGACCTGCTGGTGTTGACCGGACCGCTCGGCGCCGGCAAGACGACCTTCACGCGCGGCCTCGGCGAGGGGCTCCAGGTGCGCGGCCAGGTGGCGAGCCCGACGTTCGTCCTGGCGCGCACGCACCCGACCGCGTCGGGCACGCCCCTGGTGCACGTGGACGCGTACCGGCTGTCGGGCGAGGCCGAGCTCGACGACCTGGACCTCGACTTCGAGGGCTCGATCGTCGTGGTCGAGTGGGGAGCCGGGCTGCTGGACGGCGTCGCCGAGTCGTGGCTCGACATCGTCATCGAGCGTCCGACCGGGGCGGCCGAGGCGCCGGTCGTCGACGCGGCGGACGACGGGTCGGCGGGGCATGGGCCGGACGACGAGCAGGAGGTGCCCGCTCCCGAGGTGCTCGACGAGCCGAGACGCGTGACGATCACGCCGCACGGCACCCGCTGGGCCGACACGGCCCTGCTCGCCGACTGACCGTCACGGGCACGGGCACCCCCTCCGGGGGTCGTGAGGACCTCTCTGCTCCGGGTATGCTCGCCAGGTTCCACCACCTCAACCCGGGAGTGTCCGTTGGATCCTCAGCACTACTGGCGCGCTCTCCTGAAGAGTTGGCCCCTCGTCGTCGTCCTCGCCCTCGTCGGCGGAGGCGCGGGTTACGCGTACGCCCAGACGCAGCCCGACTCGTTCCGGGCCACGAGCAGCGTGTTCGTCTCGGCGACCGAGGGCTCCGACCCCAACGAGCTGTTGCAGGGGTCGTCGTACACGCAGAACCTCGTGCAGAGCTACACGCGTCTCGCCACGTCGTCGGTCGTGCTCGAACCCGTCATCCAGCAGATGGGCCTCGACGTGACCCCGACGCAGCTGGCACGTCAGATCACCGCCGAGAACCCTCTGAACACCGTCATCATCGACGTCGCCGTGGTGGACGGCGACGCGCAACGGGCGGCCGACGTCGCGAACGCGGTCACCATCTCGTTGAGCCGGCAGGCCCGGGCGCTGTCGCCCGAGAACACCGCCGGCAACTCGACGCTGAGCGTCGCGCCGATCGCCGAGGCCACGCCCCCGACGTCGCCCATCAGCCCGAACCGCCGACTGATCGCCCTGAGCGGTCTCGCCGTCGGAACCGTCCTCGGCATCGCCCTGGCGCTGCTGCGATCGGTGGTCGACACCAGGCTCCGCACCGCCCGCGACGTCGAGGACCTGCACCTCGTGCCGTTGCTCGGCAGCGTCACGCGCCGCAACCGTGGCGTGCTGGCTCTCTCCGACGAACCCCAGGGAGCGGCGGCGGACGACTTCCGTCGCATCCGGGCCCAGCTGCAGTTCGCGGACGTCGACCGGGCCACCCGGACCATCGCCGTCTCGTCGGTCGCGGCTGACGAACGCGAGGGGAGGGCGGCGGTCGCCCTCGACCTCGCGCTGGCCTTCGCCGAGCGGGGCCTCGAGGTGCTCGTGGTGGACGCCGACCTGCGTGGCAGCGGACTCGCCGAGCTCGCCGCCGTCTCGGACGAGGTCGGCCTGACCGACGTCGTCGTCGGCCGACTCGAGTTCGCCGCCGCCGTGACGTCGTGGCGCGACGGCGTCGACATCCTCACGGCCGGCGACGTGCCGCCCAACCCGAGCCCGCTGCTGAGCTCGCGATCGATGGCCCTGCTGCTCGAGACCGCCGGGGAGCGCTACGACGTCGTCGTGGTCGACGCCCCCGCGGTGCTCACGTCGTCCGACACGCTCGAGATCGGTCGCCTGACCGACGGCGTCGTCATCGTCGCCACGGCGGGCCGGTCGACCCGGCCGCGGCTCGTGTCGGCCGTCCGCGCGCTGACGAACGTCAAGGTGCGCGTCATCGGCGTCGTGTTCGACGGGGTGGCCCCGGGCCGTCAGCGGGCATCGCACGACCTGCCGCCGTCGGTGCTCGTGCCCGTCTCGACGTCGTCCGACGAGCAGACCTATCCCTTCGGCTCCGCCACGACGGCCGACGCGACCGCCACGACGACCGCCGCGACGGCCGCCACGACCGACGCGGCGGCCCCGGGCAGGTCCCGCCGCACCGCGGGCCGCCAGGGCGACGCCACGTCGTGAGCCCCACCCGCCCGGCCCGCCCGTCCCGGGGGCGCACGCCGCGCCTCCCGGCGGTCCGCCTCTACGAGTCCGTGCGCACGGCCCACCTCGAGCGGGCGCACGAGCTGGCGCCCGCCAGCATCGTCTACCGCGTCACCCGCTACGACTTCGACGACTCGCTCGCCGCGGGGCTCGACCTCGTGCAGGCCGGTCCGCTCGCCTCGGCCTGGCTGATCGCGCGGTCACGGGTCGAGACGCTCGAGGTGAACGAACCGCTCATGACGTCGAGCCTGCCGACCACGGCACTGGTGCTGGCCGCCCTCGCGGTGCGACGCCGGCTGACCGGCCGCCGCACGGTCGTCGTCAGCTACCTGATCGGCAACGCCGACCCCTTCGACGCGGCCACGGCTCCGCGCCTGCGGACGCGACTGCGCCGACGAGGCGAACGCGTGCTGGCACGCGCGGTCTGGCGCCGTCTCGACCGGGTGGTCTTCGGGACGGACGCCGCGCGCGAGACGTACGCGCGCCTCCTGGGGGCCGCCTCGCCCCGTGTCACCACGACCACCGTGCCGGCCCTGCCGACCCGGCACGCGGACGCCCACGGTGGCGGCGTCCGCCCGCCCGCGGTGGCCTTCGTCGGCTCGTTCGTCGAGCGCAAGGGGCTGCGCGTCCTGGCGGCGGCCTGGCCGCTCGTCGTCGCCGCCCGCCCCGAGGCGACGCTGACGCTGCTCGGCAAGGGCGCCCTCGAGCAGGAGGCGCGGGCCCTGTCGGTCGCGCAGCCCTCGGTCGCCGTCGAGGTCGACCCACCCCGTCCCCGCATCCACTCCGCGCTCGAGGAGGCGCGCGTGCTCGTGCTCTGGTCGCAGCCCAGCCCGACCTGGCGCGAACAGGTGGGGCTGCCGATCGTCGAGGGGCTGTCGCACGGCTGCACCGTCGTCACGACCACCGAGACGGGGCTCGCCGACTGGCTCGACGCCCACGGTCACGTGGTCGCGTCCGACCCCCGCGCACCACAGGTGTTGGCCGACGCGATCGTCGAGGCGCTCGACGCCGGACGCTCCGCCGACGACGTGCTGGCCGACCTGCCCGACCGGGACGGACGCCTCTCCGCGGACGACCGACTGTTCAGGAGCGCCTCGTGAGCCGGTCGACGACGGGCTCGGCCGGTCGTCCCCGCCGGGGCGGAGCGATGGCCGCCGTGGGCTCGACCGCGGCGACGAAGGTCATCGTGATGGGCCTGTCGGGCGTGCTCGGCATCATCACGAGCCGCATGATCATCCAGAACTTCGGCACCGACGCCTACGCGCAGTACGGGCTGCTCTCGACCTTCCCGACCCTGTTGCCGTTCGCCGACCTCGGCATCGCGGCCATCGTCATCAACGCGGTGGCCGGGTCGTCGTCGGTCCGCACCGACGACTTCGTCAAGCGCTCGATCGTCACCGCCTTCCGCGTGCTGCTGGTGTCGGGCGGCATCATGGTCGCGGTCGCCCTGCTCATCACCCTCGCGGGCTGGTGGCCCGTTCTGCTCGGCGAGGGGTTGCTGCCCGACGGTGGCTCGCTCGCGGCGGGACTCTGCCTCGCGGTGTTCGGCCTCGTGATCCCGCTCACGGTCGGGCAGCGCATCCTCGTGGGGCTGAAGAAGACCAGCACGCAGGTCGCCAGCCAGGCCGTCGTGGCACCGTTCATGCTGCTCGCCATCGGTTCGGCCGTCATGTTCAGCGTGCCGGTCGGCAGCTACCTCGCGGTCATCTCGTACGTGGCCAACAGCCTCGTCTCGGTGATCTGCCTGATCGTGGCGGCGCGCGCGCTGTCGCCGCAGATCGGGTCGGCCGTCAAGCTCGTGCCCCGCATCCGCAGCTACCGCGGCGTGCCCGCGCTGGGCCTGGCCTGGCCGATGCTCGTGCAGATGATCGCCCTGCCGGTCGCGATGCAGACCGGCCGCCTGCTCCTCAGCCACCTGGCCGGGCCGGACGAACTGGCGCAGTACAACCTCGCCTCGCAGCTCTTCGGCATCGTGCTTCAGACCGTCGCGGCCGCGGGCATCGCCCTCTGGCCGGTGTACGCCGCGGCCCGCTCGGCCGGGCGGGTGGAGTCGCCCACCGTGCCGACGCTGTGGTTCCTGCTGGGGGGACTCGTGCTGGGCACGGCGCTCGCCGTGCTGAGCCCGTTCCTGGCGCGCTTCGTCTCGGGCGGGGCGATCACGCTCGACGGCTGGATGCTCGTCGGCTTCGTCGTGTTCGTCGGCCTGCAGGCGGCGAAGTACCCGGTCGGCATGTACATGACCGACAAGACCGGGCTGGTCTTCCAGGTGCTGCCGATCGTGCTGATGGTGCCGCTCAACCTGGGGTTGTCGTGGTGGTTCATCGGGCAGGTCGGGGCCGCCGGACCCGTGCTGGGGTCGGCGATCTCGGTGGCGCTCTGCCAGCTCGTGCCGAACCTCTGGTACGTGTCGCGCGACCTCGGTCGCCGTCGGGCCGAGGCGGCAGCGGGCGGAGCGGCCGGCGACGATGCCGACGACGACGGCACCGTGGGCCTCGACGTCGACGAGCAGCGTGGCGACGAGACGGCGACCGACCAGGCCATCGTCGAGCGGGCGGCGGCCGAACAGGCCTCCGACGCACGGTCCGGCGACGGGCGTGGCGACGGACCCGAGGAGGCTCGGTGATCGAGGTCCTGTTCGCGAGCGAACGCGACGTCCCCGGTTGGGCGGCCGACCACGCGGCGGGCCTCCGCCCCGGCCTCTGGCCGTACGGCCTCGAGGCGCTGCGCGACGCGGACCCGGAGGCGCGCATCGCATCGGTCCCGGAACCCGGCCGCCTACAGGTGCTGCGCGACCGGGTGGTGCCGCGCCGCGCCTCCTCGTCCGGGGTGCCGTCCGACGACGTCGGGGTGACCTGGGACGAGAACGTCGCGCGTCGGATGCTGCTGGCACGGCCGCACGAGCGCATGTACACGGGCGTCATCTGGGTGACGGACCGGGTCGAACGCGGGCAGGACGTCGGGCGCATGCGTGACGTGCTGCGACGCATGAGCGGACTCTGGGTGATCAGCCGCGGGCAGGTCGAGCCGTTGCGACGGTTCGTCGGCGAGGACGGCCCGCCGGTCGGGTTCTTCACCTTCGGGGTCGACGAGGACTTCTTCGCGGCGCGACCCTGGCCCACGCGACCGTTGGTCCTGAGCATCGGAGGCGACCGCGACCGCGACCCGGCGACCCTGTTCGCGACGCTCGAGCAGGTCCACGCCGAGCGACCGGACGTCGAGCTGGTCGTGCAGACGACGAGCGACGCGGCCCCGCCCGAGGGCGTCACCGTGGTGCCGCACGTCTCGCACCGCGAGCTGGCCGAGCTGTACGCCCGTGCCTCGCTCGTCGCTGTGGCGACGCGCGACAACCTGCACGCGTCCGGCATGACGGTCAGCCTCGAGGCGATGGCCACGGGTCGTCCCGTCGTGATGACGGACACACCGGGCATCGAGGACTACGTGGTGCACGAACGCACCGGGCTGCTCGCGCCGGTGGGGGACTCGGCGGCCCTCGCCGGGCACGTGCTGCGGCTGCTCGGCGACGAGGCCGAGGCACGCGCGTTCGGCGCGGCGGGACGGGCCCTCGTCGAGGAGCGGCTGACGACGCGGCACCTCGCGGCGTCGCTGGCGGAGTTCGTCGGCGCCTCGGCATGAGCTCGGGGGCGCCGAGGGGCATGGCCCGGTTGTGGCCGTTCAAGCGCAGGGACGCGAAGGTGCCGGGTGTCGGTGGCGGAACCGTCCGGACCGAGGCGAGCGAGGCCGTCGAGGGTGCCACGCACGTGAAGGTCCGCGTCCTGCTCGACCAAGAGGACGGGTGGCCGGACACGGAGTCCGAGGGGCTGTGGGCGCTGCCGCTGATCTCCGGTGACTACCGCCTCGAGAACACGCCGTTCTTCGCCTTCGGGATGTCGAACGGCGACGAGGTCGCGGTCTCGTCGGATGCTGACGGCGTGCTCTGGGTGAGCGGAGTCGTCTGGCGCAGGGGACGCATGACGGTCCGCATCATCACGAGTGATCGAGACGACTCGCTCGAGGGCATCCTCGCGGAGTTCGCGCCCCTCGGCGTGATGGGTGAGGGCTTTCAGCAGTTCCGGTTGCTGTCGTTCGACCTCGGCCCGGAGTCGGACGTCCCCGCCGCAAAGAGGCTGCTGGCGCACGGTGCGGCGTCCGGGCGCTGGGAGTACGAGGAAGCCGACGTGTCGGACGCGTGGCTGGCCCTCTGAGGTAGTCAGCGAGCGGCCGGCGGCTGCACATGTGGACCCCCAGGACTTCGTTCGCATCGCTGGTGGGCGACCGCGGTGACGACTTCGCGACGACGAGCTCCATGGTGGGCCCGTGTTCGCCTCGACCTCGATCTCAGCCGGCGGGCCGGCTCTCGACGCGGCCGAGCAGCACGAGGCGGTGGGCTCATCTGTCAACCCCCCGACGGTGAACGGCGGCTGTCATTTGCATGAACTGCAACCTTGTGATCGGCTATGAGTTCGCCCACACCGCCGTGGCTCAGGAAGGCCGAGATGACGAGCGAACACCGCACCCCCACCGAGACATCGTCCCGACGAGGGCTGACCGCCTTCCTCGCGGCTCCACCACCCGCACCCCGGCTCGACGACGCGAGCGTCGCCCGTCGCTACCCGCGCCTCCGTCTGCAGGTCTTCATCGGGATCTTCATCGGGTACGCCGCCTACTACCTGATCCGCAACAACGTGCCCTTGGTGTCGACCATCCTCAAGGACGAGAACGGCTTCAGCACGCTCGGCCTCGGCGTCATCACGAACGGCGTCCTGCTGGCGTACGGGTTCAGCAAGTTCCTGAGCGCCATCGTGAGCGACAGGAGCAGCGCACGGTTCTTCCTGCCCATCGGCCTGGCGTTGTCGGCCCTCGCCAACCTCGTCATCGCCTTCGTGCCGGCGGTGGGCGCCTCGGTGGCCCTCTTCGCCGTCGTGATGATCGTCAACGGGTTCTTCCAGGGCATGGGCTGGCCGCCCAGCGGCCGCACCCTGGTGCACTGGTTCTCGACGTCCGAACGTGGTGGGAAGACCGCGATCTGGAACGTCGCCCACAACGTGGGAGGCGCGGGTGCCGGTGGCCTCGCGGGTGTCGCCCTCGCCTCGTTCGGCACCTGGCAGAGCGTGTTCTGGTTCCCCGCGATCGTCTGCCTCGTGATCGCCGTCGTGGCGCTCGTGCTCCTGCGCGACACCCCGGAGTCCGAAGGGCTCCCGCCCATCGAGGAGTACCGGAACGACCCGGCCCCCGTCGAGGCCGACGCCGCGGACGAGGGTGCCTCCACCTGGACCACCATCCGTCGATACGTGCTGACGAACCGCACCATGGTGAACCTGGCGCTGGCCAACGTCTTCGTCTACACGCTCCGCTACGGCGTGCTCGTCTGGGCGCCCGTGTACCTGTCCGAGGTCCGCGGCGCGAGCCTCGGCGAGGGCATCGCCGGGTTCTCGCTGTTCGAGCTGGCGGGCATCCCCGGCACGCTGCTCTGCGGCTACATCAGCGACAAGGTGTTCCGGGGCCGCCGGTCGCCGACGGGCATCCTCTTCATGAGCGCCGTCGGAGTCGCCGTCGCGGTCTACTGGCTTTCGCCGGTCGAGGGCCCCCTGTGGATCTCGCTCGCCATGCTCGTCGCCATCGGTGGCCTGATCTACGGCCCGGTCATGCTGATCGGCCTGCAGGCCCTCGACCTCAGCCCGCGATCGGTCGCCGGCACCGCGGCAGGGTTCACCGGCCTCTTCGGTTACGTGCTCGGCGCCACGCTCGCCTCCACCGGCATCGGCCTGGCCGTGCACGCGTTCGGCTGGGACGTCACCTTCGTGCTCATCCTCGTCTGCGTCGTGCTCGCGATCGTCCTGCTCGCGATCGTCGGACGCGACGAGCGGGCCCTGAACGCGAGGAAGCGCGCCCGCGAGGCGCAGTCACCGACGGCACGGTGATCCCGTCGCTCCGGGCGGCCGGCCCGGCCGTCGTCACGCGGTCGTGGTGGACACGGGCTGCGTGGCGTCGGGTCGGGCCGCCCGGACGACGAGCGCCAGCTGCACGCGGTTGCCGACGTCGAGCTTGTCGTACGCGTGGCCGACGTGGGTCTTCACGGTCGCGACGCTGACGAAGAGGTCGGCGGCGATCTCGGCGTTCGACGCCCCCTCGGCCACCGCGACGGCCACCTCCCTCTCGCGGTCGGTCAGCAGGGCCAGCCGGGCGCGGGCGTCGGCGGCCGAGCCCGCCTCGTCCGCCGCGGTGGTCCGGGTGGCGGCGGCGATGACGCGGTCGAGCACGCTCGGCGAGAGGATCGATCGCCCCCGCGCGACGGCGAGGACGGCCTCGACGAGTTCGTGCGGAGGGGTGTCCTTCACGAGGAACCCGCGGGCGCCGCGCTGGAGGGCCCCCAGCACGAGGTCGTCTGCCTCGAAGGTCGTCAGCACGATCACCCGCAGGTCGGGCCGTCGGACCAGTTCACGCTCGGTCGCCTCGAGCCCGTCGCAGCGCGGCATGCGGATGTCCATCAACACGACGTCCGGTTCCGTGCGGTCGATGACGTCCTCGGCGTCGAGCCCGTCCACGGCCTCGCCCACGACGTCGACGTCCGTGTGCCCGCCCAGGATGAGGCGCAGCCCCGACCGCACCAGGGCGTCGTCGTCGACCACGACGACCCGCACCGGACGCACGACGGTCATCGCGTCCACGGCAGGTCGGCCTCGACGACGAAGTCGTCCCCGTCGGGGCCGGCCCGGAACCGACCGCCCACCAGGCGGGCGCGTTCGGCCAGCCCGGCGAGGCCGTGGCCGTCCCTCGCGGCGTCGGACGGCCCGTGGGGCGCCGGGTTCGTCACGCGGATGCGGACGACGTCCGTCGGAGCCGCCTCGACCGACACCGTCACCCGGACCGGCTGCCCGGGAGCGTGACGTCGGGCGTTCGTGAGGGCTTCCTGGACGATGCGGTAGGCGTGCCGTCCGACGGCGGTCGGCACCTCGGCCGAGCGGGCCGCGTCGTCGATCACCGACGTGACCGGTGAACCGGCCTCCCGCGCCTCCTCGACCAGGGCGTCGAGCTCGCGCAGCGTGGGTTGAGGAGGCGCGGTGACCGTGACCTCGGAGGCCCCGCCCGCCTCCGGGTCGCGCAGCACCCCCAGCACGTCCCGCAGGTCGGAGAGGGCCGAGTGGGCCTCGGCCCGGACGACGGCCGCGGCGGCGACGGTCTCGTCGGGGTCGAGGTCGCGGCCCCGGTACTCGAGCGCCCCGGCGTGGAGGGCGACGAGGGATAGCCGGTGGCCGAGGACGTCGTGCATCTCGCGGGCCAGGTGTGCCCGCTCTCCGTCGCGGGCCCGCTCCTCGCGGAGCACCTGGTCGCGTTCGACGAGGAGGGCCCGTTCGCGCAGCGAGGCGATCAGGGCGCGTCGGGAGCCGACGACCACCCCGACGAGAGCGAGGAGAGCGTAGGCGAGGGCGACGACGGCCAGGGCGACCGCCGCCCACCCGGCGGACCACCCGTCCTCCCACGAGCGGAACACGAGGAGTTCCGCGACCACCGTGGCCGCGACGAACACGACACCGGCGGCCACGATCTCGCGGGGCCGTCGGCGCGTGGCCAGCGACACGACGACCAGGACGGCGGCCCCGACCGCGAGCGTCGAGAACGATCCCAGGGCGAGGACCACGAGGCCGACGACGAGCGGTGCCCGGTGGCGGAAGGGGACGAGGGCGAGGGCGGTCAGCCCGGCGAGCACGTCTCCGACCAGGGAGGCCCCGAACCGGGCGTCGCTCCAGCCGCTCACGTCCGTCGACGGCCAGACCACGGCGAAGGAGACCAGCCCGACGAGGACGGCGACGGCGAGGCGCCACGAGCTCGCCCAGAGCCGGCGGGCCCGCGACGGCCCGGCACCACCCGCCGACCCCTCGCCGTCGGCGCTCGCCGGTGTCGCGGTCTCGGGTCGTGCGGTGGCTGTGCTCATGGGTCGAGCTTAGGAAGCGCCCAGCCACCGGGGATCGACCGATGGTCGGAGATCGTGGTGGCACCGGTCCCCACCGAGGCGCGACTCCTGGTCGGGCTCAGGCGGTCCGGGGCCAGTCCGTCGTCAGGTAGGCCTCGACGGCACGGTTGCGGAACGCGTACGGCTTGCCCCGGCTCACCACCCCGCGCACCGTGTCGAGCCGTTGGGAGGTGGGCCCGAGCTGGGCGCCCGAGGCCAGGCCCATCGCCTCGGCGATGGCGTTCAGGGTGCGCCCTGCCGGGGGCAGCGACGCCATCGCCCGGAGGAACTCGTGCTCTCGTGGGGGGAGGCGGTTCAGGATGCGCTCGACGTGGGCCGACGCTTCGCCCTCGGCTCCGCGCCAGCCCGCCACGACGTCGTCCTCGGACACGACGGGTGCCGTCCCGACGTTCCACGCCCGCTGCCCGGCGAGCTGGAACAGGAAGGGCTCTCCGCAGCTGAGGGCCGCGATGGCCCTGGCCGCCGCGGGGTCCATGCGGACGGTCTCGACGACGCCGTGTTCGCCCGGGGTCTCCCAGCCGGCGATCACGAACGGCTGGAGTGCCTCGAGGATGTCGCCCTCGTCGAGGGGGCCCAGCGTGGTGGTCCGGAACCGCCGGGCGAAGGTCGCCCCCTTGCGGGCACCCGCCATGTCCTCGAAGTCGGGGAGGCCCGTCAGGTAGACGGCGACGGGCAGGTGCCGGGACACGGTGCCTCCACCGGGGACGGCGACCTCGACCTCGTGCGAGAGGGTGTCGCCGAGCGCGATGAGGAGCTGCGAGAGGGCGGCCTCGTCGCCGATGTTCTGCACCTCGTCGACGTGGATCACGACGACGGCGTCCTGCTCGATCGCCGCCTGCCCGAGTTCGACGAGGAGTTCGAAGAGCGCCGTGAACGGCTCGGGGCCGTCGGCGCCGCGCGTCGTCACCGAGAAGCCGGTCGCGGCCACCTGCTCGACCCTGGCGAGCAGGTCGAGCACGCCCCGACGGGTCGAGGCACGAAGCCCGGCGCCGTCGGCCAGACGCAGGACGGCGGAGGCGATGATCTTGAGCGGATCGGCCCCGGTGGGCATGCGCAGCTGAGGCGTGACCCAGTCGCCGGCCTCGGCGGCGTCGCGGGCGATGCGTCGGACGAGGCTCGACTTGCCGGTGCCCGGTTCGCCGAGGATCGTCCGTCCGGTCTCGTACAGACCCGCACGTCGGCGGGGTCGCAGGACCTGGTGCCAGTCGCTCAGCTGCTCGGTTCGGCCGGCCCAGACGTCGGGGACGACGTCGGAGCCCGCCTGGAACGGGTTGGTGAGGGGAGATCGCACGGTGATAAATTTATCAGACGGAGCTCCGGCCGGTGATAAATTTATCGACGACCTGGGACGAACGAGCCGACCTGGCTGAGCGGGTCAGCTCCGGGCGGCGGAGACGGCCTCGGGTCGCTCCGGCCGATCCGTCGCGCGCTTCTCGAGCCGTGCCTTGAGGCCCGCCACGGGGCGCTCCACGACCACCCAGCTGACGATGCCCGCCGCGATCGAGACGACGACCGTCGTGACGGGCACCTCGGGGGCGCCGCCGTCCCTGAGCCACCAGCTGACCGGATAGTTCCAGAGGTACACCGCGTACGAGATGACGCCGAGCTTGACGAGCAGGCCGAGCCCCCGCGGCACGACCGTCCACTCCTTGAGCTTCCAGAGCACGAGGACGGTGCTGACGCCGATGGCGGAACCACCCACGAGGTAGGTGACGAGGTGGTCCTTCGCCTCGGGCACGAGGGCCATGGCGACCAGCGCCACCGCGCCGACGACGGCCGCCCGAGCGGACCGGCGGCCGCCGACGAGGGCGTCGAGCCGTGGTTCGGCGAGCTTCGCCGCGGCGCCGACGACCATCGAGATGGTCCACGTCGTGGGGTAGTTGTAGATCGTGCCGATGTCGTCACGATGCCAGGCCACCGTGGCGACCAGCAGGACGAGGAGGACGCCGGCGGTGACGGCGACGACGACGCGCAGCTTGCGGTAGCGGACGCCGACCAGGACGACGAGCGGCCACACGAGATAGAACTGTTCTTCGTTCGCCAGGGTCCACAGGTGGCTGAAGTTCGGGCTTCCGTGGTTGAACAGGGGGATGTTCATCGTGTACGTGAGGGCGACGCCGATGGTCCGGGGTACGAACCGGCGGGTGTCCGAGACGTCGAGCAGCCCCTCCATGACGACGAGGCCGACCAGGACGAACAGCAGCGCCGGGATCAACCGGAAGAACCGGTTGCGGTAGAAGCGTCCGTAACGGATGCGACCGAAGCGTCGGACGTCGTCGGCGAGCAGACCGGTGATCAGGTAGCCGCTCAACGTGAAGAACACGACCACCCCGACGATGCCCGCGCCCCCGAAGTGGTCGGGCCACGAGTGTCTCAGCAGCACGAGCAGGATCGCGGCTCCGCGCAGCAGGTCGAGCCCCTGGATGCGACGGTGGACGGGGACGGAGGGCAGGGGCGTCGCGGTCATGGCTGCCCTTTCGGGGAGGAGGACGTCCGGCGGGCCGGCCAGGCGTAGAGACCGGCGACGAGCCGCGACCGGCGGGAGAGGCGCGCCATCACCCACGGGGCCGTGAGGCCGGCGGTCAGCAAGGCGACGATCATCAGGGTGCCCTGGTGGAGGCCGATCAGACCGAGGGCGTGGACCCCGAGGGTGACGACGATCCAATGGGTCGTGTAGTAGACGATGGAATCTCGGCCCATGGCGCTCAGCCCCCGCCCCAGCAGGGTCGGCGCGAGTCGGCCGCCGAGGGGCACGGCGACCACGACGAGCCCGACCACGCCGACCGCGGCCACGAGGTCGTATCGCAGACCGGGCAGTTGCGTCGACGCGATCGCGGTGCCCAGGGCGGCGACGGCACCCAGGGCGATCACGATGCGACGTCGGGCCAGGGACTCGAACACGTCCTGGTGTCGGGCTGCCGCGTCCCCGAGGAAGAAGAACGCGAGCAGGAAGGTCACGCGGGTCCAGCCGTCGCCGTCGTGTACGACGACGCTGACCACGAGCAGCAGGGGCACCGCCGCCGAGCGGGCCGCACGGGGGATGACGAGGGAGACCACGTAGAAAGCCAGCAGGTACGCGAGGTACCAGGTGTACGTCGTGGGGGAGAGGACCAGCTCGACGAGTCGACCGGGGCCGTAGTTGCCGTCGCCGGCCACCGAGCTGCCCGCCCAGAGGAACACGACGATGACGGTCGTCCAGACCGCCCAGGGCCAGGCGATGTGCCTCAGCTTGCCGACGAGGTACGTCCCGGGTGGTTTCCGCAAGGAGCGGGCCAGCAACAGGCCCGAGCAGAACATCAGGGTGGGGATGCGGAAGGGCGCCAGGGCGTCGTTGAGCACGACGGCCCACCCGGGCGCGGCCACGGAGTCGACCTTCAGGGCGATCACGACGTGGTAGAAGACGACGAGCAGGACGGCGAGCCCGCGCGTCACGTCGACCCAGTGCAGTCGACCGGGGCGTGCGACGACCGGTGTCGAGGGTCCCACGGCCGTCATGACGGGGCTCCCGGTGACGTGCGTCGTCGACGCAGCTCGGTCGCCACGATCCGTCGCCCCTCGAGGACGGCCCGCAGTCCGACGAGCAGCGTGCCCGGTGACCCGACGAACTGGCGCCGCCCGCCCTGCAGCAGCACCTCCACCGCGATGCGGGGGGTCAGTCGGCGCCACCGGCGGAGGTCGTCGTCGCCGAGGTGCTTCGCGGCGAACAGCAGCCGGTTGCGGATGTTGTACCGGTAGTACCCCGCCGACTTCGCCTGCCCCGACCGGTCGGCCCCGCCGCGGGTCTGCGTGCCGCCCTCGGCGTGGACGACGGTGACGTCGTCGAGCAGCCGCAGCGCGCCACCCGAACCAACGACGCGACGAGACAGGTCGACGTCCTCCCAGTACAGGAAGTAGTCGTCGTCGAAGCCGCCGCAGCGCTGCCAGAGGTCGTCGCTCAGCACGAGGCAGGCGCCGCTCAGCCACTCCTCGACGCGGGCGCCGGGCAGCCGTCGTCGCCGCGAGCGGATGCGGCCGTCGTCGAGGTACAGGTCGCTGCCCGCCGACCAGACGCTGCCGTCGGGGCGCAGCACGGTCGGCGCGCTCATCGTCAGCGGGTCGGACGAGGAGGCGCGGTGCAGGGCGGCGAGGGCTCCCGCGTCCGCGACGGCGTCCGGGTTGAGCAGCACGTGGTGGCGCGCCCCGGCCTCACGGGCCCGGGCGACGCCGAGGTTCACGCCGGTGCCGAAGCCCTCGTTGCCGTCGGGCACGACGAGGTGCCAGCCCTCGGCCGCGGCGAGCTCGCTCACGCGGGCGCGCTCGGCCGCTCCCGACCAGTTGTCGACGACGACCACGACGAGGCCCTCCGTCGCCCGTGAGACGGGCGCGAGGTTCTGGCGCAGCAGGTCGGTCGAACCGTAGTTGACGACGACCACCGAGAGGCCGGCGAGCGACTCACCCACGGTTCGTCCCCCGTCCACCCGCAGGAGGCGCGGTGCAGGGCCCGTCGCCCCTTACCGACCTGACATGCTGGGGGCCGTGACGACCGACCCGACCACGCCGCGCCTCCTGACCATCGCCGTGTTGACCTTCCGCCGGCCGCGCGATCTCGACGCGGTGCTGCCGCTGCTCGTCGAGCAGGCCCGCAGCGTCCGCGGACGCGGCGTCGAGGCGCGCGTGCTCGTCGTCGACAACGACGCGAGCGGATCGGGCCGTGGACGCGTCGAGGCGGCGGCGCTCGCGGCGGCCGACCCGGGCGACGGTGCCGGACCCGTGACGGTCGACTACGTCGTCGAGGCCACGCCGGGCATCGCCTCGGCCCGCAACCGTGCGCTCGCCGAGAGCGGCGACGGCGACGTGCTGGTCTTCATCGACGACGACGAGCGGCCGTCCGACGGGTGGCTGGGCGCCCTGGTCTCCCTGCAGGCCGAGACGGGTGCCGCGGCCGTCGTCGGTCCCGTGCGCAGCGAGTACGAGGTCGAGCCCGAGCCCTTCATCGTCGAGGGACGCTTCTTCGTGCGACGCCGGCTCGCGACCGGCACGCCCGTCGACGTCGCCGCCACCAACAACCTGCTGCTCGACCTCGTCGAGGTGCGTCGCCAGGGCCTGGCCTTCGACGTGGCCCTCGGCCAGCTCGGCGGTGAGGACACCCTGTTCACCCGCAGCCTGGTCGCCGGTGGCGGCACGATCCTGTGGTGCGCCGAGGCGGTCGTCACGGACGTCGTCCCCGCCCACCGCGTCACGCGGCGATGGGTCGTGCGGCGTGCCTACAGCAGCGGCAACGGTTGGAGCCTCACCTCGGTGATGCTGTCCGCGCGAGGGGCCTCGCGACTGTCCACGCGCCTCCGGCTCTCGGCCAAGGGCGGCGTGCGCGTCGTCGGCGGGCTGGGCCGGTACGCGGTCGGCACGGTGACCCGCCCCCTCGGTCGACGGTCGCTGGGGCAACGCGCTCGCGGCATCCGGACGATGGCCCGGGGCGCCGGCATGGTGGCGGGCGCGTGGGGCGCGGGGTACCGGGAGTACGGCCGCGTCGACGGCTGAGCTCACGGGCGCGCCCGGCGTCCGCCGACGGCACGTCGACCACGGGTCGCGGCGATCGCCCGACGGTAGGCCGCGACGTGTGCCTCGCCCGCGCGGTCCCAGTCGCGGGCCGACAGGTCGGGGCGCGCGTCGTCGTCGAGCCGCGAGGCCGCGTCGAGCGCGTGCTCGACGTCGTCGGGACCGAGTTCGTCGGCGTACTGCCGGACCCAGTCGGCGCCGACCTCGTCGGCCAGGCGGGCGTTGACCTCGTTGGCGGGTACGAGCACGGGCCGGCCGAGCGACAGCGCCGTCAGCACCCCGCCCGAGTTGTGCATCTCGCGGTAGGGCAGCACGACCAGCTCGGCCCGGCGCACCACGTCGATGAGGTCCTCGTCGTCGAGGAAACGCAGGTCGAGGCTGACCCGGGGATCGTCGGCCGCGAGCTGCTCGAGCCCGTGGGCGAGCTCGGGCGTCGAGGGCTTGCCGGCGGCGTGCAGCCTCCGGTCGTCGCCCCGGACGCCTCGGAAGGCCCGGACGAGGCCGTCGACCCCCTTGTAGCGGCGGATGAAGCCGAAGTACGACACCCGGCCTGCCTCGCGCGACGGCCACGGCCAGCGGGCGAACCAGTCGACGTAGTGGCCGTGGGGGATGAGCGCGCCGAGTGCGTCGGCGTGCTCGGGCGTCTCGTCGTTCAGCCGCACCCAGAGCGCGGTGCGTCGCTCGATCCAGCGCAACAGGACGCGCTCGCGCCGGGAGATGCCGCTCGGCAGCTCGAGGTTGTGCTCGGTGCGGACGATCGGGGTGCGCGTCAGCCGCAGCTTAGTCACCAGGGCGACGGTCAACGCCTGACGCACGAGCGCCTTGAGCGGGCTCTGCCCCGAGACGAGGATCTCGGGCCAGTGCACGTGGAAGACGTCGTAGCGGCCCAGCAGGGCGCCCTTCCAGTCGAAGGTGCGCACCTCCACCCCGGGCACCGCGCCGACGGCGTCCCGGAGCATCACGAGGTAGGGGTTCGTCGTCGGGCGCGGTCGCGGGAACGACTGCTGGACGACGAGCCTGCTCGCGTGCTCCGGGGCGGCGTCGGTCACGGCTTGAAGACGCTCAGGTCGTCGAACGAGACCGTCTGCGGGGCGTTGGTGGTGCTTCCCGAGGCGTAGGCGCCGAGGGCGACCCAGCCGGGTGCCTGCAGGCCGGCGAAGGTGTCGGTTGCCGACACCGTCCACGCGGTCGGCTCGGCCGTGCCGTCGGCCCAGACCTTCGCACGGATGGTCGTCGTGCCGGTGCCGCTGACCTCGAGTCGGACGTTCAGCTTCGCGCCCGGTGCGACCTTGCCGGGGACCAGGGTCTCGGCGGCGAGGTTCGTCCCCGAGGTCGATCCCTTGAAGGCCGTGAGGCCCACGACGACGGTGCCGTCGGGACGGTAGCGCATCGACGCCCGGTACTCGGTGTTCGCCGCGACCTTGCGCCCGGTGACGTAGACGTAGGTCCCTCCGCCGGTGGCCACCTTGTCGAGGCTGACGCTGGTGCGGAGGTCGGCGTCCGTCGTGCTGACCCCGGTCAGGGCCATCGACGTGTTCCAGCCGGCCGCCCCGAGGTACTGGGTGCCGACGCCGCCGGCCACCGAGTACTGCGAGGCCTGACCCGTCCTGGTCCAGGTGCCGCCGACCTCCGCCGTGCCCCAGCCGCCCGTCACCGAGCGTCCGAAGCCGTCCTTGACCGCGGCCGTGACCACGGGAGGCGCGGTGACCGTCACCGTGGAGGTGCGGGTCGCGGTGGCTCCCTTGTCGTCGGTCACCGTGAGGGTCACGGTGTAGGTGCCGCCGACGGCGTAGTCGTGGGCCGCCGTGCTGCCGGTCGCCGTGCCTCCGTCGCCGAAGTCCCAGGCGTACGCCGTGACGGTGCCGTCGGAGTCGGTCGAGGCGCGTCCGTCGGTCGAGACCGAGAGGGCCTTGGCCGACGTCGTGAACGAGGCCGTCGGAGCAGCGTTCGGGATCGGCGCGACGGTCACGCTGCCGGTCGAGGTGCCCGTGGCGCCCTTGTCGTCGGTCACGGTGAGGGTCACCGTGTAGGTGCCGGCCGCCGCGTAGGTGTGCGCGGCCGTCCTGCCCGTGGCCGTGCCTCCGTCACCGAACGTCCAGGCGTAGGCCGCGACGGTGCCGTCGGGGTCGGTCGACGCGGTGGCGTCGGTCGAGACGGCCAGTCCCGTGGCGGCGCTCGTGAACGAGGCCGTCGGGGCCACGTTCACCGGGGGAGCCGGGGCGACCGTGACCGTCCCCGTCGAGGTGCCGGTGGCACCCTCGGAGTCCGTCACGACGAGCGTCACCGTGTAGGTGCCGGCAGCGGCGTAGGTGTGGTTCGCGGTCGGGCCCGTCGCGGCGACGGTGCCGTCACCGAAGTCCCAGCGGTACGACGCGACGGTGCCGTCGGAGTCGGTCGAGGTGCTCGCGTCCACGGCGACGGCCAGGTGGTCGACCACCGAGGTGAACGAGGCGGTCGGTGCCGCGTTGACCCGGGGCGCCGTCACGGTGACGGTGGCCGTCGACGTGCCGACGGCTCCCTGGTCGTCCGTCACGGTGAGGGTGACGGTGTAGGTGCCCCCCGCGGCGTAGGTGTGCGAGGGGGTGGCGCCGCTGGCCGGGGCGCTCCCGTCGCCGAAGTCCCAGCCGTACGAGGCGATCGTCCCGTCGCGGTCGACCGAGGTGCGGCCGTCGAAGGCGACGCCGAGACCGGTGGGCGTCGAGGTGAAGGCCGCCGTGGGCGCGGCGTTCGGCTTGTTCGCACCGAGCGCGTAGTGCTGCGCGACCGTGGTGGCGTCGAGGGGTCGGGCGTAGACCGCGGCCTCGTCGAGGCTCCCGGCCCAGTAGCCCGAACCCGAGTTCCACGAGCTGTCGCCGCCGAGGCGCCAGAACCCGCGGTAGCCGTCCGAGGCCGTGGTCGGGTTCGACCCGACCTGGGCGCCGTCGACGTAGAGCTTCATGCCGTCCGAGCCCTGCGTGGCGACCACGTGGTGCCAACGGCCGTCGTTGTAGCTCGCCGTGCTGCTCGCGAGGTTCATCCGACCGGTCCAGTTGCCGAACTGTAGGCGACCGTCCTGCTCCATGTACACGTGGCGGTCGTAGTTGCCGCTGTAGCCGGTCTGCTGGTTGCCGAAGCCGATCAGCTTGCCACCCGAGGTCGTGGTCGTGTTGAACCAGGTCTCGAGCGTGTAGTTGTTCGGGGTGTCGTACGAGGTGGTGGTCGCGACGCCGGCGTCCTGGCCGTTGAACGTCGCCGACTGCCCGGAACCGCCGACGGCGGGCGTGCCGCCGGTGCCCACGCCCCCGGCGACGACGCCGTTGGTGCCCACGGGCGACGAGTCGGCCGAGACGGTGGAGGCGTCCCCGTCGAGGCGGAAGTACGCCTCGGGGTCGTCCTGGAACACCCGGGCGCCGTAGGCGTCGGCCGGGGCCTTGGGCAGCTTGCTCGTGCGACCCGAGGCGACCCACTGGCCGTCGACCTGCTTGGCGCTCAGGGCGGCCGGGTACACGGAGACGTCGTCGATGTCGCCCTGGAAGTACGGGGCGCCGTCCCAGTTGTTGTCACCGCCGATGCGCCAGTAGCCCGTGTAGTCCTGGGCACCCGTCGTCCCGGCGTCGGTCGCGACCTTCTTGCCGTCGACGTAGAAGGACTGGCCGGCCGAGCTCAGCGTCCCCACCACCTGGTGCCATTGGCCGTCGTTCAGAGACGTGGGGCTGGTGATGATCCTGCTCGCGTTCGGGTACACGCCGAACGACACGCGGCCCCGCGGGTCCATGTACAGGTGCCGGTCGTACGAGTTCGAGTTGCCGGTGCGGCTGCTGCCGAAGCCGACGATCTTGCCACCCGTGGTCGACGTCGTGCGGAACCAGGCCTCGACCGAGAAGGTCTGCGGGCCCGCGATGGCGGAGGTCGTCGACGCGAGGCCCGTGGCCGTGCCCGAGAAGGTGCTGGCGCCGTCGGCGTCGGTCGTGGTCTGACCGGTGGCACCACGGGTCACGCCGTCCTGCGCCTGCTGGTCGTCGTAGCCGACCCAGTCGTAGACGGTCGTTCCGCTCTTCTCGCCAAGGCGCCAGAGCGAGGTGGCGCCGTCGGCGGCGACCTGCTTGGCGTAGGGCGAGACCGCGTCTGCGGTCACGGTGACGTTCACGCCGTCACCCAGGACCGTGTTGCCGAGCGGGTCGGTGGCCCGGATGCGGTAGCTGTGGGTGCTGCCGGGTGCGAGGTCCTTGTCGACGAAGCCGAGCGCGGGGCGCTTCCAGAAGGTCGACGATCGGGTCGTCGTGTAGACGGGGTTCGTCAGGTCGCCGTCGCGGTACACGGCGTACGTCAGGTTCGCGTTGTCCTTGTCCCAGTTGGACTGCCAGCTGACCCGGACCGTGCCGGACGACAGCGAGACGAGGTTCGGGGTGAAGAGGGCGCCGGAGGCCTCCGGCCCCATCTTGTTCGGGGCGATGCTCGACACCGCGAAGCGCACGAGGCCGTTCTGCGCCTTGCCGTTGACGGACGGGAACTCCCCGCCGTAGACCACGTACTTGTCGTTGGCGGCGACGCTCCACGGGCCCTGGCTCAGGCCGGTGTAGCTGCCGGTGGCGAAGTCGGGGAACCAGTTGAGGATGCTCGGCGCTGGTTGGCCGGCGAAGTTGTAGTAGCCGTAGGGGTCGTTCGTCGCGGTCTGCGTGGCCGAGTCGCTGAAGGCCATCGCCCGCTGGAAGGTCCAGGGATCGGTCTGCGGCTGCCCGCCGATGTTGCCGCAGTAGTGCGGGTGGCCGGCGACGAAGACGGCGGTGCTGTTCGCGGCCACCGAGTACGTGTCGCCGTGGCAGTCCTCGACCCAGGCGAGGTCGCCGCTCCAGGTCGACTTGAAGGCGCCTTCGAGACGACCGCCGCCGCCGAAGGTGTAACCCGACCCGTAGAAGCCGTTGGCGGTCGCGCTCAGGCTGTAGATCGCGGCCTGTCCGCCACCGTTGCGGATCACGTCGTTGGTCTGCAGAGGCAAGTTGGCGCCGGTCGAGGAGTCGACCATGGCGAGACCGTATCCCGGTTGCGCCGACCCGTTGACCGATCCGAACGAACCGCCCAGGACGATCTTCGAGCCGTCAGGGCTCGTGACGAGGCCGAGCACGTCGCCGTTGGCGATCTGGGGTGCCCAGGGCAGGTTGGTGCCGTTCGAGGCGGTGACCGCCGCTGCCTTGATCCGGGTGTCCTTGCCCACGCTGGAGAACGCTCCGGCGAAGTAGACGTTCGGGCCCACGGCGGCGATGGCGTTGACCGATGCGTTCGTGCCCGGGTTCCAGCCGCTGAGGACGGCGCCGGTGGTCGGGTCGAGGGCGGCCAGGCGGTACTTGTTGACGCCGTTGACCTTGGTGAACGCCCCACCGATGTAGAGGCGCTTGCCGTCCGGAGAAGCCGCGATGGCCTTCACCTGCTGGTCGATGACCGGCGCGAAGGTCGTCGAGAGCGCTCCCGTGGTGATGTCGTACGCGAGGAGGTAGCTGCGGGGGACCTCGTCGACGCCCGCTGCCGAGCCCGCCGGGCGGGCCTTCGTGAACTTGCCCGCGGCGTAGACGGTGTTGCCCACGATCACCTGCGTGAAGACGGACCCGTCGATCTGGGGTGCGGGGAGCGCGTCGGCCGTGACGGTCGCCGGCGTCGACGGCGACGTCGGGTCGAGGGGGGCGGAGTCGGCCGCAGCGGGCTGGACTCCGACCAGGACGGACAACAGCACGGCGGACGCAGCGACGATCGCGGGGAGACGAAGGCGCGACGAGACGGTTCTTCCCATGGGGGAGCCTCATTCGGGTCGGGTAGGCGTCATCGGCATTCGGGTACCGATGGCTTGACGACTATAAGGTCCCCCCAAGGGGGGACAATGGCCCCCGTTGTGGGTACAGGGGTGTTACGAGGTCGATCCCTCGAAGACGACGACCGGCACGTCGACGGCGTAGTCGAAGGTCAGGCGGAGGTCGGAATGCCCGTCGACGGGCACGGCGAAGACGTAGACGCCGTCGGCCGTGGCTCCCGCGGCCACGCTCGCCGGGAACGAAGAAGTCCCGGTCGAGAACGTGTTCGCGGGCGTGCGGTCGGCACCGTAGGCCAGGTTGACCACGACGGTCGAGAGGTCGACGGGAGCAGCCGACGAGTTGTACACCTCGAGTTCGGCACGGACGGCCGGGCCGGTCACCTCACCGGGCAGTGTGGCCTCGCCGTCGACCGCGTCGAGGCTTTTCACCCGGACCGTCACCCCGTCCACGACGGTGGGCGACTCGTCGAGGCCCACGGGTGGTGCCTCGGGTGTGTCCGGCCCCGCGGCGGGAGGGGCGGTGTCGGTCGGGGCCGTCGTCCCGTCGTCCGACGACTCGCCGGTCGTCGGCGAGCTCGAGCCCGACCCCGGTCCGGCGGCGCCGGGCTCGTCGGCGTCGCCGCCCGAGACGGCGGGCACGACCACGAAGGCGACGACGAGGGCGAGCGCCACGGCGACGGCGGCCAGCGCGATCACCAGGCGCCGACGGGGCCTCGTCGGTGTGGGGTCGGGCGTCTGGTCGTCTGACGACATGGTGGCTCCTCGGTCGGGTGGCCCGCCCCGCCGGACGCCGGTGGGGTCCAGGGCCGCTGCTAGCATGCCAGCACTCCGGGCCACCCGCACCCGACCCGACGGTCCGGTCGCCCTCTCCCTCGTCCCCGAGGCGACGGCTCGCGGTCGGCACGCACGAGGACGGCCATGACGACCACCACCCCGACGACGACCCGGCCGGCCGGGTCCACGGCGTCCTCGAGACGACCTCGCGCCTCCTCGATCGGCGTCCCGCTCGCGCTGGGTCTCGCCGGCACCGCCGTGGCGCTGGTCGGTTCGTCGACGGTGTCGCTGTGGACCGACGAGGCCGCGACGGTCTCGGCGGCCACCCGCAGCCTTCCCGAGCTCTGGGCCCTCGTCCAGCGCATCGACGCCGTGCACGCCGCCTACTACCTGCTGATGCACGTCTGGACGACCGTCGCCGGGACCTCCCCGGTGGCCCTCCGCCTCCCGAGCGCGGTCGCGGCCGGAGTCGCCGTCGTCGGCGTGCACCGGCTGCTGGTCGTGCTCGGACGCCGAGACGCCGCCGTCGCGGGTGCGGTGGTCGCCGTCGTGCTGCCGCGCATCACCTGGATGGGGATCGAGGCGCGTTCCTTCGGGCCCAGCGCGGCCGTGGCCGTGTGGGCGACCGTCGTGCTCGTCGTCGCGCTGAACCGAGGAGGCGCGGCGCGGTGGATCGGGTACGCCGCCCTCGTCGGGGTGGGCACCGCCCTCAACATCTACGTCGCCCTGCTGGCCGTCGCCCACGCCGTGACCGTGGCCGCCTGGCGTCGGGTCCCGGTGAGGCGCCGCCTGGCCTGGCTCGCCTCCGCCGCGGCGGGCGGTCTCGCGGCGTCGCCGGTGGTGCTGCTGGCAGCCGGACAGCAGGGGCAACTGGGCGACAACGACATGGGTCTCGTGCAGATCGCCCGGGGGGTGGTCGTCAACCAGTGGTTCCTCGGTGGAACGCCGACGCGCGTGACGTCCACGGCTTCTCCCACCGAGCCGTGGGCCCTGGCGTCACTCGCGCTGGCCCTCGTCGGGTGGGCGGCCATGGCGGTCGCGGTCGTCGTCGGGGCCCGCCGTCGGCAGTCCGCGACGTCGTGGGTGCTCGTGCCGGTCCTGGTCGTCCCGACCCTCGTCGTCGTGGGCTACAGCCTCGTCGTCAGCCCGCTCTACAACCCTCGCTACTTCACGTTCGCCGCTCCGGTCTGCGCGGCGCTGATCGGGTTGGGGGTCACCGCCCTCCGGGGGCGGGTCCTCCGGCTGGTCGCCCTGGCCGTCGTGGTCGTGCTGGCCGTCCCCGTGTACGTGTCGCAGCGACAGGTGACCGGCAAGAGCGGAACGGACTGGTCCGAGGCCGCGGCGGTCGTCGAGCGTGGTGCCTCCGCCGGCGACGGGGTCTACTTCGCGCCGCTCGACGACTCGTCGGACCCGGTGGTCAGGAGGACCACCGACAACGTCGAGGTCACGTACCCGGAGGCGTTCGACGACCTCGTCGACGTGACGCGGCGGAGCGAGCCGACCGACGAGGACAGTCTCAGGGGCACGTCGTGGCTCCTGTCCTCGGACCGGACCCGACTTGCGGACGTCGACCGCGTCTGGGTGGTCGAACCCGCGACCGCCCCCACGGGTGACGCCGACGAAGGTGTCCTGACCGACGCCGGGTTCGAGCGCGTCGATCGGTGGGATGGCGGGATGACGGCCGTCGAGGAGTGGATCAGGGCCTGAGCGACTCGTCGGGCATGAGCGTGCCGGAACGGGGGCCTCGCTCGCGTCGCCGTGCGACCGGCAGGAACGCCAGGCCGAGGGCGAGGATCAAGGTCGTGAGCGCCCCGTAGAACGGTGAGAAGAAGAGGTTCCAGATGCTCTGGGCCGAGGCGTAGAGCAAGATCCCTGTGGCGGTGCCGTCGGCGATCCGGCGTGCCATGCCGAGGGCCAGCACGGCGAACATCAGGCCCACGAGGACGAGCCCGGCGACCCCGGTCTGCGACCACAGGTTGCCGAAGACGGAGTGCAACTCGAAGTTGCCCCCGAACATGAAGCGTTCGACGTAGCCGTTGTTCGGTTGGTAGCCGATGCTGCTCATGCCCTCTTTCGCGATGAGGATGTCGTCGGGCGTCGGGACGGATCCGGCTCCGAATCCCCAGGGGTGGTGCTGCATCAGGGCCAGGGTCGCTGCCAGCTCGGGGCGTCCGCCCAAGATCAACGAGCCCGACACGCGCAGCTGTTCGACGCTGCGCGACTGGGCGGCGAGGCCCAGGTAGCCGTCGAGGATGAGGGCTTGGCCGAGTTGGAACACCACGAAGCCGAGCGCCCCGAGGCCGACGAGCACGGCGACGGGTGAGGGGCGTCGGTGAGGCCTGACGATCGCCAGCTGGACGAAGACGAGGATGGCCGCGAGCAGCAGCAGGCCGAAGGCCGACCGGAAGTCGTTGAGGGCGGCCACCAGCGTGAGCACGAGCAGCGTCGCGAGCTCCCAGCGCCGACCGAGGCGGGCTGCCAGTGCCAGCGCGATGACGGTCGCGGGAAGGGCGAATCCGAACTTCCAGGGGTTGCTCGCGAAGAGGGCGGTGCTCGGGGTGAGTTGCAGCGCCAGTCCCACGCCGAACCAGAGCGTCGCCCATTCGGCGCCCAGGACGTCCTTCGCCCAGATGAAGAGCCCCACGCCGAGCAGGGCGCCCACGAGCAGGATGGTCATCGGCAGGGCCGACGCCGGATCGACCTCGTGGTCGCCCAGGTTGGCGACGCCGAGCCAGAGTCCCGCGAGCGCCGCCACGGCGCCCACCACCATGAACGCGACACCCCAGCGACGGCGCGTGACGTTCGCCCACCAGACCGGCAGCAGGACGGCGGCCACGACGAACCCGAGCTGCAGGCCTTGCGGCAGCGTGAGGCGCATGCCGAGGACGACGACGGCTGTCGCGGCCAGGACGCGGACCCAGGTGCGGGCCTCGACGCCGCTGCCGGAAAGGGCGACCGACGAGCCGGTCGCCGCGACCGCCGGGTCGGTTCGAGGCTGGATCATCCGTGAACTCTAGGCGACCCAGGCGGCTCCGACGACCCCCGTCCTGGTGTCCCCCACAGTGCCGACACCCGAGGGGGAGCCACCTTGTTGGGGGCTGACGCCCCCTTGCGGAGTACGCGTGAATGTAACAAGATCACCTCTTGTCCTGACCGGGTGAGATTCCGTCCCCTCAGATCCATTCCGCGCAAGCCCCCGTCCTGGGGGCACGGCGTGGTGTTCTCCCTCTCGCACGAGCCTCCGTTCCCGAGGCATGTCGCGGGATCGCCCACACCTTCCCTTGATGAAAGCAGTGACGATGCCCAGCGCCCCCGAGCACCGCCCCTCTCCGCCCATCCGTGTCCGAACCGCGATCGGTGCCCTCGCGACGGTCGTCGCCGTCGTGGCGGGCGTGGTCGTCCCGGTCACCAGCGCGTCCGCAGCTCCGACCACCGTCGCCTCCGACTCGTCGGCACGCGTGTCGACGTCCGGGTGGGGAACCGCCGACAAGGGAGGGGCCTGGTCGACGTGGTCCGGCCCGTCGACGGCGTCGTTCTCCGTCGCCTCGGGGGTCTCGACCATCTCCGGCCTCGCACCGGGCGGTTCGGCCACGGCAGCGCTCGCCAGCGTCTCCGTGAAGGACGTCGAGGTCCGCGGCAAGATCCGTCTGCCCGACTCCAAGGCCGGGTTCTACCAGGGCTGGGAGCTCCGCCGTCAAGGTGACGGCTCGGCCTACCGGGGCCGCCTCGAGACGGGCGGTTCGGGTGCGGTGTCGCTGGCCGTGACCAAGGTGAAGAAGAGCGGCGAGACCTCCCTGGGTCGTGTCGCACTCCCGGCCGGCATCTCGGCCGGCTCCACGGTCTCGATCGCGTTCCGGGCCGAGGGCTCGACCGCCGTCAGCCTCAAGGGGAAGGCCTGGCCCGTCGCGTCGTCCGAACCCGGCTGGCAGCTGTCGGTCTCCGACTCCGCCGCCGACAGGGTGTCCCAGGGCGGTTCGGTCGGTCTCTGGCAGTACGCCAGCGCCGGCAACACGAGCCGCTCGACGACGAGCTTCGACGACCTCGTGGTCGTCGGCTCGCCCTCGGAGTCCGCCGAGGCCGCGCCCGCGCCGACGACTCCGGCTCCTGCGCCGACGACTCCGGCTCCTGCGCCGACGACTCCGGCTCCCGCGCCGACGACTCCGGCGCCCCAACCCGCTCCCGCGCCCGTCCCGACGTCACCTGACTCGTCACAGGGCTCGGTGCCGGTCGGCTCGGCCCGTTACGCCGTGCCGTCCGGAGCCATCGTCGTCGCCCCGTCGGGTTCCGACTCGGCGGCCGGCACGAGTGCCGCTCCGCTGCGCACGGCGACGGCGGCGGTCGCCAAGGCGAAGTCGGGCGGCACGATCGTCCTCCGCGCCGGCACGTACAACGAGGGCGTCGTCGTCCCCTTCCAGAAGAAGCTGACGATCCAGTCGTGGCCCGGTGAAGCCGTGTGGTTCGACGGTTCCGTCCCGGTCGGCGCCTGGCAGCGCTCCGGCTCCGGTTGGAGCACCCCGTGGTCCTTCTTCCCCTCGGCGGAGATCGGCGGAGCGGTGGACAACCCCCGGTTCGTGTCCCCGGCCTTCCCCTACGCCGCTCGACCCGATCAGGTCTTCCTCGACGGCGTCCAGCTCACGCAGGTCGCGCCGTCGCAGCTCGCGCCCGGCACCTTCGCCCCCGACCCCTCGTCGGGACGCGTGCTGTTGGGGACCGACCCGGCCGGCCACGAGGTGCGGATCAGCAACAAGCAGCAGGCCATCTGGGTGCAGTCGGCCGACTCGACCGTCCGTGGCATCGGCATCCGTCGCTACGCGACTCCGAACTCGGACAAGGGCGCCATCCGCTTCGGCAACACCGGGGCCACGGCCGAGAACCTGGTCATCCAGGACAACGCCATGATCGGCCTCAACCTCGAGAACAACGGAGGCACCCTGTCCCGGCTGACCGTCGAGCGCAGCGGCATGCTGGGCGTCGGGACCAACGCCTCGTACGACCTGTCGATCACCGATTCGGTGATCCGTCAGAACAACTGGCAGCGCTTCAAGGAGGCGCCGGTCTCGGGCGGCATCAAGATCACCCGCTCACGCGGCGTGACCGTGTCGAACAACGACATCAGCCGCAACTACAGCTCGGGTCTCTGGCTCGACGAGTCCGTCTACGACAGCAAGGTCATCGGCAACACGGTCGAGGGCAACGAGTGGACGGGCATCCAGCTCGAGCTCTCGAGCAAGGCCGTCGTGGCGGGCAACACGATCACCGGTGGCAAGGCCGGGCTGCAGCTGATGGACACGGATGACGTCCGCGTCTACAACAACTCGATCGGCGGTTTCAGCCAGTACGGCATCAAGGTCACGCAGGACGAACGTCGGCAGGCGACGGCGCCCACCGGGCAGGACCGTCGACGCCCGATCCCCGACCCGACCATGACCTGGGTCACCGGCAAGATCACGATCGCCAACAACGCCTTCGGCAGCGGGGGTTACTACCAGGTGTTCGTCCTCGACAGCAAGACCCACCGGTCGGCCGACTCCATGGGCATCACGGTGACGGGCAACGCCTTCAACCAGCGACGCACCACGGCGCAGGCGACGCTCGTCGGCTGGGGAGCCGGGGACAACAAGACCGTGACCCGCCTCGACTCGGTCGCCGCCCTGTCGGCGAAGAACGGGTCGTGGCGCAACGTCGAGACGTCCGGGGTGCTCGACCTCGGCGGCATGGGCAGCCTGCTCGCCTCGTCGCTCGGCATCGTGTCCACCCTGCCGGCGGACGTCGCGGCGCTCCTCGGGCAACCCGGGACCGCCCGCCGCATCGGCGCCTTCTGATCGACCGACGACGCCTGGCACCTCGTGGTGCCGGGCGTCGTCGCGTCCGGTCCTGGGTCGATCGGGCGACCGGTCGAGGAGGCGCGGGTCGCCTCGTCGACACCGCCTACGATTGACCCCGTGATCCTGGCCATCGACACCTCCGCCGGCTCGTCCGTCGCCGTCGTCGACCGCGACGGCGGCGTCCTCGCCGAGCACACGGTCGCCGACACCCGGCGACACGCCGAGGTGATCGGCCGTCTGATCGACGACGCCCTGCGCGAGGCCGGCGTGACCCCGTCCGAGCTCTCGGCCGTGGTGGCCGGTCGGGGCCCGGGCCCCTTCACCGGCCTGCGCGTCGGCATCGCCGCCGCCCGGGCCTTCGCCTTCGGTGCCGGGGTGCCGTGCCTCTCGGTCGGCAGCCACGACGCCGTCGCGTTCGAACGGCTCTCGGCGGCGGCGGGCCGTTCCGTCGGCACCGCCGGCGGGTCCGTCGACTCGCCGCTCGTCGTCGTCACGGACGCCCGTCGCCGCGAGGTGGCACACAGCTCGTGGTCGGGGCTCGACGACGACGGCCTGCCCGTGCTGGTGGCCCGCCCCGCCCTCGTGAGACCGGCCGACCTCGACGAGGCGACCGGCGCCTCCTCGTCCTGGCCGCGCACCGACCCCGACGCGACGACGGTCTCGGCGGCCGCGCTGGGAATGCTCGCCGAGCGGCTCTTCGAGCACGGCCGCGCCTTCGCCGCCGCCGAGCCGCTGTACCTGCGCGAACCCGACGTCACCCCGTCGGCCGGCCCGAAGCCGGTCACGCGATGAGCGTGCTGCTGCGCACGGCCACCCTCGACGACCTCGACGGCATCATGGCCATCGAGACGTCGGCCTTCCTCACCGACGCCTGGTCGCGGGCGAGCATGACGCACGAGCTCACCGCCCCCGGCGGTCGTTACCTGGTCGCCACGGCCGAGGGCGACGACACCACCGTCATCGGTTACGCGGGCATGCTGGCGCTGAAGGGGGCTCCTGAGGCCGACATCCAGACCATCGCCGTCCTCGCCGAGCACCAGGGGCGCGGGCTCGGACGGGCGATGCTGACCCAGCTGCTCACCGAGGCCCGTCACGGCGGGGTGCGCGAGGTGTTCCTCGAGGTGCGGGCCGACAACCCCGGGGCGCAGCACCTCTACGAGACGCTCGGCTTCGAGCGGATCGCCGTCCGTGCCCGGTACTACATGCCCGACGGGGTCGACGCGGTCGTCATGCGACTGCGCGTCCCGCCGGCCGTCACCGAGACCACGGCGGGCCCCCTCGAGCCGATCGACGACGTGCCCCTCGACGAACAGGACGTCCGCCCGTGACCGCGACCCGCGCCTCCTCGTCCGCCGCCGAGCAGGCGGCCGCCGAGCCCGCCGTCCGCGAGCCCCTCGTGCTCGGCATCGAGACCAGCTGCGACGAGACCGGCATCGGCATCGTCCGCGGCCGAACCCTCCTCGCCAACGTCATCTCGTCGTCGATGGACGAGCACGCCCGCTACGGCGGCGTCGTGCCCGAGGTCGCCGCGCGCGCGCACCTCGAGGCGCTCGAGCCCGCCCTCGCCGCGGCGCTCGCCGAGGCCGGCGTGACGACGGCCGAGCTCGACGCGATCGCCGTGACGAGCGGACCCGGGCTCGCCGGGGCGCTCATGGTCGGCGTCGGTGCCGCCAAGGCCCTCTCCCTGGCGACGGGCAAGCCCCTCTACGCCGTGAACCACCTCGTCGGCCACGTCGGGGCGGACGTGCTCCGCGCCGACGGCAGCGAGCTCGAGTTGCCGACCATCGCGCTGCTCGTCTCGGGCGGTCACACCTCGTTGTTGCACGTGCGCGACCTCGTCGACGACGTCGAACTGCTCGGCGAGACGATCGACGACGCCGCGGGTGAAGCGTTCGACAAGGTGGCCCGCCTGCTCGGCCTGCCCTACCCCGGCGGGCCGCAGATCGACCGCGTCGCCGAAGGCGGCGACCCGAGGGCCGTCCGCTTCCCGCGCGGGCTGACCCTCCCGAAGGACCTCGCGAAGCACCGGTACGACTTCTCGTTCTCGGGGCTGAAGACGGCCGTCGCCCGCTGGGTCGAACAGCGTCGCAGCGAAGGAGGCGCGGTGCCCGTCGCCGACGTCGCCGCCAGCTTCCGCGAGGCCGTCGCCGACGTCCTGCTCACCAAGGCCCTCGCGGCCTGCGCCGACCGGGGCGTCCCCCGCCTGCTGCTCGGCGGGGGAGTCGTCGCCAACGCCCGCGTGCGCGAGCTCGCGGCCGAACGCTGCGCGGCGGCGGGGGTCGAGCTGCGCGTGCCGCCCCTCTCGCTCTGCACCGACAACGGCGCCATGATCGCGGCACTCGGTGCCGAGCTCGTGTCGCGGGGTCGGGCGCCCTCGCCTCTCGACTTCGGGGCCGACTCGACGCTGCCCGTGACGACGGTCCAGGCCGTCTGAACCCTTCGGCGCGGCCCGGGCGACCCGCCCCCGGTCACAGGCCATGGGCCGCCGATAGCATGGGCGCTCGACCGACCGCGGCCGTCACCGGCCGACCCTCAGCAGAAGGACGTCTCCGATGACCGACCAGAACCCCGCCCCCCACGGCCAGCCCTCTCCGCAGAATCCCTACCAGGGCCAGCAGCCGGCCTACCCGGGGCAGCCCTCCGGTGGTCAGCCCTCGTACCAGGGGCAGAACGGCGCTCGTCCCGGTCAGCGCAACACCCTCGCCCTCGTGTCGATGATCCTCGGCATCGCGGGCTTCGTGACCTCGATCACGGCCATCGGTGCCATCGTGACCGGCCACATGGCGTTGAGCCAGATCAAGAAGCGGGGCGAAGAGGGCCGGGGGATGGCCCTGACGGGGCTCATCCTCGGCTACGTCGTCGTGGCGCTGACGATCCTGACGATCATCCTGCTCTTCGTCGTCTTCGGTGCGATCGCCAGCAACCCCGACCTCTACGACGGCAGCTACAACTCCTGAGGCCGCGGGCGCGCCCCCATGGGCGACGCCTCCCAGGGGCCGCTCATCGGCGGCCTCGCTAGCATGACGGGGTCCGCACCGGACGGTGCGGGCCCTTTCGTGTCCCGGGACGCGACCGTCACGGGTGTGACCGGCCGCCCCGATGGCACGACCGACGCACCGCTCGCGAAAGGCAGCTGATGGCCACCGACGACACCACCCCCGAGAAGCCGTCCTCGGCGCCGACCGCGCCCTCGGCTCCGACGCCGCCCGCGGCACCCACCGCGCCCCCGACGCGTCCGACCGAGGGTGGCGACGCGGCCACCGCCTCGCCGCCGCTGCCTCCCACCGCCTTCCCGGGAGCCGCGTCGCAGCAGCCGTCGTCCCAGCCGCCCGCGTCGTCGCCCTACGCCGGGGCCGGCGTGCCGCCGACGGGGTCGGCGCCGTACGGGGCACCCCAGGGCGCCCCGGCGCCGCAGTCCCGTCCGGGTCAGGTCCCGCCGGGTGCTCCCCAGCCGCCCCGGCCGCCCTACGGCCAGCCGGGTGCACAGCCGTCGACAGGGTACGGCCAGCAGGGCTACGGGCAGCAGGCGCAGAACCGGCCGCAGGGCTACGGGCAGCAGCCGGGGTACGGCCAGCAGCCTCAGGGTCAGCGACCTGGCTACGGGCAGCCACAGGGGCAGCCCTCGGGCCCAGGCCAGGCTCAGGGCCAGCAGTCGGGGTACGGCCAGCCTCAGGGCTACGGCCAACAGCCTCAGGGGCAGCAGCCCTCCGGGCAGTCCGGTGCGCCGTACGGTCAGCAGTCGTTCGGTCAGCAGTCTTTCGGCCAGCAGGGTCAGCCCGTCGGACAGTACGGTCAGCAGCCCTACGGCCAGCAGGGCCAGCCCTACGGCCAGCAGGGCCAGCCCTACGGCCAGCAGGGCCAGCCCGGCGGAGCGTACGGCCAGCAGGCCTACGGCTCGCCCTACCCGCCGTACGCCTCGGCCGGCGCCGCACAGCCCCCGCGCCTCCTCAGCCTCCTGGCGATGATCGGCTCGATCGCCGGTCTCGTGCTCGCGCCCTTCACCTTCGGGCTCTCGATCGTGGCGTCCATCGCGGGCATCGTGCTCGGGCACCTGGGCATCTCGCGTGAGCGTCACGCGAGGGGGTTCTGGCTCACCGGGCTCATCGTCGGCTACGCCGGCGTCGTGCTCATCGTGATCGGCTGGATCGCCTTCGGCCTCTTCATCGCCGGCTTCTCGTCGGGTTCCGACTACTACGGCGGGTACTGACCCTCTCGACGGGACGTCGGGCGGCTTCCTCTGGGTGAGGCAGCCGCCCCTCACCCTTGCGCCCCTCCTCCCCGGGTGAACCCAGGGCGGAAAGCCGCCGCGGACGAGGTGTCCCGGGGCCGCGACGAGCTATCGTGTCCTGCCACCACCCGAACCGTTCCCCGGCACCCGAATGCGACACGGAGGACCGATGTCCGCGCCTGCCCGCGACCACGCCGCCGTCGACCCTGCGCCGGCCCCGAACCGGGCCGACGTCCTCGGGGACGTCCTCGATCCGCGGCGCAACGCCTACAACCTGATCCGCCTCGTCATGGCCTCCGCCGTCGTCATCTGGCACTCCGTCCCCCTCACCGGCCACGACATCGGTTTCGAGCCCGCCCGGCAGCTCGCGTCGCGCCTGCCGGTCGACGTGTTCTTCGCGATCTCGGGCTACCTCATCGTGATGTCGTGGTCGAGGACGCCGCAGGTCGTCGCATTCCTGCGGGCGCGCGTGCTCCGGATCTTCCCGGCGTTCTGGGTGTGCCTCGTGCTCACCGCCGCCGTCTTCGCGCCGGTGTCGCTGCTCATCCGCGGTGTCCCCGTGCCGGACGGCTTCGTGGGCGACGCCGTCTCGTACGTCCTCCGCAACGGCCTCCTGCGCGTGTGGCAGTACGACATCGCGGGCACGCCCCTGGGCACGCCGGTCGAGGGGGCCTGGAACGGATCCCTCTGGACCCTGGGCTGGGAGTTCGCCTGCTACCTCGGCGTCCTCCTGCTCGGCGTCGTGGGACTCCTGCGCTCGCGCTGGGCCCTCCCCTCCGCCTACGTCCTCTGCACGGTGGGCGTGGCGGCGAGCACCTACGGTGGCGTCCACAACTGGTACGTGACCAACGGGTCACGCTTCGGCATCGTCTTCGTCGCGGGGGCCCTCGTCTACCGCTGGCGGAACGCGATCCCGGTCCGGCCCTGGTTGCTCGTCCTGGCAGCCGTGCTCGTCCTGGCATCGTCGGCGCTCCCCGACTACGGCCTGGTGGCTGCGCTCCCGCTCGCGTACCTCGCGCTCGGCGTCGGTGCGCTCGTCAAGCACCCGCGGGCGTCCATCCGCACCGACATCTCGTACGGCACGTACATCTACGGTTTCCCGCTGCAGCAGCTGCTCGCGACGGCGGGCGCCGCAGCATGGGGCGTGCCCCTCTTCGCCCTGGTGTCGTTGGCGGCCACCTTCGCGGTGGCCACCCTCAGCTGGCATCTCGTCGAACGACCGACGATGAAGTTCAAGAGACGCAAGCGGGTCGTCGAGCCGACCGATCCCGTCGCGACGGTCGCCTGACCCGACGCCGCTCTCGCGTCCCGCCCGGCGTCAGACCAGGCGCTCGCAGAGCAGGGCGGTGTGCCGCCCCGCGACCCGTGTGAGGACGAGGGTCGCCGACCCGGTCCCCTGCAACGAGAGTCGCTTGCGGAACGTCGCGGGGTCGACGTCGACTCCGCGCTTCTTGATCTCGAGTCGCCCGATGCCCCGGGCCCGCAGCTCGCGCTTCAGCGTCCGCTCGTCGAGCGGGAACGTCTCGAGCACGCGGAATCCCTGTGCGAAGGGGGTCTCGACCCGCGCCTCCGTCGTCAACCAGGCGATGTCGCGACTGATCATCCGGGCGTCGATCGAGCGGGCCAGGTCGCCGATGAGGCGTGCCCGGATCACGGCGCCGTCGGGTTCGTAGAGGTACTCGCCGAGGTCGCCCGGGTCGACGTCGTCCGAGTCGGCGGCGGCCGTCAACTCCGACGCCCCGGAGGTGCCGATCACCAGGGCGGACCGGCCCACTCCCGGCCGCGCGAGCGGCCCGAACCACACGCCCACCTCGACCACGTCGCGGTCGACCGAGATCCACTGGCATTCGGCGTCCGTCGGCAGCAGCTCGCGGTCGACGCCCGGACCGAGCTTGACCCCGGTGGGCAGGCGGTCGGCGAAGCCGAAGGCGACGTCGAGGCCGGGGGACCAGTCGGCCGGATCGGCGAGGCGCTTGGTGGCGGTGTGGCCGGACGTCCGTCGCGCCGGGTCGAGGAAGACCCCCTCGACGCCTGCGAGGTCGGTCGTGGCGGCGTCCCCCTGCTCGACCCGTGACGACGGCCACGGCGCGAGGTTGTACGAGGCGACGGCCGCGGTCACCTCGTCGCGGTCGACGGCGAGCACGTCGAGGTCGAGTGCGGCGAAGGCCAGGGCGTCGCCCCCGATGCCGCAGCCCAGGTCGGCGACGCTGCCGATCCCCGCCGCGGCGTAGCGTCCGGCGTGGCGGGCGGCGACCGGGAGGCGCGTGGCCTGTTCGAGGCCCGCCTCGGTGAACAGCATGCGGCTCGCGAACTCGCCGAACTTGGCCACGGCCCGGCCGCGGAGCCGGGCCTGTGTGAGCACCGCCGACACGAGGGCGGGGGAATGGCCCTGCTTGCGCAACGCGGCCACCGTGCCGACGACGTCGTCACCGGAGGCGCCGCCCGCCGGCAGCGAGTCGAGCAGCCGCAGCCCCTCGGGCGAGAGGACTTCGAGCAGCTCGGAGGAATCCATGTCGTCCAGTGTGACGCACGCGGGCAGACGCGTTGGCACTCGGATTGACCGAGTGCCAGTCTCGTCCTACAGTTGTTCTGGCACTCGCCCCCGGCAAGTGCCAGCCCCCATGTTTTCGTAGCACCGAGAAAGAAGAGGTCACCCGTGTCGGTCAGCATCAAGCCGCTCGAAGATCGCATCGTCATTCGTCAGGTCGAAGCCGAGCAGACCACTGCTTCGGGTCTCGTGATCCCCGACACCGCCAAGGAGAAGCCCCAAGAGGGTGAAGTGGTGGCGGTCGGCCCGGGCCGCATCGACGACAACGGCAACCGCGTGCCGCTCGACGTCGCCACCGGCGACAAGGTCATCTACAGCAAGTACGGCGGAACCGAGGTGAAGTACGGCGGAGAAGACCTCCTCGTGCTCTCGGCCCGCGACGTCCTGGCGGTCATCGTCCGCTAGCACCCCGGCACGGCTCCGGCCGTGCTCCGCGACCCCGGTCGCCATCCCGAAGGCCCCTGCTCCGGCAGGGGCCTTCGCCGTGTCGGCACCGTGCCGGCCGACGAGGGCCCGTCCCCAGGCGTCGTCGTCCGTCGATCGATCCACGGTGGCAGGAGTGGCCGTTCCGGCGGCGGGCGCAGCCACCTAGAGTCGCCTGGTGACCTCGACCCGCGCCTCCTCGTCCCCCTCCGCCCCGACCTCGGGGCTCGGCGTCGACGGGGCCGGCGGGGCGGGCCTCGCCTACGCCCTGGGGGCCTACGGGCTCTGGGGCGTCCTGCCGGTGTACTTCCTGCTGCTGGCCCCGGCCGGCCCGTTCGAGATCGTCGCCTGGCGGGTGCTCTTCTCGCTCGTCTTCTGCGCGGTGCTGCTCGTCGTGACGGGGGCGCTGCGCTCGTTCCTGGCCCTGCTGCGACAGCCGCGCCTGGTGGCCACCATGGGGGTGGCCGGCGCGTTCATCGTCGTGAACTGGACGGTCTTCATCTCGGCGACGCTCAGCGGGCACGTGGTCGAGGCGGCGCTCGGGTACTTCATCAACCCGATCGTCACCGTCCTGCTCGGCGTGGTCGTGCTGCGCGAGCGTCTCCGCACGACCCAGTGGGTGGCCGTCGGGCTGAGCGCCGTCGCCGTCCTCGTGATCGCCGTCGGGGCGGGCCGGCCGCCGTTCATCTCGCTCGTCCTCGCGTTCTCGTTCGGGCTCTACGGCCTGGTCAAGAAGCAGGTCGGCGGTCGGGTCGACGCGGTCGGCGGGCTCACGCTCGAGACGCTCTGGATCGCACCCTTCGCGGCCGTCACCCTGATCGTGCTGCACGTGACGGGCCTCGGCGGCGGCGTCGTGCTCGGCACCGTGAGCGTCGGGCACACCCTCGCCACGATCGGCACGGGCGTGATCACGGCCGTGCCCCTGTTGCTTTTCGCCTCGGCGACGCGTCGGTTGCCCCTGACGACCGTGGGGTTGACCCAGTACGTCGCTCCCGTGTTGCAGTTCGTCGTGGGGGTCGTCGTGCTCGGCGAGCACATGTCGACCGCGCGGTGGGTCGGCTTCGCCATCGTCTGGGTCGCATCCATCGTGCTGACCGTCGACATGGTCCGTGCGGGGCGACGATCACGCCGGCCCCTCGCCGTGGCCCCGACCCCCTAGAAGCGACCATCCCTCGCAAAGTCACGAATGGCTAACGAAACGTCACTTTGACGTCGAGAACACACGCCAGAAACATTCGACCCCTAGTTTCGGACCAATCGCGGCAGGTTCGACCGCCACCGGTCGGGCTGCACTGCCGCTGTCCACGAAAGGGTTCCACGGATGATCCGATCCAGCACCGCCCTCCGAGCACTGGCTCTCGCCGGCGCAGCCTCCGTGCTGCTCGCTGCCTGTTCGACGGCATCTCCCTCTGACGACGCCTCGTCGTCGTCGTCGGCCAAGGCCGATCCCGCCGCCAAGTGCGAGGTCGGGACGCCCAGCACCGATCCCTTCGCGATCGGCACCATGCTGCCGCTGACCGGAACCCTGGCCTACCTCGGCCCGCCCGCCATCGCGGGCGCCAACCTGGCCATCAGCGACATCAACGCCGCCGGCGGCGTGCTCGACCAGCCGGCCGAGATCTCGACCAGCACCGACTCGGGCGACAGCAACGACATGACCGTGTCCAGCAACGCCGCGACGCAGCTGATCGACGCCAAGGTGCCCGTCGTGCTCGGTGCCGAGTCGTCGAGCGTCACGCTCAACGTGGTCGACCAGCTCACCAGCAACTGCATCATCGAGATCTCGCCCGCCAACACGGCGAGCTCGCTCAGCGGCTACTCGTCCTACTACTACCGCACCGCTCCGCCGGACTCGGTGCAGGGCTCGGCGCTCGGCCAGCAGATCACGGCCGACGGCAACGCCAACGTCGCGTTCCTCGTCTTCAACGACACCTACGGCACGGGTCTGCGCGACTCGACGCAGAAGTCGATCGAGAGCTCGGGCGGCACCGTCGTCTACGGTGGCACCGGCAAGGGCGAAGAGTTCCCTCCCGGTCAGACCACCTTCTCGTCCGAGGTGTCGGCGGCCATCGCCGCCGAGCCCGACGCGATCGTCATCCTGGCCTTCGACGAGACCAAGTCGATCGTGCCCGAGCTGAAGAGCCAGGGCTGGGACATGAGCAAGGTCTACATGTCCGACGGCAACACGGCCGACTACAGCGCCGACTTCGAGCCCGGCACCCTCGCGGGCGCCAAGGGCACGATCCCCGGTGCCGACGCGAGCGCCGACTTCAAGTCGAAGCTCGTGGCCGGCTACAAGGCGAGCGAGGGCGGCGACCTGGCCGACTTCTCGTACGCGGCCGAGTCGTACGACGCCGTCATCCTGACCGCTCTCGCGGCACAGGCCGGTGGCGGCACCGACGCCGGGACGATCCAGGCCAACATGGCCGCGGTCTCCGGAGCGGACGGCGGCACCGAGTGCACGACGTACGCGGACTGCAAGACCGCGCTCGACGCCGGTGACGACATCCACTACACCGGCCCCTCGGGCATCGGAGCGTTCAACGACAACAACGACCCGTCGTCCGCCTCGATCGGCGTCTACACGTTCGACGACGACAACAAGCCCGTCTACCAGACCGGCATCGAGGGCAAGGTCGAATAACGGCACCTCGCACCACCCGGGGCCCGGCACGAGTCATCGTGCCGGGCCCTTCGGCGTGCCGGGGAGGTGCCGTGTCGGGTCTCGGCCCCGGCCCAGCACCTGTCCGCCCCGCCCCACACCTCGTCACACCGCGTTTCGTGCACCGCACCGCGTCGAGACCGGGTGCGCTGCACGAAACGCGGTGTGCACGACGGCACGTCCCGGCGCCAAGGCCCTTCTGCGTGCCAGGGAGGCGCGGAGGCGGGCCGCAGGACGGTCGCGACGCCAGCGCCCACCGGGGCCGCGCCTCCTCGTCCCCTGTCCCCACCGGGTGTGGCGTCGCACTCCCTCCGCACCGCGTCTCGTGCACCGCACCGCGTCGAGACCGGGTGCGCTGCACGAAACGCGGCGCGCAGCACCCGCGTCCCCGACGCCAGCGCCCGACGCCAGCGCCCGACGCCAGCGCCCGGCGCCCGGCCCCCGGCGCCGGACGCACGCACGAGGCCCCGACCACGCCAGGGCGTGATCGGGGCCTCAGGGCGCCACCGGGGGCGTCAGGACGCGTCGACGTCCTTCGCCAGGGTGCCGAGGTAGAGCTCGATGACCTTGGGGTCGTCGGCCAGCTCGCGGCCGGTGCCCGAGTAGGCGTTGCGGCCCTGGTCGAGGACGTAGCCGCGGTCGCAGATCTGCAGGCAGCGGCGGGCGTTCTGTTCGACCATGATCACCGAGACGCCCGCCTTGTTGATGCGGCGGGTGCGGATGAACGTCTCGTCCTGGCGCACGGGCGACAGGCCGGCGGACGGCTCGTCGAGCAGCAGCACCTTCGGGTCCATCATCAGGGCCCTGGCCATGGCGACGGACTGCCGTTCGCCGCCCGAGAGCGAGCCGGCACGCTGGCCGCGACGGTCGGCGAGCACCGGGAACAGGTCGTAGATGACCTCGAGGCGTTCGGCGAACTTCTTGGGCCGCAGGAACATGCCCATCTGCAGGTTCTCCTCGATGGTGAGCGAGGGGAACACGTTGTTGGTCTGCGGGACGAAGCCGACGCCCGCCTCGACCAGCTTGTTGGCCTTGAGGTTCGTGATGTCGGTGCCGCCGAGCGTGACCGATCCCGAGTGGATCTTGACCTGGCCGAAGAGCGCCTTGAGAAGCGTCGACTTGCCGGCGCCGTTCGGGCCGATGATGCCGATCAGTTCGCCGGGGTAGCAGACGAGGTCGCACCCGTTGAGGATGTTGACGCCGGGCAGGTAGCCCGCGACGAGGTCCGTCGCGTTCATCACCGGCTCGACGCCCGCGAACTTCTCGGTGCCCGGGTGCTTGGCCGCGGTGGTGGCGCCCGCGCCGTCCTGTGCCGTGCTCATCGCTTGTCTCCGCTCTGCCGTCCGTCGGACAGCTGGTCGTCGGCCGCGTTCGTGGCCTGCGGGGTCGAGGGGTCGGGGTGGCCGGGCAGGTCGCGTCCGGCGACGCCGCCCGTCGACGAGGAGGCGCTGGTCGCCTCGGCCGCACGGGCCGCGTCCTCGCGTGCCACCTCTTCTTCGAGTTGTTCGAGCGTGGCGTCGTCGAGCAGCGAGTCGTCGCCCAGGTCGGTGTCGTGGTGCGCGCCCAGGTAGGCGTCGATGACGGCCTGGTCGTCCATGACCGTGTCGGCCGGGCCCTCGGCCACGATGCGTCCCTCGGCCATGACGATCACCCAGTCCGAGATGTGGCGGACCATGTGCATGTCGTGCTCGACGAAGAGCACCGTGGTGCCGTCGTCGCGCAGGCTCTGGATGTGCCCCAGCAGCGACTGCGTCAGCGCCGGGTTCACGCCGGCCATCGGCTCGTCGAGCATGATCATGGCCGGGTCGCTCATCAGGGCACGGGCCATCTCGAGCAGCTTGCGCTGGCCGCCCGAGAGGCTGCCGGCGAAGTCGTCCTTCTTCTCGAGCAGCTTGAACCGGGCGAGGAGGTCCTCGGCCTTGGCCTCGATCTCGCGCTCGCGCTTGCGCCAGAGCGGCGCGACGATCGCGACGAAGAAGTTCTCCCCGGGCTGGTCCTTCGCGCCCAGCAGCATGTTCTGCATGACCGTGAGCCGCGAGAGCGCCTTGGTGAGCTGGAACGTGCGCACCATGCCCGAGCGGGCGACCTTGGCGGCGCCGACGTTGCCCATGGCCTTGCCCTCGAACACCCACTTCGCGACGCCCGGGCCGCTGCGCTTGAACGCCGTGGGGGCGGACGAGGCCTTGTCGAAGCCGGTCAGCAGGTTGAAGAAGGTCGTCTTGCCGGCGCCGTTGGGGCCGATCAGTGCCGTGATGGCACCGCGCTGCACCTCGACGTGGCCGACGTCGACGGCGGTCATGCCGCCGAAGCGTCGGACGACGTTGTCGACCGTGAGGATCGGGTCGGGCTTGGCCGACCCGGGGGTCCGCTCGACCGTGGTGAGCTTCGAACGCAGGACGCTGCGGTCGTAGTCGTAGCCCTCGCGGCGGGGCAGCGTGCTGCCGCTCGGGGCCGGTCCGTTGGTGGTGCTCGAGGTGTCAGACACTGAACGCCAACTCCTTCTTCTTTCCGAGGATGCCCTGTGGCCTGAAGATGATCAGCAGCATGAGGGCGATGCCGACGAGGATGTACGAGAACTGCTCGGCCTGCTGGCCGTTCATGATGCTCGACGGGATGAAGTCGCCGGCGAGGGTGCGCACCAGCAGGCGGGTGACGAAGAACAGGATCGCTCCGAGCACCGGGCCGAAGACGGTGGCGGCACCACCGAGCAGCAGGGCCGTCCAGATGAAGAAGGTCATCGACCGTCCCATGCTGTCGGGCTGCACCGAGCTCGGCAGCACGTAGATGATGCCGGCGAGCGACCCCATCAGCGCACCGAGCACGAGCGCCTGCATCTTGTACGAGTAGACGTTCTTGCCGAGGCTGCGCACGGCGTCCTCGTCCTCACGGATGCCCTTGAGCACACGGCCCCACGGGCTGCGGCTGAGCAGGAAGACCAGGAGGCTGAGGAGGGCGACGATGCTCCAGCCGGCGATGCGGATCCACCAGCCGTTGACGCCGTTGTTCTCGTAGGTGAACCACAGGATCGTCGTCTGGCCGTCGGGCAGCGGCGAGAGGGCGGTGAAGGCCTCGCGGTACGAGGCCCCGGGGATGCCGTTCGAGCCACCCGTCGTGGTCGTCAGGATGCTCGACCGTCCCACGTACCGGATGATCTCGGCCGAACAGATGGTGACGATGGCCAGGTAGTCGCCCCTCAGCTTCAGCGTCGGCACGCCGAGGATGAGCGCGAAGACCAACGAGCAGAGCAGGGCGATGATGACGGCGAGGCCGAGGGGCAGGCCGTTGCTGATCGAGATGGCGAAACCGTAGGCACCGAGCAGCAGGAACGCCGCCTGGCCCATGTTGATCAGGCCGGTGAAGCCGAAGTGGATGTTCAGGCCGATCGCCGCGATGGCGAAGGCGGCCGTCGTGGGCGCGAGGGCCTCGGCGCTCAGCGCCCGCAGGAGTTCGATGAAGTACATGGTCGTGTCCCCTTAGCCCACTCGTTCTTTTCGCCCGAAGATGCCCTGTGGTCTGAACACGAGGATCAGGATCAGGATCAGCAGCGCCGTCGCGTACTTGAAGTCGCCGGGCAGCCAGATGTTGGTCAGCTCGACGATGATGCCGATGATCAGCGAACCGACCAGGGCCCCGAAGGCCGTGCCGAGGCCGCCCAGGGTGACGGCGGCGAAGATCAGCAGCAGGATCTGCAGGCCGGTCATCCAGTTGACGCCGTTGAGCACGAGGCCGAGCATGACGCCCGAGAGGCCGGCCAGGCCGGCGGCCAGCGTCCAGACCAGGCGGATGATGCGGTCGACGTCGATGCCCGAGGCCGCGGCGAGGGCCGGGTTGTCCGACACGGCGCGGGTGGCGCGGCCGGTGCGGGTCTTCAGCAGGAACAGTCCCGTGCCGACCAGCACGACCACCGAGATCGCCATGGCGACGTACGACTGGACGGTCAGGGTCACGCCGAGGAAGTCGACGGTGGTCGGGTTGTCGCGGTCGATGCGCACGGTGCCGGCGCCGTAGAAGTACTGGAATGCGTACTGCAGGGCGATCGAGAGGCCGATGGTCACGATCATCAGCTGGGTGAGGCTGAGCCGGCGCTTCCGCAGCGGTTTCCAGATCGCGAGGTCCTGCAGGTAGCCCGTCGCCGCACAGATCACCGTGCTGAGCACCGCGGCCAGGATCAGCGGCACCCCGATCGAGGTGAACGAGTAGGCCAGCAGACCGCCGAGGGTCACCTGCTCGCCGTGCGAGAAGCTGCTGAGGCCCGTCGTGCCGTAGATCAGCGACAGGCCGATGGCGGCGAGGGCGAGCAGCAGGCCGAGCCGGATGCCCGAGGCGAACTGCTGCGCGAAGCGGTCCCAGTTGAAGCTCGACGCGGTCGCGGCGCCGCTCGTGGCGCCTTCCTCGGCGGTGAGGGCGAACAGGGCGCTCGCCGTGGCGCCGAGGTTCACGGTCACGGTGCGCTCGGCGTTGTCGGCGTTCACCAGGAACTGGCCGTCGGGCAGGGTGTCCTGGTCGACCGTCACGGTGTAACTGCCGGCCTCGGTCACCGCGATGCTCCACCGACCGGTGTCGTCGGTGGTCGCGGTCTGCTCGTCGCCGGTCGCGTTCGTCGCGATCACGTCGACGCCCGAGGCGGGCTCCCGCTCGCTGTCGTTGATCGTTCCCTGGATGCAGCCGGTCGTCGCGTCGGTGGTGCAGGCGGCGGCCGCGGCGTGGGCGGCCGTCGGGGCGAAGGCCCCCATGAAGGTCGCCAGGAGTCCGAGCAGTACGGCGGAGGCCGTCACGATCAGGGACTGCCGCAGCCGTGGCCGCGACGCGATGGTCGTCGAGAGTCTCACAAAACCTCCTGGTGGGAAGCGCCCCGTCGAGATTCGGGCGGTCTCGTTCTGCTCCCGGGGCGTCGTCGTCGCTGACAGTAACTCCGCTGTGTGTCGAGCATGTTTCAGGTGCGCGACGGAGTGGAGTCGGTACAGAATCCCCCATGTCGAGCGAGAATCACGAATCTTCCGTGTGTCGGATCGGTAACGGTGCCGTTCCGTTGCGTCCCGGGGGGCCGCGCGCGCCTCCTCGGCGATGCGGCGGGTGCGCCGCCGAGAGGAATGCAGGAGGCGCGGGCTGGGTTAATATCGACTACCGGGCTCGACGGCGATCCGGTGCCAACCCACCCACCCTCATCTCGCTCCTTCGAAGGGGACTCATGGACCAGCCGGACCCGTTCGGATTCATCGGACTCACCTACGACGACGTCATGCTGCTTCCGGGCCGCACCGACGTCATCCCGAGCGAGACCGACACCTCGTCGCAGCTCACCAAGCGCATCCGGGTCGCGGTGCCGCTGCTCTCGGCCGCGATGGACACCGTGACCGAGTCGCGCATGGCCATCGCCATGGCGCGCCAGGGCGGCATCGGAATCATCCACCGCAACCTCTCGATCGCCGACCAGGCCGCGCACGTCGACAAGGTCAAGCGCAGCGAGTCGGGCATGATCACCAACCCCGTCACGACGACGCCCGACGCCACGGTGGCCGAGGTCGACGCGCTCTGCGGGCAGTTCCGCGTCTCGGGCCTGCCGGTCGTCGAGGGCGACGGCACGCTGGTCGGCATCATCACCAACCGCGACATGCGATTCGTCTCGCCGTTCGAGATGTCGACGACGCTCGTCCGCGACGTCATGACGAAGGCGCCGCTGATCACCGCGCCCGAGGGCGTCGACCCCGACTCGGCGATCGCCATCTTCGCGCAGCACAAGATCGAGAAGCTGCCCCTGGTGGACGAGGCCGGGCACCTGCGCGGCCTCATCACCGTCAAGGACTTCGACAAGAGCGAGAAGTACCCCGACGCCACGAAGGACGACGAGGGCCGCCTGCGGGTCGGCGCCGCGATCGGCTTCTTCGGCGACGCGTGGGAGCGCGCCAGCGCCCTGCGCGACGCGGGGGTCGACGTGCTCGTGGTCGACACCGCCAACGGCGAGAGCTCGGGCGAGCTCGACATGATCCGTCGCATCAAGGCCGACCCGAGCTTCGCGCACATCGACGTCATCGGCGGCAACGTGGCCACGCGCAGCGGCGCCCAGGCGCTGATCGAGGCCGGCGCCGACGCCATCAAGGTCGGCGTGGGTCCGGGCTCCATCTGCACCACCCGCGTCGTCGCGGGCGTCGGCGTGCCCCAGGTCACGGCCGTCTACGAGGCGTCCCTCGCCGCTCGCGAGGCCGGCGTCCCGGTCATCGCCGACGGTGGGCTGCAGTACTCGGGCGACATCGCCAAGGCCCTGGTGGCCGGCGCCGACACGGTCATGCTCGGTTCGCTGCTCGCCGGCTGCGACGAGAGCCCGGGCGACCTGGTCTTCGTCAACGGCAAGCAGTTCAAGAACTACCGCGGCATGGGCTCGCTGGGTGCGATGCAGACGCGTGGCAAGAACACGTCGTACTCGAAGGACCGCTACTTCCAGGCCGACGTGCCGAGCGACGACAAGCTCATCCCCGAGGGCGTCGAGGGTCAGGTGCCCTACCGCGGAGCGCTCAACAACGTCGTGTACCAGCTCAGCGGTGGTCTCCGTCAGTCGATGTTCTACGTCGGAGGCCGCACCGTGGCCGAGCTCAAGGCGAACGGCAAGTTCGTCCGCATCACCGCCGCAGGCCTGAAGGAGAGCCACCCGCACGACCTGCAGATGGTCGTCGAGGCCCCCAACTACCGCCGGTGATGCCGCCGGGCCGGGGGCGCGACCCCCGGCTCCGGTAGGGTGGCACGGTGACTGAGGTAGAGATCGGCGTCTCCAAGCGAGCCCGCCGCGCGTACGCGTTCGACGACATCGCCATCGTTCCGAGCCGGCGTACGCGCGACCCGCGCGACGTCTCGGTCGGGTGGTCGATCGACGCGTTCCAGTTCGAGTCGCCGGTCATCGCCGCGCCCATGGACTCGGTGGTCAGTCCGGCCACGGCCATCCGCATCGGCCAGCTCGGCGGCCTCGGCGTCCTCGACCTCGAGGGCGTCTGGACGCGCTACGACGACCCCGAGCAGGTGCTGGCCGAGATCCGCGAGCTCTCCGAAGACGACTCGGTCGCCCGCATGCAAGAGATCTACAGCGAGCCGATCAAGCCCGAGCTCGTCCGCGACCGCCTCGCCGAGATCCGCGCCGCCGGGGTCACCGTCGCCGGTGCCCTCAGCCCGCAGCGCACCCAAGACCTGTACCAGACGGTCGTCGACGCCGGCGTCGACCTCTTCGTCATCCGGGGCACGACGGTCAGCGCCGAGCACGTCGCGAAGAACAGCGAGCCGCTGAACCTCAAGAAGTTCATCTACGAGCTCGACGTCCCCGTCATCGTCGGTGGCGCCTCGACCTACACCGCCGCCCTGCACCTGATGCGCACCGGTGCCGCCGGCGTCCTCGTCGGGTTCGGGGGCGGCGCAGCCAGCACGACCCGCGCCTCCTTGGGCATTCACGCTCCCATGGCGAGCGCCGTGGCCGACGTGGCGGGCGCGCGCCGCGACTACCTCGACGAGTCGGGCGGGCGCTACGTGCACGTCATCGCCGACGGGGGCCTGGGCACCTCGGGCGACCTGGTCAAGGCCATCGCCTGCGGCGCGGACGCCGTCATGCTGGGCGCCGCGCTGGCCCGGGCCGACGACGTGCCCGGCGGTGGCTACCACTGGGGCGCCGAGGCGCACCACCCCGAACTGCCCCGCGGCCGACGCATGCACGTGGGCACCATCGGCTCGCTCGAGAAGATCCTCTACGGTCCCGCCACGACGGTCGACGGCACGTCGAACATCATGGGCGCGCTGCGTCGTTCGATGGCGACCACCGGCTACAGCGACCTGAAGGAGTTCCAGCGCGTCGAGGTGGTTGTGGCCCCCTACCAGCCTCACTAGCGTTTGATGGGGTGGTCCGGTCGAGAGACCGGGCCGACCGAATCCAACGATGGAGGCTCGCATGGCCAAGTCCGCGTCCGTTTCGCTCTCCACGAAGCTCGGCCCCGACGAACGGGCCGCAGCCGTCGAGGCGTTGAAGACGAAAGAACTCGACATCCTCGTGATCGGGGGTGGCATCGTCGGTGCGGGTTCCGCGCTCGATGCCGTGACCCGTGGGTTGAGCGTCGGCATCGTCGAGGCCCGTGACTGGGGCTCCGGCACGTCGAGTCGCTCGTCGAAGCTCGTGCACGGTGGCATCCGCTACCTCGAGCAACTGAACTTCCGTCTCGTGCGCGAGGCACTGATCGAGCGTGGCCTGCTGCTGCAACGCCTGGCACCGCACCTGGTGAAGCCCGTGCGGTTCCTCTACCCGCTCAGCAAGCCGGTCTACGAGCGGTTCTACATCGGTGCCGGAATGGCGCTCTACGACATCTTCAGCTGGACCGGTGGTCGCCCGCCCGGCGTCCCCCACCACCGTCACCTCACCAAGACGCAGGTGCTCCGCGCCATCCCGAGCCTGTCGAAGGACGCGGTCGTCGGCGGCCTCACCTACTACGACGCCCAGGTCGACGACGCCCGGTACGTCTCGTCGCTGGTGCGCACCGCGTCGAGCTACGGCGCCCACGCGGCGAGCCGCATCCGGGTCGAGGGCTTCGTCAAGGTGGGCGAGCGGGTCGTCGGCGTGAAGGCGCACGACTACCAGACCGGCGAGCACTTCGAGATCCGCGCCAAGCAGGTCGTCAACGCGACCGGCGTCTGGACGGACGACACGCAGGCCATGGTCGGCGAGCGGGGACAGTTCAAGGTGCGGGCGTCGAAGGGCGTGCACCTCGTGGTGCCGCGCGACCGCATCCACTCCGACATGGGCATGATCTTCCGCACCGAGAAGAGCGTCCTGTTCGTCATCCCGTGGGGCCGCCACTGGCTCGTGGGCACGACCGACACCGACTGGGACCTCGACAAGGCCCACCCCGCGGCCACGGCGGCCGACATCGACTACATCCTCGAGCACGTCAACAAGGTCATGGCCGTGCCGCTCACCCGGGCCGACGTCGAGGGCGTCTACGCCGGTCTGCGGCCGCTGCTGGCGGGCGAGTCCGACCAGACGTCGAAGCTCTCGCGTGAGCACATCGTCGCCCACACCGTGCCGGGCCTCGTCGTCGTGGCCGGCGGCAAGTGGACGACCTACCGGGTCATGGCCGAGGACGCCATCGACGAGGCCGTCGCGGCCCTCGACGGACGCATCCCGTCGAGCACCACCATGGAGATCCCGCTGATCGGCGCCGAGGGGTACCACGCGGCGTGGAACAAGCGCGGCAAGATCGCGAAGGCGTTCGGCGTCCACAAGGTGCGCATCGAGCACCTGCTCAACCGGTACGGCACCACGACCGACGAGATCCTCGACCTCATCCGCGACGACCCCTCGCTCGCCGAGCCCCTCCCGGGGGCCGACGACTACATCCGCGCCGAGGTCGTCTACGCCGCGAGCCACGAGAGCGCCCTGCACCTCGAGGACGTCCTCGCCCGCCGTACCCGCATCTCGATCGAGGCGTGGGACCGGGGCGAGTCCGCCGCTCCCGTCGCCGCCAAGCTGATGGCCGGCGTGCTCGGCTGGAGCGACGACGAGGCCGAGGCCGAGGTGGCCAACTACCTCAAGCGGGTCGCCGCCGAGCGGGCGAGCCAGCTCGAGCCCGACGACGAGTCGGCCGACCGCGTCCGCCTCGAGGCGCCCGACATCACCTTCGGCTTCGACGAGGACGACATGGTCGTCGCCGGTGCCGACCAAGGAGGCGCGCCCAAGCCGGGAGAAGAGGTCACCGAGCCCGCGGGCACGCCGGGCGACGACACCTCGGCGGGCAGCCCGGGCGGTCGCCAGGGCTGACGCCCGGTCGCTCGCGCGACCACCTGCAGGAGGCGCGGTGCCCGTTCGTCGGGCACCGCGCCTCCCGCGGTTCCTCCGTCCGCGGACGCGGGAACACCTGTGGAGGGTGACGGGTTGTCCCCACCGTGAGCAGCCCGGCTGCTGCGGCCGAACCCGCCGCTAGGCTGAGACGACTGCCCCCGAGTCCACTGGAGACGAACCATGGTTGACGTGCGTCGAGTCAAGCTCCCCGGCGTGGGTGTGCTGCACACCTTCATCACCGACGACGGCGGCAAGTGCGGTGTCATCACGCACCGCTCGGGTCACAGCGACCTCATCACGTTCAGCGACGACGTCGACGGCGACCACGTCAAGAAGGTCTCGCTGCGCCTCAGCGAGGACGAGGCGCACACGCTCGCCGAACTGCTCGGCGGCACGCGCATCACCGAGTCGCTCTCGGCCCTCGACCAGATCCCCGGCCTCAGCATCGACTGGTTCACGGTCGACTACGACGACCACATCGCCGGTCAGCCGCTCGGCGACCTCGGCGCCAAGGGCGTCGTCGGCCTGACCGTCGTGGCGGTCGTCCGGGGCGACGCGGCCAACCCGGCGCCGTCGGGCGACTTCAAGGTGTTCCCCGGTGACACGCTCGTCGTGGCCGGTTCACCCGAGAAGGTCGCCAAGGCGTTCTCGTTCTACCGCACGGGCGAGCTCAAGCACCGCTCGCCGGTCGACGCCCCGCCCGGGGGCTAGGCCGATGCACCTGGGTGAAGAGCTGATCGTCCTCGGTATCCTGCTGCTGATCGCGTACGTGCTCGGCCGCGCCGGCAAGCTGATCGGCCTGCCGTCGATCCCGATCTACATGATCGTCGGCCTGCTCGCCAGCACGAACACGGGGTGGTTCCCGCTCAGCTTCGAGTCCGACAACATCGAGTTGATCGCCATCTTCGGGTTGATCCTGTTGCTGTTCAACCTCGGCCTCGAGTTCGACCAAGACGAATTCTTCTCGAACGCGGGGCGGCTCATCGTCTCGGGCGGCAGCTACATCGCCATCAACATGGGCGTCGGGCTGATCTTCGGCTTCATGCTCGGGTGGGGCACGCGCGAGGCGCTGATCATCGCGGGCATGACGGCGACGTCGTCGAGTGCGATCGTCACCAAGCTGCTGATCGAGTTGAACCGCCTGGCGAACCGCGAGACGCCGATGATCCTCGGCGTCACGGTCGTCGAAGACATCTTCATCGCCATCTACCTCGCGATCGTGTCCGTCGTGCTCAGCGGAGAGACCGACCCGGGGCCGGTGATCCTGAAGCTCGGCATCGCCTTCGCGTTCCTCGTCGTGATGTTCGGCGTGGCCCGATGGGGTGGTCGCGTCGTCTCCCGGCTCATGCGCACGCGGGACGACGAACTCTTCACCGTGCTGTTCTTCGGACTGGCCGTGCTCTTCGCCGGCCTCGGCGAGGTGCTCGGGGTGACCGACGCGATCGGCGCCTTCCTCATCGGCCTGATCATCGGGGCCACGAAGTTCCGCAACCGGGTCGAGCAGTTCGCCCTGCCCATGCGCGACGTCTTCGGGGCGTTCTTCTTCCTGAACTTCGGCCTCGGGCTCAACCCGGCCCTGTTCCCGAGCGTGCTCGGCCCCGTGGCCATCGCCGTGGGCATGACCGTGCTGCTCAACGTGGGTGCCGGGCAGTTCGTCGCGTGGCTCAACAAGCTGGGGCCGCAGGCGGGCATCAACACCACGGTCATCCTGGTCAACCGGGGCGAGTTCGCGTTGATCCTGGCGACGCTGTCCGCGGGTGCGGGTCTCGACGAGCGGTTGCAGCCCTTCGCCGGTCTGTACGTGCTGATCATGGCGGTGCTCGGGCCGGTCCTCGCCTCGAACAGCGAGCGCATCGGCTCGGTGCTGTTGCGGTCGCGCAAGAAGGCCGAGCGTGCCGAGGCCGAGGCCCGTCGTCTCGAACGCGAGGCGCGCAGCGGTGACGAGATCGCCCTGATGGAGGCCGCCCTCGCCGGTGACGACCTCGACCAGGCCGAGGTCACCGAGGACGACGACGAGCGCGAGACCGAGCGGGTCCGGGCGGGTGCCGCGCGGGCCGCCGCGGGCCGGGTCGACCCCACGCGACGCGGGGCCGACGGCGATGCCGACGCCGACGACGACCTGGACGACCTCGACGCGATGGACGCCGACGAGGCCCGCATCTGGGCCGAGCAGGCGGGCCAACAGAGCGACCAGCGGGCCACGCGCCGACGCGACCCCGAGTACTGAACCGCTCGCCGTCGTCCCAGCGGGTTCGTGGGCGACGCGAGGTACGATCGCCTCCGTGACCCAGACCGAGCAGCGCCCCGCCCTCCTCGGCGTCGACGGCGAACCGCTGCCCGCGACCATGTGGCACGTCGCCCGTCGACCCCGCTGGATCGCCCTGCTCGGCCTCGCCCTCGTCGTGGCGGCGATCTTCGCCTGGCTCGGGCACTGGCAGATCGAGCGCAGCGTCGAGAGCGTGCAGGTCGTCAACCCCGAGACCGAGACCAGCAAGGTGTTGTCGTCGGTCGCGACCCCGCAGACGCCCTTCGCCGACTCGCTCGGTGCCCAGCGCGTGTCCGTCACCGGTGAGTTCGACCCGGACGACTTCGCCGTCATCGGTGACCGCGTCAACGGTGGCGAGACCGGCTACTGGCTGATCGGCCGTTTCGTCGACGACGCCAACGGCGCCTCGCTGCCCGTGGGGCTCGGCTGGTCCGCGACCCGCGAGGGCGCCGAGGCCGCCGAGCCGTCCGTGGCCGCGACCTCGACCGTCACGGTCGAGGGCCGCTACTTCCCGTCCGAGTCGCCGACCGAGAGCGACTTCGAGAGCGGTGCGCAGACCGTCGTGTCCGTGGCCGCCCTGATCAACGAGTGGCCCGGCTTCGACGGCCAGGTCTACGGCGGCTACGTCGTCTCCGACTCCGCACCCGCGTCGCTGAGCGAGATCGACTCCGCGCCTCCGGAGTCCGACGTGCAGTTCAACTGGCTCAACGTCTTCTACGCGATCGAATGGGTCGTCTTCGCCGGCTTCGCCGTCTTCCTCTGGTTCCGGCTCGTGCGCGACGCGTTCGAGCGCGAGCACGAAGAAGCCGAGGAGGCGCGGGCCGAGGCGGACGCGCGCGGCGCGACCCAGCCGACCCGCGCCTCCTGACCCCGCGCCTCCCGACCCTTCGACGTCGACAGGTGCCGTCCTGGCGCAGGGGTGGGCGCGGCTAGAATCGTCCCCATGCCTCTGAAGCCCCGGCAACGCGACATCCCGAAGATCCCGGGTGCCGTCAGGTTCTACAAGATCTCGGCGTACGTCACCGGCGTGATGCTGCTGCTGCTCATCTTCGAGATGCTGTTCAAGTACACGCCCCTGCAGCTCGAGATGCAGCTCGGCGGTCAGGGCGGGTTCCTCGTGCCCGTCGACTCGACCACGGGCTTCAACCTGTCGACCGCGATCCTCATCGCGCACGGTTGGCTCTACGTCGTCTACCTCTTCGCCGACTTCCGTCTCTGGAGCCTGATGCGGTGGCCGTTCTCGCGGTTCTTCCTCATCGCGCTCGGCGGCGTCGTGCCCCTGCTCTCGTTCTTCGTCGAGAGCCACATGACCAAGCTCGCGACGCGGCAGTACGAAGCCCTGACCGCCGAGACCACCCCCACGACCGAGGGAGCCCCCGCGTGACCGACGCACCCGAGACCGCCGAGGCGTCGGCGACGACCGCCGCCACGGCCCCCGCACCGGCCGACCGCGCGCCCGAGACCGCGCAGAGCCCCGTGCTCGTGGTCGACTTCGGCGCCCAGTACGCGCAGCTGATCGCCCGGCGCGTGCGTGAGGCCAACGTCTACAGCGAGATCGTGCCGCACACGATCACCGCGGCCGAGATCGCCGAGAAGAACCCCGTGGGCATCGTGCTCAGCGGCGGTCCGTCGAGCGTCTACGAAGAAGGCGCGCCGAGCATCGACGCGGGCATCTTCGACCTCGACATCCCCGTGCTGGGCATCTGCTACGGCTTCCAGGCCATGGCCAAGGCGCTCGGCGGCGAGGTCTCGCAGACCGGCCAGCGTGAGTACGGCGCCACCGACGTCACGCTCGCCGAGGGCGACAGCACGCTGTTGTCGGGCCAGCCGGCCTCGCAGACGACGTGGATGAGCCACGGCGACTCGGTGTCGAAGGCCCCCGAGGGCTTCGACGTGCTGGCCTCGAGCGCGTCGACCCCCGTCGCCGCGTTCTCGAGCGACGCCCGCAAGCTCTACGGCGTCCAGTGGCACCCCGAGGTCAAGCACTCGTCGTACGGCCAGGCCGTGCTCGAGAACTTCCTGCACCGCGCCGCCGGCATCCCCGCGGACTGGAACAGCGGCAACGTCATCGCCGAGCAGGTCGCCCGCATCCGCGAGCAGGTCGGTGACGCACGCGTCATCTGCGGCCTCTCGGGCGGGGTCGACTCGGCCGTCGCGGCCGCCATCGTGCACGAGGCCGTCGGCGACCAGCTGATCTGCGTCTTCGTCGACCACGGTCTGCTGCGCGCCGACGAGCGTCGTCAGGTCGAAGAGGACTACGTCGCCTCGACCGGTGTGCGACTCGTCACGATCGACGCCGAGCAGCAGTTCCTCGACGCCCTCGCCGGGGTGACCGACCCCGAGCAGAAGCGCAAGATCATCGGCCGCGAGTTCATCCGCAGCTTCGAGGCCGCCGCCGAGGCGCTGGTGCTCGAGGCCGCGGCCGAGGGCGACTCGGCCGTGAAGTTCCTCGTGCAGGGCACCCTCTACCCCGACGTCGTCGAGAGCGGTGGCGGTACGGGCACGGCGAACATCAAGAGCCACCACAACGTGGGCGGCCTGCCCGAAGACCTGCAGTTCGAGCTCGTCGAGCCGCTCCGCACCCTCTTCAAGGACGAGGTGCGGGCGATCGGGCGCGAGCTCGGTCTGCCCGAGGTCATCGTCGGGCGTCAGCCGTTCCCCGGCCCGGGTCTCGGCATCCGCATCGTGGGCGAGGTGACGCACGAGCGACTCGAGTTGCTGCGTGCGGCCGACGCGATCGCGCGGGCCGAGCTGACCGCGGCCGGCCTGGACGACGAGATCTGGCAGTGCCCCGTGGTGCTGCTCGCCGACGTCCGCTCGGTGGGTGTGCAGGGCGACGGTCGTACGTACGGTCACCCGATCGTGCTGCGTCCGGTGTCGTCCGAAGACGCCATGACGGCCGACTGGACGCGTCTGCCCTACGACGTGCTGGCCCGCATCTCGAACCGCATCACGAACGAGGTGGACGGCGTCAACCGCGTCGTGCTCGACGTCACCTCCAAGCCCCCGGGAACGATCGAATGGGAATGACCGGGCTGTTTTCGATGCGAAGTATCGAGCCCGGTCATTCCGGGGGAGCCTGCGACCCCGGTGCCCACCAGTAGCCGCGAACGCGAAGTGAGGGAGACCTCCCGCGAAGCGCAGTGACGCGAAACCCCCTCCGGCAGACACCTGCCCGAGGGGGTTTCGTCGTCTCCGCGGGATGTCGTCGTTCCTGGATCTCGGCGTGGTCTCGGGCCAGGGTACGAACGAGCGGGCAGAACGTGCTCTTCATCTGCCCACGAGCAGCACCTTCTGCCCCCTCGGCCATCGACCCCCACCCCCTCGGCCGTCGACCCCCACCCACACAGAAGCGGGGCCCGTCCCGGTCGGAACGAGCCCCGCTTCGGGGTGGTGCGGGTGACGCCGCGCTGGCTAGTCGCTGCCGCGCAGGATGGCGAGCATGCGCAGGATCTCGACGTAGAGCCAGATCACGGTCATGACGATGCCGAAGGCGGCCGACCAGGCGTAGATGCGGGGTGCGCCGCGCTCGACGCCGGTCTTGACCTGGTCGAAGTCGAGGACCAGCGAGTACGCGGCCATGATCACGACGAGGATGCCCAGGATGAAGCCGAGCGGGATGCCGAAGATCTCCATGCCGCGGAGGCCCCAGGGGTTGCTGTTCGCACCGAAGATCATCAGACCGAAGTTGATCAGCGAGAAGACGCCGTAGCCGATCATCGCGATCATGAAGACCTTGGTGGCCTTGGCCGACGCGCGGATCTTGCCACTCTTGAAGAGCAGCAGGGTCGTGGCGAACACCGCGACGGTGCCGATCAGGGCCTGGGTGACGATGCCGTCCCACTGGCTCTCGAAGATCGACGAGATGCCACCGACGAAGAGACCCTGTGCCGCCGAGTAGGCGAGCACGAGCCCGGGGGAGGGCTTCTTCTTGAAGATGTTGACGAGCGCCAGCACGAAGCCGGCGATGGCCCCGACGAAGGCGAGGGCCGGGATGAACCATCCGATGGCCGCACCGACGAGCACCACGCCGAACGCGAGCAGCGTCTTGGTGATGGTGTCTTCGTAGGTCATGCGGTCGGTCTGCGTGGGGCCGGCGGCGGGCTGCGAGTAGAGCTGCTGCAGCTGTTCGGCGGTCATGCCGTTGTACTCGACCGGCTGGGCTGCGCCCTGCTGCTGACGGATGACGGGCCCGCCGTTCTTCGAGAAGGCCGGCGACTGACTGAAGCCGGGATTCGAGAATGCCAAGGGGTTCCTCTTCTGATCGCTAGGGATGTGTGGATCGCCCGCGCAGGTTCACGAAGGCGTTTCCGTACAGATGAGGCTAACGCCTGTCGTGCAACGAATGGCTGAAGATCTGCCTGATGAGAGCCGCATTCTCGTAGGGCGAACGTGCGTGCCGTGCATCTTTTGCGTCTGCGGGGGGCGCGACGCCTCGTCCCCAGGGGCCGCGCCTCCTCGTCTCTCCACAGACGCTCTTTCCCCAGACGGTCTCTCTCCGGGAGGTCGGGCGGCTCGGGCTGCGCACGGGGACGCCGGTTAGCGTGACCGGGTGTCCACCTCGCCTCTCGTCATCGCCCATCGCGGCGCCAGCGGTCACCGACCCGAGCACGGCGAGGACGCCTACCGTCTCGCGATCGAGCTCGGGGCCGACGCCATCGAGCCCGACCTGGTCGCGTCGAGTGACGGCGTTCTCGTCCTGCGGCACGAGAACGAGATCTCGGGCACGACCGACGTCGCCGACCACGACGAGTTCCGGCACCGCCGCACGACCAAGACCATCGACGGCGCGAACGTCACGGGCTGGTTCACCGAGGACTTCACCTGGGACGAACTCAGCACGCTGCGCATCCGCGAACGGCTGCCCGAGCTGCGGCCCGAGAGTGCGGCGCACGACGGCGAGGGGCGCATCCAGCGGCTGGGCGACCTGCTCGACCTGCTCGACGCGGCGGATCGGCCCGTCGGGCTCGTCGCCGAGGTCAAGCACGCCACCTACTTCGACTCCATCGGCCTGCCGCTCGGCGAGCTGCTCGCCGACGAGCTGCGGCAACGGCGCTGGGTCGACGACCCGCGGCTGACCATCGAGTCGTTCGAGCAGACCGTGCTCGGTCGGCTCGCGGACCAGCGACTCGGGGCCCGGCTCGTCTACCTGCTCGAGAAGGCCGGCGTCGCAGCCGACCTGGTCGCCTCGGGCAGATCGTCGGTGGGCTACCGCGACCAGCTGCACGCCGAGTCGCTCGAGTCGTTCGTCGACGCCGGGCTGCACGGCGTCAGCCTCGACAAGCACACGCTCGTCGACGCGCAGGGGGCGACCGACGGTCGGGTCGTCGACCGGGCGCACGCGGCCGGCCTCGACGTCTTCACCTGGACGCTCCGCGCCGAGAACGCGTTCCTGGCCAAGGCCCACCGCGGCCCCGGTGGCAAGGCGGCCTTCGGCGACTGGCGCGCCGAGTTCACCTCGCTCATGGCGCTCGGCGTCGACGGGGTCTTCGCCGACCAGCCCGAGCTCGCCGAGGAGGCGCGGGTCGCCTTCGCGTCCCGCTGACCCCGCGCGACGCCGCCTGCGACCCTGGTCGCCCCGCGCCCTCTCGCCATGTCGGTGGTCGCGCTTAGACTCGACGGGCCATGACGATCGTGCTCGAGCCCTCTGACGCTGCCGGCGGTTCCGGCGACCCCCTGACCGCCGGTCTCAACCCCCAGCAGAAAGAGGCGGTCGAGTACCGTGGGCAGTCGCTGCTGATCGTGGCCGGTGCCGGCTCGGGCAAGACCAGCGTGCTGACCCGCCGCATCGCGGGCCTGCTGGCGACGCGCGAGGCGTGGCCCAGCCAGATCCTCGCCATCACCTTCACCAACAAGGCCGCGGCCGAGATGCGCGAGCGCGTGGCGCACCTCGTCGGTCAAGCAGGCGAGGGCATGTGGATCAGCACGTTCCACTCGGCGTGCGTGCGAATCCTCCGGCGCGAAGCCGAGCAGTTCGGCTTCACCAAGAGCTTCACGATCTACGACTCCGCCGACTCGAGGGCCCTGCTCAAGCGCATCCTGAAAGAGCTCGACGCCGATCAGCTCGGGCTGACCGTCAGCATGGCCTCGGGCAAGATCTCCAAGCTCAAGAACGAGCTCAGCGACGTCGAGTCGTACTCGCGCCAGATCAACATGAACGACCCGCAAGAGGTCATGTTCCTCGAGATCTTCCGGCAGTACACCCGCGAGCTGCAGCGGGCCAACGCCTTCGACTTCGACGACCTCATCGCCCAGACCGTGTACCTGTTCCGCGCCTTCCCGCACGTGGCCGCGCAGTACCAGCGGCGGTTCCGGCACATCCTGGTCGACGAGTACCAAGACACCAACCACGCGCAGTACTCGCTCATCCGCGAGCTGACCCGGCCGGTGCAGGCCGACCTCGTCGACGAGCTCGAGAGGGGCGGCCAGTTCGTCCAGTCGATGCGCGACGGCAGTGGCGGCATCCCCGGGGCGTCGCTCACCGTGGTGGGTGACTCCGACCAGTCGATCTACGCGTTCCGCGGCGCCGACATCCGCAACATCGTCGAGTTCGAGCGCGACTTCCCGAACTCGAAGGTCATCCTGCTCGAGCAGAACTACCGCTCGACCCAGAACATCCTCGACGCCGCCAACGCGGTCATCTCGAACAACTTCGACCGTCAGGCCAAGAACCTGTTCACCACGGTCGGCGCCGGTAAGAAGATCGTCGGGTTCACCGGCTACACCGGTCACGACGAGGCCCAGTTCGTCGCCGACGAGATCGCGGCGCTGCACGAGTCCGGCACCGACTACAAAGACATGGCCGTCTTCTACCGCACCAACTCGCAGACGCGGGCACTCGAAGAGATCTTCATCCGCTCGGCCATCCCCTACCGCGTGCTCGGTGGCACCAAGTTCTACGAGCGGGCCGAGATCAAGGACGCCATGGCGTACCTGATCACCGTCGCCAACCCGGCCGACCCGCTCGCCCTGCGACGCATCATGAACGTGCCCAAGCGCGGCATCGGTCCGGCGACCGAGACCGCGATGCAGCGCTGGGCCGACACCAACGAGGCGCCGCTGCGTGACGCGATGCGCAACGCCGACCAGCTCGGCCTCGGGCCGAAGGTCACCGGTGCGATCACGGGCTTGGCGAAACTGCTCGACGACGTGCAGGCAACGGCGGCGACCGCGCCCGTCCACGAGATCCTGTCGGCCCTGATCGCGGGCAGCGGCCTGGTCGAGGTGCTGCGCGCGTCGCGTGACCCGCAAGACGAGGCCCGCGCCGAGAACATCGACGAACTCGTCGCGGTGACGAAAGAGTTCCAGAAGAACAACCCCGACGGCACGCTGCTCGACTTCCTCACCGAGGTCACGCTGGTCGCGGCCGCAGACGACCTCGACGACACGAGTGGCACGGTGTCGCTGATGACCCTGCACACCGCCAAGGGGCTCGAGTACGAGGCGGTGTTCCTCACCGGCGTCGAAGAAGATCTGCTGCCGCACCGCATGTCGGCGAACGAGCCCGGCGGTCCGTCCGAAGAGCGACGACTGTTCTACGTCGGCATCACGCGTGCGCGACAGCGGCTGTTCCTGTCGCTCGCGATGACGCGGGCGCAGTTCGGCGAGGTCAACGTGGCGATGCCGTCTCGGTACCTGCAAGAGATCCCCGTCGAGCTCATCGATTGGAAGCAGTCGCCGGGCATGGCCACGAGCCGTGGGGGCACACAGCCGCGGGCGCTCAACGCCCGTCGCGAGGGTGGCGACGGCAACCGCGGAGCGACGCCTCGAGCGTCGGGTGGCTATGGCTCGGGCAGTTACGACCGGGCCACGGCGGCGGCGAAGACGAAGCCGAAGACCGAGTGGGCGAACCGGGTCACGGGCACCGTCCGCGACAACGGCGACATGGAGCTCGAGGCCGGTGACCGCATCTCGCACGTCGACTTCGGCGAGGGTCGCGTGATGGCCGTCACCGGCATCGGCGCCCGCCGCATCGCCGAGGTGCTCTTCGACGGCGCCGGCCGCAAGAAGCTCCTGATCAAGGTCGCGCCGATCGAGAAGATCTAGACCCCCTCCGCGTTCTCGCGAGAGGTCGTGTCGTGTGTCCTGGAAAGCAGGAGGGCCGCGGTCGTGTCGCTCTCGGGTCGGTGCCGGACGACCGTCACGCTGTGGTCGCCGATCGACAGCAGCGATCCGACCCGGGCGCGCGCCGGGGTGTGAGCCTCGAGTTCGGTGACCTCGCCGGTGGTCGCCACGAGGGTCGTGCCGTTTCCCGAGCCGAGATCGGTGACCCAGACGGCCGCGTCGGTACCGATCACGATCGAGACGTGATGGCGAGACAGCGACCGGCCGGCGTCGTCGAGGGGCACGACATCGGCGTCGGGCGGCGGGGGCAGGGGGCGGTCGGTTCGACGCCCGACCACGATCGCGCGCCGTGTGACGGGGACGACGCTCTCGTCCGGCAGCCGCAGGCCGTAGTGCCGAGGGCGAAGCGTCGTCGCCTCGAGATCGGGAACGGGTGGCACCGCGTCACCGCCGGCCGGCTGATCGGGGGCTGACCGCCTCGGGGTGGTGGCGGCAAATCGCGGCGCGTGAGGGATCGGGGCAGCGCGGGGTGCGAAGGTCGCGAGGGGCGCGGAGGGTGCGGCGGCGGACGGTGGCGTGCTCTCCGGGATGACGGGAGCCTGCTGTGCCGGCCCGCTTCGGCGCTCCTCGACGACGAACCCAGAGGAGGCGCGGGTCGGCGGGGGAGGGGACGTCACGATCGGCGCGGGCGGCTGGAGGGGCAGGGTGGTGACGCGCGAGAGCAGCCCTTCGGCACGTTGCTCACGAATCGTCTCCGCGGTGATCACCGGAGGTGGCGTCGGGTGTTGCTCGCGCCTCCTGGGCTTGTCCTTCTTGCGACGCATGTCGACTCCGATCTGTGGAGAACCGTTACGCAAACTATCAGGCATGACATATTGGTCGAGTCCGACCGACCGGTCGGCACCACCAACGAGAGGGACCACCTCATGGCCAATGTCACCGTCACCTACGACGACCTGCGCACGCAGGCCACCCAGCTGCGCAACGGGCAGCGTGCGATCGAAGACCAGCTGGGTCAGATGAAGTCGCAGATCGACAACCTCGTCGGCTCGGGCTACGTGACCGACAAGTCGTCGAAGGCATTCGACGCGACGTACACCGAGTTCACGACCGGGGCGTCGAAGACGATCTCGGCGGTCGAGAGCATGGCGACGTTCCTCGAGAACGCGGCAAGCACCCTCGAGGGCGCCGACCAGCAGCTCGCCAGCAGCCTGGGCTGACCGACCACACACGGGGACGGCCGGGGCGGGTCGCGGTGAGACGCGACGCGCTCCGGCTTCCGGCACGAGGGGAGGACCTCATGGCTCGAACGAGCCTCAACATCGACGGTGCGGGTCTCGAGGCGTTGCTCGCCGACCTGGCCACCGTGAAGACCGAGTTCGAGTCGAACGACTCCTCGGTGTCGGCCACGGCCGAGGCTTGCGGGCACGTCCGGCTGGCGGCGAAGGTCACGTCGTTCGCGACGAACTGGAACGACCGGCGGGCGAAGCTCGCCGAGCAGATCACCGAGCTGGGCACGGCGTTGTCGACGATCGACGAGACCTTCACCGAGGTCGACGGAGAACTCGAGGGCGTCTTGGTCGGGGGCGACAGATGACGGCCGGCACGCTCGCCGGTGTGGCGGCCGATTCGCTGGTGGGGGTGTCGGGCGACCCGGTGCTGTTGAACTCCATGGCGAGCCATTACGAGTCGGTGGCGGCCTCGATCCGAGGTGCGGCAGCGAAGCTGCGATCGCTCGAGACGGGGTCGTCGTCCAGCGACGCCCTGGACGCGTTCGTGGTCAAGGCCGAGGAGGTCTCCGCGAGTCTCGGCAAGGCCGAGGGACGATACGGAGAAACGGGGGCTGCGCTCAAGGCGTACGCGTCCGAATTGTCGCTGGCCCAAGAGGCAGCTGCGCCGGCCCTGGCGAACCACCGAGACGCCGTCGACGACCTCGCCGCAGCCGAGAAGCTGGTCGAGCGGTACGAGCACTTCGCGCTGGTGGCCACCGACGAGGTGACGAAGCAGGAGCACCTCGACCAGGCCGCGGCGCAGCGCACGAAAGCCGAGGAGGCGCGGGGCCGGGTCACCCTCTACGCGCGCCGCCTCACCGATGCGCACACGTCCGTCGAGACCGCCGCGACGGCTGCCATCGCGAGGATCGACGACGCCACCGACGACGGCCTCGCCGACACCCTCTGGGACGACCTCGGAGGCGCGTGGGACGCCGGCTTCGCCGCCTTCCAGAAGTGGATGGAGGAGAACGACTCGTGGATCAGCACGTTGCTTGACGTCTTGTCCGTCGTCGGATTCGCGCTAGGTCTCGTCGCAATGTTCATTCCTGGACTCAATGTCATCGTGGTGATCGCCATGGTTGCCGTCGCAGCGATCTCCCTCGCCCGCGCAGCGGCGGGTACGGCGACGTGGACAGAATTTTGGCTCTCGACCGTTTCGCTCGTCACGTTCGGAGTCGGCGGACAACTGGTGTCTGGGGCGGCAAAGCTCACGCAAGGAGTCAAAGCCGCAAGAGTCGACGGTCTCGTCCGTTCGGGCATGAGTCGAAATTTCGCCTCGAACTACGTGAATCGGGTTTGGGAACGAGCTCGCCCGTCGAGGGGTGATTCTTTCCTGCTCAAGGCTTTCGGAGATGAGTCCATTGCGCAGATGATGCATTTCGTCAGGTCGTCAAGGGTGGGGGCCTTTGCGGATGACGCTGACACCATCGCGGCGATGACTGCTCGCCTGAACGGTGCACGAGCATTGAGCGCCGCCGATCAGACAGCGGCCGGCATCGAGAGCACGAGGATTATCAGCAATCGGATGCGTGGCGAGCCGGATGGTGCGATCCGGGTGACACAGGGCAGTTCATGGTGAGGGGTAGGCGTCGTGCTTCTTTCGAGGGGGGCAAGAGCGTCCGCAATCTTTCTTATGCCTTGTCTCCTGTTCCCGCGCTAGCCGTGCAAGGCACGTACCTCTTGTACTCCCTGAACACGCTCTTCACAATCGAGCCCGGGTCGGTCCCTGATGGCTTCGACTCTCGATTCGATGCTCCAGGCGGAATACCGTTTTACCTGCCCTGGACGGTCCTCATCCCTTCGGTGGCTTTCGCTGCTGTTGCGATCGTCGGCATGGTCCGCGAGGAACGGTCAAGAATTCGTGAACACCGGCCGTTTTTTCTCGGCTTCGTGTGGGGCCTGGGAGCCATCTACACATATGGCTATGGCATCGGGTTCGTCGTCATGACACCGACGGGCAACGGAATGCTTCTCGTCTCTGGCTGTCTCGGCGTCTGCAGCATCGTCTCGTTGGTTGTCGCTTTCGTGAAGCTAGCTATGCACCATCTATCTGGCCGTGCTACCTCCGCATCCGAGCACACGGCACCGACTGTCGCTGAAGGCACCCCCGGTCAGTATGGCCAGCTCGATAGCGGTGCCGCGAGAACTCAAGAGGCCGACATGGCTTGCGCGTCCGGGGACGAGTCGTGAGCGGCGTACATCTCGGAGATCAAACCAATGCTGAATTCTCAACGACGTGGTGGCGCGACCCTGCGGTGTCGGACGGTTCTTGTCCGAAAGCACGTGATCGGAACTCACGGTCCCCGGTGGCGAGCTATAGACGCCAGGTGGAGAGGGCCCGCTGTCTGGCTTCCTGTCGACTTGGCGTCCGGGGTCTGGCGGAGAGTCGCCGGTTCGAAGGGTTCGTCGTGAACGCGAGACGACGCGCGGGGGGCCGACGGAGGACTGAGCGAGGACCGTTTGGCGTCACTTTGAGCGCGCTCCTCCTGCTTTCGGCCATGGTCCCGTTCTGCACCGTTCAGGGAACGCGGATCACGCTGCAAGTACAGGGTGGCGGACGCGGCGACGCGCGTCGTTTGAACCCCGATGGGGGACCACTCTTCTACACGACAGACAATTGGCCACCGTTCGTTGGTTCGTCCCTGCCCTTTTGGGCCGCGGCTGCCTGCCTCGTCGCGGCGGTGATCATCCTGTCTCGATCACCGGGAGTCGATGGCCTGCATCCGCTCGACGTCCCGCTTGTGGCCTACACGGGGTTTGTCGGAGGCGTATGGGGCATCATCTTCGCTCTCCCGTTCCGCGATCTCGACACCTGGCCGCGGGACTCCGCGATCGCCGGTGTCATCCAGATCATCTGTGCCATCCGGGTGGTCGTCGAGGTCATTCGTGGTCGGCGTCGCCGTCGGAATCAGCGACGAGCGCACGACCATGCGACATTCGCGAAGAGCACGGATGGGAAGCGCTGGCACAGGTATCGTCCCGCCGGGGCTGGACTTCCCTCGGAGGGCGAGTCATGAGCGGCCCGGGGTACGTGGGGCGGACGGCCGGGACGGTGGCGGCGTCGTATTCGATCGTCGTGCCTCCGGGGTTCGTCCGGGTGCCGGGTGGAATGGACGCGCCTGACGCAGCGGCGTTCGTCGCCGAGCAGCTGGGAGACCAGCCCGCACCCGGAACCGGAACGGCCCCCGACGACTGGCGGATGCGGTTCGGGTCGGCACTCGGGCGTGCGCTCGCGGCCGACGTCAACGGCCGTGTGCTCGACTCGTACCTCAGTGCGGGCCCGCTGCCCGGCACCGACATCGTGTGCTCGATCGTCGTCGCGTCCGTGCCCGTCACCCGGACTCCGCATGCCGACCTCGACCGGCTGCTGCTGCGACGCGTCGCCACCCACGGGGCGGCTCCGATCGTCCTCGCCGGCGACCCGGCGGTGGTCTGGACCGACCCCGCAGCTGAAGCCCCGGCGCAGGACGACCGTGCCGCACCCGACGAGGTCGCCGACCTGACGCCCCTCCGCCGTCGGACCGTCCTCACGCGAGTCGCCGGTCATGACGACCGACTGCTCACCCTCGTCCTCACCATCGGCTCAGCGACCGATGCGTCGGCCGCGCCGGGCGACGCCGACGCCGACACCGGGTCCGACATCGACGCACGAACCCGCATCGTCGACGCCGTCACCGACGTCTTCGACGCCATGCTCAGCACCTTCCGCTGGCGTGACGCCGAAGGGCGCCTCGTCACCGACCGGCCCCTCGCCTGAACCCCCTCGACTGCCACAGAAAGCGACCTGCACCGTGACCGAAACCGACACCGACGCCACCACTGACTTCGACATCCTCATCGGGCACGACCCCGAGACCTGGGTGGCCCTTCCGACCTCCTGGCCGCATGACGGTCACCGCGCGCCGCGGTCGTGGATCAAGGCGACCGTGCGCGCCGTGGCCGAGCGGTCCGAGGTGTCGACCCGCGCCTCCCGGTCCTGGCTGACGGAGGTGCTCTCGGCCCTCGCGCGCTGGTCGCCCGAGGACGAACGCCGGTACCTCTACCTGCCGGACATCGCGACCCCTCCGTCGCTGCTGCGCGTCCAGTACGGGTTCGTCGAAGGCGATCGTGATGTCGCCCTCCGGGCCATGGTTTTCGACAGCGACGTGGCCGCGGTCGAGCCTCCCGTCGTCGAGCAGGTCGAGGCGAGCGGTCTCGGGCAGGGGCTCCGAGGCGTGCGGTACGCGGCCGTCGACGGCGACGCCGGCCTCCACGCCACGCTCGTCTACGCCTTCCGGGCCGAGCCGTACGACCTCCGCGTCACCTGCCAGGTCGGCGGGCCGGAGGGCGTCCTCGGCATGATCGACGAAGTCGACGCGTTCGTGGACGACATCAGCGTGGTGCCCGCCACGTGAGGCTGAGCGTCACCGTCCTGCACGTCCCGACGGGCCACCGGGCGGACCGCTCGGTCCTGGTCGATCCGGACACCACCGTCGACGCCGTGGCGCGGCACCTCGCGTCGTCACTGGGTCACTCGGGTCACGCCCCGCCCGCTGAGCCCGGGAGCATCACGGTCGACGGGGTGCCGGTCGACCCGACCGCGCGCATGAGTTCGGGAATCCTGCTCGACGGCGCCGTCGTCGGCTTCGGCGGCCCGGCGACGCACCTCCGTTCGCCTGCCGATCTGCCCACCATCCGCATCATCGGAGGCCGCGGGGCAGGGACGATCCACGTCGTCGACGTCGGGCTCGTCCACCTCGGAAGCGGTCCCGACGCAGGCGTGAGGCTGGACGACGTGCGGGTGCCGCCGATCGTCGCGACGATCGAACTCGACGGCGCCGGGCGCTTCACGCTGACCCCCACGGTCGACGCCTTCCCCGAGTCCGACGACGAGGCTCGCGGGCCACTCGTGCTCGTCGACCGCGTTCCCGTCCGAGGTACGGCCGCCGTGGACGAACACTGCGTCATCACCATCGGCGACGTCCTCCTCGCCGTCGCGCCGGCCGGGCACCCGTCCGCCGCGATCACCGTGAGCGAGGGGGGAGGCACCCTCGACCACGCACGCCCACCGCGCCTCCTGCCGGAACCGCCGACCACGACGTTCCGGTTCCCCGCCGAACCCCAACAGGGTGCGAAGCGGCCCCTGCCGATCGTCGCGGCGCTGGCGCCGATGCTGATGGCCGTCGTCATGGTCAGCATGTTCGGGAACGTCGCCTTCCTCGCCTTCGGGCTCATGTCGCCGGTGGTCATGATGGGCAACCACCTCTACGACAAGCGCAACGGGAAGGTCTCGCACCGGCAACGCCTCGCCGACCATCAGGCCACGAAGGAGGCGGTGGCGGCGGATGCCGAGAGCGCCGTGCGGCAGCTGCAGCGCGAGTTGCGACACCTCAGTCCCGACGCCGCCACCGTGCTCGACATCGCCGCCCGGCGTCGCTCACGGTTGTGGGAACGCCGTCGTGACGATCCGGACCACCTGCGCGTCAGGATCGGCACGGCGGATCTGCCCTCGGGTGTCACCATCGAGGACCCGGCCGAACTCGAGCACCGTCGGACCGTCGCTCGCCCCGCGGTCGACGTGCCCGTCACCGTCGATCTGGCCGACCACGGGGTCGTCGGGGTGGCAGGCCGATCCGAACACGCCAGACCTCTCGTCGCGTGGATGCTGGCTCAGCTCGCCGTCGCACAGAGCCCCCGCGACGTGCGGTTGGTCGTCCTGACCGAACACGCTGCGGGCGACGACTGGTCCTGGCTGGCCCATGTCCCCCATGCCCGTCCCGAGAACGGTCGTCCAGCCGCCGCCTGGGTCGGCAACGACGCCGAGACCGTCGCCCGCCGCATCGCCGAGCTCGGGGCCGAGATCGACTCTCGCCGGCGGGCGGTGCGGGAGTCGCAGGGGGCCCTCCGTGCGGCCACCGACATCGTCCTCGTCGTCGACGGTGCGCGGCGGTTGCGGGCACTGCCCGGGCTCGTCCGCGTCCTGCGGGACGGGCCCTCCGTCGGCGTGTACGCCGTGTGCGTCGACGCCGAACGCCGATCCCTTCCCGAGGAGTGCGTCGCCGTCGTCACCTGCGGCCTCGCGCGGCATTCCCTCGACGTGCACCGCACCGCCGACGTGCGCGAGGTCAAGGCCGACCTGCTGCCCGCCGGCTGGTTCGAGGCCGTCGCCCGGGCCGTCGCCCCGGTGGTCGACGTCGACGACGGCGGCGGAACGGGCGGGCTCCCGGCGCGTTCCCGGCTGCTCGACGTGCTGCAGCTCGAACCCCCCACCGCCGAGGCCGTACTCGACCGATGGGCTCGCACGGGCCCCACGACCGAGGTCGTCATCGGAGAGAGCCTCGACGGCCCGTTCGCATTCGACCTCCGTAGGGACGGTCCGCACGGTCTCGTGGCAGGCACGACCGGCTCCGGCAAGTCCGAGTTGCTGCAGAGCATGGTCGCGTCGCTCGCCGCCGCGAACACCCCCGAGTCGATGACGTTCGTCCTCGTCGACTACAAGGGTGGTGCCGCGTTCCGGGACTTCGCGCCGCTGCCCCACACCGTCGGGATGGTCACCGACCTCGACACGCACCTCGTGGAGCGGGCGTTGCACTCGCTCGGGGCCGAGCTGCGACGCCGCGAGCACCTCCTCGCCGACGCCGGAGCGAAGGACCTCGAGGACTACGTGGAGGGCGCGGTCGGTGACGATGCGAGGCCTCCGTTGCCGCGCCTCCTGATCGTGATCGACGAGTTCGCCAGCATGGTCCGCGAGTTGCCGGACTTCGTGACCGGCCTCGTCAACATCGCCCAGCGCGGGCGTTCTCTCGGAATCCACCTCGTGCTCGCGACGCAGCGGCCGACGGGCGTCGTCACCGGCGACATCAGGGCGAACACGAACCTGAGGATCGCCCTTCGCGTGACCGATGCAGGTGAGAGCAGCGACGTCATCGACGCGGGTGACGCGGCCGGCATCTCCAAGTCGACACCGGGTCGCGCCTTCGTCCGATTGGGGGCCAGTGCACTCGTCCCGTTCCAGGCAGGCCGTGTCGGTGGCCGACGCCCCGGGGCGGTGGCCGAGGTCGTGCCCGAGGTATGGTCGAGTCCGCTCGACTGGCGGGACCTCGGGCGGGTCGTGGCCGAGCCGCCGCCACGGACGACGACCGAGTCCGTCGGTCGCACCGACCTGGCCGAGCTCGTCGACGCGCTCGCCGCGGCCTGCACCCGTCTCGGGATTCCTCGCCCGCATCGTCCGTGGCTCGACGCCTTGCCCGACAGGCTCGTGCTCGACGACCTGGCAGGGTCCCGGACGGGCTCGGACGTCGACGCGTGCGTCCCCGGCGACGTGGCCGTGCTGCCCTTCGGTCGGCAGGACTTCCCGGCCGAACAGCACCAGGCCCCGGCCGCGCTCGACCTGCAGACCCTGGGGCATCTCTTCGTCGTCGGCGCCCCGCGGACGGGACGCTCGCAGGTGCTCCGCACGGTCGCGGCCTCCCTCGCCGACCGGACGAGCTGCGCCGACGTGCACCTCTACGGCATCGACTGCGGCAGCGGTGCCCTGCTGCCGCTCGAGAGCCTTCCGCACGTCGGAGCCGTCGTCCAGCGGACCCAGCTCGACCGGGTCCGGCGCCTGCTGACGAAGCTCGTCGACGAGACCTACCGGCGGCAACAGATGTTCGCAGCGGGAGGTCATGCGGGCGTGGTCGAGCAGCGACGAGCCTCTCCCGAGGGGGACCGCCTGCCGCACCTGGTCGTCATGATCGACCGGTGGGAAGGGTTCACGGGCAGCTTCGCCGAGATCGAGCACGGCAAGCTCGTCGACCAGGTGGGGGTGCTCTTGCGTGAGGGTGCCGCGGTCGGGCTCCACGTGCTCGTCACGGGTGACCGGCAGCTCGTCGCGGGCCGGCTCGCCGCCCTGGTCGACGACAAGCTGCTCCTGCGCCTGACCGACCGGGCCGACTACGCCCTCGCCGGTCTGAACGCGCGGGCACTGCCCGACGTCCTGCCCCCAGGGCGGGGCTTCACCGCCGAGACCTCGATCGAGACGCAGGTCGCCTTGATCGATGCCGAGGCCACGGGGCAGGCGCAGGCCGAGGCGCTGAGACGGCGGGCGGCGTCGGCGGCTCACCGTGACCGTGATGTTCCTGCCGCCCGTCGGCCCTTCCGCGTCGACGAACTGGCGGGCCCCATCTCGTTCGACGACGCCTGGTCCCGCCGGGGAGCGGCTGACCCGGCGAGCGTCTTCGCCTTGATCGGCGTCGGTGGCGACGACCTCGTTCCGTGGGGTCCCGACCTCGCCGACGGCCCGGGCAGCTATGTCGTGACGGGCCCCCCGAAGAGCGGGCGCAGCACCGTCCTGGTAGCCGTCGTCCGGTCGCTCACGGCCCAGCGCATCGGAGTGGTCGTCGTCGCCCCACGGCGATCGCCGCTGCGGGCGCTCGAGGGGTTGCCCGGCGTGGTCGCGGTGATCACCACCCGGACCGTCGAGGAGGCCCTCCTCGCGCCCTTCTTCGCAGACGCCGACGGCCCTCGCGTGCTCGTCATCGACGACGGCGAACACCTCAAGGACTGCCCCGCGGGCGAGTGGCTCGCGGAGTTCCTCAGGTCGTGCCCCGACACCGGTCGCGCACTCGTCGTGGCCGGGACGACCGGCGAGGTGTTGTCCGGGTGGGCCGGCTGGCAGGTCGACGTGAGGAACAACCGGTGCGGCGCCGTGCTCAGCCCACAGCTGCCCAACGAAGGTGACCAGGTGGGGCTCCGGCTGACGAAGTCCGACCTCGCCGACCGGCCGACGCCCGGGTTCGCCCTCGTGGACGACGGCAGCGGTCGAGCCGTCCGGGTGCAGGTGCCGTTCGACCGGGCCGGTTGAGCCCGGGCCGCTTCGGGGCACCTGCACCCGGGGGCTCATCGCGCCTCGCCCAGGCCGAACGACGACAGGGCGTCGGTCTCGACCGCACGGCAGGCAGTCTCCGAGCCCCGGTCCGGGCGGCGCCTCCGAAGGTGCAGCGCACCTGCCGCCGTCACGAGCACCAAGCCGGTACCCATGATGCCGAGGGCGACGAGCAACGGTTGCCCTCCACCGGTCGAACCGGTGAAGGCCAGCCTCGCCCGAGGCGCGGGGGCATCGGCCGGCGCCGGTTGTCGGACGGTCGTCATCTCGCTCCGGTAGACGGTGGTGTCGGCGAAGGCCGGCACGATCCTGCTGCCGTCCTCGGCGGCCGCCGACCCCTCCGACGAGAACAGGAAGACGTACGTGCCGGGTCGCTCGAGCGTGACGCAGGGCGTGGCGTAGGTGCCGTCCTCGCTGGTGGCGACGGTCTCGCGGGCCACGATCAGGTCCGGGTCGAGGCGGCCGATCTGTCCGAGGTCGCTTCCCACCTCGGGGGCCTCGGCGAACGGTCCGACGAGCACCGACTCGACGTCGACCCCGCCGGGCACGTCGGGGTGGAGGTCGACGACGGTGAGTTCGTCGCTGACGCAGGCACCGGGGTCGATCTCGGCGTCGGACACCACGGTCGAGATGGTCGGCGTCCAGGGCACGAACGTCGTCTCGGTCGCCGTGCCGAAGGGAGAGCGCCAGGAACCCACCCGGTCACGCCCCGCTTCGACCGGAGTGTCCGCAGGATCGATGGTCTCGACCCACGTGTAGTAACCGCCGGCGGGCAGCTCGCAGCCCGGCGTCGAGTAGGTGCCCGGACCGTCGACTACCTCGAGGGCGACCTCGCAGACCAGCGGGGCGTCGTCCGGCCACGCGGCGGCCTCGACCACCGGAGCGAGGAAGGGCCCCAGCAGGCGGCTCCGCACCGTGACCGGTACGGGACGCCAGCTCCCCGCGTCGTCGTATCGACCCCACTCGGACAGGAGCCCGTCTCCGGGCCGCACGCCGAGCGTCACCTGGTCGGTGACGACCGTCCCGGTCTCGGCCACGGTGTCGCTGGTGACGGTCGACACCGTGGGCTGGAACGGCAGGGGCGACAGCTGCTCGACACTCGCGGCTTCGGAGGCGGAGGCCGCGACCCCGCCCGAGAAGAGGATCATCTGTGAGCCCGCGGGACTGTTCCCCACCGTGGTCACCCGTCCGTACGGCAGGTCGACGAACTCGACCGAGGCGTTCACGGTGACGTGGGCAGCGTCACCGGTGGCGACGACGGACACGCTCTCGCCGTTGCGGACGACGGCCGTGGTCGAGCCGTCCGCGAACACGGCGCCGTCCAGGGTGACCGTGCCTGCATGTGTCGGTTCGAGGCTCGTCGGCCCGCCCGCCACACGGTCGACCGTGAGGTCGGGGCGGATCAGCCCGGTGCCGTCGTCCGAGAGTTCGACGGTGATCGATGCCGCGACGGATTTCGACGCGGCCGACGAGGCCTCGGCGAGCATCTGGTTCGCGCGTTCGAGCACGATCGGCCACCGCTCGTTGGCACGGCCGGCGTAGTACCGCTGCGTGTGGCCGTTCAGGCCGGTGATGGTCCAGACCGCGAGCTGTCCCGCGGCGGCCGTGTCGGCGTCGGTCGTGCCGCCCCAGGTGCGGGCGATGTACGCGAGCCGCGCGTGGTCGTCGGTCGAGACGCCGATCACGTCACCACCCGTGGTCGTGTCGTAGTGGTTGCCGACGGGCGAGCTCTTGCCGGCTTCGAGGCAGAACGCCTGGGTGCCGTCGTCGAGTCGGTAGGTGCCGAGCCACGAGACGTCGTCGCCACGCCAGAGGTGGCCCGGGCCGAGTCCCGTGCCGGTCACGGCGGCGGCCGGAGCGTGGCCGAGCAGCCCGACGGCGACGGAGAACAACAGGGCGAGGGCGAGCGCGAGGCGCCGTCTGGGGGGCCCGAGGGCCTTCGTTGGTGATGTCATGCACCGACGATCGGGCAGCCACCCCGGCTGCCGAGGCCGGCACCGCGCCTCCTGTGCACGGTTCCCGCTGACGCAGGCCGGGGGAGGAGCCGTGACGCGACGACGCCCCCGCCGCGAGGTGCGGCGGGGGCGTCGTCAGACGGTGGTGACCGAGGTCACTCGGTCTCGTCGAGGTCGATCTCGTCGCCCTCGAGGTCGTTCGAGGCGTACTCGGGCGAGCCCTCGCGGGGCGCGCCACCGGTGGGGCCGTCGTTGCCCTCGCCGACGCCGGGGAAGACCGTCTCGCCGGCCACGGCGTCGTTCGTCGCGATCTGCTCGGACTCGGCGAACTCGTCGGCCTGGTCGTAGGGCTGCTCGCCCGATGCTGCGGGGGTGTTGGTGTCGCTCATGGTGTGTCCTCTCGAAGGCGGTGCGGGGTGGTGGGGGAGCGGCTCAGGCCAGACCGAGTTGCTGCTTCATGCCGGCCTCGTCGGTGGCGCCCCAGCGCTCGACGAGCAGGCCGTCCTCGTCGAACCGGCCGACCTGGATGCCGCGCACGGTGAACGACTTGCCCGTGGGCTCCGCGCCCTGGAACGTGCCGGTGTGCGTGCCCGAGATCGTGAAGACGGCGGTGACGTTCTCGTCGTCGGCGACGAGGGTCTCGACCGCGAGGTCGGCGTCGGGGAAGGCCGCGAAGAACTCGGTCCAGAAGGCCTGGATGCCGGCGAGACCGGCGGGTGCGTCGGGGGCCGGGTCGTGGTCGACGACGTCGGCGTGGAAACCTTCGCCGAGGCGGTCGATCTCACGGGCGGTCAGGATCTCGCCGAGGCGCTCCTGCGTGGCGAGGTTCTTCTCTTTCGACATGCGTGTCTCCGTCTTCTGGTTCTGTCGGGGTGTCTCTCGTCTACTCCCCAGGCGGCAGCGGGCCCCCGATGCTCACAGCAGACGCCACGCTCGGCGTACCCCTGGGGTCGCCCGCTAGGCTGACCGCGGCCCATATGTCTTCATGTCGAGATGGCTCGATGTCGAGACGGATCATGGTGAGACGACGCAGCGATGCGGATTGGAAGAACAGCGTGGATCTTTTCGAGTACCAGGCCAGAGACCTGTTCGAGCAGTACGGCGTGCCCGTGCTGCCGGGCATCGTGGCCGACACCCCCGAGGAGGCGCGAGCGGCGTCCGAGAAGCTGGGTGGCGTCACCGTCGTGAAGGCCCAGGTCAAGGTCGGCGGCCGCGGCAAGGCCGGCGGCGTCAAGGTGGCGAAGACCCCGGACGACGCCGAGGCCGCGGCGAAGGACATCCTCGGGCTCGACATCAAGGGCCACGTCGTCAAGCGCGTCATGATCGCCGGCGGCGCCCAGATCGCCCGCGAGTTCTACTTCTCGGTGCTGCTCGACCGTGCCAACCGTTCGTACCTGTCGCTCTGCAGCGTCGAGGGCGGCATGGAGATCGAGCAGCTCGCCGTCGAGAAGCCCGACGCGTTGGCGCGCATCGAGGTCGACCCCCGCGCGGGCATCGACCTCGCGAAGGCCACCGAGATCGCGAAGGCCGGCGGGTTCCCCGACGAGCTCGTCGAGAAGGTCGCCCCCGTCTTGGTCAAGCTCTACGCCGTCTACGAGGGCGAGGACGCGACCCTCGTCGAGGTCAACCCGCTCGTGCTCACCGAGCAGGGCGACATCGTCGCCCTCGACGGCAAGGTCTCCATCGACGAGAACGCCGAGTTCCGTCACCCCGGCCACGCCGAGCTCGAGGACGCCGACGCGGCCGACCCGCTCGAGGCGAAGGCCAAGGCCGCCGGCCTCAACTACGTGAAGCTCGACGGCGAGGTCGGCATCATCGGCAACGGTGCAGGTCTCGTCATGTCGACGCTGGACGTCGTCGCGTACGCCGGCGAGGCGCACGGCGGCGTCAAGCCCGCCAACTTCCTCGACATCGGCGGCGGAGCGAGCGCCGAGGTCATGGCGGCGGGGCTCGACGTGATCCTGGGCGACGCCCAGGTCAAGAGCGTCTTCGTCAACGTCTTCGGTGGCATCACCGCCTGTGACGCGGTCGCCAACGGCATCGTCGCCGCCCTCGGCATCCTCGGCGACGCGGCCACCAAGCCGCTCGTCGTGCGACTCGACGGAAACAACGTCGACGAGGGTCGACGCATCCTGGCGGAGGCGGCCCACCCGCTGGTCACCGTCGTCGCGACCATGGACGAGGCTGCCGACAAGGCCGCCGAGCTGGCTTCGAAGTAAGGACTGCACAGAACAATGTCGATCTTCCTCAACAAGGACAGCAAGGTCATCGTCCAGGGCATCACCGGCGGCGAGGGCACCAAGCACACCGCACTCATGCTCAAGGCGGGCACGAAGGTCGTGGGTGGCGTCAACGCCCGCAAGGCCGGCACGACCGTCACCCACGGTGACGTCGAGCTCCCCGTCTTCGGCACCGTGACCGAGGCCGTCGCCGAGACCGGCGCGGACGTCTCGATCGTCTTCGTGCCGCCGGCGTTCGCCAAGGACGCCGTCGTCGAGGCCATCGAGGCCGAGGTGCCGCTCGTCGTCGTCATCACCGAGGGCATCCCGGTGCAGGACAGCGCCGAGTTCTGGGCGCTCGCCAAGGCCAAGGGCGGAACGACCCGCATCATCGGCCCGAACTGCCCCGGCATCATCACGCCCGGCGAGTCGCTGGTGGGCATCACGCCCGCCTCGATCTCGGGCTCGGGGCCCATCGGCCTGGTCTCGAAGTCGGGCACCCTGACCTACCAGATGATGTTCGAGCTGCGCGACCTCGGCTTCTCGACCGCCATCGGCATCGGTGGCGACCCGGTCATCGGCACGACGCACATCGACGCCCTCGAGGCGTTCGAGGCCGACCCCGACACCAAGGCGATCGTCATGATCGGCGAGATCGGCGGCGACGCCGAAGAGCGTGCCGCCGACTACATCAAGGCACACGTCACCAAACCCGTCGTCGGCTACGTCGCGGGCTTCACCGCCCCCGAGGGCAAGACGATGGGTCACGCCGGTGCGATCGTGTCCGGCTCGGCCGGCACCGCCCAGGCGAAGAAAGAGGCGCTCGAAGCCGCTGGCGTCAAGGTCGGCAAGACGCCGAGCGAGACCGCGGCGCTGCTCCGCGAGGTCTACGCCTCCCTGTAGGGGCCGACCCGCGCCTCCTCGACGGGCGTGTTCGTCACGGCTGGTCGTCCTCGGACGCCGGCCACGACGGACACGCCCGTCGTCGTGCGGGCGGGCCGTCGGGTGCGGAGCGGCGTCGTCGTCGCGGGCGGCGGGGCAGCAGGCCGGCCCCGGTCGGCACCGGTACAGTCGCTCGCGATGAACCGCCCAGTCACCGCTCTCTTCTCCGCGCTCGAAGCCCTGCTCGTCGTGGCCATCGGCGTCGGCATCCCCCTCGTCGTGCTGACCTCGCTCTGGGCGTTCCAGTACGGCCTGCAGATCGACTGGGTCGTCTTCTGGCGCGCAGCCGTCGATTCGTGGCTCGTCGGGCACGGCGCCGACCTGACCGTCCAGCTCAGCGCCGACGCGGCCGCGGCGACCGGCATCCCCGGGGCGGACGCCCCCATCGTCATCTCGCTGGCCGCGCTCGGCTTCGCCCTGCTCACGGTGCTGATGGGCATCCGCGCCGGCCGCGCCGCGGCCGAGACCGCGCACCGCCTGACGGGCGTGCTCGTGACCATCGGCACCTTCGCCCTGCTGTCCCTCGCCCTGGCGGCCTCCGCGCAGCACGAGCTCGCACGCCCGTCGTTGTGGCAGGGCACGCTCCTGCCCGCGCTCGTGTACGCCGTGCCCGTCGTGGCCATGGCGGAGGTCACGCGCCGGCGTCGGGGTGAGGCCGCCGACCCCGTGACCGGTGCCGTGATCGGCCTCCTGTCGCGACTGCCCCGACAGGTGACCGGCATCGCGGCCGCCGGACTGCGGCTCGGGACCGTGGCCGCATCCGCCGTCCTGGCCGTGTCGGCCCTGATCGTCTCGGTGCTGATCGTGACGAACTACGCCCAGATCATCACCCTGTACGAAGGCGCGCACGGTGGGTTCCTCGGAGGGCTCGCGTTGACGCTCGGTCAACTCGCCCTGCTCCCCGACGTCGTCGTGTGGGCGGCGTCGTGGCTGGTCGGCCCCGGCTTCGCCATCGGCACCGGGTCGTCGATCTCGCCCCTGGGCACCGCCGTCGGCCCGATGCCCGCGATCCCCTTCCTCGGCGCGCTGCCCACCGCCGACCTGACGTTCGGTTTCGTCGGGCTGCTGGTCCCGGTCGTCGCCGCGTACGTCTGCGCGACCCTCCTGAGGCCGCGGCTGCAACGGATGCTCGCCGGGTACGGGGTCGACGACCTGGTCCGTCGCATCGTCGTCGCGGTCGTCGGCGGGGTCGTCGGGGGAGCGCTGCTCGGCCTGCTCGCCTGGGCGGCCTCCGGCTCGGCCGGGCCCGGACGCCTGACCGACGTCGGACCCGACCCGCTGCTGGTCGGCGGGTTCGCGGCGCTCGAGTTCGCCGTCGCCGGCGTGCTCGCGATGGTCGTGACGCCACCGAGGTTCGCGGGTGATCGAGCCGAGACGACGCCGGACGGCTCCGGTGCGAAGTGGCACGACGACCCGGTCGTCGACGACACCACGCCGACGGGCCCTGTGCCCGTGACCACCCTGCGGCGCGACGGCGACGACACCGAGCGCATCGAGGGCATCACGCGCTGACGCCGTCGTCCGACGGACCGCCGACCGCCCCCCCCCCGGTGCGCGTGCCCGGGCCGCTAGGCTTGCCGGGTGCTGAAGCTCGTGGTGCTCATCTCCGGTGGCGGCTCGAACCTCCGGGCTCTGCTCGAGGCCGCGAGCGACGCCGAGTACCCCGCCCGGGTGGTCGCCGTCGGCGCCGACCGCGAGGCCGACGGCTTCGAGCACGCCGAGCACTTCGGGGTGCCGACCTTCTCGGTCGCCTTCTCGAACTTCGCCGACCGTGCCGCCTGGGGTGACGAGCTGTTGGCCCAGATCGAGCAGTGGCAGCCCGACCTCGTGGTGCTCAGCGGTTTCATGCGGCTCGTGCCGCCACGGGTCGTCGCCGCCCTCGCGCCGAACCTCATCAACACGCACCCCGCCTACCTGCCCGAGTTCCCCGGCGCGCACGGCGTGCGCGACGCGCTCGCGGCGGGCGTCGAGCAGACGGGCGCGAGCGTCATCGTCGTCGACGAGGGCGTCGACAGCGGCCCGATCCTCGCCCAGCGTCGCATCCCCGTCCTGCCCGGCGACGACGAGTCGTCGCTGCACGACCGCATCAAGGTCGTCGAGCGCGAACTGCTCGTCCAGACCGTGCTCGACATCGCCAACGGAACGACCACACTCGAACAGGAGCCCACCGCATGAGCGGCCACGCCATCGACCCCAGCCTCTACCGCGACCGTGACGCCGTGACCGTGCGTCGTGCCCTGATCAGCGTCAGCGACAAGACCGGCCTGCTCGACCTGGCCGCCGCCCTCTCGGCCTCCGGCGTCGAGATCGTGTCGACCGGCTCGACGGCCCAGACCATCCGCGACGCCGGCCACGCCGTCACCGAGGTCAGCAGCGTCACCGGGTTCCCCGAGTCGCTGGACGGCCGCGTCAAGACGCTGCACCCCGCGGTGCACGCCGGCATCCTCGCCGACCTGCGGCTCGAGTCGCACGAGGCGCAGCTGGCCGAACTCGACATCGCCGCGTTCGAGCTCGTCGTCGTCAACCTCTACCCGTTCGTCGAGACCGTCGCCTCGGGTGCCGACGTGCCGACCGTCATCGAGAACGTCGACATCGGGGGCCCCGCGATGGTCCGGGCCGCCGCGAAGAACCACGCCAACGTCGCGATCGTCGTCTCGCCGACGAACTACCCGCAGATCGAGAAGGCGCTCACGCTGGGGGGCACGACCCTGGCCCAGCGTCAGCGCCTGGCCGGCGAGGCCTTCGCCCACACGGCCGCGTACGACACGGCAGTCGCGGCGTACTTCGCCGCACACGTGGGTGTGCGCGCCGAGGCCGACGCGTCCGCCGCGGCGACCGGCGCCTCCTCGTCCGTCGTCGACGAGCAAGAGGCGCGGGCCGGCTTCGAGCCCACGGTCACCGTCTCGGCCGAGCTGCAGGACACCCTCCGCTACGGCGAGAACTCCCACCAGGCCGCCGCGATCTACGCGACGCCCGGGGCGCACGGCATCGCGCAGGCGACGCAGCTGCACGGCAAGGCGATGTCGTACAACAACTACGTCGACGCGGACGCGGCCCTGCGCGCTGCCTACGACTTCGACGAGCCCGCCGTCGCGATCATCAAGCACGCGAACCCGTGCGGCATCGCCGTGGCCTCGCCCGACGCCGTCGACGCCATCGCCGACGCGCACCAGCGGGCGCACGCGTGCGACCCCGTCTCCGCGTTCGGCGGCGTCATCGCGGCCAACCGCCCGGTGACCCGCGCCATGGCCGAGACCGTCGCGGACATCTTCACCGAGGTCGTCATCGCCCCGGCGTTCGACCCCGAGGCCGTCGAGATCCTCAGCGCGAAGAAGAACATCCGCCTGCTGACCCTGCCCACCGACTTCACCCGCGAGGCGCGCGAGGTCAAGCAGATCTCGGGTGGTCTGCTCGTCCAGGACGCCGACCGGTTCGACGATTTCACGTCCGACGGCTGGACCCTCGTCGCCGGCGACGAGGCCGACGCCTCGACGAGAGCCGACCTCGAATTCGCCTGGAAGGCCTCGCGCGCCGTCAAGTCGAACGCGATCCTGCTCGCCTCGGGCGGCGCGTCCGTCGGGGTGGGCATGGGCCAGGTCAACCGCGTCGACTCGTGCCACCTCGCGGTCGACCGCGCCGGTGCGCGTGCCGCCGGGTCGGTCGCGGCGTCCGACGCGTTCTTCCCCTTCGCCGACGGCCTGCAGGTGCTGCTCGACGCCGGCGTGGCCGCGGTCGTCCAGCCCGGCGGGTCGATCCGCGACGACGAGGTCGTGGCCGCGGCGAAGGCCGCCGGCGTGACCATGTACTTCACGGGCGAGCGCCACTTCTTCCACTAGGTCGCCGTCGGCCGGGGCCCCGGAGGCGCGCGTCGCGTCGTCCACGATTCCGAACCGTTCCGTCTTGCGGCGGAGTCGACGGCACGCATATCCTGTAAGGCTGCTCACAGCCGGTCGGACACGACCGCACGGACGGATGACGACACTCAGGAGGACTTGATGACGACGACGACACTGACCACGGTGGGCACGGCCACCGACGGTGCTCGCGTGGGTCGCGCCTCCTCGGCGTCTCCGAGCCCGGCGCCGATCGTCTAGACGAGACGGTCCGCCGCCCACCGGCACCCCTCCGACACACCGCCCGCCGACGTCTCCGGGCGCGATCGCGGGACCGCGCGTCCTCCCCGGACGGTCGCCGCACCACCTTCTCCACCACGGGTCACCGCTCCGTTCGGTCGCCCGTGCCAGATCACGACACTTGGATCACCCATGTCTCAGAAGTCCTCGTCCGCACGCCCGCCCGACCCGGCGAAGCGCCCCTCGACGGTGCAGTCGCTCGTGCGGCTCCACCCCTACGTCAAGCCGGCCCTGCCCCGCATCGTGCTGGGCATGGTCGCGGCCCTGCTCGCCGCCGTCGTCGCCCTGCTGATCCCCCTCGTCCTGCAACTGCTCGTCGACGGCCCCCTGTCGAGCGGTGACCGATCGCAGGTCTGGCCCGCGTTCGCCGTCGTGCTGGGCCTCGGAGTGGCCGAGGCGATCCTCATCGGTGCCCGCCGTCGCCTGGTGCTCACACCGAGCACACACGTCGAGGCGACCATGCGCAACGCCCTCTACGCCAAGCTGCAAGACCTGCCGGTGGCGTTCCACGACCGTTGGCAGAGCGGTCAGCTGCTCAGCCGGTCGGTCAGCGACCTGAGCCTCATCCGCCGCTGGCTCGCGTTCGGTGTCGTCCTGCTCGTCGTCAACGTGCTCACGATCGTCGTCGGCTTCGTCGTCCTGTTCTCGTACAGCTGGGTGCTCGGCCTCGTCTTCCTCGTGGCGTCGCTGCCCGTCTTCTTCGTCAGCTTCGCGTTCGAGAAGCGCTACTCGGTCGTCGCCCGCCGCAGCCAGGATCAGGTCGGTGACCTGGCGACCAGCGTCGAGGAGAGCGTCCACGGCATCCGCGTGCTCAAGGCCTTCGGTCGCGGCAAGCACTCGCTGCGCGAGTTCGCCAAGCAGGCCGAGGACCTCTGCGGGACCGAGATCGAGAAGGCGAAGGCCATCTCGAAGCTGTGGCTCTGGCTGCTGCTCGTCCCCGACGTCGCCTTCGCGCTCTGTCTGCTCGGCGGCGTCTGGTTGGCCGCCGACGGCCAGCTGACCGTCGGCCAGCTCTTCGCCTTCTTCGCGACGGCGACCGTGCTGCGCTGGCCGGTCGAGTCGATCGGCTTCCTCCTCTCGATGACCTTCGACACCCGCACGGCCGTCGACCGCTACTTCGAGGTGATGGACAGCGAGAACACGGTGACCGACCCCGAGGACCCGGCGACGATCGCCGAACCCCACGGTCGACTCGAGTTCAAGGGCACGCACTTCCGCTACCAGGACTCGCCGGCCCAGTTCTCCGACCTCGTCAACGGGGTCGACCTCGTCGTCGAGCCCGGCGAGACGATGGCCCTCGTCGGTCTCACCGGTTCGGGCAAGACGACGCTCCTGTCGCTCGTGTCCCGGCTCTACGACGTCACCGGCGGGCAGGTCCTGATCGACGGTGTCGACGTCCGCGACCTCAGCCGTGAAGAGCTCCGCCGTCACATCGGCATGGCGTTCGAGGACGCGACGCTGTTCAGTGCGTCCGTCCGTGACAACGTCCTGCTCGGTCGCCCCGACCTCGCCGACGACGCCGACGAGGCCGACCGGGTGATGCGCGAGGCACTCGAGATCGCGCAGGCCGACTTCGTCGAGCGGCTGCCCGAGGGCGTCGACACCCGCGTGGGTGAAGAGGGCCTCAGCCTGTCCGGCGGCCAGCGTCAGCGCCTCGCGCTGGCACGCGCCATCGCTGCGCGCCCGGCCGTGCTGGTGCTCGACGACCCGTTGTCGGCCCTCGACGTCGACACCGAGGCGCGGGTCGAGGCCGGTCTGCGACGCGTGCTCGCGTCCACGACCTCCCTGATCGTCGCGCACCGGCCGTCGACGGTCACCCTGGCCGACCGGGTCGCGCTGCTCCAGAACGGCACGGTCACCGCGGTGGGCCGGCACTCCGACCTCATCGCGAGCAACGAGCACTACCGCTACGTCATCTCGTCGCTCGACGACGACTCCACCACCACCCGAGAGGAGGTGCTCGCATGACCGACACGACACTCGAGGACGACCGTCCCGATCGTCCGGCGGTCGCCGACGGCCCCGTCGAGCGCGAGGCGTTGGACGGCCGCACGCCGGCCGAGAAGCGCGCCGAGCAGGGTTCGACGACGCAGGGCGTCCGCGGCGAGGAGCGCGAGAACTTCACCAAGGACGAAAGCAAGAGGCTCCGCCGTCGGTCGCTGCGCCTCCTCGGCTCGCTCGTGCACCCGCTGCGCTGGCGACTCGCGTTGATGGGCGTCGTCGTCGTGATCAGCACGGCCTCGCAGGTCGCGGGGCCGGCCCTGATCGCGATCGGCATCGACACCGCCCTGCCGGCCCTGATGGACGACCAGGACTGGGCACCGGCGATCCTCGTCGTGGTCGCCTACCTGGTGACCGGCGTGATCGGTGCGGTGCTGATGGCGCAGTACACGGTGCTGTCGGCGCGCATCAGCCAGGCGATCCTGTTCGACCTGCGCAAGCGGCTGTTCCTGCACACGCAGCGGCTCAGCCTCGAGTTCCACGAGACGTACACGTCGGGCCGCATCATCTCGCGCCAGACGAGCGACCTGGACTCGATCCGCGAGCTGCTCGACTCGGGCATCAACCAGCTCGTGTCGGGCCTGCTGTACATGGTCTTCACCGCCGTCGCCCTGGTCGCGCTCGACCCGCAGAGCGGCCTCGTCCTCGCCGTCGCCCTCGTGCCGCTCGTGGCGTTGACCCGGTGGTTCCAGGTGCGCTCGCAGAAGCTGTTCCGGGCGACGCGCGTCACGAGCGCCCGCGTCATCGTGCACTTCGTCGAGACGATGACGGGCATGCGTGCCGTGCAGGCCTTCCGCAAGGAGGCGCGCAACGAGAAGGAGTACGCCGGTCACGTCGAGGACTACCGGCAGGCCAACTCGAAGGTGTTCACGTTGTTCGGCACCTTCGACCCGGGCCTGGTGCTCATCGGCAACGCGACCCTTGCGGCGGTCGTGCTGTTCGGCGGCTTCCGGGTGATCGACGGCTCGCTCGAGATCGGTGCCCTGCTGGCGGTGGCGCTCTACGCGAAGCGGTTCTTCGACCCGGCCGAAGAGATGGCCATGTTCTACAACGGCTACCAGTCGGCGTCCGCCGCGCTCGAGAAGATCTCGGGCGTGCTCGAGGAGCAGCCGAGCGTGCCCGACCCGACGCGCCCGGTCGACCTGTGGGACGCCAAGGGGCAGGTGCACTTCGACGACGTCGAGTTCGCCTACAACGCCGACACGGTCGTGCTGCCCGGCTTCGACCTCCATGTGCCGGCGGGGCAGACCATCGCCCTCGTCGGGTCGACGGGGGCCGGCAAGTCGACGTTGGCGAAGCTCATCTCGCGCTTCTACGACCCGACGCGCGGTGCCGTGACGCTCGACGGCGTCGACCTGCGCGACCTGCACCCGAAGGACCTCCGCCGCGCCATCGTCATGGTGACGCAGGAGGCGTACCTCTTCTCGGGTTCGGTGGCCGACAACATCTCGCTCGGCAAGCCCGACGCGACGCGCGACGAGATCGTGCGGGCGGCGAAGGCGGTCGGGGCGCACGAGTTCATCGAGGCCCTGCCCGACGGGTACGACACCGACGTGAACAAGCGCGGCGGCCGGGTGTCGGCCGGGCAACGCCAGTTGCTGTCGTTCGCCCGGGCGTTCATCGCGAACCCGAGCGTGCTGATCCTCGACGAGGCGACCGCGTCGCTCGACATCCCGTCCGAGCGCATGGTGCAAGAGGCCCTGCAGACGCTGCTCGCCGACCGCACCGCGGTCATCATCGCGCACCGCCTGTCGACGGTCGCGATCGCCGACCGGGTGCTCGTGATGGAGCACGGCAAGATCGTCGAGGACGGCACCCCCGACGACCTGATCGCGGGCACCGGCCGCTTCGCGCAGCTCCACGCCGCGTGGCGCGACTCGCTCGTGTGAGGCGGGGCCCGGACGGCGGGCCCCGCCTGCCGTCCGGGCTCGGCTAGCGTGGCCTCGATGACCGACGCGACGAGCTACCTGCAGGCCTACGACGAGCAACTCCGCACCGACGCCGAGACGCCGAGCGCGATCGCGGTCACCCGCCACGGTCCGTTGCGGCTCGTCACCTTCGCCGGTGGTCGCGGGTTCGTCACCTACCGCGACCTCGGCGACGCGGACGCCGACGCGGTCCGCGCGCTGGTGGTGGCCGCCGTCGAGCACTTCGACGCCGACGACGAGATCACCCGGGTCGAGTGGAAGACCCGCGGGCACGACCGTGCCCCCGGGCTCCACGACGCGCTCGTGGCCTCGGGCTTCGAAGCCGGCGAGCCCGAGTCGATCATGATCGGGCCGCTCGCCGCGCTCGCGGACCTCGGCGAGGTGCCCGAGGGCGTGACGGTGCGTCGGGTAACCACCGAGGCGGACGTGCGGGCGATGAGTGCGATGGTCGACGAGGCGTTCGGCGAGGCGGTCGACGCGCGGATGGCCGACGCGCTGCTGTCCCGGTTGGGCCGTGGCGACGGCATGGAGCTCTGGGTCGCCGAGGTCGACGGCCGGATGGTCAGCGGAGGCCGGCTCGAACCCGTCCCCGGCACGGACTTCGTCGGCATCTGGGGCGGCGCCACGCTCGAGGCGTACCGCCACCGGGGCATCTACCGGGCGTTGACCGCGGCGCGCGCGCGTTCCGCCCTCGCGCAGGGCAAGACCCTCGTGCACAGCGACTCGACCGACGACTCGCGTCCGATCCTCGAGCGGTCGGGTCTGGTCGCCGTGTCGACGACGACCCCCTACGACCGGACGCGCTGAGGCGACCCGGGCGACGGCGGGCGGCGCCGGGGGAGGCGGGCGGCCGTGGACGACCGTCGTCGTCGAACTCGCCCGTTCCGGCCACGAGCCGTCGGCCCGGCCCTGAGTCTCGGCCCGGTCAGGGGCGGTGGGAGGCGCGCTCCAGATCGACGCGGAAGGTGCCCGACCGGCTCCACAGCAGAGGCGTGCCCTCGACCCGGTACTGCTCGAGGGCGCGCTGCTCGTGGTCGCGCGGGGCGTGGCCCGAGGCGCGGATCACCCGCCACCAGGGCAGGTCGGCCCCGGCGTAGGCCATCACCTGGCCGACGGCACGGGAGGCCCGCGACCCGAGGGCGGCGGCGACCGACCCGTAGGTCATCACATGGCCCGGCGGGATCGACTCGACGACGGCGACGACCTGCGAGACGAAGTCGTCGGGGGCGGGCGCGGGGCCGGGGTCGGGGCCGGGGTGCGGCGCGGGCTCGCCGCCGCGGGCGGAGGCGCCCGGGGTCACGACGTCGACCTCACGCGGTGCCGGCTCAGACCTGCGACGACGCCAGGGTCAGGCCCGCGACGTGCTCGCCGTAGGGCGTCTCGCCGATGACCTCGAAGCCGATGTGGTGGAAGAAGTCCTCGGGCCCGTCGTCACCCGGCTCGTAGATGACGGTGACCCGGTCGAAGCCGCGGCTGCGGGCCTCGTCGGCGAGGGCGTGCACGGCGAACCGGCCGATGCCCCGACCCTGGGCGTCGGCCTCGACGTTGATGCGCCAGATGCAGCTGCGCAGCGCCTCGTCGTCGGCCTCGGCGTCGAAGTTGCCCATGATGAAGCCGACCACCGTGTCGTCGTCGTCGACCACGACGCGGGGCCAGGCGGTGGTCGGGTTGACGTACGCCTCGGCGATCGAGTGCGAGACGGGGGCGACGAACTGCTCTTGCCCCGGCTTGAGGGTGAGGTTGTTGGCCGCGACGACGGTGGCGGCGGACAGTTCTTCGAGGCGCAGTCCAGACATGCGTTCAGGGTAACGGGGCGTCCCGACGGGCACCACCGTCGGGCGGATGACCGGCGGTGGTGCGCGCGCGACCCCCCGACGTCGTGGATGATGACGAGAATGAACCGCGGGACGAACCTGCCGGCGATCGGCGGCTACAATCGGTCGGTCGTGCTCGACGCCATCCGGCGGGAGAGCGCGGGCCTCAGCCGGACCGAGATCGCCGGGCGCACCGGACTCAGTCCCCAGGCCGTGACGAACGTCTCGCGCAGATTGATCGAGGCGGGGCTCATCCGCGAGAGCGGCACCGTCATCAGCGGTCCCGGCAAGCCCCGCACCATGCTGCAGCTCGAGTCCCGCGGGCGCTTCGCCGTGGGCGTGCACATCGACCCCGCCGTGCTGACGTTCGTCCTGCTCGACCTCGTCGGCACGGTCGTCGCCCACGCCCGAGAGTTGACGCCCTCCGCCAGCGAACCCGACGAGGTGGTGGCCCTCATGGCACGGGCCATCGACGGACTGGTCGTCACGAGCGGCGTCGACCGCGACCTGCTGCTGGGGGTCGGCATCGCCTCGCCCGGCCCGGTCGACATCGGGCCCGGCCTCGTGCTCGACCCCCCGATGATGCCCCTCTGGCGGCACGTGCCGTTGCGTCGGGCGCTCAGCGAGGCGACCGGTCTGCCGGTGCTGCTCGAGAAGGACGTCACGGCCTGCGCGGTCGCCGAGCTCTGGCTCAGCGACGGAGGCGCGGGTGAGCGCAGCGACTTCGCCTTCGTCTACTACGGCACCGGTTACGGCACCGGGCTCGTGCTCGGCGGCGACGTGCTGCGCGGGGCCAGCGCGAACGCGGGGGACTCGGGGCACGTGATGGTCGACGACCACGGCCACCGATGCACCTGCGGGCGCATCGGCTGCGTCGGGGAGCTCATCACGCCGCACGCCCTCGTGCGGGTAGCCGCGGCCACGGGAGTGCTGCTCGAGGGGGACGTCTCGGACGAGGCGCTCGCCGAGGCGGCTCGCAGCGGGGACGACGTCGACATGCGCCGCATCGACGAGGCGTTCGGCGCCCTGGTCGGCAAGGCCGACCTGGGAGACGCCGGCGCCCTCGGGGTGCTGCACGGCGCGGGCCGACACCTCGCGCGCGCCCTCGTGACCATCGTCAACCTGCTCGACCTCGACGAGGTCGTCTTCGGCGGCCCGTTCTGGGCGCCGCTGTCGCGGCACGTCCTCGCGGTGCTGCCGGCCGCGCTCCGCGACGACCCGGCGCTGATCCCGAAGCACCCGATCCGGCTCGTCGAGTCGTCGATCGGCATCGACGTCGCGGCCGTCGGAGCCGCCTGCCTCGTGCTCGACCAGACGTTCTCGCCGCGACCCTCCGCCCTGCTGATCCGCGCCTGACGGGGCCGACCCGCGCCTCCTCGGGTCCCGACCCGCGCCTCCTGCGGTCGTGACCCGCGCCTCGCGGGGGCCCGACCCGCGCCTCCTCGGCTCGGGCGCCGTTACCGGACCGATGCGGGCCGACGTCTTGACACGAGTTACTCCATACGATGTAGTAATCGCATCGCGGTCGGGCAGAGCAGCCCGGCGCCGACGCGACTGGAGCAAAGGAGCACCATGTCACGCACGTTCACCTCGGTCCGGGGGCGCAAGCGCGCACTGGCCGTCGCCGCCGCAGCGGTCGCCACGGCCCTGCTGGCCTCGGGTTGCTCGGGGGGCGCCGGCAGCGGCGACTCCGACACCATCAAGGTCGCGTACCAGAAGTTCGGGACGTTCACGCAGATGGACGCCCACATGAAGGAGACCGCGAAGACCTTCGAGGCGGCCAACCCCGGCATGAAGGTCGAGTTCGTGCCCATCGCGGCGCAGAACGACGACTACTTCACCAAACTCGCGCTGATGAACCGGTCGGCGGCCACCGCGCCCGACGTCATGTACGAGGACACCTTCAAGGTCAAGAGCGACGCAGCCGCCGGCTACCTGCTGCCGCTCGACGAGTACACCGACGCGTGGGAGGACTGGGACGCGTTCTACGACAACGCCAAGGAGGCCGGCGTCGGCGAGGACGGCAAGACCTACGGCATCCCGATGGGCACCGACACCCGGGCGCTCTGGTACAACAAGGACCTCTTCGCGCAGGCCGGCCTGCCCGTGCCGTGGGAGCCGAAGACCTGGCAGGACGTGCTCGACGCGGCCGAGACGGTCAAGGCGAAGGTGCCCGACGTGGTCCCGCTCAACGTGTACTCGGGCAAGCCGCAGGGCGAGGGCGCGACCATGCAGGGCTTCGAGATGCTGCTGTACGGCACGCCGACCGGCACCCTGTACGACGACGAGACCGGCAAGTGGCTCACCGACTCGCAGGGCTTCGTCGACTCGCTCGGCTTCATCGAGGACGTCTACCAGGGCGGCATCGGACCGAAACCCGAGGAGGCGCTGGACACCAACATCGCCACCATCGTCGGTGGGGAATGGCTCCCGCAGGGCAAGCTCGCCATCGCCCTCGACGGCTCGTGGATGAGCGGCACCTGGCTCGAGACCGGGACCAACCCGTGGCCCGAGTGGAACGACGTGATGGGCCAGGCGCCCATGCCCACCCAGGACGGTGCGAAGCCGGGTGCGACGAGCATGTCGGGCGGCTGGACGCTGGCCGTCGGCTCGAAGACCAAGAACCCCGACAAGGCGTTCGAGTTCATCGCCGACGCCCTCGACAAGGACGGTTCGCAGAGCTACGACATCGCCGCCAGCCAGATCGCGGTGCGCAGCGACGTCGCCGAGGACCCCGAGTACGTCGGTAGCAACCCGACCTTCGAGTTCTTCTCGTCGATCGTGCCGGTGACGCACTTCCGTCCGGCGACCACCGACTACAGCCGCATCTCGAACGAGATCACCGTCGCGATGGAGGCCGTCATGACGGGCCAGCAGAGCCCCGAGGAGGCGGCCGCCGCCTTCGACGACCAGCTGGTCGGCATCGTCGGTGAGGACCAGACGCAGAAGGCGGGGGACTAGCCACATGGCGACCATCGCCCCCACCCCGGTCGGCCGTGAGGGCGGCCGACCGGGGGCCTCCGGGCCCGGCCCCGGGCCCCACGGCGAGAAGCCGGGTCGCCGGGCGGGGGCCTCGAAGGCGCGCGCCCTGCGCACCGGCGCCCGCACCCTGCCGCTCGTCCCGGCCTTCGTCCTGCTGGCCCTGTTCCTGTTGGGGCCCGTCATCTCGAGCTTCTACGGCTCGTTCACCGACGCCTCGCTGACCGGCTACGCCGCCGGCGGCTCGGAGTTCATCGGGTTCCGCAACTACACCGAGCTGTTCGCCGACCCGGACTTCCCGAAGTCGGTGCTGCTGACGCTCGCCTTCGTCTTCTTCTCGGCCGTGGTGGGCCAGAACGTCGTCGGCCTGGGGCTCGCGCTACTGATGCGGAACGGCCACAAGGTCGTGCGCTCGATCGTCGGCACGTTCGTCATCGCCGCGTGGGTGCTGCCCGAGATCGTCGCCGCCTTCGCGGCGTACGCGTTCTTCAACGACGCGGGCACGCTCAACACGGTCCTGTCGTGGTTCGGCATCACGGGCGCCAACTGGCTCTACGCGATGCCGATGCTCTCGGTGATCCTCGCCAACGTCTGGCGCGGTGCCGCGTTCTCGATGCTCGTCTACTCGGCGGCGGTGCAGGAGGTGCCCCCCGAGATCACCGAGTCGGCGGAGGTCGACGGCGCCACCGGTTGGCAACGCCTGGTCTTCATCACGCTGCCGGTCATCCGACGCAGCATCTCGACCAACCTCATGCTGACCACGTTGCAGACGCTCTCGGTCTTCACCCTGATCTACGTGATGACGGGCGGCGGACCCGGCGTGAACAGCACGACCCTGCCGATCCTGGCCTACCAAGAGGCCTTCCAGTTCTCGCAGCTCGGCTTCGGGACCGCCATCGCCACGATCATGCTGCTGGTCGGCGCGGTCTTCTCGATCATCTACATCAGGGCCCTCAAACCGGAGGTCGACTGACCATGGCCATGACCTCACCCAGCGGCCGCAGCATGAAGGCCGTCTCGAACGCCGTGCTGATCGTCATCGCGATCTGCTTCGCCGTCCCGCTCGCCTGGCTGCTGCTGGCATCGTTCGACCCGTCGGCCACGCTGTCGGCGAAGGTGCCGTCACAGTTCACGCTCGACAACTTCACCGCCGTGCTGACGCCCGAGATCTCGTTCGTCCCGCTCGCCAACAGCCTCATCGTGTCGGGCGGCTGCGCCCTGGTGACCGTCGTCGTGGCGATCCTCGCGGCGTACCCGCTCTCGCGGTACCGGATGCGCATCAACAAGCCGTTCCTCTACGGCATCCTCTTCGGCACCGGCCTGCCCATCACCGCGATGATGGTGCCCGTCTACAGCCTGTTCGTCTCGCTCAACCTGATCGACTCGATCGGCGGCACGGTGTTCTTCCTGGCCGCGACCAGCCTGCCGATGGCGATCTGGATGGCGAAGAACTTCATGGACTCGGTGCCGATCTCGCTCGAGGAGGCCGCGTGGACCGACGGGGCCTCGATGTTCTCGACCCTGACGCGCATCGTGGTGCCGCTCATGCGGCCGGGCATCGCCGTGGTGTTCATCTTCGTGTTCATCCAGGCGTGGGGGAACTTCTTCGTGCCGTTCGTGCTGCTGCTCAGCCCCGACAAGCAGCCGGCGGCCGTGAGCATCTTCAACTTCTTCGGGCAGTACGGCTCGGTGGCGTACGGCCAGCTGGCGGCGTTCTCGATCGTCTACTCGGTACCCGTCATCGCGTTGTACGTCCTCGTCTCGCGGACCCTCGGCGGCTCGAACGCGCTGGCCGGCGCCGTGAAGGGGTGAGGCGCCTCCCCACCAGTGCCCCCGCCGCCCTCCCGGTCCACAGAACGACCCGCCCCACCGTGCGCCCCGGCGCGCCCGTCAGGAGACTGATCCCATGCACGACAACACCGTCCTCGTCGAGGCCCGCATCGACCGCTTCGTCCGCGACCGCATCACCCCGGCGGTCTACCGTCGGGCCGTCCCGCTGACGATCACGGCCTGGGAGGCGCCGGGTGAGCCGGTCCCCTTCGCCGAGGCCGTCTCGCAGACGTTCGAGCCGTTCGCCGTCGGTTCGCCGTGGAGCAGGCCGTGGGGCACGACGTGGTTCCACGTCACGGGGACGGTCCCCGACGACCTCGGCACCGACCCGGCGACCGCCCTCGAACTCGTCGTCGACCTGGGCTTCAGCATCAGGCAGCCCGGGTTCCAGGCCGAGGGCCTCGTCTGGCGACCCGACGGCACGATCGTCAAGGCCATCGAGCCGTACAACGGCTACGTGCCCCTGACGGCGATCGGCGCGGGCGTCACCCCGGGCAGCACGATCGACGTCTACGTCGAGGCCGCGTCGAACCCCGACATCGGTGGCGACGACTTCCACGGCGAGACACCGCTCGGCGACCCCGAGACCGCGGGCGACGCCCCGATCTACGCCCTGCGCAGCATCGTGCTGGCCGAACGCGACGAGGTGGTCGCCGAACTCGACCGCGACGTCTGGACCCTCGTCGGGCTGATGCGCACCCTCGAGCTCACGTCACCTCGACGGCACGAGATCCTGCGGGCGCTCGACCGGATGTGCGACGTCGTCGACCACGCGGACGTCGCGGGGACCGCGGCAGCCGGGCGTGCCGCGCTCGCCGACGTGCTCGCGGCACCGGCGAACGCGAGCGCGCACCGGGTCGTCGCGACCGGCCACGCGCACATCGACTCGGCCTGGCTCTGGCCCGTCCGCGAGACCCAGCGCAAGGTCGCCCGCACCTTCTCGAACGTCGTCGCCCTGATGGACGACGACCCCGACTTCGTGTTCGCCGCCTCGAGCGCGCAGCAGTACGCCTGGTTGAAGGAGCGCTACCCCGAGCTCTACGCGCGGGTGCGCGAGAAGGTCGCCGAGGGGCGGTTCGTGCCGGTCGGCGGCATGTGGGTCGAGTCCGACACGAACATGCCCGGCGGCGAGGCCCTCGCCCGGCAGTTCGTCGCGGGCAAGGGGTTCTTCCTCCGGGAGTTCGGCATCGACAACGACGAGGTGTGGCTGCCCGACTCATTCGGCTACACCGGGGCGATGCCTCAGATCGCCCGAGCGGCCGGCGCCAGCTCGTTCTTCACGCAGAAGGAGTCCTGGAACGAGACGAACCGCATGCCGCACCACACCTTCCTGTGGGAGGGCATCGACGGCAGTCGCGTGTTCACGCACTTCCCGCCCGTCGACACGTACAACTCCGACCTCTCGCCGGCCGAGCTCGCCCACGCCGAGAGCGGCTACGCCGAGAAGGGGTTCTCGAACGTCTCGATCGTCCCGTTCGGCTGGGGTGACGGCGGCGGCGGCCCGACCCGCGAGATGATGGCGGCCGCGCGCCGGGCCGGCGACCTCGAGGGCTCGCCCCGCGTGACCGTCGGCACCCCCGCCTCCTTCTTCGCGCAGGCACGGGCCGAGCTGGCCGACCCGGCCGTGTGGTCGGGCGAGATGTACCTCGAGTTCCACCGCGGCACGTACACGTCGCAGGCTCGCACCAAGCAGGGCAACCGTCGCAGCGAACACCTGCTGCGCGAGGCCGAGCTGTGGAGCGCCACGGCGACCGCACGCGGCCTGCTCGACTACCCCTACGACGAGCTCGAAGAGATCTGGCACGTCGTGCTGCTCCAGCAGTTCCACGACATCCTGCCCGGGTCGTCGATCGCGTGGGTGCACCACGAGGCCGAGCGGCACTACGCGCGGGTCGCCGAGCAGCTCGAGGCGATCATCGGCTCGGCCCAGCGGGCGCTGGCGGGGACGGGGTCGGCGACGACCACGTTCAACGCCGGGCCGGTCCCGTCGGCCGGGGTCGACGCCGCGGCCGGGTCGGCCGCGGGACGGGCCCAGGAGGCGGGGGTCGGGTCGGTGGCACCGGTCACCTCCGACGGCGGCTGGGTGCTCGACAACGGGTTGGTGCGTGCGGTGTTCGACGGTGACGGCCTGGTCGCCTCGCTCGTCGACGCCACGTCGGGACGCGACCTCGTCGCCCCGGGGGCCCGGCTCGGGCTGCTGCAGCTCTTCCGCGACACCCCCAACCAGTGGGACGCCTGGGACGTCGACCAGGCCTACAAGAACGTCCGCACCGACCTGGTCGAGGCCGAGTCGGTCGTCGTCGACGGCGGGGCGCTCGTCGTGACCCGCCGCGTCGGCGACTCGACCATCGTGCAGCGCTGGTGGCTCGACGACGGCGAGGGCGAACTGCACGTGCAGACCGAGGTCGACTGGCACGAGCGGCAGAAGCTGCTCAAGCTGGCGTTCCCGCTCGACGTGCACGCCGACCGGGCGGCCTCCGAGGTGCAGTTCGGTCACGTGCAGCGCCCGACCCACCAGAACACGTCGTGGGACTTCGCCCGGTTCGAGACGGTCGCGCACCGCTGGGTGCACGTCGCCGAGCCCGGCTTCGGCGTGGCCGTGGCGAACGACGCCACCTACGGCCACGACATCACGCGGAGCACCCGCGACACGGCCGAGGGCGGCGACGGCGGCACGACGACGCTCGTGCGCCAGTCGCTGCTGCGGGCACCGACGTTCCCCGACCCGCACGCCGACCAGGGGCGGCACGTGCTGCGTTCGTCCGTGCGGGTCGCGCCCGACGTGCTCGACGCCGCGACCGCGGGCTACCGCATGAACCTGCCCGTCCGACGGGTCGAGGGGTCGTCGGGCGCCGCGGTCGCTCCGCTGGTGTCGTCGTCGTCGCCGGCCGTGCTGGTCGAGGCGGTCAAGCTGGCCGAGGATCGGTCGGGCGACCTGATCGTGCGGCTCTACGAGGCTCGCGGTGCTCGGGCGGCCACCACCGTCACGGTCGACGCCGACAGCGGGTTCGGCGAGGCGTGGCGCACCGACCTCATCGAGCGCGAGCTGGCGTCGGGCACGGCCGGGGCCGGTCGGTGGGCGTCGGGCTCCGCGGTCGAGTTGACGCTGCGCCCGTTCGAGATCGTGACGCTGCGGGTGGCCCGGGCGTAGCGCCGCACCGGCGGACACCGCACCGCGAGATGGTCACAGCACCAGGTTTTCTCCTGGTGCTGTGACCATCTCGTGGCGGTGTGGCGGTGTGGCGGTGTGGCGGTGTGGCGACGTGGCGACGTGGGGGCAGGCCGTGGTGGCGGTCAGAGGGCGGCGGCGACGGCCGTCGCGGGTCCGCGGGCGCCGATCGTCGCGGCACCGACGGCCGCCACGGGGAACCCCGGCGGCAGCAGCTCGATGCGCGACGACAGCTCGAGCGAGGCGAGGAAGGGCGACCCCGCCGCCCACCGGTCGAGCACCCCGGCGACGTCGTCGAGCAGGGGGCGACCCAGGTTGCTGAGCCCGCCGCCGATCACGACGGAGTCCACGTCGGTCGTCAGGACGAGGAGGCGCACCGCGGCCGCCACCCCCGCCGCGAGGTCGGCACGCACGCGGACGGCCTCGGGGTCGCCGGCGTCGGCCGCCGCGAACAGCGCCACGGCCGGGTACGCCCCCTCCGTCGGCCAGTGACGGGACACCGCGGCACCGGCCGCGACGGTCTCGAGGCAACCGCGCTGCCCGCAGGGGCAGAGCTCGCCCCCGGGGTCGACGGGGACGTGACCGATCTCGCCCGAGACGCCCCGCGAGCCGCGCCAGAGTTCGCCGTCGACGACGAGGCCGGCAGCGAGGCCGGTGCCGAGGTTGAGGTAGCCGACGGACCCCGACAGCGACATGGCGAGGTACGCGCCGAGCGCGGCCGCGTTGACGTCGTTCTCGACCCGGACCGGGACCCGGAGCCGGGCGCTCAGCGTCGGCCCCACGGCGACGTCGTCGAAGCCGATGTTCACGGCGTGCCGCACGCGACCCGTCGTGCCGTCGACGAGGCCGGGGATGCCGACGCCGACCGACTCGAAGGCCTCGACGGTGACGCCGGAGCGGCCCGCCAACGAGGCGACCGCCGTGGCCGCGTTCGTCAGCACGGCATCGGGGCCGAACCCCGTGGGCAGGCGGAGGCGATGGACGGGGGCTCCGGACCCGTCGACGACGACCGCGTCGATCTTGGTGCCGCCGATGTCGAGGCCGACCCTCACGGCCACTCCGTCGACCCGGCTGCGGACGGTCCCGCCGGCGCACCGCCGACGGCGCCGTGAGGCGCGGCGACGGACACGGTGGCGAGCGTGGACATGTTTGTTAGTAAAGCTTACGAACCTGGTCGCGGCAAGGGGTCGCGGCCCGTGGGTCGCCGTGTTTCGGGTGTTGACCGCCGGTGTTTCGTGTGCGTAAACTCGCCGCCACGCACCTTGACACGTGTTTGTAAGGCCCATTTACTAACGGCACGCCACCACGGCGACGCCACCCGGCACCGCTGCCGACGGGCCCTCTCACCGGGTCCGAGGTCGGCGACGATGCCGAGACGAGAGGACGCGCCCGTGACCAGCACGACGATCACCCGGCAGCAGCAGCCGCCGGTCCGCGCCCACAACCGGTCCCTCCTCCTGCAGGCCCTGTACCGCGACGGCTCCATGAGTAGAGCCGACCTCGCGCGTCGCTCGGGTCTGACGCGCCCCACCGTCTCCGCCCTCGTCGCCGAACTCATCGACGACGGCATCGCCCGCGAGCTCGGCGTCCGCGACGACGCGCGGGTCGGCAAGCCGGCGACGCTCGTCGGAATCGAGTCGGACGCCTTCCACATCGTCACGGTCGACCTGTCGAGCGCCGAGCGTTTCGTCGGGGCCGTCGTCGACCTGCGGGGCGGGGTCGTCGAGCGCGCCGGGGTCGAACTCGACGGGGCCGTCGGCGAGGCCGCCGTGAGCCTGGTCGAGCGGCTCGTCGACGACCTCGCCTCGCGGACGTCCCGCCGGCTGCTCGGGGTCGGCGTCGCGACCCCCGGCATCGTCGACCACGACGGCGTCGTGCGCACGGCCGTCCACCTCGGTTGGTACGACCTCCCGCTGCGGTCCCGACTGTCGGCCCGCACCGGTCTGCCCGTCCACGTGGGCAACGACTCCAACGCCGCGGCGATGGGAATCCGCACCTTCGGCGAAGAGGTCGGGAACGATGCGACCGGGCGGGGCGCGACCGGACCGGGCGCGACCGGACCGGCTGCAGCCGGGCAGAGCGGCGACGGGCGGTCCCCGGCGGGCCAGGGCCTCATCGTCGTCACGATCGACCACGGTGTCGGGGTCGGGCTGATCGTCGCCGGTGCGCTCGTCGAGGGCGACCAGTTCTCGGCCGGCGAGATCGGGCACGTGACGGTCGACGAGAACGGCGACGTGTGCGCGTGCGGTCGACGCGGCTGCCTCGAGGAGGCCATCGCCGCCCCGCAGCTGAGGGCGCGCCTCCGACAGCACGACGAGGGATCGCGCGGCGCCGTCCTCCACGAGGCCGGTCGCGCGCTCGGCCTGGTGCTCGCCCCCATCGTCAGCGCGCTCAACATCGACGAGGTCGTGCTGTCGGGCCCGGCCGACCTGGTCGAGGGCGCGATGCTGCGCGCAGCCCGCGAGACCGTCCGGCAGCGCACGCTGTCCGCCGTCAGCAACGGCCTGACGATGCGGATCGCGGGCAGCGGCACCGACCTCGCCCTGCGAGGCGCCGCGTCGTTCGTGCTGCAGGCCGAACTGGGGTTGACGTGAGCCCGGCGTCGGCACGCCCGGCGTCGGCACGCCCGGTGCCCGGCTCGCCCGGGGCGACCGCCCCACCACAGACCTCGGGGGTCCACCCCCGGAGGCGGCGAGGGCCTCGGCCCGTGCCGCATTCCCGACCCGACGCTTGTGCGAGCGCGGGCCGGGACCACAGCGATGCGGCATCCCCGCTTCGAGAACGAGGAGATGAAATTGCGAATCCAACGCTACACGGCGGTCGGGGCCCTGGGCCTGGCCGCGGCACTCGCCCTGTCCGCCTGCTCGAGCTCGGGCACGGGCGGCAGCTCGTCCGACGAACCCCAGGCCGTGCCCACCACCAAGGGTGACGGCAAGACCCTGACGGTCTGGGTGATGACGGGCGACTACACGCCCGAGACCATCGATGCCGTCAACGAGGAGTTCACGAAGCAGACGGGCGCCGACGTCGACGTCCAGATCCAGCAGTGGGACGGCATCACCACCAAGATCAGCACGGCACTCGCCACGAGCACCCCACCCGACGTGCTCGACCTCGGCAACACGCAGGTCGCCAGCTACGCGGCCAACGGTGCACTCCTCGACCTGACGGCGTACCGCGACGACCTCGAGCAGGGTCAGACCTGGTTGACGGGCCTCGAGGAGCCCGCGACCGTCGACGACTCGCTCTACGCCGTGCCCGGCTTCGCCGGTGCCCGCGCCGTCATCTACAACAAGACGATGTGGGCCGAGGCCGGCGTGACCGAGGCGCCCACCACCTACGACGAGCTCACCGCCGACCTCGACAAGGTGAAGGCCGCGAACACGGCGTCCGACTTCTCGGCGTTCTACCTGCCCGGCCAGTACTGGTACGCGGGCATGCAGTTCGTCTGGGACGCCGGCGGAGAGATCGCCACGTCGAGCGACGGCACCTGGAAGGCGGGCCTGGCGAGCGACGAGGCGCAGCAGGGACTGGCCGACTTCACCGAGTTCCAGAACGCCTACTCGACGCCCGCCTCGCAGACCCTCGACACCGACGCCCCCGACCAGACGCAGGTCTTCGCGGACGGCAAGACGGCGACGATCCTGCACACCAACGGCTCGATCGACCTGATCCAGAAGGCCAACCCCGCCCTGACCGACGACGACTTCGGAACGTTCCCGATGCCGGGCAAGTCGGGCGAGACGCAGCCGGTCATGCTCGGCGGCTCGGACTGGGGAATCGCGGCCAAGAGCCAGAACTCCGACCTGGCCCTGCAGTGGACCAAGATCGCCACGAGCCCGGACATCCAGAGCGAGTGGGTCGTGGGCAACGACGGCTGGATCCCGAACAGCGAAGAGGGCATCGAGGCGGCCGGCAGCGTGGTGACGCCGATCCAGAAGGGCTTCTTCGACGCCGCCCTCAACTCGAAGGCCACCCCCGCCAGCGCGAACTGGGCGGCCCTCGAGGGCGACAAGAGCATCAACCAGCTCTTCTCCTCGGTGGTCTCGGGCTCGAAGTCGCCCGAGGCGGCCGCGAAGTCCTTCGACGAGGCCACCGACGAGGCGCTGAACGACTAGCACCGAGCCCTCGGCAGCACCCCGGGGGCGTCACGCGACCACCTGATCGCGTGACGCTCCCGCCCCCTCGACCCGCACCTCCTGGACTCGAACCGAAAGAGGAACCGTGGCCCTCTCGATCGCCCCCGGTCTCACCGAGACCCCGCCCGGCGCGGCACCCGACCAGAAGGGCGGCCGGCGTCCGAAGGCCGAACGGAAGGCCCCGGTGCGCCCCGGCGGGAAGCGCCAGCTCGCCCCGCTCTGGCTGCTGTCGCCCGCGGGCATCGTGCTGCTCGCCGTGACCGTCGCGCCCATCGTGTTCCTGGTCTTCACGTCGTTCACCGACTACGACCAGCGCTCGCTCTTCACCGGCGCGTACGACTCGGTCGGCGTGCAGCAGTACGCGACCCTGCTGGCCGACACCGACTTCTGGTGGTCGCTCGTCCGCACGCTGGTCTTCACGGCCGCGATGGTCGGCGGCAGCGTCCTGATCGGCACGGGCGTCTCGCACCTGCTCACCCGGCTCGGCACGCCGATGCGCTACACGGTGACCGTCGTGCTGATCCTCGCCTGGGCGATGCCGAACGTGGCGTCGTCGATCGTCTGGAAGTGGCTGTTCCAGCCCGGCTACGGCGTCGTGAACTGGCTGTTGACCCGGACCGGCCTGGTGGGTGACATGACCAACGTCGACTGGTCGAACGACGCGGCCCTCGCCTACACGAGCATCTGGCTGCTGATCGTGTGGCAGGCGGTGCCCTTCATCGCGCTGACCATGTACGCCGCCGAGACGCAGATCCCGCTCGAGTACAAAGAGGCCGCGCGGCTCGACGGGGCGAGCGAGTGGCGCGTGTACCGGACCGTCACCCTGGTCTTCCTCAAGCCGACGCTGCTGATGATCACGATCCTGTCGATCATCTGGGACTTCAACGTCTTCAACCAGATCTGGCTCGTCTCGGCCGGCGGCCCTGACGACGCCACCTCGACCCTCGGCGTCTTCACCTACGTCACCGCGTTCGTCGGCTTCGACATCGGGCAGGGCGCCGCCATCTCGGTCGTCACCACCCTGCTGCTCGTCGTGTTGACCGCGTTCTACGTCCGCAACCTCGTCCGATCCGGAGAAGACCTGTGACCACGACCGCACCCGCCGGCGTCGGCACCACGACGACCGAGACCGTCGCGCGCGACGAGAGAAGCAAGGAGGCGCGCTCGGGCCACGGCACCGGCCGCCCGTCGCCCGCCCGCCCGACCCGTCGCCGCCGGAAGCCCCGCTGGGTCAGCAACGCGATCGCGATCGTCTTCAGCCTCGTGTGGCTGTTCCCCGTCTACTGGATGGTCAACACGGCGTTCAAGCCGCGCCCCGAGGTGATGACGGCCACCCCGCTGTTCTGGCCGCAGAACCCGACCCTCGACAACTTCGTCGTCGCGGTGACGCAGTCCGACTTCTTCACGAACCTGCGCAACAGCGTGATCGTCGTGGTCGGGGCCGTCGTCTTCTCGATCGTGCTCGGACTGTTCGCCTCGGCCGCCCTGTCGCGGTTCCGGTTCCGGGGGCGGCGCACGATCATGGTGTTCATCCTGATCGTGCAGATGCTGCCGGCGACGGCCCTGTTGATCCCGCAGTTCCTGATCTTCAACAGCCTCGGGCTGCTCGGCACCTACGGCGGGCTCATCCTGGCGTACGTGGCGTCGACGCTGCCGTTCTCGATCTGGGTGATGCGCGGGTTCTTCCTGGCGATCCCGGTCGAGGTCGAGGAGGCCGCGCAACTCGACGGCGCGAGCACCTGGCAGGTGCTGACGCGGATCATGTTCCCGCTCGTGCTGCCCGGCATGATCGCGACGAGCATCTTCGCCTTCATCGCCGCGTGGAACGACTACCTCGTGGCCTACACGTTCATGAAGGATCAGTCGATGTACACGCTGCCGGTCTGGCTGGCCTCGTTCAGCACGCCGACCAGCGGCACCGACTTCGGCGGACAGATGGCGGCCTCGGTGCTGTTCTCCCTGCCGGTCGTCGTCTTCTTCATGATCATCCAACGCAACCTGGTGACCGGCATGTCCGCCGGCGCCGTGAAGGGCTGACCCCGTGACGACCGACTCCTCGACCCCCTCGACCACCAGGCGGGCCGGCACCGCGACCCCCGAGACCGCACTGGTCGCGATCGTGCCGCGTCCTGCCCGGCTGACCCGCGCCTCCGGGGCGTTCCGGCTCGACTCGGCGACACGCGTCTCGGCGCCCGACGAGCTGGCCGGCGTCGTCGCCTGGCTGCAGCAGGCGCTGCGCCCCGCGACCGGCCTGCCGCTCCGCGAGGGCAGCGCCGACGGGACCGGCATCTCCTTCGACCTGGACGCCTCGCTCGGCGCCGAGGCCTACCGGCTGGAGGCGCGACCCGCGGGGGTGCGCATCACCGGTGGCGACGCGGCCGGCGCGTTCCACGGGGCGCAGGTGCTGCGACAGCTGCTGCCCGCGGCCGCGTACCGGACGGCCCTCGTGCCCGGGGTCGACTGGGTCGTGCCCGCCGTCGACGTCGAGGACCGACCACGCTTCGGCTGGCGCGGCACGCACCTCGACGTCGCCCGGCACTTCCTGCCCAAGCGCGACGTCCTGCGGTTCGTCGACCTCATGGCCCTGCACCGGCTCAACACGCTGCACTGGCACCTCACCGAGGACCAGGGCTGGCGCATCGAGATCACGAAGTACCCGCGCCTGACCTCGGTCGGCGCGTGGCGGGGGTCGTCGCAGGTGGGGGCGGGGCCGGACGCGACCCAGGACGGCCGACCGCACGGCGGTTTCTACTCGCAGGACGACATCCGCGAGGTGGTCGCCTACGCCGCGGCCCGCCACATCACGGTCGTGCCCGAGGTCGACGTGCCCGGCCACTCGATGGCGGCGATCACGGCGTACCCGCACCTCGGCGTCGGCGCCGTCGAGGTCGGCGGGACGCCCGTGGCGGCGCCCCGGCAGATCGCCGTGGGGACCGAGTGGGGCATCTTCGAGGACGTCCTCAACACCGAGCAGACGACCGTCGACTTCTACACCGACGTGCTCGACGAGGTGATGGAGCTCTTCCCGGGCACCTGGATCGGCATCGGCGGCGACGAGTGCCCCAAGGCGCAGTGGCGGGCCGACCCGCGCACGCAGGAGCTCATGCGGGACCGCGGCCTCGCCGACGAGGAGGAACTGCAGGCGTGGTTCATCGGGCGGCTCGACGCGCACCTCACCGCGGCCGGGCGCCGCACCTTCGGGTGGGACGAGATCCTCGAGGGGAACGCCACGATGTCACCCGGCGCGACGGTCGCGTCGTGGCGGGGCATGACCGGCGCGATCACGGCGGCACGACGCGGCTACGACGTCGTGGCGTGTCCCGACGACCAGGTCTACCTCGACTACCGGCAGTCGGACGGGCCCGACGAGCCGATCCCGGTGTCGATCCCGCTCACCCTGGCCGACGTGTTCGCGTTCGAACCGGTGCCCGCGCAGCTCACCGAGGACGAGGCCCGTCACGTGCTCGGAGGCCAGGCCAACATCTGGACCGAGCACATGGACTCGCCCCGCACCGTCGACTTCTTCGCGTTCCCCCGGTTGTGCGCCGTCGCCGAGGCGCTGTGGACGACCGAACCGCGGGACTTCGACGACTTCTCCACACGGCTGGCCGTGCACCTCGGACGCCTCGACGCCCTCGGCGTCGAGTACCGGCGGGAGTCGGGGCCGCTACCGTGGCAGCAGCGTCCGGGCGTGCCCGGGCGGCCGGCCTCACGCGAAGAACGCGAGGCGTACATCGCGTCGGTCGTGGCCAACATCGTCTGACGCCTCGGCAGCAAGGAGCCCCATGGAGATCGTCATCGTCCGCGACGCCGACGAGGTCGGCCGTGTCGCCGCCCTCAAGATCGCGTCCGTCGTCCAGCGCGACCCCGAGGCCGTGCTGGGCCTCGCGACCGGGTCGTCGCCCACCGGCATCTACGCGTCGCTCGCGGCCCGGGTCGCGGCGGGCGAACTCGACTTCGGCCGCGCCTCCGGGTTCGCGCTCGACGAGTACGTCGGCATCCCGCTCGAGCACCCCGAGAGCTACGCCTCGGTGATCGAGCGCGACGTCGTCGTACCCCTGGGCATGGACGCGTCGAAGGTCCACGTGCCCGACGGGCGGGCCTCCGACGTCGAGGCCGCGGTCGTCGAGTACGAGCGGGCCATCGCCGACGCGGGCGGCATCGACATCCAGATCCTCGGCATCGGGGCGAACGGGCACATCGGCTTCAACGAGCCCACCTCGTCCTTCGCGTCGCGCACCCGCATCAAGACGCTCGCCCCGCAGACCCGGGCCGACAACGCCCGGTTCTTCGACGACCCGTCGCAGGTGCCCACGCACTGCCTGACGCAGGGGCTCGGCACCATCCTCGACGCGCACGAGGTCGTGCTCGTGGCGCAGGGGTCGTCGAAGGCGTCGGCGGTCGCGGGCATGATCGAGGGGCCGCTCGGCGCGATGTGCCCCGGCAGCGCGTTGCAGTTGCACCGGCACGCCACGATCGTCGTCGACGAAGCCGCGGCGTCGCAGCTGCAGCTGGCGGACTACTACCGCTACACCTACGCGAACAAGCCCGTGTGGCAGCGCTTCGAGTAGCGCACCCGTCCTGGCGACGACCGCGGTGCTCCCGTGACGGCGGCGGCGTCCGCGTAACGGCGGCGTCCTCGTGACGACGCTGGTGCTCGCGGGCGGGACGGTCTGGGACGGGTCCGGAGGCGCGGGTCGCGTCGCGGACGTCGTCGTGCGCGACGGCGTGGTCGCGGCCGTGGGGCCCGGGGCCGCGGCGTCCGTGGGTGACGGTCGCCGCGCCTCCTCGTCCGGGGTCGAGGTGGTCGACGCGAGCGGACTCGACGTGCTGCCGGGCTTCGTCGACGTGCACGCGCACGACGACGCCGCGTTGTTCCGCCCGGGAGGGGTCGCCCCCAAGACCGGGCAGGGCGTGACGACCACGATCGTCGGCAACTGCGGCCAGGGTGTCGCGCCGTCGCCGACCGATCCTGACGACCGTTCGCTCGAGGACTACTCGCGGCCGGTGCTCGGCGGGTTCCCTGCGCGACGATGGGCGACGTTCGCCGACTACGTGCGGACGCTGGCCGAGGGCGACGCCGACGGCACCTTCGGCCTGCACGCCGCGACCCTCGTCCCGCACGCCCCCCTGCGGGCGGGCGTGCTCGGCTTCGACCGCCGACCGGCCGACGGCGTCGAGCGGTCGCTCATCGCGGCGTCGGTGGGCGAGGCGCTCGACGCCGGGGCGCTCGGCGTCTCACTCGGCCTCATGTACGCACCCGGCGACGCCGCCGACCGGCCCGAACTCGTCGCCCTGGCCCGGGAGTGCGCGGTGCGGGGCAAGCTGCTGGTCGCCCACGTCCGCAACGAGGCCGACGGACTCCGCGACTCGATCGACGAGCTGGCGTCGCTGGGGCGTGAGACCGGGGCCGCCGTCCACGTCAGCCACCTGAAGGTGACCGGGCCGCGGAACGTCGGCGGCATGCCCGCGATCGTGGAGCACCTCGACGCCCTGCGCGACGACGGTGTCGACGTCAGCGCGGACGTCTACCCCTACGACGCGGGCAGCACGACGGTCGCGTCGCTGTTCCCGCCGGCCACGGCCGACCACGGGGTCGAGAGCCTGCTCGAGGCGCTCCGACCCGGCACGCGCTCGCGGCGGCAGGTGCTCGACGGGTTGCTCGAGCCCTGGGCCGGATCGACGCTCGAGAACCAGTACGCCGCGATCGGCCCCGAGCGGATCTCGGCGGCGGGGTTCACGCGACCCGAGCACGCGGGCTTCGAGGGCCGGCCGCTCGCCGAGATCGCCGAGGCGGTCGGTGCCGACCCGCGCGAGGTGCTCGCCGACCTCGTCCTCGCCGAACGGGGCGCCTTGACCGTCATCGTGTTCCATACCGACCTCGAGGGCATGCGGACGGCCCTGGCGTGGCCGCACACCCTGGTCGGCTCGGACGGGCTGCCGCGCGAGACCGGCACCGTGCATCCCCGCCTGTACGGGACGTTCTCGCGCGTGCTCGACGAGTACGCCGGGTCGGGACCGCAGGCCGTGCTGTCGCGGGGCGAGGCGATCGCGCGCATGTCGACCCGCGCCTCCTCGCGGTTCGGGCTGAGAGGCACGCGTGCCAGTGCGGGTGCCGGTGCGGGCGGCATCGGTGGTGGCGGCGGCGACGGCGGTGTGGGCGGTGGCCGGGCAGGAGGCGCGCTCGGCATCGCCGCCGGGGCCGTCGCCGACCTCCAGCTGGTCGACCCGGGGGCGTACGCCGACCGGGCCACCTACGCGACGCCCCGCCTCGGCCCCTCGGGGCTGGTCGGTCTCTGGGCTGCGGGCCTTCGCCTCCGCTGAGCGTGCCTCCGGTGACCCCGTCTCGTTGACCTGTCTCGGCTGGCCCGATCCGCCCTGCCGCGACCCTGCGCAGGCGTTCTCGGCCCGCTCTTGGTCGGACGGTGTTCGCTTCGATGAACGACAGGAGGCGCGATGAAGGTTCTGGTGTTGGGAGCGACAGGGGGCACGGGCTCCCACGTCCTGCGGGTCGCCCTGTCGGCGGGGCACGACGTGACGGTGCTCGTCCGCGACGCCTCGTCCCTCGACGTGACGGAGGGCGTCCGGGTGCTCACCGGGGACGCGACCTCGGCCGAGGACGTCCGCGCCGCCGTCGCCGGCCAGGACGCCGTGCTGAACGCGATCGGCTCGCGGAACATGCGGCACCCGGTCGAGGTCGAGGTCGGGCGAGCCCTGCTGCCGGCGATGCACGACGCGGGCGTCGACCGACTCGTCGTCTGTTCGGCCTTCGGCGTCGGCGAGAGTCAGACCGATGCGAACACCTTCCAGAAGATGTTCTTCCACACCGTGCTCGGCAAGGTCTACGCCGCCAAGGACGTCGCCGACGCCGAGGTGCGCGAGAGCGGACTCGACTGGACGCTCGTCTACCCGACGCGCCTCACCGACGACCCGGCGACCGGGTCGCTCGCCACGGGGGAGCGGTTGCCCCAGGGGGCGGGCAGCCACGTGACCCGTGCCGACGTGGCGCGCTTCATGCTCGCCCAGCTGACCGACGCGACGTGGTCACGGAAGATCGTGGTCGTGACGGGCGCGACCGACTGACCTGCGCCTCCTGTGGTCGCGCCGCCTGGACGCCGCGCCACCCCGAACACGGGCGTGTCCGGGGTGGGCGGGCGATCGTGCCGACCAGGAAAGTGCGAACTCGCCCGCTGTCGACGAGCGGCAGGGCGGCAGAGCCGCAGGCCGCAGGCCCGGAGAGCCGCAGCGCGTCAGCTGAGGATGGCGAGCGCGTCGATCTCGACGAGCATGGCCTCGTTCGGCAGCTCGACGAAGACCGTCGTGCGGGTGGGGAACACCCCGCTCGGGACGTTCTGCAGCAGGTAGGTCTCGTACGCGGCGTTCATCTCGGCGAAGTCGTCGCGCGTGGTGAGGAACACGCGCAGCGACACGACGTCGTCGAACGTCCCGCCGGCGCCCTCGACGATCGCCTTGACGTTGTCGAGCGTGCGGACGGTCTGCGACGTCAGGTCGCCGGGGTGCAGGTACTCGCTCGTGGCGGGGTCTTGCGGGCCCTGGCCCGACACGCTGAGGAACCCGTTCTTGAGCACGCCCTGCGAGAAGGTCGAGATGGGGGTGGGGGCGCCGCCGGTGCGGACTTCGGTCTTCTCGCTCACAGGTCTGCTCTTCTCTGGTGGATGGTCGGTGGGCCCGACGTGAGGTGTCGCCCGTCGGGGGTGGCTGCAAAACTACCGTCAGGTACCGACACACGGCCTGACCGCAGCACCACTCCGCCCACCCCCGAACCGCACCCGTCGGAAGGCACCATGACCACGTCGTCCTCGACCCCGTCCGCCCCCGTCCCCACCAAGGTGGGCTTCGGCCGCGAGCCCCGGCCGGTCCCGCTGATCGACCTCGCGACCCCGCTGCTCACGATCGACCTCGACGCCCTCACCCACAACGTCGAGACCATGGCCGCCTGGTGTCGCGAGGGCGGGGTCGACCTGGCGCCGCACGGCAAGACGACGATGGCGCCCGAGATCTGGCGCCGGCAGCTCGACGCCGGCGCGTGGGGCATCACGCTCGCGACGGCGTTCCAGGTCGCCGTCGCGCGCGAGGCCGGGGTGCCGAACGTCGTCCTGGCGGGCACCGCGTTCGCGCCCGCGACCCTCGCGGCGCTCGCCGCGCCCGGCGTCGACGTGCTCATGTGGGTCGACTCGGTCGAGACGGTGCGCCTCGTCGACGCCGCCCTGGCGCGGGCCGAGGGCGAGCGTCCGCTCGCCGTGCTGGTCGAGTTCGGGTCGCCGCTCGGCCGGACCGGCGCGCGCTCGGTGCGCGAGGCGCTGCTCGTCGCCGAGGCCGTGGCGGCGGCACCGCACCTCGTCCTGGCCGGGGTGGCCGGGTACGAGGGCGCCCTCACGCACGACGTCGACGCGGCCGGCATCGCCGTGGTCGACGACTACCTGCGGGGGCTCCTCGAGGTGCTCGACGGCATCGGTGCGCCGGCCTTCGACCCGTGGCTGTCGAAAGGTCACGACGTGGTGGTGACGGCCGGCGGCAGCGTCTACTTCGACCGTGTCGTCGCCGTGCTCGGCGACCGGCACGACCCCTCGGGTCTGCAGGGGCCGCGCACGCGCGTCGTGCTGCGGTCGGGTTCGTACGTCGCCCACGACCACGACCTCTATCGCCGGCTGACCCCGTTCGCCCGCGACACGATGCCGTCGACCCGCCACGCCGTGCCGTCGACCGCAGGAGGCGCGGCCGGCGTCGACGCCGACGTCACGGTCGTCGTCGGCGACGGTTCGGCGGGGTCGCAGGCCGACCGCGAGATGGGCGGGCCGACCGACGGCGAACTCACCGGATTCGACGGCGCGGCCGAGGGGTTCGACGCCGAGCGGGCCGAGGGGTTCGACGCCGAACAGGTCGAGGGGCCGACGATCGAGCCCTCGTTCCTGCCGACCCTCGAGCTCTGGGCGTCCGTGGTGTCCCGTCCCGAGCCCGGGCTCGCCCTGCTCAACGTCGGACGGCGCGACACGTCGGACGACGAGGGGTTCCCGGTGCCGCTCGAGGCGTGGCGTCCGCAGGCGGCCGACCGGCGCCTCCCGGGGGTGCTCGACGGGTCGCACGTGTCGGCCCTCAACGACCAGCACGCCTTCCTGCGGCTGGACCCGGCGTCGGGGCTGCAGGTCGGCGACCTGGTGCGGCTCGGCGTCTCGCACCCCTGCACCACGATCGACAAGTGGAACGAGATCGCCACGGTGCGGGGCTCGGCCGACCGCCGCGGTGTGCCACCCGTCGTCGAGGGCAGCATCACCACGCGGTTCTGACGGAGCCTGCTGTTCTGACGAAGCCTGCTGTGCTGACCGGTGCCGGCGCTTCCGAGCGGCCGGCGCCCTGACGGCCGGTGCGGCCGGCGGCCTACGAGCCCGAGCCCTCGTCGGTGCCGGGGGTGGGGGTCGGCGCGTCCGTGGGAGGGGCGGGCGCGTCCGTCGGCGGGGTGGGGCGGTCGGAGTCGTCCTCGGTGTCGCCGGAGTCCGTCTTCGGGCCGCCCTTCTCGCCGGGGCCGTGGCCCGGGCCGCGCTTCTCTCCCGGGCCCTGCGGTCCGCCAGCCATCGGGCCGCCGGCGGCGGGGCCGCCCTCCGGTGCCTCGGGCAGAGCCTTCCCGTCGGGGCCGGTGCCGGGGGCCGGCAGGGCTTTGCCGTCGGGCCCGGTGCCCTCGGCCGGAGTGCTCTCGTCCGAGTCGTCACCCGCAGCAGGCGGGGTCGGTGCGTCGGTGGGTGCACCGGCGGCGTCGTCGGAGCCTCGTCCTCCCGGCCCCTGGCGTGAGCCGTCGGCCTGGTCCGTCGCGTCGTCCCGGCCCGGCGTCGCGCTCGAGGAGGCGCTGGTCGAGCTCCCGGCGTTCGACACCGCGACGGCGGTGCTGGTCCCGACCAGGGCGAGGCCGGCCGCCGCGATGCCGATGCCGACGAGCAGGCCCTTCCTCGGGCGCCGTCGCGGGGTCGACTCGGCTCGGAACGCGCTGCCGTCCGTGGGCAGTTCGCGGGTGCGCTGGTCGTCGGCGACGATCGGGGTGGTCGGGGCCGTGGGCTGGCCCGACGGCCGGGCCGGCAGCTCGGTCGTCGCACGGGCGTCCTGGTCCTCGTCCTCACGACGCAGTCGCTCGGCCCACGCATCGTCCTGCGCGGGGGTGTTCTCGTCGCGACGGTCGTCGTCGCGGCCGTCGGGGGTGGTGTCCTTCGCCATGGTGTCTCCAGATGTCGGGTGCCGGGCGAGCCGCGGTGCGGCTGGCGGTCGGGGCGTTCCCTCCGGCAGACACCACTCTCGGAACCGAATCTGAAGCGGGGCTTAAGTCGCGTCGACACCGACTGCTACCGTCACGGCATGTCCGAGCAACGCGTCCTGGCACCCGAACCGCCCGCCGACGGCCAGACCGTCAAAGGGCCGGCGTCGTACTTCCCGAGCATCGAGCGCACCTACGGGCGGCCGGTCCAGGAGTGGCTCGACCTGGTCGACGAGCGTCTCGACGAGCACGCGCACATGCAGGTGGTGTCGTGGCTGAAGTCCGAACACGGCCTGGGCCACGGGCACGCCAACGCGATCGTCGCGTACGTGCGCCACGCCCGCGGCTGACGCGTCGTCGAGACGCGGTCAGCGGCCCCCGGCCGACTGGCGTCCCCTGAGCTCGACGACGACCTGGTCCAGGAAGTCGTCGACCTCGTCCTGGTCGTAGCCTTCCCTGAACCTCGTCGGTCGGAACCGGGCGGCCACGACGTCGACGTCTGCCAGGAGGCCGACGGTGGTCCCCTGCTCGTAGGCCGCGAGGGTGGCCCGGATGCGCTCGAGGAACGGGTCAACGTCCTCCATCGCGTAGCCGTCGCGGAAGCGGGTCGGGGTGAATCTCTTCTCGGTCACGTCTAGTGCGAGCACGTCGCTCCTCGGGTCGGGTGTCGACAGGTCTGTCCTGATCTTTCCACGCCCGTGGTCGCCCGGACGTCCGGAGGTGCGACGATGAGCCCATGCCCGTCGTCGAGTCCCGTTGTGTCGTTCCTGTCGACCTCCACGTCGCCTTCGCGGTGTCGCAGACCCAGGGGGAGGCGCGAAAGCGGTGGGACCCGTTCATCCGGCGGCAGTACCTGGTGGGCGGGGCGACCCGGGCCGCCAAGGGGGTCCGGACGTTCACCGTGCAGCGTTTCGGGTTCCGGATGGAGAGCGAGTACGTCTCGTACAACCCACCGACGAACGTCGGCATGAAGATGACGAAGGGGTCGTGGTTCTTCGCGCGCATGGGCGGGGGATGGCGGTTCAGCGAGGTCGACGGCGACCCGAGCTCGACCGAGGCCGTCTGGCGCTACAACTTCTCGTGCAAGCCGGCGTGGCTGGCGCCCGTGGCCGAGCGCATCGGCGCCGTCCTCCTGCAGCGCGACATCGACCGACGCATCCGCGGTTTCGCCCGGGGCTGCGTCGACCCGTTCGTCCTCGCCCACCTCGACCCCGACCTCGGCGGCGGCCACGCGACCCACACCGCACCCCCAGCCCGTCCATAGCCTCCGCCCACCGACCGGCCCTACCGTTCGGAGGATGCTCAGCCCCGCCCGTGTCCTCGTGATCGACGACGACGAGACCATCCGCACCGCCGTCGTCACCGCGCTGGGCGCCGAGGGCTTCGCCGTGCACGGTCTCGCGGACGGCTCCGACCTGTCCGAACAGCTGAAGGCGTTCGTGCCCGACCTCGTCGTGCTCGACTGGATGCTCCCCGGGGCGAGCGGCATCCGGCTCGCGGGCACGATCCGCACCTCGTCCGACGCGGCGGTCGTCATGCTGACCGCCCGCGACGAGGTCGACGACCGGCTGCGCGGCTTCTCCGAGGGCGTCGACGACTACGTGGTCAAGCCCTTCGCCGTCGCCGAACTGATCGCGCGCGTCACGGCCGTCCTCCGCCGCCGCGGCCGCATCCCGTCGGTGATCGAGATCGGCGACCTCGTCGTCGACCCCGAGGCGGCCCGCATCACGCGGGGCGGCGAACCGCTCGACCTCACCGCGACCGAGTTCCGCCTGCTCGGCTTCCTCGCCGAGAGCCGCGGACGCACCGTCTCGAAGACCCAGATCCTCACCCAGGTCTGGGGCTACGACGACTACGACCCCAACCTCGTCGAGGTGCACCTCAGTGCCCTGCGCCGCAAGATGGAGACCCGGGGCCCCCGCCTCATCCACACCGTCCGCGGCCTCGGCTACCGGATGAGCGCGTGAGGCGCCCCCGCCGTCCCGCGGCGCTCTCGACGGGACACCACCCCCGAGGAGGCGCGGTGCCGGCCCCCGAGACCGCCACCCCCGGGCTGCGTACCGGCTCGTTGCGCGTCCGCACGGTCGTCGCCGTGCTGCTGCTGCTGGCCGTCCTGCTGGCGGCGCTCGCCGTGACGGTCGAGCTCACGCTCGGCCAGCGACTCCGCGCCCAGGTCGTGGACCGGCTCTCGGACCGCGCCGCGGCCGCCGCGGCCCTGGTCGGCACGGTGGACGGCGACGAGCTCGCCGACCGGCTCTCGGCCCAGGGGCTCTCGGTCGTCATCCGTGACGCCGACGGCGACGCCATCGTCGCCGGCCCGAGCCCCGACCAGCTGCGCGAGGGCCCGCCCTCGCTCGGCGACGGCCCCGGACGCGGCGGCCCGGCCTCGGGGCTCGACGACGGACCAGGAGGCGCGGGCGCCGGCAGCCCGGACGGCACCGGCACCGGCACCGGCACCGATGAGACCGGCACCGACTCCCCGAGCGGCACCGACGCCGGGGACGCGACCGGCACCTCCTCGTCCGACGCGGTCACGGTCACCTCGTCCGAGGTGCGGAGCGACGACGAGGTGACCACGCTCGTCTCGCAGCTCAGCGACGGGTCGACGATCACCCTGACCACGGACTCGCGGTCGGTGGGCGAGACCCTGGTGCAGCTGCGCTGGGTGATGATCGGCGCCTCCGCGGCGTTCCTGCTGATCGCCGCGATCGGTCTCGCCCTCGTGGTGCGGGCCACCCTGCGGCCGCTCGACCGGATGACCGGCGTCGCCCGGTCGATCGCACACGGCGACCGGGGACGACGCCTGCGGCCGGCCCGACGCGACACCGAGATCGGCCGGGTCGCCGTCGCCTTCGACGAGATGCTCGACGGTGTCGAAGGGGCCGAGCGGGCCGCGCTCGACGCCGAGACGCGGGTGCGCGCGTTCGTGTCGGACGCCGCCCACGAGCTGCGCACCCCCGTCGCCGGGATGCGCGCCGCGGCCGACACCCTCGTGCGGTCACCCGGCACGGCCGACGAACGCGAGCGGCTGGCGACGCACGTGGTGCGCGAGGCCGAGCGCGCCTCCCGGTTGATCGACGACATGCTGCTGATGGCCCGCGTCGACCAGGGCATCTCGCTGGACGTCGCACCCGTCGACCTCGGGGCGTCGCTGCTCGCCGACGTCGAGCGTCAGCGGCTGCGACGGCCGTCGCTCGACCTGCGCGTCCTGCTGCCCGACGGCCCGGTCGTGGTGGCGGCCGACGCGGGTCGGGTCTCGCAGATCGTCGGCAACCTGGTCGACAACGCCGCCCGGGCGACGGGGGGCACGGGGCGGGTGACGCTCTGGCTCGACGCATCGCGTACCGACGAGGTCGCGGTGCTCGTGTCCGACGACGGCCCGGGCGTGCCCGAGCGCGACCGCGAGCGGGTGTTCGACCGGCTGGTGCGGCTGGACGAGGCCCGACGGTCCGGGGACGGAGGCGCGGGCCTGGGGCTGCCCATCGCCCGCGGTCTGGCCCGCGCCCACGGCGGCGATCTGGTCTGCGAGCCTCCCGGGGTCGGCCGGCCCGGCGCGGTGTTCCGGCTGACGCTGCCCGTCGCCGTGCGTGCGGTCCGGGCCGGATCGGAGGCGGCTGCGGCTGGTGCGGCGGCTGCGGCGGCTGGCGCCCCGACGGCCGCAGCCGCGCCCGCGCCCGCGCTGCGTCGCACCGCCCACTGAACATCGCGCCGCCCACATCGGCGGTGCGACGTTCAGCCGGCGGTGCGCCGGCGGCCCGGCCCGGCGGCCCGGCCCGGCGGCCCGGCCCGGCGGCCCGGCCCGGCGGCCCGGCCCGGCGGCCCGGCCCGGCGGCCCGGCCCGGCCCGGGGCCGAGGTCGCACCACGCCCGTGTCGTGGAACTACGCCCCCGGGTGGTTCGAGGACGCGACGGTGGTGCGGCGTCCAGCTGGCGGTGCGTCGGCGGGTCGGTGGCCCGGCCCGGCCCGGGGCCGAGGTCGCACCACGCCCGTGTCGTGGAACCACGCCCCCGGGTGGTTCGAGGACGCGACGGTGGTGCGACGTCGAGCTGGCGGTGCGTCGGCGGGTCGGTGGCCGGGCCCGGGGCCGAGGTCGCACCACGCCCGTGTCGTGGAACCACGCCCCCGGGTGGTTCGACGACGCGACGGTGGTGCGACGTCGACCCGAAGCTCCAACGGGCCGGGGCCGGGGCCGGGGGCCGGGCCGGGGGCCGGGACCCGAGCCCGGGCTAGAGCGCGACGAGCCGCTCGTAGGCGTCGTCGACCCAGGGGTCGACCGTGCGACGGGAGGCGTCGGCGTCGTGCCACGCGACGATCTGGCGGGCTCCCTCGGCGAAGGGGACCCGCGCCTCCCACCCGGGCACCAGCGCGCGGATCTTCGACGTGTCGAACACGGCGGGGTGGCTGCGGTCGCCGCAGAGGTCGGCCGTCCACTCGGGCACCTCGTCGGTCAGGACCTGCGTCGTGCGGTGGACGACGTGCAGCGACGCCCCCGCGGCGTCGGCGAGGTCGCGCGCGATCATGTTCCAGGTGAGCAGCTCGGGCGACATGATGTGGAACGCCTCGCCCAGGGCGCCGGGGTGCCCGAGCAATCCGACGAACGCGCGGGCGAAGTCGCTCGAGTGGGTCAGCGCCCAGAGCGAGGTGCCGTCGCCGTGCAGCACGACCGCGTCCCCGCGGCGCATGCGCTCGATCGGGGTCCAGCCGCCGAGCAACGGCACGTGCGTCTCGTCGTAGGTGTGCGACGGCCGGACCACGGTCGCCTGCACCCGCCCGGCGAGGTGCTCGTCGCGCAGCAGGCGCTCGCAGGCGATCTTGTCGCGCGAGTACGACCACCACGGGTTGAAGAGCGGCGTCGCCTCGGTGATCGGCAGCGTCACCGGGGGCTTCTGGTAGGCCGACGCCGAACCGATGAAGACGTACTGGTCGGTGAGCGGGGCCACCACGCGCAGCATCGAGGCGAGCTGGTCGGGCGTGAAGGTCAGGAAGTCGGCCACCGAGTCGAAGCGACGCCCGTCCAGGGCGGCGACCAGCGCCTCCTCGTCCCGGACGTCGGCGACGAGCTGCTCGACGCCCGCCGGCACGGGCCGGATCGTGGTGCTTCCGCGGTTGAGCACGGTCACGGCCAGACCGTCGCGCAGGGCCTGCCGCACCACCGAGGCGCTGATCTGCCCGGTGCCGCCGATCACGAGGAGGGACGTCGATGTCATCGCTCCACTGTGCACCCCCGCGACCGGGGGCGGTCGCCGAGGTGGGCAGGAGTCGGGCAGGAGGCGCGGGTCGGGACCCTGGGGAGGAGGCGCGGTCGGGACCCCGGGACGGGTCGCGTCGCCGGGCCCCGTCGGCGTCGCGGCGGCCGCGGGATCAGGCCTGGTCGAGGGCGTGACGGGCGGCGCGGACCAGGTCGTGGTCGGTCTCGAACCACGAGTCGGTCGACGCCTCGGTGCCGAGCGACACGGTCGTCCCCGACCGGGACGAGGAGGCGCGCACGGCCCGCGCCCGCTTCGCCGAGAGGTGGACGGCGTCGACCCCCGCGGCCACGAGCGCCGGGACGTCGCCGAGCTGAACGCCGCCCCCGGCCATCACCTGCACGTCGCCCGCGACCTCGACCAGGCGCGGCAGCACCCCCGACGCCAGACCCGCCCCGACCGTGGAGGAGCCGCCCGACGTCAGCACGCGCGTGACGCCCAGCCCCGCCAGGGCCGTCACCGCCGCGACCGGGTCCGCCGCACGGTCCACGGCCCGGTGGACGGTGATCTCCAGTGGGCGCGGCTCGAGCGTGCGCGGCTCGAGCGGTGAGGCCCCGGGAACCCGCGCAGACCCCACGCCGCGCGGAGGGGTCTCGGCGAGGTCCTGGGGTCCGGCGACCCGGTGCCGAGGTGCGGCGGCGTCGAGCGCGGCTTCGACGAACCAGCGGAGGGCGTCGACGTCCAGCGAGCCGTCCTCGCGCAGCGCGCCCACGACGACGCCGGCCACGCCCGAGCGCACCAGCGCCCGGATCTCGCGCACCATCACGTCGAGCTCGTCCGCGTCGTACGCGAACCCGCCGGGCCGGCACCGCACCAGCGCGTGCACGGGCACGCCCGTCGCGACGGCCGCCTCGACGAGGCCCTGCGACGGGGTGACGCCCCCGAGCTCGAGGGCGCTGCAGAGTTCCACCCGGTCAGCTCCGCCGTCGCGGGCCGTGACGGCCCCGGCGGCGCTCGTCACCGCGATCTCGAGGGCGGGCCGCCGGCGGGCGGACGGGTCGGCGGATGAGGAGGCGCGGGTCGCGTCGTTCGTCATGTCACGACCCTAGGCGAGCGGCTCGACGGGCCCATGCCGGGCCGGGCATGGGGCGGGGTGCATGATGGCGGGATGTCCGACGCACCCGCATCCGCACCCGCCGAGGCCCCGGCCACCGCCGCCTACCGGGCGGCCCGCGACCACCTGCTGGGGCTCGGGCACGACCTCGACCGGGCGAGCGACGAGTTCCGCTGGCCGGACGTCGGCGACCGCTTCAACTGGGCGACCGACTGGTTCGACGTGGTCGCCGAGGGCAACGACCGCACGGCGCTCTGGATCGTCGAGGAGGACGGCTCCGAGCAGCGGGTGTCGTTCGACGCCATGCGTCGGCGCAGCGACCAGGTCGCCGCGTGGTTGCACGACCTCGGCGTCGCCAAGGGCGACCACGTCATGCTCATGCTCGGCAACCAGGTCGAGCTGTGGGAGGCCATGCTCGCCGTGATGAAGGTGGGCGCGGTCATCCTGCCGACGTCGACCGTGCTCGGCAGCGCCGACCTCGCCGACCGCATCGACCGCGGGCTCGTCCGGCACGTGATCGCCAACGCGGCCGACGCCCCGGCGTTCGCGGGGGTCGACGGGGTCGAGGCCGTCACGCGGATCGCGGTCGTCCCCGAGGGCGACCCGACCCCCGCGGGCTGGACGTCCTTCGGGGACTCGCACCGCGCCTCCTGGGACCGCCCCGACGTCGCCACCGCGACGGAGGACGCCTGCCTCGTCTACTTCACGTCGGGCACGACGAGCAAGCCGAAGATGGTCGTGCACTCGCACGCCTCGTACCCCGTCGGGCACCTGACCACGACGTACTGGCTCGGCGTGCAGCCGGGCGACGTGCACATGACGATCTCGTCGCCGGGCTGGGGCAAGCACGCCTGGAGCTGCTTCTTCGCGCCGTGGACCGCCGAGGCCACCGTCTTCGTCTACAACTACGGGCGCTTCCGCCCGGCCGAGCTCCGCGACCAGCTCGAGCGCGCCCGGGTGACCTCGTTCTGTGCGCCGCCGACCGTGTGGCGGATGCTGATCCAGTCTTCCCTGGGTCCGCGGCCGAGCGCCCTTCGCGAGGCGCTCTCGGCCGGCGAACCGCTCAACCCCGAGGTGATCGGGCGGGTGCAGCAGGGTTGGGGCCTGGACATCCGCGACGGGTACGGGCAGACCGAGACGACCGCCATCGTCGCGAACGCGCCCGGCGGCACGATCAAGGCCGGCTCGATGGGGCGCGCCCTGCCCGGCGTCGAGGTCGTGCTGGTCGACCCCGTCACGGGTGTCGTCGGCGACGAGGGCGAGGTCTGCCTCGACCTCACCACGCGGCCCGTCAACCTGATGACCGGCTACCTCGGCGACGCCGCCCGCACCGAGTCGTCGATGCGCGACGGGCTGTTCCACACCGGCGACGTGGCGGTGCGTGACGCCAACGGCATGATCACCTTCGTCGGCCGCACCGACGACGTCTTCAAGTCGTCGGACTACAAGGTCTCGCCGTTCGAGGTCGAGAGCATGCTGATCGAGCACCCGGCCGTCGCCGAGTCCGCGGTCGTGCCGGCACCCGACGACACCCGGCTGAACATCGTCAAGGCGTACGTGACCCTGGCCGAGGGGTGGGCACCCGACGCCGAGACCGCGCGGGCCGTCCTGGCTCACGCCCGGGTGTCGTTGCCCGCCTACGAGCGGGTCCGGCGGGTCGAGTTCGCCGAGCTGCCGAAGACGATCTCGGGCAAGATCCGACGCGTCGAGCTGCGTGACCGCGAGGAGGCGCTGGCCCGGTCGGGCGAGCGGGCCGCGGCCGAGTGGCGCGACGCGGACTTCCCCGACCTGAAGGGGTAGGGCCGCTCCGCGAGCCCGACGCCCCACGGCTCCGACTCACGGCACCGCGTGTCGTGCACGGCACCGCAACTCGTCGCGGTGCCGTGCACGAAACGCGGAGCGGGGCGGGGCGGGGTGGGGCGGGGCCGGCTGTCGGGGATCAGCCGGTGCGCAGTTCGCGCCCGGCGGCCCAGACCCGGGCGACCGTCCAGTCGTCGTGCCACGCGACGGCGTCGGCCACGTGACCGGGGGCCAGACGCCCGAGTGGCGGCCGGGCCCCGGCGGCCGGCGCCGTGCGCGGCGCCATGCCCAGCCCAGCGCCCAGCGCACGGTCCTGCGCCGTGCGCGCGACGCCGGCCTGCGCTCCGGACGTGCCCGCTCGCCGGCCCCCGGCGTCGAGGCCGAGCACGCGGGCCGGCACGAGCGTCAGCGCCGCGACGGCGTCGACGGCCGAGAGTCCGGTCCGGAGGACGGCGATGCGCAGGGCGGCGTCCTGCGTCAGGGTCGAACCCGCGATGGTCGACGTGCCCGTGAGCACGGCGACGCCGTGCTCGACCGTCACCGCGAGTTCGCCGATGCGGTAGTCGCCGTCGGCGGCTCCGGCCGCGGCCATCGCGTCGGTGATGAGGGCGACCCGCCGGGGCGCCGAGCGCAGCACGAGGTCCGCCACGGCCGGATGCACGTGCACGCCGTCGAGGATCAACTCGATCGTCACGCGTTCGTCGCCGACCGCCGCGACGAGCGGCCCCGGGTCGCGGTGGTGGATGCCGGCCATGGCGTTGAACGCGTGGGTCACGAGGCTCGCGCCGCGATCGAACGCCGCGCGGGCGAGGTCGAAGTCGGCCCCGGTGTGCCCGACGGCGGCGACCACGCCCGAGCTGACGAGCCGGTCGATCGCGTCGAGCCCGCCGGGCAGCTCGGGGGCGAGGGTGACCTGACGGACGACGCCGTCGCCGGCCTCGAGGAGGCTCTCGACCGTGGCGGCGTCCGGTTCGAGCAGGAAGTGCGGGGCGTGCGCTCCCCGCCGGTCGGGCGCCAGGAACGGTCCTTCGAGGTGTGCCCCGAGCACGAGCGGATCACGACGCATCAGGTCACCGACCAGCCCGAGCGACCGGGACAGCACCGGCACCGGGTTCGCGACGAGGCTGACCAACGAGCGCGTCGTGCCGTGCCGGCGGTGCAGCGCGAGTCCCGCGTCGAGGTCGTCCGGCCCGCCGTCGAAGGCGTGCCCGCCGCCTCCGTGCGTGTGCAGGTCGATCAGCCCCGGGGTGAGCGTGGCGCCCGCGAGGTCGACCGTGACGTCCGCGGGGGGCGGCACCGCGCCTCCTGCGGTCGGGTCGTCGGGTGCACCCGACGCCGCCGAGGAGGCGCGGGTCGCATCGACCCCGTGCCTCGCCCCGGCCGCCGCGCGCGACCCCGGCACCGTGGCGCCGGTGGCGACGATCACGTCGCCGTCGACGCGCATCCAGAAGCCCTCGACCACGCCGTCGGCGTCGACCTTGCGGGCGTCGGAGAACAGGGTGGTCGTCACCGGCGGGCCCCCCGGCCGTTCTCGCGACGGAAGGCCAGGACGCCCGTGACGCCGGCCAGGACGGCGAACGCCACGGCGACGACCGGGTAGCCGAGCATGGCCCAGGCGGCGACCACGGCACCCATGATCGCGATCTCGACCAGGGCCTTGCCGACGGCGTCGGTCGGGATCGGGGCGCGTGGCGAACGGAACAGGCCCCACACGACGATCGCGAAGAGCGGCGCGCCGATCATGAACGCCAGCGACGGGAACGGGAACGGCCAGGCGAGGTAGCCCCAGAAGCCGAGGCTCAGGAAGGCGAGGATCAGCGTGACGAACCGCACCACGTCGAGGGGGCCGACCGGGCCGCCGCGGGCCGGGACGGGGGAGGGGGCGGGGTCGGTCGGGGTCACGCGTCCAGCGTACGGCCGGTGTGCCCGGGCGGGGCTAGCGGAAGACGATGGTGCGGGCGCCGTCGAGCAGCACGCGGTCCTCGGCGAACCAGCGGACGGCCTGGGTCAGCGTGCGGCTCTCTTCGTCCTGGCCGATCGCCATCAGCTCGGGGGCGCTGCGGGTGTGGTCGACGCGGACCACGTTCTGCTCGATGATCGGCCCCTCGTCGAGGTCGCTCGTGACGAAGTGCGCCGTCGCGCCGATCAGCTTCACGCCGCGGGCGTGCGCCTGACGGTAGGGGTTCGCCCCCTTGAACCCGGGCAGGAACGAGTGGTGGATGTTGATCGCCCGCCCCTCGAGCGCGGCGCAGAGCTCGGGGCTGAGGATCTGCATGTAGCGGGCGAGCACGACCAGCTCGACGTCGTAGCGGTCGACGACCTGCAGCACGCGGGCCTCGAAGGCGGCCTTCGACTCGGGGTCGGTGACCGGGTGGTGCTCGAACCGCTTGCCGTAGAACTCGGCCAACCCCGACAGGTCGTCGTGGTTCGCCAGGATCAACGGCACCTCGATCGGCAGCTGTCCCGCCCGCTGCCGGAACAGCAGGTCGTTCACGCAGTGCGCCGCCTTGCTCGCGAGGACGAGGGTGCGGGTCGGGCGACCGACGACGTCGAGCTTCGCCCGGGCGTCGTAGTGCGCGAGCACGGGCGCCAGCGCCGCCTCGAACGCGTCGCGCTCGCCGGGGGCCTCGACCTGCAGGCGCATGAAGAACGTGCCGGTGTCGTGGCTCGAGAACTGCGCCGACTCGGTGATGTTGCCGCCCGCCTGCACCACGGCGCCGCTGATCGCGTGGACGATGCCGGGTCGGTCCTGGCAGACGAGCGTCAGCGTCCAGTGCGTCGTCGGGGCGGCCGGGGCAGCGGCCCGAGCGGCGTCGGCAGTCGCGGCGTCGGGGGCGGAGGAGGCGCGGGTGGCGTCGGTCACGTCGGTCACCCGCCCAGGGTAGTGCGGCCGAACCCGGTCACGCGGCGGCGATGAGCAGCGTGACGAGCGCGACGAGCGGGAGGAACCCCTGCGTGACCGCGGCGCGGGTCTTCGAGCGGTCCGAGAGCAGCAGGACGAGCGCGGCGGCGAGCATCGACCCCGTGCCCGCGACGAGCAGGGCGGTGCCCGAGGGGGATGCCTCGAAGGCGCTGCCCGCGCCTCCTGCCCCTCCTGCGGCGATCAGCACGACGCCCACGATCGTGACGATCGCGAGGAACAGGTTGTAGAAGCCCTGGTTGTAGGCGAGCGGCTTCGTGTGCTCGGCCTGGACGTCGTCGGTGATGCCGAAGGTCGCGCGGACGCGGGGGGTGGTCCAGAGGAAGGACTCCATCACGAAGATGTAGAGGTGCAGCAGGGCGGCGAGCGAGGCCGCGACGAGCGAGACGATGAGCATGCCCCGACCCTAGGGCCGGGCGGTCCACGCGAGGGTGGCGGCTGCGGCGGGTCAGTAGCATCGTGGGGGCGCAGCGGGCGCACACGGGCATCGGCACCGGCGAGGACGAGGAGGCGCGGCGTGGCAGAGCGGGTCACCATCGTCGAGGTCGCGGCCCGGGCCGGCGTCGCGATCAGTTCGGTCAGCAGCGCCCTCAACGGTCGCCCCGGCGTCTCGGAGCAGACCCGCGCGCGCATCCGCCAGGCCGCCGACGACCTCGGCTTCGTGCCGAGCGTCCGGGGCCGCAGCCTGAGCGCCAAGCGGGCCTTCACCGTCGGGCTCGTCGTGCACCGCGACCCGTTCGTGCTCGAGTCCGACCCGTTCTTCGGCAGCTTCATCGGCGGGCTCGAGTCGGTGCTCGACCCGCGCGGGTACGCGCTCATCCTGCAGATGGGGTCGGCGGCGGACGAACCGCTCGACCGCTATCGCCGGCTCGCGGCCGGACGTCGGGTCGACGGCGTCGTCCTGAACGAGCTGACGGTGGACGACCCGCGCGTCGAGCTGGTCCGCGAGCTCGACCTGCCCGCCGTCGGGGTCAACCCGGCCGGGGACTTCCCCCTGCCCGCCGTGCGCCAGGACGACTCGGCCGGCATCGGCGAGCTCGTCGAGCACCTCGTGTCGCTCGGTCATCGGCGGTTCGCCCACGTCGCCGGGCCCGGGCGCTTCGTCCACTCGCGGCGTCGCGGGGCCGCCTGGCGGGACGCCGTCGTCGGAGCCGGGCACGAGCCCGGGGCGGTCGTCGAGGCCGACTTCACCTACGACGGGGGCGCCCGGGCCGCCGCTCGCCTCTTCGGCCCGGACGCACCGGTCCACGACCGGCCCACCGCCGTCTTCTGCGCCAACGACCTGGCCGCCATCGGGTTCATGACCGAGCTCGACCGGCTCGGGGTCCGCGTGCCCGACGACGTCAGCGTGGCCGGGTTCGACGGCATCGATCTCGGGTCGTACGTGCGCCCCGGGCTGACCACGCTGACGACGGCTCCGCGGCTGATCGGGGCCGAGGCGGCGCGCCTCCTGCTCTCGGCCGTCGAGGGCGAGGCCGTCACCGACGCCGAGATCGAGCCCGCCCGGCTGCTGGTCCGCGCGTCGACGGGCCCCGCCGCCCGCTGACCCCGCGGCGCCCCGCGCTGCCTCAGAGATCGCTCGGCGCCCGGGCGTCGAGGACGCACCACGCTCGCGTCGTCGAACCACGTTCCGAGGTGGTTCGACGACGCGAGCGTGGTGCGCCCTGCGGCGGGAGCCCGATGGGTGCTCGTCGGGCGTCAGGTCAGGAGGCGCGGGTCGGGAGATCGCGCCGGGAGGGGTTCCGGCGCGGCGGCGGACGTGCTAGCTTCTCGATCTACCGAAACGTTTCGGTAGACGAGTGAGACCGCACACGACGAAGTGGGTGCCCCGATGACGACCGCCAGTGACACGACGAGCACCGAGGCGAGCGCCGACACCGGGCCCGACACGACGCGCGTCGACACCGGGCCCGACACGACGTGCGCCGACACCGGGCCCGACACGACGCGCGCCGACACCGGGCCCGACGCCGACGCGGCCCGCGCCGCCTCGAAGCCGTACCTCGTCCCGCTGACCCGGGAGCGCCTCCGGACGGTCCTCGACGAGGCCCTCGTCCACCGCAACGAGCTCACCGGCGCCCTCTCGCAGCTGACCTTCTCGAGCCCCGCCGCCTACGAGCCGGGCCGCCCCGACTGGGCGGTCGGCCCCTTCACCGCCGACCCGGCGTTCACCTTCACGCTGGACGGCCAGTGGCCCGACCCCGACGGACTCGGCTGGACGAGCGAGTCGCTCTACAACCCCAGCCTCATCGAGCACGACGGCACGCTGCACCTGTTCTACCGGGCCTCGCCCCGCAAGGAGAGCCTCGGCAGCCGCATCGGCCACGCCACCCTCGCCCTCACCCCCGACGGCGAACCAGCACCCGGCGCCGCCTGGGTCGACGACCCGGCCAACCCGGTCGTCCGTCCCACCCTCGACGACGAACTGCTCGGCACCGAGGACCCCAAGGTCTACCGCGCCGAGGGGCGCTTCTGGCTGTTCTACAACGGCGTCTTCCCGATCACCGAGGAGGCGCGGGTCGCGCACCCGAGCCCCGGTTACCCCGTCCAGGCGGTCGGCATCGACCTGCTGGTCGCCGTCAGCGACGACCTCGTCTCCTGGCAGAAGCTCGGCCCGATCGCCGACCACGAGCAGACGCGGCTCTGGGCCAAGGGCGCCGTGATCCCGCGCGACGAGCACGGGAACGCGGTCCGCCTCGGCGGCAACGGCAGCGGCAGCGGCAGCCACGACGACGGGGACTACCTCATGTTCGTCAGCGAGGGCTTCGACGGCGTGCTGCACGTCGGCCGCTCGGACGACCTGCGCCACTGGACCTTCGAGCCCGTGCCGTACCTCGACCTGTCGGGCGTCGGCGGCCACCTGCACGAGGTCGCCGCCGCGATCGTCACGGGCGACGGCCGACTCGTGCTGGACGTCTTCCACGACGTCGACGGGGTCTTCGCGGCGAGCCAGGCGCTCTACGACGTCGGGCGTCCGGTCGACCAGCTCGCCCTCACGTCCGGCGGGTCGCTCAGCTGGGGCGGCCTGCAGCAGATCGGCGGCCGCTGGACCTTCGCCCAGGGCTGGGACGCCCCCGCCGGCCACCGCGACCTGTACTTCTACCGCACCGACCCGCACGCCCCCGTGCCTCAGACCACCCCCTAGCCACACCCGCAGCACCACCCACCCAAGGAGAACACCGTGCAACGACGCACACGCTTCACCCGCCGCGCGACCCTCGGCGCGACCGTCCTGGTCGCCGCCCTCGGCCTGACCGCCTGCTCCGGCGGCGGCGGCGCCTCGAGCGACGCCCTCACCGCCAAGGGCCCCATCACCATCTGGTACTCGAACAACGAGCAGGAGGTGACCTGGGGCAAGGCCATGGTCGAGGCCTGGAACGCCGACCACCCCGACGAGCAGGTCAAGGGGCAGGAGATCCCCGCCGGCAAGTCGAGCGAAGAGGTCATCGGCGCCGCCATCACGGCCGGCAACGCCCCCTGCCTCGTCTACAACACGGCCCCCAGCGCGGTCGGGCAGTTCCAGAAGCAGGGCGGCCTGGTCGACCTGTCGAGCTTCGACGACGGCGCGAGCTACATCGAGGAGCGCAGTGGCGACCTCGCGAAGCAGTACCAGGACGCCGACGGCAAGTACTACCAGCTGCCCTGGAAGTCGAACCCGGTGATGATCTTCTACAACAAGGACCTCTTCACGAAGGCCGGCCTCGACGCCGAGAACCCCGACCTCTCCACCTACGACGACTTCCTCGCGACGTCGAAGACCCTGGTCGACGCCGGCGTCTCGAAGTACGCCATCCACCCGGCGCCGACGAGCGAGTTCTTCCAGTCGCAGTTCGACTTCATGCCGCTCTACGCGGCCGAGACCGGCGGCACCGGCCTCGTCGAGGACGGCAAGGCGACCTTCGCCGACACCGCCGGCGAGGACGTGGCGACCTTCTGGCGCTCGCTCTACGAGCAGGGGCTGGCCGGCCAGGAGCAGTACACGGGCGACTCGTTCGCCGACGGCGAGGCCGCGATGTCGATCGTCGGGCCGTGGGCCGTGTCGGTCTACGAGGACGTCAACTGGGGTGCCGTGCCCGTCCCGACCAAGGACGGCACGAGCGCCGACGAGACCTACACGTTCAGCGACGCGAAGAACGTCGGCATGTACACGGCCTGCGAGAACCAGGGCACGGCGTGGGACTTCCTGAAGTTCTCCACCAGCAGCGACCAGGACCGCGCCCTGCTCGAGACCACGGGCCAGATGCCGATCCGCACCGACCTGGCCTCGACCTACTCCGACTACTTCGACGCGAACCCCTCGTACGCGCTCTTCGGCGACCAGGCGGCCCGCACGGTCGAGGTGCCGGCCGGCCCGAACACCGTCGCCGAGTTGCAGGCCTTCCGCGACGCGTGGTCGAGCAGCGTGATCTTCGGCAAGGGTGACGTCGACTCGTCGCTGAAGGACGCCGCGGACAAGATCGACGAGCTCGCGGCGCAGGGCTGATCGTGTCCACCGTGCACGAGGCGGCGGCAGCGTCGCCGACCGCCGGACGAGCCGAGGAGGCGCACCGCGCCTCCTCGGGGGGTCCCGGCTCCGGGCACCGGGCGGGCCGTCGCCGCGACGGCGACCCGCGCGGGCGTCGGCGGGGCGGCCCCCTCGGCAAGCACCCGCTCGGCCTGCTGTTCAGCGCGCCCTACCTGGTGTTCGTGCTGGCGGTGTTCGCGTACCCGTTGGTCTACGCGGTCTACATCGCGTTCCACGACTACTTCTTCACGGCGCCCGGTGCCGTCGTCGCGCGGCCCTTCGTCGGCCTCGACAACTTCGTCACCGCGTTCACCGACCCGGCGGTCATCCGCTCGTTCGGCAACGTCGGCGTCTTCCTGGTGATCAACGTGCCGCTGACGGTCGTGCTGAGCATGGTGCTCGCCACGGCGCTCGACAAGGTCGCGCACTTCCGGGGGTTCCTGCGGGTGGCGTTCTACGTGCCGTACCTGACGGCGAGCGTCGCCGTCGTCGCGGTCTGGTTGTTCCTCTTCAACGGCGACGGTCTCGTGAACAACGTGCTCGGGCCGCTGGCCCCGACCCCGTCGTGGCTGATCAACTCCGCCTGGGCCATGCCCTCGATCGCGTTGTTCGTCACCTGGAAGCAGCTCGGCTTCTACATCCTGCTGTACCTCGCGGCTCTGCAGAACGTGCCCAAGGAGCTGTACGAGGCGGCCTCGAGCGACGGTGCCGGCCCGATCCGGTCGTTCTTCACCGTCACCGTCCCGGGCGTGCGTCCGGCCACCGTGCTCGTGCTGCTCGTCTCGACCGTCACGGGGGCGAACCTCTTCACCGAGCCGTACCTGCTGACCGGGGGAGGCGGGCCGAACGGCGCGTCGACCTCGCCCGTGCTGCTGATGTACCAGAAGGGCATCGAGCAGGGGAACCCCGACCAGGCCGCCGCGATCGGCGTCGTGCTCGTGATCCTCGTGCTGGTCATCGCCCTGCTGCAGAACCGGTTCGCCGGCGGAAAGGAGGACTGAGATGACCGTCTCCGACGAGACCACCGCCCGCCCCCTGCGGGTCGGCAAGAAGCCGCCGCTGACCCGGGCCCAGACCACGCTGCGCGGCGTCGTGCTGGCGATCGGCGCCCTGGCGTTCCTCTTCCCGTTCTACTACATGGTGATCGGGTCGCTGCAGACCAAGCCCGACCCGACCGTGGCCGGGGCGTTCCCGCACCCGTCGAACCTGACGGTCGAGAACTACGCCGCGATCGACAGCCGCATCGGGCTGCTCAGCGGCCTGCTCAACTCGGGCATCTTCACGGTGGGCGTGCTCGCCTGCACCCTCGTGTTCGGGGTGCTGGTCGGCTACGCGCTGGCCGTGCTGCAGTGGCGCGGTCGCGGGGTCACCTTCGCGCTGGCGCTGCTCGTGCAGGTGGTGCCCTTCCAGCTGCTGATCATCCCGCTGTACGTGCTCATCGCGCGCAACTACGGGCTGAGCGACAACTACCTGGGCATGATCCTGCCGTTCGCCATCAACTCGACGGCGGTGATCATCTTCCGGCAGTACTTCCTGCAGCTGCCGAAGGAGCTCTTCGAGGCCGCGCGCATCGACGGCACCGGCGAGTTCCGGCTGCTGTGGAACATCGCCTTGCCGCTCGTGCGCCCGGCGCTGGTCACGGCCCTGCTGCTGACCTTCATCGGTCCGTGGAACGAGTTCCTCTGGCCGTTCCTCATCACCAAGGAAGCGTCGATGCAGCCGCTCGCCGTGTCGCTGGCGAACTACATCAGCAACGTGGCGGCGACCGCGGCGAACCCGTTCGGTGCGACCCTCGCGGGCGCCGTCGTGCTGGCCGCTCCGGTCGTGCTGCTGTTCATCGTGTTCCAGCGCTACTTCATCTCGACCGACGTCGGCTCGAGCGTGAAGGGCTGACCGACCGCCTCCCGACCCGAGGAGGCGCGCTGCGCGACCGACGCGCCCCGCGCCTCCTCGGCTCCCCACCCCCAGACCGGGTCGTCGTGCCGACGGCCCCCACCGCAGGAGGCGCGGTGCATCCCCCCCTCGCATCGCGCCTCCGTCGCCTCCCGCTTCTCGCTTCTCGCTTCTCGCCTCTCGAAAGGGCCTCCCATGGCTGACTTCCCGTACCGACTGACCCGCCTGGGCGTCGTGATGACCCCCGACCCCGACTCGCCCGACGAGGCCGAGGGGGTGCTCAACCCCGGTTCGGGACGCGGGCCCGACGGCGAGCTCTACCTGCTGCCGCGGCTCGTCGCCACGGGCAACGTGTCGCGCGTCGGGCTGGCCCGGGTCGTCGTCGAGGACGGCGTGCCCGTGGGCGTGACCCGCGAGGGCGTCGTGCTCGCGCCCGACCGCGGGTGGGAACGCGGCGCGACCCACGCCGGCGTCGAGGACCCGCGCGTCACGTGGATCGAGGAGCTCGGGCTGCACGTGATGACCTACGTCGCCTACGGGCCGCTCGGGCCGCGCACCGCCGTCGCCGTGAGCGACGACCTGCGCGACTGGCGCCGACTCGGGCCCGCGACCTTCGAGTACGTCGACGAGCTCGACACCGACCTCGGGCTGTTCCACAACAAGGACACCGTGTTCTTCCCGTCGCCGGTCACCGCGCCGGACGGCGTGCGCAGCTTCGCCGTGCTGCACCGACCGATGTGGCACATCGGTGCGACGGTGCCGGGCGAGGGCAGTCCGCTGCCGGCCGGCGTCACCGACGGGCGGCACTCGATCTGGATCAGCTACGTGCCGGTCGATGCGGTCGCCGCCGACCCGCGGGCGTTGGCGCGGTGGGGGCAGCACCGGTTCGTCGCCGGCCCCGAGTTCCCGTTCGAGGAGCTGAAGATCGGCGGCGGCCCGCCCCCGCTGCGCGTCGACGAGGGCTGGCTGCTGCTGCACCACGGCGTCACCGGCGTGATCGACGACGCGTTCGCCCAGCAGCAGAACGTGAACTACGCGGCGGGCGGGATGATCCTCGACGCCGACGACCCGTCGCGCGTGGTCACCCGGTCGGAGGTGCCGCTGCTCGAGGCCGAGACCGCCGACGAGCGCGACGGCATCGTGCCGAACGTCGTGTTCCCGACCGCGATCGAACACGTCGACGGCGTCCCCTACGTGTTCTACGGCATGGCCGACTCGAAGATCGGCGTCGCCCGCCTCGACCGCGCCTGAGGTCGCGCACGGCCCGACGACACCCACGGACCGACGACACCCACGGCCCGACGACACCCACGGATCACCGACAAGAAGGAGGCGGTCGACGATGATCGCACGCAACTCACGATGGACGGGCGCGGCACTGGCCGCGGCCCTGGCGACCGTGCTGGGGGTGACGGGGGCGCTGCCGGCTGCCGCCGCGCCTCCTGGTCCGGCGGCCGCGCCGCCCGGCTCGGCCGCGCCGACCGCCCCGGCGGCCGCACCGGCCGTGGCACCGTTGACGAACCTCGCGCACCTGGACTTCCTGCTCGACCGGACGACGCCCGTGCCCGAGGCCGGGCACTCGACCTACCGGCAGAGCGCGGAGCCGACGCTCACCCTGCCGTGGACCTACGCCGACGCCCGCGACGGCGGCACCTTCGCCCGGGTGGGCGGCGGTCCGCTCGACCCCGCGACCGGGTACTGGGGGCAGGGCGCGTACAACAGCGACGACGTCTCACGGACGGCCGTCGTGTACCTGCGCGACTGGAAGCAGACCGGCTCGGAGTCGAGCCGGCAGAAGGCCTACGAGCTGCTGCGGGCGACCGCGTACTTCCAGACGACCACCGGTGACGCCGCCGGCAACGTCGTCCTCTGGATGCAGCCCGACGGCACCTTCAACCGCAGCCCGGTGCCGGTCGAACTGCCCGACCCGTCCGACAGCGGCAACAGCTACTGGCTGGCCCGCAGCATCTGGGCGTTCGGCGAGGGGTACGCCGCATTCGCGGACGACGACCCGGAGTTCGCCGCGTTCCTGCAGCAGCGGCTGCAGCTCGGCGTGACGGCGCTGAACCGCGAGACGCTCGCCCGCTACGGTCGGTACGACGTGGCCGACGGGGCGAAGGTGCCCGCCTGGCTGATCGGCTCCGGAGCCGACGCCTCGGCCGAGGCCGTCCTCGGGCTGAGCGCCTACTCGGCCGTCGTGCCGGGTGACGCGGCCTCGCGCACCGCGCTGACGCAGCTCGCCGAGGGCGTCGCCGCGATGTCGTCCGGCGACGGGCAGACCTGGCCGTACGGAGCCGTGCTGCCCTGGGCGAAGTCCCGCTCGATGTGGCACGCCTGGTCGTCGCAGATGCCCGTCGCCCTGGCCCGGGCGTCGACCGTGCTCGCCCGACCCGACCTGCTGAAGCCGGCCGTGCTCGACCAGACCTCGTTCATGACGACCCTGCTCACGGCGAGCGGGCCCGACAACGCCTGGTACCCGACGCCCGTCGACCAGACGCAGATCGCCTACGGAGCCGACTCGCGGCTGCAGTCGGCGCTCGCCGTGGCCGGTGCCGGCGCGGGGGCCCCGGGTCTGAAGCGCGTCGCGGCCGTGGCCGCGAGCTGGTACTTCGGCACGAACCGCTCGGGCACCCCCGTCTACGACCCGGCCACCGGGGTGACCTTCGACGGCGTGCAGGCCGACGGCACGGTGAACCGCAACAGCGGTGCCGAGAGCACGATCCACGGCCTGCTGTCGATGATCGCCCTCGACGGCGCCCCCGACGTCTCGGCCGAGGCTCGAGGGCTGACGAGCGTCACGTCGCGTGACGGCCTCACGGTGGTCGAGGCCGAGACGGCGTCGCCCACGACGGGCACGGTCGTCACCCCCGACTCGGCGTGGACGGGTGAGTCGCAGTACGGCGGTGGGTCGGCGCTGCGGCTCGAGCCCGGGCAGAGCGCGACGATCACGGTGCCCGCGGGCTCCGGGTTGCGGCACGTCGAGCCGGTCCTGCTCGCCGCCGAGGGAGTGCGGTCGACGTCGGTCTGGAAGGCGGGACGCGTGCCCCTGGGGACGCTGACGACGCAGGCCGGGGCGCAGGGCGTGACCGCCGCCTCCGGGGCTCTGCTGCCCCAGACGCTGCCGGTGCCGATCGGTGCCGGAGCGACGGCGATCACCGTGACCGCCGGCCGCGACGCGACCGTGGTCGACGGCCTGATCGTGCGGCCGCTCGTCCAGCGGCTCGTGCTCGCCGGGACGGCGGCCGACGGTCGCCCGACGACGACCGAGCTGCTGTCGTCGACCTCGCGGCTGCCGTTGCCGACCCCGGTCGGCGTGCGGGGCAGTCGGACGTCGGCGTCGTCGTACGACGCGCAGGGCCGCCTCGTGCAGCAGCGCGACGTGCAGGGCCGCAGCGTCGTGCTGGTCAAGCCCGGCGGCTTCGCCGTCCTCACCCGCTAGCCCGGCGCCAAGGCCCAGGAACCCGCTCGGACCCCATCAACCCATGTGAGGGTCTGGGCGGGTTCCCGGGGTCTCGTGCGCGGCGCATGCCCGATCGTATATAGTCCGGTCATGATCACCACGGACGTCGCCTCGCGTCTGCGGGAGGCGAGGGTCGCTGCGCGGCTCACCCAGGGCGAGGTGGGGCGGAGGGCAGGGCTGCCGCAGAGCGCCGTCTCGCGTTACGAGGGCGGCTCGAAGATCCCGTCCCTGCCCGTCCTCGAGCGGCTCTTCGAGGCGACGGGCCTCGACCTGGCGCTCACGCTCACGCCGTCACGATCTCGTGCGACCGCGACCGCGTCTCCGTTCGGCGGGCCGGTGGGGCGCATCGTGCATCCTCGCCGTGCCGAACTGCGGTCGTTCTTCGCGCGCGAAGGGTTCGGTCACCCCCAGGTCTTCGGCAGCGTCAGCCGAGGTGACGACCGCGTCGACAGCGACCTCGACGTCGTCGTCGACCTGCCCGACGGCCTCGGACTCTTCGGGCTGGCGGCGGCTGCCCGACGGGCGGGCGACATCGCCGGCGTCGTCGTCGACGTCGTGCCCCGCGACGGCCTGACCCCCGAGGTCGCCGAAGCGGTCTCGCGGGACGGGGTCGCCCTGTGAGTCGTCACGATCGGGCGCGGTTGGACGACATCGCGGCGGCTCTGAGCGCCATCGACGCCCATCGGCGACGGGGAGAACTGACCGACGGACTGGTCTTCGACGCCGTGCGCGTCCGCCTCATCGAGATCGGCGAAGCGGTGAAGGGGCTCTCGTCCGAGACGACGAGTGCCGCGCCCGAGATCCCATGGGCCGACGTCGCCCGCATGCGCGACTTCCTCGCCCACCGGTACTTCGACACCTCGCATTCCGTCGTGGCGCACACCGTCGACCACGACTTGCCGTTGCTGTCATCGGCAGTCGAGCGGCTGCGTCGTGGCTGACGCGCTTCGCGGACGAGGAGGCGCGGGTACGGTCGACCGCATGAGCGACGACACGCAGACCCCCGGTCCCGACGACGCCGGCCGCGACACCAGCCCGGGGCACGAGGTCGACCACGACCCGACCGGCATGACCGACGACGAGAAGCGGCACGACCAGCTGACCCGTGCCCCGAAGTCGGACGAGTCGGACGCCGCCCCGCGCATCACGACCGAGGACCGCGGCGACGGGGTCACCCGCATCGACGTCGCCGACACCGCCAAGGTCCGCCCGGGCGGGGCGGGCTGACGCCGACGCACCACGGGCTCGCCGAGACCCTCTGCACGCACGGGCGCCTCGGCCGAACCCTGGGGTCTCGCGCCTCAGCTGATCAGGTGGATGCTGCCGTCACGGTCGCGCAGCGGAGCCCGCGAGGCGCCCGACCGCACGGCGAGCACCTCTGCCAGGATCGACACGGCCGTCTCCTCGGGTGTGCTCGCCCCGAGGTCGAGCCCGATGGGGGAGTGCAGTCGACCGAGCGCCTCCGGCCCGACTCCGCGACCGGCCAGGGCGGAGACGCGACGGTCGTGCGTGACCCGTGATCCCATGGCCCCGACGTACGCCGCCGGGGACGCCAGGGCCGCCTCGACCAGGTCGGCGTCGAACCGCTCGTCGTGCGACAGCACCGCGATCACGGTGCGCTCGTCGACCCCGGTGCGCGCCAGGTAGTTCGGCGGCCACTCGACGACGACCTCGTCGGCCGACGGGAAACGCTCGCGGGTCATGAAGACCGGGCGCGGGTCGCACACCGTCACGCGGTAGCCCAGTACCGCCCCGGCGTTGCAGAGGGCGACGGCGAACTCGACCGCCCCGAAGACGAGGAGGCGCGGCGGCGGCACCGAGCGCTCGCTGAAGACCCGCAGACCCTCGCAGTCGTCGACGGTCGGCACGACCTCGCCGGTGCGGACCGGGCCGAGCACGACATGCGCCGACGCCTCACGCCCGGCGGCGGCATCGCGGAGGGCGGCGATCGTCTCGGCGTCGTCAGGGGTGACGAGCCGGGCGAACACCTCGATGCGCCCGCCGCAGCTGAGCCCGACCTCGAACGCCGTCTCGTCGCTGAACCCGAACGTCTCGAGCTGCGGCGTGCCGTCGTCGAGCACCTGCGTGCAGATCTCGTAGACCGCGCCCTCGACGCAGCCGCCCGAGATGCTGCCGATCACGGTGCCGTCGACGGTGACGGCCATCGACGTGCCGACGGTCCGGGGTGCGCTGCCCACGACCGACACGGCCGTCGCGACGGCGAGGCGCTCGCCGGCGTCGAGTCGCGCCAGCAGGCGGTCGGCGATCTCGAACACGGGGCTCCTCGGGTGCGACGGGCGAGCGGGTGGTCTCTGGTGGTGCCAGGTCTCGATGGTGTCACGGCCTCGGCCCCGCGACCTACCGCGACGTCGGACGTCGCCGGCCGGCGCGAGGTGCTCTCCGGGGCTGGCTAGCCTGACACCATGCCCGGTGACGACTCCTCGACGTCCGTCGGCCTGCTGCTCGCGGCCGGCGCCGGGACGCGCATGGGCCGTCCCAAGGCGCTCGTGGTCGACGAGCGCGGGCCGTGGCTGACCCGCGCCGTGACGACGCTGCTCGACGGGGGCTGTGACCGCGTCGTCGTCGTGCTCGGGGCGGGCGCGACCGAGGCGCGAGCGCTGCTGGCGGCCGACCCGCGCCTCCTGACGGTCGAGACACCGGTGCCGGGCGGGGCGACGGACGCGCCGCACGCCGACCCGTGCCTCCCGCCGGTCGACGGTCGCGCGAGGGTGGCGGTCGTCGTCGCGGACGACTGGGCAGACGGCCTCGCCGCGTCGTTGCGCGTCGGGCTGGCGGCGCTCGCCGCCTCCGACCCCGAGGAGGCGCGGCTCGCCCTGATCACGCTGGTCGACTACCCGGGTCTGCCGCCGTCCGCCGTCGCGCGGCTGCTGTCGTCCCCGGCCGCCGACGTGCCCCTGGGCCCGGGTGCGCTGCGGCAGTCCGTCTTCCACGGACGCCCGGGTCACCCCGTCGTGGTCGGTCGGTCCCACTGGTCGGCCCTCGCGGCGTCCCTCACCGGGGATCGCGGGGCGGGCCCCTACCTGAGGGCGTACGCCGCCGAGCCGGTCGACTGCTCCGACCTCTGGGACGGCGCCGACGTCGACGCGCCCGCCTGACCTTCGCCGTCCCCGAGGGTCAGTTACATTTCCCGCTGCCGCTGAAGCACGGGGTGTAGTTCGCGGGCAGGGGTTCCTGACGGGGGGTGGGGGACTCCCACCGGTCCCCGGGGACGGGTGCGCCGACGGCACCGATCACGACCAGCCCGGCGACGACGACGGCCGCCACGACGACACCTCGATGCCCGGCGGTGATCGCGGCGAACAGCGTCACGACGAGGCACGCGAGGCAGGCGACGAGGGTCCGGAGCCAGCTGTCCGCGGCCTCCTGGCTGACGGTCACGGGGGTGCCGAAGAGGCTGAACTCGGCCGAGAACCACTGCCCGGCCAGCGAGAGCGTGAGCAGGACGCCCGCCGCGAGGGCGAGCGCCTCGACGATCACTGCGACGCGGTGCACGAGGTGACGGGGCGGGCGGGGCGGGCGGGGCGCTCGGGCCGCGGGGGCGTCGACGGGGGCGTCGACGGGTGCGTGCTCGGCCGGATGTGATCCGTCGTGGGCCGAGGTGTCGCGGCCGCCCCGACCCGACCGCGCGGCGAGGACGACGAACGACGCCAGGCCGACGGTCGCGACGAACGGCAGGCTGACGAAGACGACGGTGGGCAACGTGTAGAGGGAGAAGCCCGCCCGGAGGCCCGACGTGACGCCCGACCCGACGGTGAGCTCGACGCCGGCCCGTGCCACGGCCGCCGCGGCGACGTAGAGCCAGGCCCGGCGTGACGCCGGCGCCTCGGACCACCGCCACGCGACGAGGACGACGAGGACGGCCCACACCACGAACGGCACGAGCGCGGTCTGCGCGAGCGCGCCCGGCAACTCGAGCAGCGACGCGACCACCCGGCCGGCCGAGGCCGTCAGGCCGACGAGCGCCGCGCCGGCGACGAACAGGGCCGCGGTGGTGCCGACGACCCACGCCACCTCGCGGCGGTCGACCCGCCGTCGCAGGCTCGCCGCCGCCCCCGCGAGCCGGCCCTCGTGCTGAGTGTTCGTCATGGGTCGACGGTAGCGGCGGGTCGCGGGGCCGACGTCATCCCGGAGGCGGATGTCGGTCGGCGGCGCCGGTCGCCCGAGCCCCTGTCCCGCCGCCCCCCGTCCCGCCGCTCCCGCCCCGCCATGAACCCGGTTTCGAACCGTGCACCCGGTAGCAACCGGGTGCACGGTTCGAAACCGGGTTCCTCGCGTGGTCGCGGTTGGCGCCGGGGGCACCGACGTCGGCAGGATCTCGATGGCGGGTGCCGGGTCGCGCGTCCTAGCGTCGGTCCCATGCCGATCACGCCCGACACGAAGAACTGGACCTGGGTGCTCGAACGCCCCTGCGACGACTGCGGCTTCGACCCCGCCGAGGTCACGTTCCGCGACGTGCCGCGCCTCGTCCGCGAGAACGCCGCCGCCTGGCCCGTCGAGCTCGCCCGGCCCGACGCCCGCACCCGGCCCGACGACGCCACGTGGTCGCCGCTCGAGTACGGGGCGCACGTGCGCGACGTGTTCCAGGTCTTCGACACGCGCCTCCGGCTGATGCTCGCCGAGGACGCGCCGACCTTCGCGAACTGGGACCAGGACGCCACCGCGCTCGACGACGACTACGCGTCCCAGCAACCTGCGGTGGTGGCCGACGAACTCGTGGCCGCCGCGGCCGTCGTCGCCGACGCGTTCGAGGCGGTGCCCGACGACCGGCTCGGTCGCACCGGCCTCCGCAGCGACGGCTCGGCCTTCACGGTCGACTCGCTCGCGCGCTACTTCGTGCACGACCCCGTGCACCACCTCCACGACGTCCGCCGCTGACCGGCGCGTAGGCCGACGGGCGGGCCGCCGGGGCTCGACGACCCGAGGAGGTGCGGTTAGGCTCCCGCCATGCCCGTCCGGTCCGAAGAAGGTCGCGTCATGGTGCGGATGTTCGCCGGGTTCACGGGCACCGTCCTGTGGCTCGGTGATGCGGTCGACCACTCGGACGTCCATCTGTCTCCCGGGCTCGTGGCCGACCTGGACGCGTGGGACGCCTTCCACCGGTCACGGCTCGACCCCGACCTCGGGTCGCATGCCGAGGCCGACGACCGCACGTTCGCGCGGACCGGCGCCGCCCTCGCCGACCGGCTGGCGGACGAGCTCGGCGTCGGGTTCGAGGTGCACCTCCTCTTCGACGGCCGCGAGGTCCACCGGTCGTCGGAACCCCCGACGAACCCTCGGGCCGCTCGGGCGCTGAACGCCCGCGCCAAGCAGGTCGAGGCCGAGGCACGAGAGATCGCCGCGAGCCACCCGGGTGGTGGCTGGTACGCCTACGCCCCGCTCTCGGGCAGGCGCTTCACGCCGTCTCGACGTCAGCGGCCCGCATCCGGCACCAACCGCCCGTCGCACTGAGGTCTCCGTCTGCACCCGCCCCCGCGCACCCGGCCCCCGCCGCCCCGCCCGCACCCCCAGCCCGCCCCACCCTCGACCCCGGCGGCCGACGCGGGCAGACTGACGACATGACCCGCGCCTCCGTCCTCTCGGTCAACGTCGACGACGTCCACCGCTTCAGCAAGCCGCCCGTGCAGCGGGTCACCCTGCTCGCCGGGCTCGGCGTCGAGGGTGACGCGCACCTCGGGCGCACGGTGCAGCACCGCTCCCGCGTGGCGCGCGACCCGAGTCAGCCGAACCTGCGGCAGGTGCACCTGATGCACGCCGAGCTCTTCGCCGAGCTGGCCGACCACGGCTACGACGTCGGGCCCGGCGACCTCGGCGAGAACGTCACCACCCACGGGGTCGACCTGCTCGGCCTGCCCGTCGGCACCGTGCTCACCCTCGGTCAGGAGGCGCGGGTCGAGATCACCGGACTCCGCAATCCGTGCCTGCAGATCGACCGATTCGAGTCGGGCCTGCTGAAGGCGGTCGTCGGACGCGACGAGGCCGGCGAACTCGTCCGCAAGGCGGGCGTCATGGGCGTCGTGCTCGCCGGGGGAGAGGTGCGACCCGGCGACGCGGTCGGAGTCGACCTGCCCGTCGAGCCCTGGTCGGCCTTGCAACCCGTCTGATCCCGATCGGTCGCCCCGATCGTCCTCAGCGTCCCTGACAGCCCGCTCGCCCCGCGCGTCGAGTCGGCGCCCGGCTCAGGACCGGTGACGGCGGATGCGGATCGGGCCCTTCGCCGTGGACGGGTCGACCACCGAGCCACCCTGCGTGATGTCGACCTCGCCCGCGGCGACCAGGCGTCGGGCCGCGCGACGGACGGGCTCCATCAATCCGCGCCAGGCGTCCTCGTCGTCGGGGTGCAGCGACCGCGCGACGTCCGAGGGGCAGATCGTCGACGTGGCCGCCCGGGCCGCCAGGAGGTCGCGGATGCGCTGCTCGAGCTCGCGGTCCTGCGCCGTCACCTTGCGCTTGCGGCACGCGTCGCTGCAGTACGCGACCTCGTCCCAGTTCGACGCCCACTTCTTGCGCCACTCGATGGTGCGCCCGCACGATCGGCAGGTCTTCGGGTCGGGGGTCGCGGCGCTCATGCTGACAGTCAACGCGGGAGGCGCGGTGTGCGTTCCCGGGGAGGCAGCCGTCGGTCCCTCCGCCGCGGACCGCACCCGCGCCTCCTGACCTCGGGCGCCGCCTTTCGTGCAGCACGACCCGACGAGTCGAGGTGCCCTGCACGAGCGCGGTGCGACGCTGCGGGAGGGGACATCTCGCTCGCGTGGGGGATGAAGGCGCGGGCACGGTCCCCGTATCGTCGTCCCGATGAGCGAGGGCACGGCGGCAGGCACGACGAGGGGTTCGTGGTTCGAGGTCGACCGTCAGCCCCTGCCCGGCGCGACCCCGGTGCAGGCTCTCCGGCGGTTCGTCGGCAACGCCTACGTGGTGCACGCCCGCGCGGGCCGGGCCGAGTTCTGGTGGATCTGGCTCTTCCAGACCGTCCTCGCCCTCGTGCTCAACGTCGGCGTCGGGTCGCTGGTGCGCGGTGCGAGCGTGGCCTCGTGGTCGATCGGCGCTTACGGCTCGTCGCTCTTCGCGCCCTGGCCGGTCGTCGTCCTCGGCCGCCCGGCCGGTGCGGGCCCGGGCACCAGCCTGGGCCAGGGCGCGTCCCTCCAGATCGGACAGTTCTCGCTCGGCCCGTTCGGCCCCGCGGGTCCGGCCTGGGGCGGCACGACCTGGGTGGCCCTCGTCTGGGGTCTCTGGTGCCTGATGACCTTCGTGCCCATGGCGACGCTCACCATCCGTCGCCTGCACGCCGCCCGGGCCTGGGGGTGGGGCTGGTTCTGGCTCGGGGCGCTCATCCCGTTCCTGCAGATCGTCGTCGTGTTCATGCTGGCTCGCGAGACCCAGCCGCCGAGCGCCCGCTTCCTGGACCACGACCGCGCGCGTGACCGCGACCGCGCGCGTGACAGCGAGCCCGACCCCGCGCGCGACCGCGCGCCCGGCACAGTCGAGGGCACCGGGACCGAGCCTCCGCGGCCCGACCCGCACCGCGCCTCCTGACACCACCACACCGCGTTTCGTGCACCGCACCGCGACTAATCGAGGTGCGGAGCACGAGATGCGGTGCGCCACCGCACACCGGCCCCCTGGCCAGGCCGGGCACGAGCGGGTAAGCTCGACCTCGGTCGGGCGGTACTCCCGGCCCCGGGCGTGCACGACAGCGCGCAGTCGGGATCACCATCCTCCCCGAGTCACCCACGGTCACGAACGGCACCTGCCGCGAAGGCCGTGCCGCCGGCAGATCGTCACGATCGGCCGGCCCGTGGCCACCATCGGGTCGAGAGAACGGCGCCCGCCGACCACCCCAGGTTCCATGACACTCGCACCCCCGCGCCCCACCGCGCCTTCGTCCACCCCGTCCGCCCGCTTCCCGTGGGCCGGCCTGCTCGCCATCGCCGTCGCCACGTTCCTCTCGATCTCGGGCGAGATGCTGCCGACCGGCCTGCTGCCCGAGATGAGCGCCGACCTCGGCGTCACCGAGTCGAGCATCGGCCTGCTCGTCAGCGTCTTCGCCTTCACGGTCGTGCTCACCAGCACCGGCCTCACCCACCTCACCCGTCGCCTGCCCCGCCACCTGATCGTGGTCGGCCTGATCGTCGTCCTCGCGATCAGCGCGGGGCTCACCGCGATCGCACCGACCTACGAGCTCGTGCTCGCCAGCCGCGTGCTCGGCGGTCTCGCCCACGGCATGTTCTGGGCCATCGGCGGCGCCTACGCCGGTCACCTCGTGCCCCGGGCGCAGGTCGGCCGCGCGCTCGCCGTCGCGATGAGCGGTGGCACCCTCGCGTTCGTGCTGGGCGTCCCGCTCGGCACCGCGCTCGGCCAGGCCCTCGGCTGGCGTGAGGCGTTCGGCATCCTCGCCGGGCTCATGGCGCTCGGTGCGGTCTTCGTCTACAAGTTCCTGCCGCCGGTCGGTCGGGGCACGGCGCACGAGTCGGTGCCGGAGCCGGTGACCGACGCGGTCCCGACGCTGGTCGACGGCACCGCGCCTCCTGCGGGGGCCGTCCGTCGCCGTCGCTCGCTGCCGAGGCCGAGCGTGCTCGGCGTCGTCCTGAGCTGCGTGATCACGGCCGTCTTCATGATCGGCCACTACTCGTTCTTCACCTACATCACGCCCTACCTCGTGCGCTCGACCGGGGTGCCCGAGCAGGGCCTGGCCGCGTGGCTCTTCGCGTTCGGCGTCGCCGGGGCCGTGGGGCTCGGCATGGTCGGGTGGTTCCTCGGGGCGCGACCGCGGGTGAGCATCCCGATCGGCGTGGCCGTGGTCGGACTGGCCGTGACCGGCATGCTCGTGTTCGAGGGCATGCTCGTGCCGTCACTGGTGGCCTTCGTGCTGTGGGGCGTCACGTTCGGAGCGCTGCCGCCGCTGTTCCAGACCCGGATGCTGCAGGTCGCCCCCGAGCGGATGCGCGACCTCGCGAGCGCGTTCTACACGACCGGCTTCAACGCCGGCATCGGCGGCGGAGCACTGATCGGTGCCCTCGTGCTCGACGGGTCCGGGCTCGACTCGCTGCCCGTCCTCTACATCGTGGTCGCCGCGGTGGTGCTCGTCGCCGTGCTGGCGAGCGACCGCCTGCTCGCCCGTCGGTCGGCCCGCCCCGCCGCCTGAGCGGCGCTGCCGGGACGACGAAAGACGCAGGAGGCGCGACTCGCGTGAGTCGCGCCTCCTGCGTCAGAGGCGGTGCGGGCGGTGCCGGTGGGTCAGCGACGGCGACCGGGCTGCTGGTAGCCGCCGGCCTGGCCGTTGCCGCCACCGCGCTTGTTCATGATCTTCTTGATGACGAAGCCCACGATGAGCGGGGCGAAGCGTCGGAGCAGTGATGCCATGGGGTGCCTCCTGGGGCGATGGTGCACGGGTCGTGCGGTCGAGCCGGTCGGCTCGGTGGGGTGCGGCCCGCGGTGCTGCGGGGACGATCGTGTCGGGACGACCGCCGCGGGTACCAGTGAACTCGCTGTCTACTGAACCCGCTGCGAGTCGTTCGTGCCGTCCGAGTCGTCGTCCTGTCCGGCGATGAAGATGTCGCTGACCTCGATGTTGATCTCGACGACCTCGAGCCCGACGAGCTGGGTGATGGCGTCGGCGACGGCCTGGCGGACGTCGTCCGCCACCTGCTGCACCGACAGCGGGTAGTCGACGACGATGCTGAGGTCGGCGGCGGCCTGGGTCTCGCCGACCTCGACCTTGACGCCCTGGCCGTGGTCCTGCTGGCCGACGGCGGTGCGCAGCGCGCCCACGGCACGCGACGCGCCGCCACCGATCGAGTGGACGCCGGGCACCTGACGGGCGGCGATGCCCGCGACCTTGGCGACGACGCCGTCGGCGATCCGCGTGGTGCCCGCGGCGTCGGACGACACGGTCGAGGCACCGTCCACGCGCGCGGCGCCGTCGACGCGCGAGCTGCTGGTCAGGGTGGCGGGGGTGGGAGCGGCGGTGTTCGACATCTCGGGTCCTCTTTCGGCTGGGGGAGTCGTGCGGATGGTCGTGCGGTGGTCGTCGTGCGAGCGGGCGTGTCCGGGCGAACCGGGGCGAGCCGGGTTGCACGTCAATGAGACGCCGCGCCCGCCCCGTTCGTCACGGTGAACATGCTGGCAACCCGCTGAGTGCCCACGTCTACTGTCGGGGCATGCAGCGCACCCGGTGGATCTTCCTCGACCAGCTCGGCCCGCACTTCGACGACGGCGACCCGATGCTGCTGGTCGAGAGCCGGTCGTCGTGGCAGGGTCGCACCCTGCACCGCGCCAAGCTGCAGCTGATCCTGTCGGCGATCCGGCACCGGGCGGTCGAGCTCGGCGACCGTGTCGACTTCCGGCAGGTCGAGCACTACTCCGAGGCCCTCGAGGGGCGGGACGACCTGCAGGTGGTCGACCCCACCTCGTACCGGGCGCGCCGTCTCGTGCGGTCGGTGGGAGCCGAGGTGCTGCCGAGCCGTGGCTTCGTCTCGAGCGAGGCCGAATTCGCCGAGTGGGCCGCGGGTCGCCAGGGCGGACGCGGTCCGGGCCGGTCCGCAGGCGCGACGGCGGACGCCGACGACGCCCGTCGAGGAGGCGCGGGTCGACCGACCGGCGCGTCCGGCGGTCGACCGGCACCGCGCCTCCTGATGGAGGACTGGTACCGGGCGGTGCGCCAGCGCACCGGACTGCTGATGGAGGGCCCGCAGCCCGTCGGAGGCCAGTGGAACTACGACCACGACAACCGCGAGAAGCCGCCGAAGGGCGCGGCCACTCTCGGCCTGCCGCCGCAGGAGTGGCCCGAGGAGGACGACATCGACGCCGAGGTGCGGGCCGACCTCGAGCGCTGGGAGCGTGACGGGGTCGTCCGGCTCCTCGGCGACGACGCGCCCCGACGGTTCGCGGCGACCCGGGCCGAGGCGACGGCCGCGCTGGCGGACTTCGTCGAGGTGCGGCTGCCCGACTTCGGCCCGTTCGAGGACGCCACGCTGTCGGGCGACTGGACGATGGCGCACTCCCTGCTCAGCGCCCCCATGAACCTCGGGCTGCTCGACCCGCGCGAGGTCGTCGAGGCCGCCGTCGCGTCGTACCAGGCCGGAGACGCCCCCCTGCGGAGCGTCGAGGGGTTCACGCGGCAGATCGTCGGCTGGCGTGACTGGGTCTGGCACCTCTACTGGCACCTCGGCGAGGACTTCGCGACGACGAGCAACGCCCTCGGGGCGACGCAGCCCCTGCCCGAGGTGTTCGCCGGGCTCGACGTCGAGGCCGTCGAGGCCGAGTGCCTCAGCGAGACGCTCGACGGCCTGCGGCGGCACGGCTGGAACCACCACATCCAGCGGCTGATGATCCTCGGCAACTGGGCCCTGCAGCGCGGGGTCGACCCGGCGGCACTCAACCAGTGGTTCGTCGACATGTACGTCGACGGCACGCCCTGGGTGATGCCGGCCAACGTCGTGGGCATGTCGCAGCACGCCGACGGCGGCGTCGTGGCGACGAAGCCGTACGCGTCGGGTGGTGCCTACATAAACCGCATGACCGACCACTGCGGCTCGTGCCGGTTCGACCCGAAGAAGCGGCTCGGCGAGGACGCCTGCCCGGTGACCGCCGGCTACTGGGCGTTCCTCGACCGCGTCGAGCCGGTGCTCTCGGGCAATCCGCGCATGGGGCAGCAGTTCGCCGGGCTCCGCGGGCTCGCCGACCGCGAGGCCGTCGTCGAGCAGGAGCGCACCCGCACGACCTGGTGAGCCGCGGAGCCCGACGCCGCCGGGGGTCGCACCACCGTCGCGTTGTCGAACCAGCCTCCGGGGTGGTTTGACGACGCGACGACGGTGCGTCCTCGGAGGTGCCCCTCGTTAGGGTGACGGGAGCACCGGGCACAGCGAGTCCGAGGCAGATCACGAGGGAGCCCCCGATGACCACGACCATGCGCAGAACGGCCGTGACGGCCACCACCACGGGCGTGCTCGCCCTCGGCCTGCTGCTCGCCGGCTGCACCCCAGGAGGCGCGGGTGACGGTGACGAGGCCGGTTCCGGTGGGTCATCGGCCGGCTCGACGGAGGGCACCTTCGACGACCTCGCCAGCTGCGACGACGTCGGCTCGGCACTCGGCGGCGTCGTCGACGGCCTCGAGCTGCGCGACGACAGCACGTTCTCGGGTGACCAGGCGAACTGCCAGTGGGCCAACCCGACCACCGAGGCGACCGACGCCGCCGACGTGACGGCGATCGTCGTCCTCGCCCAGCGCCAGGAGTTCAGCGCCGACGACATCAGCGCCCAGACCTCGCAGATCGAGGGCACCGAGGGCGTCGAGACCGTCGACGACTCGCGCGTCCAGGCGTTCGGCGGCCAGGCCTTCTCGCAGTCGGTGACGCAGCAGGGCATCACGGCCTCGGCCAGCACGGTCCTCTCGCCTCACGGCCTGATCGCCGTCACGGCGACCGGTGCGGGCGACGCCGCCCCGCTCAGCACCGACGAGACGCTCGACGCCGCCTACGGCCTCTTCGACTGAGCCCCGCCGGGGCGGGCGTCCGTCCTCGTGACGTGCCCGCGCCTCCTCGTCCTGCTCGACACGTCGGTCGAGTGGTCCCGAAACGTCCTCGCGTGCGGGCCGAAACACGATTCGGGACCACTCGACGGGTCGCTCAGTCGACGCTGAGCTTCTCGAGCACGAAGTCGGCGATGACGCGTTGGCCGGCGTCGTTCGGGTGCACGCCGTCGGCCGAGAGCAGCGAGGCGACCCCGTCGGCGGGCAGGGCGTCGGCGAGGTCGACGTAGGCGCTGCCGGTCTCGGCCGCGAGGCGCTGCACGACGGCGTCGTACTCGGCGGCATCGCCGGCCAGCCCCTCGGTGAGGTTCGTGCCCGGCACGAACTCGCCCATGAGCAGGACCGACGGCGGGTCGTCGAGGCTCTGCAGGCCGTCGATCAGGGTGCGGTAGTCGTCCTCGAACTGGTCGGGCGTGCGGCTGAACGCGTCGTTGGCGCCGAGCGTGATCGTGACCAGGTCGGGCTTGGTCGCGGCGATCGAGTCGAGGAACCCGGGCAGGTCGGCCGTGAACGTCCGGGCCGTGGCGCCGGAGCGGGACGAGTCGAAGAGGGTGATGCCGCGGTCGCGATCGCCGTCGAAGGCGGTGAGGCCCTCGAGGTCGACCGGCGTCTGCGCGTGGATCGTCACGGTGTGCGCGCCCGCGTCGAGCCCGGTCACCGACGTGATCCCGCTGGTGGCCATGGAGTCGCGGGTGTCGACCTCGATCGCCTCGCCGCCGTCGACGGCGTAGTCGAAGGTGCCGCGTCCGCTCGACCACCAGAGGTCGAGGTCGGTGCCCGTGAAGGGGTACGTGGTGGTCGCGCCGGCACCGAGGGTGACCGCGCGGTAGCCGAGGTCGGCGGTGCGGGACGACGCCGACACCGACCCCTCGCTGCTCGAGGCCCAGCGGGCCCAGGTCGAGGCCGGGGGAGCGACGGCGAACGCGGCCGGCCGGTAGCCGACCCCGCCCGGCACGTCGTCGGTCGGGTAGCGCTCGCGCAGGCCGTCGAGTGTCAGGTCGATCCACCGGGAGTCCACGGTCGAGGCGCCCATGCCCTCGGAGATCGAGTCGCCGACGGCGACCCAGCGGGCGGAGTAGTCGTCGCGGGCGTCGAGGGCGGTCGCCCAGTCGGCGAGCTCCGAGGAGGCGCGGGTCGGCTGGGGAGAGGAGGTCCCGTCCGCGGAGGCGCCGCCCGTGGGCTCGCTCGGGGCGGTCGGGCCCGCCGTGCAGCCCGTGAGCAGGGCGAGGGCAGCGGCGACCGCGACCAGTCGGGTGGTTCGGGTCATGACGACGACGGTAGTCGAGGGGCGCGGGGGTCGTTCACCGGCGACGGCGTCGGCTCCCTCACGACTCGGTGACGGTGCCGCCCTCGACCCTCCAGTGGCGATCGAGCCGGACCGTCTCGAGCATGCGCCGGTCGTGCGTGACGAGCAGCAGCGTGCCGTCGTACGACTCGAGGGCCTGCTCGAGCTGCTCGATGGCGGCGAGGTCGAGGTGGTTCGTGGGTTCGTCGAGCACGAGCACGTTGACGCCTCGGGCCTGCAGCAGGGCGAGGCCGGCACGGGTGCGCTCGCCGGGCGAGAGCTCGTCGACCGGACGCGAGACGTGGTCGGCCTTGAGCCCGAACTTGGCGAGCAGCGTCCGCACCTCGGCCTGGGGCCAGTCCGGCACGAGCGCCTCGAACGCGTCGGCCAACGGCACGTCGCCGGCCAGGAGTGCCCTGGCCTGGTCGATCTCGCCGACGGCGATGCTGGCTCCGCGACTCGCGCCTCCTTCGCTGGGGGCCTGGCGGCCGAGCAGGCCACGCAGCAGGGTCGACTTGCCGGCGCCGTTCGGGCCGGTGATGCCGATGCGGTCGCCGCCGTCCACCTGCAGCGACACCGGACCGAGCACGAACTCGCCCGTCGCGGGGTCGCCCTGGCGGAACACCGCACCGCTGAGGGTCGAGACGACCGAGCTCGACCGGGGTGCGGCCCCGATCGTGAACTCGAGCTGCCACTCTTTGCGGGGCTCGTCGACCTCGTCGAGGCGGGCGATGCGGCTCTCCATCTGGCGGACCTTCTGGGCCTGCTTCTCGCTCGACTCGGCCGAGGCCTTGCGACGGATCTTGTCGTTGTCGGGGGCCTTCTTCATCGCGTTGCGGACGCCCTGGCTCGACCACTCGCGCTGGGTGCGGGCGCGGCCGACGAGGTCGGCCTTCTTCTCGGCGAACTCGTCGTAGGCCTCGCGGGCGTGACGGCGGGCCGTCTCGCGCTCGTCGAGGTAGGCGTCGTAGCCGCCGCCGAAGACGCGGTTCGACGACTGCGCGAGGTCGAGCTCGAGCACCTTCGTCACGCATCGGGCGAGGAACTCGCGGTCGTGGCTGACGAGGACGATGCCGCCCCGCTGCCCCTGCACGAAGCGCTCGAGTCGTTCGAGGCCGTCGAGGTCGAGGTCGTTCGTGGGCTCGTCGAGCAGCGCGACGTCGAAGCGGCTGAGCAGCAGGGCGGCGAGGCCGACGCGGGCGGCCTGGCCTCCGCTGAGGCCGGTCATCGGGCTGTCGGGGCCGACGGCTCCGTCGCCGTCACGGTCGAGGCCGAGGTCGGCGAGCACCTGCGGCAGGCGGTCGTCGAGGTCGGCGGCGCCGCTGGCGAGCCACCGGTCGAGGGCGGTCGAGTAGACGTCGGCGGGTTCGAGGCCGTCGGCTCGGGGCGCCGGGTCGGGGTCGCCGAGGGCGGCGGCGGCGGCGTCCATCTCGGCGGTGGCCTGCGTGCTGCCCGTGCGGCGGCCGATGTAGTCGGCGACGGTCTCTCCGGGCACGCGCTCGTGCTCCTGCGGCAGCCAGCCGACGAAGGCGTCGCCGGGGTTGAGGGTGACCGTGCCGGCCTGCGGCTCGTCGACCCCCGCCAGGAGGCGCAGCAACGTCGACTTGCCGGCCCCGTTCACGCCCACCACCCCCACGACGTCACCCGGGGCGACGGTCAGGTCGAGGTCGTCGAAGAGGGTGCGGTGCCCGTGGCCGCCGGCCAGGCCCTTGGCCACGAGTGAAGCGCTCATCCGGCCATTCTCGCGTACCGGGCGCCGGCCCGCGAGGCGGCCCTGGCGCCCTCCAGGCGGGGCTGGCATGCTCGGGGGCATGGCCTCCCTCACTCGTCCCCGCCGCGGCAAGATCATCGCCGGAGTCTGCGCCGCCCTCGCGAACCGCTTCGGCATCAGCGCCTTCCTGGTGCGCCTGATCTTCGTGCTGTCGATCATCCTCCCCGGGCCCCAGGTGCTCGTGTACCTCGTGCTCTGGGTCGTGTTCCCGAAGGAGAACCGCTAGTCCTCGCCACACGGGTCTGCCGATCGCCGGGTCGCGGCCCTCGCCCTGCGGGGCGCCGGGCGCGTGGCGCCGGACTGGGGCGCCGGGCGCGTGGTGCCGGGTTCGGGCGCTGGGTCAGCCCTTGGGCAGGGACCGCAGCAGCGCCTCCTGCAGGTAGCCCAGCCAGTCGAAGACGTGGCCCATCGCCTGCAGCTGTCGGTCACCACCCTCGGGGAGGCCGTCACCCGTGACCCCCAGGCGCTCGCCGAGGGTCAGGCGAAGGTCGTTGAGGGTGCGCAGCCACGACTGCTGGGCGGCACGGTCGAGCGTCGACCCCGCTTCGCCGAGCGTCGCCAGCACCGCCCGGCCGTTCTCGACCTTGCGCCGGGTCAGGTCGTCGGCCGTGAACCGCCGGAACTCGGCGGCCGCCTCGGCGTCGTCGCGGTACGCCGCCGGCAGGAGGCGCGCCAGGGCCGGATCGCCCTCGTCACCGTTCTCGAGCAGCGACAGCAGTTGACCCACCAGGTCGGTGAGCAGGCCCCGCTCGTCGGCGTCGAGCCGCACGCGGATCTCGTCGCCGCCCCGGGGGCGGACGAACGGCACCAGCGTCACGCCTCGTCCTCCTTCGAGAGGGTCGCCCACAGGCCGTAGTCGTGCATCGCCTCGACGTGCCGCTCCATCTCTTCGCGGTTGCCCGTGGCGACGACCGCACGACCCTCGGTGTGGACCCGCATCATCAGGCGCTTCGCCTCGGCCCGGCCGAAGCCGAAGTAGGTCTCGAAGACGTGCGTGACGTAGGTCATCAGGTTGACCGGGTCGTCCCAGACGAGCGTCACCCAGGGGGTGTCGGGCGAGGTCAGGAGGCGCTGGTCGGCCTCCGTTCCCGTGCGGGTGTCGTCGAGGGTGGGGCTCACCCGTCCAGGGTGTCACACGGTCGCCGAGCGGGTTCCCCGTCAGGGGTCGTCTTGTTATGCTGTGCGGGTCGCGACTGGCGTTCAGATGGTCACCATCGGGGAGCGACTGACACACGTGCGTGGCCGTACGCCTGGGCCACGACATCCGACCTCCGTCCGTCCCGTGTGCCAAGGAGTCCTCCGTGACCATCTCCGACCAGACCAGCGCCCAGACCGCCGCCTCGTCCGCCGAGTCGACCGATCGCCAGCCGTCGACCTTCAACCAGCCGCTCTCGGTCGTCGACCCCGAGATCGCCGCCGTCCTCGAGCAAGAGCTGGGGCGCCAGCGCGACTACCTCGAGATGATCGCCTCCGAGAACTTCGTGCCGCGTGCCGTGCTCGAGTCGCAGGGTTCGGTGCTGACGAACAAGTACGCCGAGGGCTACCCGGGTCGTCGCTACTACGGCGGTTGCGAGTTCGTCGACGTCGCCGAGAACCTCGCCATCGAGCGCGCCAAGTCGCTGTTCGGCGCCGAGTTCGCCAACGTCCAGCCGCACTCGGGTGCCCAGGCGAACGCCGCCGTGCTCGCCGCGATCGCCGACATCGGCGACACGATCCTCGGTCTCGAGCTGTCGCACGGCGGCCACCTGACCCACGGCATGAAGCTCAACTTCTCGGGCAAGATGTACAAGGCCGTGGCCTACGAGGTCGACCCCGAGACCTACCTGATCGACATGGACGTCGTCCGTCGCCAGGCGATCGAGCACCAGCCCAAGGTCATCATCGCCGGCTGGTCGGCCTACCCCCGTCAGCTCGACTTCGCGGCCTTCCGCGCCATCGCCGACGAGGTGGGCGCCTACCTCTGGGTCGACATGGCGCACTTCGCCGGCCTCGTCGCCGCGGGCCTGCACCCGTCGCCCCTGCCGCACGCGCACGTGGTCTCGTCGACGGTGCACAAGACCCTCGCGGGTCCCCGCTCGGGCGTGATCCTCTCGAACCACGAGCCGCTGTTCAAGAAGCTCAACTCGGCCGTGTTCCCGGGCCAGCAGGGCGGGCCCCTGATGCACGTCATCGCCGCCAAGGCGACGGCGTTCAAGCTCGCCGCCGAGCCCGAGTTCAAGGACCGTCAAGAGCGCACCATCCGCGGTGCCCAGGCCCTCGCGGCCCGTCTGACGGCCGACGACGCCAAGGCCGCCGGGGTCGACGTGCTGACCGGTGGCACCGACGTTCACCTGGTGCTCGTCGACCTCCGCGCCAGCGAGGTCGACGGCAAGCAGGCCGAGAACCTGCTGCACGACGTCGGCATCACGGTGAACCGCAACTCGGTGCCGTGGGACCCCCGCCCGCCGATGGTCACCTCGGGCGTGCGCATCGGCACGTCGGCCCTCGCCACCCGTGGCTTCTCGGATGACGAGTTCGCCGAGGTCGCCGACATCATCGCGCTCACGCTGATGCCCTCGCCCGACGTCGAGGCCCTCGCGGCCCGCGTCAAGGCGCTGACCGACGCGTTCCCGCTCTACGCGTGAGCGCTGACGTCGCGGCCGGGACTCCGGCGGGCGTCGGGGTCGAGGCCTCGTCACGGGGTGCGGTGGGCGTCGAGCGTGCCCGTTTCGTCCCCGGCGACGACTCGTCCGCCGTGAAGATCGACGGCACGGCTCTGGCCGCCGCCGTCAAGGACGACCTGCGCCTCCGGGTGGACGCCCTCAAGGCCCGGGGCATCGCACCGGGACTCGGGACGATCCTGGTCGGGGCGAACCCCGGTTCGCTGTCCTACGTCGCGGGCAAGCACCGTGACTGCGCCGAGGTCGGCATCGAGTCGATCCGCATCGACCTGCCCGACACGGCGACCGAGGACGAGATCCGTCGGGCGATCGAGACGATGAACGCCGACCCCGCGGTCACGGCGTTCATCATCCAGTTGCCGTTGCCCGCCGGCATCGACCCGACGGCGATGCTCGAGCTCATGGACCCGGCCAAGGACGCCGACGGCCTGCACCCGGTCAACCTCGGCGAGCTCGTGCTGGCCGTGCCCGGCGGCAAGGGGTCGATCGACACGCCCCTGCCCTGCACGCCGCGCGGCATCGTCGAGATGCTGCACGCCTACGACATCCCGATCGCGGGGACGCACGTCACGATCATCGGCCAGGGGCTGACGGTCGGGCGGCCGCTCGGGCTGCTGTTGACCCGCCTCGAGGCGACGGCGACGCTGACGCACTCCCGGACGGTCGACGTCGCCGCCGAGGTGCGCCGGGCCGACATCGTCGTGGCCGCCGCGGGCGTCGCGGGGCTGGTCAAGCCGGACTGGGTGAAGCCCGGGGCCGCCGTGATCGACGTGGGCATCACCCGCGTGCAGAACGAGGAGACGGGCAAGTACAAGCTGCGCGGAGACGTCGACCCGGCCGTCGCCGCGGTCGCGGGCTTCCAGTCGCCCGTGCCGGGTGGGGTCGGGCCGATGACCCGGGCCATGCTGCTGAAGAACGTGGTCGAGGCCGCCGAGCGTCCCTGACGCCAGGGCCCGCGGGGCGTGCTGCCGCTGCCCGCACCACGCCAGGAGATGAGCACAGCGCCAGGTTTTCCCCTGGCGCTGTGCTCATCTCGTGGTGCGGTGCCCATCTCGTGGCGCTGCGTCGGGGTCGTGCCCTCATCCCGCCACGGACTCGACACGCCGCCACGCAATGACGTGGCGGCGTATTGACCTCGTGGCGGGGAGCACTGCCGCCGCCCCCACCACGCCAGAAGATGGTCACAGCACCAGGTTTTCCCCTGGCGCTGTGCTCATCTCGTGGTGCGATGCCCAACTCGTGGCGCGATGCCCATCTCGTGGCGCAGCACCCACGCCGTGGCGCTGCGCCCGTGGCAGGGCAGCCCGGCGTCAGGCGTCGCGGCGGGCGCCCTCGGCGGCGTGCACCGTGAAGACGGTCGGAGCCGTGTAGCCGGCCTCGGCGAAGGCGGCGACGATCGCGGCCTCGACGTCGGAGCGGGCCTCCGTGGGGACGAGCGCGATGGCCGACCCGCCGAAACCGCCACCCGTCATGCGGGCACCCACGGCACCGGTCGCCTGGGCGGTGGCGACGGCGAGGTCCAACTCGGGGACCGAGATCTCGAAGTCGTCGCGCATCGACACGTGCGAGGCGTCGAGCAGATGGCCGATCGCCTGCGGGCCGTCGGTGCGCAGCGTGCGGACGGTGTCGAGTACGCGCTGGTTCTCGGTGACGACGTGACGGACGCGACGGAAGGTCTCGTCGTCGAGCAGCTCTTCGGCCCGACCGAGGTCGTCGGCGTCGAGGTCGCGCAGGGAGTCGACGCCGAGGGCGGCGGCACCCTTCTCGCACGACGCGCGGCGCTCGACGTAGCCGCCGGTGGCGTGGGCGTGCTCGACGTGCGTGTCGACGACGAGCACCTCGAGGCCGGCGGCGGCGAAGCCGAGGTCGACGACGTCGGCGTCGAGGCTGCGGCAGTCGAGGAACACGCCCGAGTCGGCTTCGCCCAGCAGCGACGCGGACTGGTCCATGATGCCCGTCGGTGCGCCGACGACCTCGTTCTCGGCGAGTTGCCCGACCGCGGCCAGGGCCGAGCGGTTGACGTCCAGCGACCAGAGCTCGGCGAAGGCCACGGCCACCGAGCACTCGAGTGCCGCGGACGACGAGAGCCCCGCGCCGACCGGCACCTCGGATTCGACGAACAGGTCGAGGCCGGGGACGCCCGACAGGTCGATGGTCGACAGGTCGCCCCCGGCGGCCGCGAACGAGGGTGAGTCGGCGCGGTCGTGTGCGACCGACAACGCCCAGGCGATGCCGAGGGCGTACGCCGACCACCCCGACATCGATGCCGGGTCGAGGTCGTCGAGCGACACCTCGTGCACGCCGCCCTCGAACGACGACGCCACGCGCAGCAGGCGGTCGTCGCGCCGACCGACGGTGACGGTGGTGCGTCGGTCGATGGCGAAGGGCAGCACGAAGCCGTCGTTGTAGTCGGTGTGCTCGCCGATGAGGTTCACGCGGCCCGGGGCGGACCAGCGTCCGGCGACCTCGGTGTCGAAGACCTCGCGGAAGCCCTGGGGAGTGGTGGTGTCGGTCATGATCGCTCGATCGCCTCTCGGATTCGGTCGGCCTGCACCTCGGGGACGAGGTCGCCCACCCAGGCTCCCATCGCCGCCTCGGAGCCTGCCAGGAACTTCAACTTGCTCTCGGCCCGGCGAGGCGAGGTGATCTGCAGCATCAGGCGCACGGTGTCGCGTCCGACGCCGACGGGGGCCTGGTGCCAGGCGGCGATGTAGGGCGTCGGGTCGTCGTACAGGGCGTCGACACCCCGCAGGAGGCGCCGGTACATGACCGCGAGCTCGTCGCGTTCGTCGTCGGTCAGCGCCGCGAAGTCGGGGGCGTGACGGTGTGGCAGCAGGTGGATCTCGATGGGCCATCGCGCGGCGAACGGGACGAAGGCCGTGAAGTGCTCGCCCGCGAGGACGACGCGGGGGCCGGAGCGTTCGCGGTCGAGCAGATCGGCGAAGAGGGTCGGCCCGTAGGTCTCGATGCTGTCGAGCAGCCGCATGGTGCGCGGCGTGACGTAGGGGTAGGCGTAGATCTGACCGTGCGGGTGGTGCAGGGTGACGCCGATGGCCTGGCCGCGGTTCTCGAAGGGGAACACCTGCTGGATGCCGGGCAGCGCCGACAGGGCGGCCGTGCGGTCGGCCCAGGCCTCGACCACGGTGCGGGCGCGTGACTCGCTCAGGTCGGCGAACGACCCGTGGGTCTCGGGGCTGAAGCAGACGACCTCGCACCGGCCGACGCTGCGCAGGGTGCGTTCGAGGCCGATGCGGGTCAGGTCGTCGAGGCCCTCGGGAGCGTCGTCGCTCTCGAGCAGCGGCCCGAACGACGGCGAGCGGTTCTCGAACACGGCGACGTCGTAGACGTCGGGGATCTCGGACGGGTTGGTCTCGCTGGCCGGCGCCAACGGGTCGAGCTCGGCCGGGGGCAGGAACACGCGGTTCTGCCGCGACGCGGCGATCGAGACCCACTCGCCGGTGAGGACGTCCTGACGCATGGTCGCCGTGTCGGGCCGCGGATCGAGCGTGCGCGCGTCGACGCGTCGCTCGGCCGTGAGCGTGGTGTCGGCGTCGTCGAAGTAGATGAGTTCGCGACCGTCGGACAGGACCGTCGCGCGTTTCGTGATGGACGACATCGCGCCTCCTTCAGTTCGGGGCACTCGCGACCACGATTTGCAGTTGCGAAAGTACGTGAAAGCATACGAAACTAGCCGGGTGAACGGCAACTCGACCCCGCCCCCGGTGCCGCAGCCCGCGGCGCTGCCGGGCGAGCGGCGCCGCGACCGCATCGCCGACCTCGTCGGGCGTCGCGGCTTCGTCCGCACGGCCGAGCTTGCACGCGAGTTCCGGCTGTCCGAGGTGACGATCCGCACCGACCTCGAGAGCCTGGCGGCCGACGGCCTGCTCTCGCGCGTGCACGGCGGGGCGCTGTCCGTCGACCGCCCGGCCGAGCGACCGTTCGAAGAAGAGAGCTCGGTCTCGACCGAGGCCAAGCGGGCCATCGGGGTCGAGGCCGCGTCGCTCGTGCGGTCGGGCGACTGCGTCGTGCTCGACGTCGGCACGACCACCACCCAGATCGCCCTGGCCCTGCTCGAACGGCACGACCTCGAGGGCGTCGTGGTCGTGACGAACGGCCTCACCATCGCGCTGGCGCTCGAGCAGGCCGTGCCCCGGTTCACGGTGATCGTGTCCGGCGGCACCCTGCGGCCGTTGCAGCACTCTCTGGTCAACCCGCTGGCGACGAGCGTGTTCGCGAGCGTCACGGCCGACCTGGCGTTCATCGGCTGCACCGGCGTCCACGCCCTCCACGGGGTGACGAACGTCAACCTGCCCGAGACCGACCTCAAGCGCCTCATGACCCAGACCGCCCGCCGGTCGTACATCGTCGCCGACGGCAGCAAGCTCGGCGAGGCCCACCTCGGCGTCATCGGTCCGCTCGACACCTTCGAGGCCCTCATCACGGCGGGGGCCGACGAGGCGCCCGTCGCCGAGCTGCGTCGAGCCGGCCTCGCCGTCGTCACCGCAGGAGGCGCGGGCGAGGTCGACGCGCCTCCTCGCGATCCTGCCCCCTCGCGTCCCTGAGCCCGGGCCCCCGTCGCGGGGCCTCGAGCGATCCCGGACGCCACCGACACCCGAGAGCGAGACTGGAACGATGACGACGAGCAGCCCGACCGGAGAACAGTACGACCTCGCCCTCGAGCACGACGGGCACCGCGTCACGGGTGTGGTCACGCAGGTGGCGGCGGGCATCCGCGCGCTGGCCGTCGACGGCATCGCCCTGACCGAGACGTTCGGTGCCGACGAGGTGCCGCCGTCCGCCTGCGGCATCACCCTCGTGCCCTGGCCGAACCGGGTCGCGCGCGGCCGATGGACGCTCGACGGCCGCGAGCAGCAGCTCGACCTGACCGAGCCGTCCAAGGGCAACGCCAGCCACGGGCTGCTGCGGTACACGGCCTACCAGGTGGTCGGCCGCGAGCCCCACGCCGTGACGCTCGGAGCGACGGTGTTCCCCCAGCACGGCTATCCGTTCGAGCTCGACACGAGCGTGCGGCACGAGCTCGTCCCGGACGGCATGGTGGTGACGCACACGATCACGAACGTCGGCCCGGACCGGGCCCCGTTCGCCGTCGGGTCGCACCCGTTCTTCCGTGTGGGCGACCACGATCCGGCGACGCTGACCGTCACGCTGGCGGCCTCGACGCGCTACGAGACCGACGAGGCGAGCATCCCGGTCGGGACGGTGCCGGTGGCCGGCACCGAGTTCGACCTGTCGCAGGGCCCTCGCCTGGGCGACCTCGACCTCGACACGGGTTACCGCGACGTCGAGCCCGACGCCGACGGCATCCGCACGACGACCTTCACGGCCCCCGACGGCTCGGCGACCGAGCTCTGGCAAGACCCGTCGTTCGAGTACGTGCAGGTGTTCACGCCCCGCAACTTCCCCCGGGACGGGGTCGAGGGGCTGGCCGTCGCCGCCGAACCGATGACGGCACCGGCCAACGCGCTGGCCTCGGGCGAGGGCCTGCGCTGGCTCGAGCCGGGCGAGACGTGGACGGGCACGTGGGGCGTGCGGTACCGGGCGTCCGGCTCATGACGGTGACGTGGCGGTTCGTGGCGGTTCGTCGCGGCTCGCTCGAGGGTCGATGTCCAGAAAACGCGAACCTGAGACCGTCACGATGCCGGGCGCGTAACGTCGAATGCTGTCTCCCCAGGGTCCCGTAACCCTGGCGTACCCCGTAACGACCGCGTCGGCTTGCCCGACACGTGTCGCGAGGAGGCCGAGCGCCCCTCCCGGCCCGAACCGGAGGGGCGCTTTCTCTCGCCCTCAACAGACTCGTCGAGACGCGGAGGCGGACAAGGCGTATGTTCTGCGCATGCCAGGTGGGTGGGACCCACCTGAAATCGGGGGACAGGATTCGGGTTCGGTCTCTCGTGGTGGGGCCGCCGCATTCGGGTGCGACGTCGGCCCCACCTTCCTGGTCGGAAGGCGGTCGTCCGTGACGGGCGACGACGACGACGGAGCGACGTGGCGACGCGACGCGTACAGGTGGGCCCCGTGGGGCTCGAACCCACGACCCGCGGATTAAAAGTCCGATGCTCTACCAACTGAGCTAGAGGCCCGTGCGCGTCCACTTTACGGGATGCCGCGCCTCCTGGCCGCCAGGCCCACCCGCGCCTCCTCGGTGTCGACGGGTGCGCCCGGTGCAGGCGGTGATGCCGTGGGCGAACGCCCGGCTCGGTGTCGGTGGTCGCGCCTATCGTGGGTCCGGTGCCGAGACCATTCCACCGCCCGACCCAGTTCTCGGGGTCCGAGTTCGAAGCCTTCCAGGGCGGAGACGACCCCGCGACGATGAACCGCGTCGCCCACGAGTCGGCCTCGGCCCTCGTCGCGCGCGTCAAGCACGACCCGAGCCCCGAGATCCTCGACCGGCTCGTCACCTTCACCGACCAGCACGGCATCGACGCGGTCGCCGAACTCTGGGCCCGGGCCAGTCCCCACAGCCTTCCCGGCGCCCTCTGGCGCATCTACCTCGTGCGGGCCGTCATCCGGCAGAACCCGGTCGAGGTCACCCAGCTCTTCGAGCGCGGGGTCGAGGTCGCCACCACGATCGACCCGGTCGTCGCGGGTGCGCCCGCTCCGGCCAGCCCGGAAGAGATCCTCGAACTCGCCGACCTGATCCTCCGCGGGGTCTTCGTCGGGGACTTCGCCATCGCCCTCGAGCGGGGTGCCGCGTTCTGCCGCCTCGCCGCCGCCGGCGCCACCTCGGTCGCCGACGACCAGGACGCCGTCGGGTCCGACCGCGCGGGCGAACTCACCCGTCGCGCTCTGCGCTTCAGCGAGCTCGGGGTCGACCTCGTCGCCTGCGCCCACCTGTGGCGCGACGACAGCCTCGACTGAGCGCCGGGGCCAGCGCCGCGCGGGCGGGCCTGCGCCGCGCTGAGGAGGGCGGCACGGCCGAGCGCCGACCGCCGACCGGCGACCGCCCCCCGCTCGACACGCGCGGACCCGCCTCGCGTTCGCACGACGCGAACTCGGCGGACCGCTCGGCCCGAGGCGGGTAAAGTCTTCCCTGTCGGGCCGCAGTAACCCCGGGCTCCAAATTTAGCCGCTTCGAGCGGCCTCGCGCCGAGAGGCGTTTCTGCGGTCCGGCGCCTCTTCCTCCCGAGGTGGGTCCTCGGTCGAGAGCCGACGTGACGACCGACCGTCGGCCTCCTTTCCGCCGGCACCGCGCCTCCTCGGCTCGTCGGCTCGGGTACGTCGGGAGCAGGCGACGGCGTCTGGCGATCGCTGAGTGACGGTGAGCGACGCGTCGGGGCGAACCCGTCGGCCCCTGGACGGCTGTCGGTCCGCCCCTGTCGGGTTCGACACCCGGGGTCCGGCCGGGCACCACGAGCGCGCCGGGATGTTCACCCAATCCGGCGGGCCCCCCGTGCCGAATCATTGACGTGAGGGATCCACGATCCCCCGCCGACACCCGTCCTCCCTTGGTTTCGGGCGTCGGCGGGCTGGTCTCCCTGCGATGCACCGGGCCTGAACGCCATCCCAGACGGACGCATCGCAGGGAGTCCCGTCCGCACCACGAACACACCGCACCACGAACACCGCACCACATCACGATCCGCCCCGGATCGTGACCCACGACCCGACGAACAGTGCGACCGGAGGTGAACCCTGACATGCTCGAACTCGTGACCCGAGAGACAGAGACACCCGAGAGCGGGCCTGCTCCGTCGACCCCCGACATGTTGTTGCCGCGGGTCGCGCAGGGTGATCAGGCCGCTTTCGCCGAGCTGTACGACCAGACGGCGCCCCGCGTGCTGGGTCTGATCAAGCGCCTCCTGAAAGACCACGCCCAGTCCGAAGAGGTGGCCCAAGAGGTCTTCCTCGAGATCTGGCAGAACGCCACGCGCTTCGACTCCACCCGGGGTAGCGCCGCCAGCTGGATGCTCACGATGGCGCACCGACGAGCCGTCGACCGCATCCGCGCCTCCCAGGCCGGCCGCGATCGCGACCTCAAGATCGGCGTGCGCGACCTCGAGACCGACTTCGACTCGGTCACCGAGTCCGTCGAGATCCGCATCGAGCACGAGCGGGTCGAGCGGGCCCTCGGACGCCTCACCGAACTGCAACGGCAGGCGGTGAAGCTCGCCTACTACGGCGGCCTCAGCCACAGCGAGGTCGCGAAACTGTTGGACGTGCCGATCGGCACGGTCAAGACCAGACTGCGCGACGGCATGATCCGTCTGCGCGACGAGATGGGGGTGGCTTCGTGACCGACCACGACGAGCCCACGCACGGCCGCCACGCGGACGACGCGGGCACCACGAGAACCGACACCGACAACCTGTCCGGCGCCTACGTGCTCAACGCACTGAGCGACGACGAACGACACGCGTTCGAGGCACTCCTCGACGACACATCAGACCAGCACGACGACACCAGGACGGAGGTGGCCGAATTGAGAGAGACCGCATTGTTGCTCGCTCACGCGGCCCGGCCCGTCACCCCGTCGGCCGGGCTCCGCGCAAGCGTGCTCGACCTCATCGCGTCGACGCCGCAGCTCGCGCCGCTCACGGCGACGGCGGCCCCGACGAGCCCCACGGCAGACCACGACATCGCGACGACCGCAGGAGGCGCGGGTGACGACGACCACGCACGTCGCGTCGAGCGCACCCCCGCCCCCGAGATGGAGCCGAGCGAATCCGAGGGTGCTCGCGTCCTCACGCCGACCGGAGCCGCGCACCGTCGTTGGTTCACGCGCCCCGTCGCCGTCCTCGGGGCGGCCGCCGCGGCCGCCGCGCTCTTCTTCGGCGGTGGAGCCCTCGTCGAGGGTCTCGGTCAGTCCGGCCAGCAGCAAGAACAGCAGGCCTCGGGCATCGACGAGATCTACGCCGCGAGCGACTTCCAGCGCTCGGTGGCCGACGTCAGCACCGGTGGCAAGGCGACGCTCATCTGGTCGGACGAGCTCGGTCGCTCTGCCGTCGTCGTCGACGGGATGACCTCGCTGCCCGGTGACCAGACCTACGAGCTCTGGTACATCAACGATGACGGCGCCGTCCCCGCGGGCACCTTCGACGCCTCGTCGAGCGCCCCGGCCACGCACCTGCTCAAGGGTGAGATGAACGCGGGCGACACGATCGGCATCACGGTCGAGCCGGCGGGAGGCTCGTCCTCGCCGACCAGCGACCCGGTCGTCGCCATCCCCAGCGCCTGACCCGTCGCCACGCCAGAAGAGGCGGTCCACCACGTGGTGGACCGCCTCTTCTGGTGTGCCCCTCACGGACACGCGGCGAGTGGGTGCGCCTCACCCCGAGGAGGCGCGGCGCCGATCAGCCGAAGCGTCCCGACACGTAGTCTTCCGTGGCCTGCACGCTCGGGTTCGAGAACATCTTCGCGGTGTCGTCGTACTCGATGAGCTTGCCTGGCTTGCCGGTGCCGGCGATGTTGAAGAACGCGGTCTTGTCGCTGACGCGGCTGGCCTGCTGCATGTTGTGGGTCACGATGACGATCGTGTACTGCTGCTTGAGCTCCTCGATGAGGTCCTCGATGGCGAGCGTCGAGATCGGGTCGAGGGCCGAGCAGGGCTCGTCCATCAGCACGACGTCGGGGGAGACCGCGATGGCCCGCGCGATGCAGAGGCGCTGCTGCTGACCACCCGAGAGGCCCGAGCCGGGCTTGTCGAGGCGGTCCTTGACCTCGTTCCAGAGGTTCGCGCCCTGCAGCGACGACTCGACGAGGCCGTCCTGGTCGCTCTTCGACATGCGGCGGTTGTTGAGCTTGACGCCCGCGAGCACGTTGTCGCGGATGCTCATCGTCGGGAACGGGTTGGGGCGCTGGAACACCATGCCGACCTGTCGACGGACCAGGACGGGGTCGACGCCGGGGCTGTAGAGGTCGTTGCCGTCGATCAGCACCTCGCCCTCGACGTAGGCACCGGGGATGACCTCGTGCATGCGGTTCAGCGTGCGCAGGAAGGTCGACTTGCCACAGCCGGACGGGCCGATGAACGCGGTGACCGTGCGGGGCTCGATGGTGATGTTGACGTCTTCGACAGCCTTGAACTTGCTGTAGTAGACGTTGAGGTCGTTGACCTCGATGCGCTTGGACACGGTGATTCCTTCGGGGTGGGAGCCGGGCGGGAGCCGGGACGGGGTGTGGGTCGGGGCGGCCGAATCAGCGGCCGAGCTTGGGGGCGAACACGCGGGCGATCAGGCGGGCCAGCAGGTTCAGCGCCATGACCATCAGGATCAGGGTGAGGGCGGAGGTCCAGGCCCGGTCGATGAAGGCCGCCGCGTCGGTGCCCTGGCTGACGTACGAGCTGTAGGCGAACACCGGCAGCGACTGCATGCGACCGTCGAAGAGGTTGTAGTTCATGCTCGCGGTGAAGCCGGCCGTGATCAAGAGCGGAGCGGTCTCGCCGATGATGCGCGCGATGGCCAGCATGACGCCGGTCGTGATGCCCGCGACCGAGGTGGGGATGACCACCTTGACGATGGTCAGCCACTTCGGGACGCCGAGGGCGTAGGCCGCTTCTCGCAACTCGTTCGGCACGAGCTTCAGCATCTCTTCCGTGCTGCGCACCACCACGGGGATCATCAGGACGGCGAGGGCCACGGAGCCGGCCGCGCCCATGCGGACCCCTTCGCCGAAGAAGATCACGAACAGGGCGTAGGCGAACAGGCCGGCGACGATCGAGGGGATGCCCGTCATGACGTCGACGAAGAACGTGATGGCGCGGGCCAGGCGGCCCTGACCGTACTCGACGAGGTAGATGGCGGTCAGCAGGCCGATCGGCACCGAGATGACGGCGGCCAGCGCCGTGATCAGCAGGGTGCCGGTGATGGCGTGCAGACCACCGCCGCCGGCTCCGACGACGTTGCGCATCGACATCGCGAAGAAGTCGGCGTCGAACCGGTTGGAGCCCGACGTGACGACGGTGAAGAGCAAGGAGACCAGCGGAACCAGCGCGATGATGAACGCCGCACTGACGGCGGTCGTGACGACGCGGTCCTTCGCACGGCGGATGCCCTCGATCTGCATCGCGACGACGAAGACGAGCACGGCGTAGAGCACGGTGCCGAGGATGATCGCCCCGACCCAGTTGAAGGAATCGGTGACGCCCGCCGCGTTCAGGAGGGCGAAGACGACGCCCATTATGACCCAGCTGCCGAGCAGGATGACGAGGGGCGCGGCCTTGGGCAGGCGCCCCGTCGTGAGGGCGTTGACCGTGCGGGTGGACCGGCGCACGCCGGCGGTGGTGGTGGCCATCAGTTCGCTCCCGAGAAGGCCTTGCGGCGGTTGATGACGTAGCGGGCGATCGAGTTGACGATCAGGGTGATGACGAACAGCACGAGGCCGGTCGCGATGAGGGTGTTGATGCCGATGTCGTGCGCCTCGGGGAACCGGAGGGCGATGTTCGCCGCGATGGTCGAGGAGTTCGTCGACGTCAGGATCGCGGGGTTGACGACGAGGGCCGGCGAGAGCACGAGCGCCACCGCCATGGTCTCGCCCAGGGCACGACCGAGGCCGAGCATCGCGGACGAGATGACTCCGGGGCGACCGAACGGCAGCACGGCGATCTGGATCATCTCCCAGCGGGTGGCGCCGAGGGCCAGGGCGGCCTCTTCGTGCAGTACCGGCGTCTGGAGGAAGACCTCACGACTCAGGGCGGTGATGATCGGCAGGATCATCACGGCGAGCACGATCGAGGCGGTCAAGAGGGTGCGACCGGTGCCCGAGACCGGGCCGGCGAAGAGCGGGAACCAGCCGAACGTGCTGACCAGCCAGTCGTAGAAGGGCTGGATCGCGGGGGCGAGCACGATGCTGCCCCACAGGCCGAAGACGACCGACGGCACGGCGGCCAGGAGGTCGATCACGTAGCCGAGCCCCTGGGCGAGCTTGCGGGGGGCGTAGTGCGAGATGAAGAGGGCGATGCCGATGGCGACGGGGAGGGCCATCAGCAGGGCGAGCGCGGCGGCGTAGACCGTGCCGAACGCCAGCGGTCCGACGTACTCCCAGAACGAACCGGGGTAACCCGAGAGCGAGACGTCCTCGGGAGCGGCCGTGAGGGCCGGGATGCTCTGCACGATGAGGAAGAGCGCGACGGCCGCGAGGATCGCGAGGATGAGACCACCGGCGACGACCGTGCTGCCCGAGAAGATCCGGTCGGCAGGACGTCGCTTGGGCTTCGGGACGACGGCGGGGGCCGAGGTCGTGGCGGGGGCGGTCATCGGACGGGGTCCTCCGGAGGCTCGGGTGGGGTTCGGGGACGAACACGGGTGCTGGTGCTGGTGCTTGTGCTGGTGCTTGTGCTGGTGGTGCCTGTCAGGCCGACGGCCCGGGAACGCACGCGGTGCGTTCCCGGGCCCCCGGGGTGGTGCCGTGTTACTTGATGAGCGCGATGGCGTCGGCGACCTGACCCGAGAGGGTGCTCGAGATCGGGGCCGAACCGGCGGCGTCGGCCGCGACCTTCTGGCCGTCCTCGCTGGTGACGTACGAGAGGTACGCCTTCACGAGCTCGCCCTTGGCGGCGTCCTCGTAGGACTCGCAGGCGATCAGGTAGCTGACCAGGACGATCGGGTAGACGCCTGCGGCGCTCGAGGTGCGGTCGAGCTTGATGGCGATGTCGCCGTCGGTGCGACCCTCTTCTTCGGGCGACTCGTCGACGATGGCGGCTGCGGCCTCGGCCGAGTAGCCGACGAAGTCGTCGCCGACCTTGACCTTGGCGACGCCGAGGTCACCGGCGCGCGAGGCGTCGGCGTAGCCGATGGTGCCGGTGCCGTTGGTGACGGCGTCGATCACGCCGGTGGTGCCCGAGGCGCCCTCGCCGCCGAACGCGGTCGGCCAGGTGCCGTCGGCCTCTTCGGTCCAGGTGTCGCCCGCCGTGGCGTGCAGGTAGTCGGTGAAGTTCTCGGTGGTGCCCGAGTCGTCCGAGCGGTGGACGGCCGTGATGCCAGTGCTGGGCAGGTCGGCGTCGGGGTTGTCGGCCTTGATCTCGGAGGCGTCCCAGGTGGTGATCTTGCCGCTGAAGATGCCGGCGAGGGTGGCGGGCGTGAGGTTGAGCTCCTTCACGCCGTCGAGGTTGAAGACGACCGCGATGGGCGAGACGTAGGCGGGCAGTTCGACGATGCCGGTGTCGGGCGTGCAGCCGGCGAAGGTGCTCGACGAGATCTCGTCGGTCTTGAACGCACGGTCGGAGCCGGCGAAGTCCGCGGCGCCCGAGATGAAGCTCTCACGGCCGCCACCCGAACCCTGAGGGTCGTAGTTGATCGTGACGTCGGGGTTGGCGGTCTGGAAGCCCGCGACCCAGGCCTCCTGCGCAGCCTGCTGCGACGAGGCGCCGATGCCCGAGATGGAGCCGGAGAGGTCGCTGGCCGATGCGTCGCCCGAGGGCGAAGCGCCGCCTTCGTTGCTGGCGCAGGACGCGAGGAGCATGGTTCCGACCGCGGCGATCGCGACGATGCTGCCGGTGCGCTTGAAGTTCACAGGGGGGTCCTTTTCGGGATGTGATGGCTGGGTGCTGTGGGCCAGGTGCCGACCCGTGCGAGACGCTACGGCGACGGGTTAACCACGGTCGCCTGCCCCGGTGAACGGAAGGTGAACGAGGGGGGAACATCGGCCCGGACAGGCGCGTCCGGACGGCGGTCGACCCCGGCCCGGTGCGGGCGGGGGTCGACCGTCTCGGCGTCGCGACGAGCCGAGGAGGCGCGGGTCAGGCGGCCGGGCCGTGCGTCTCGATCGCGACGAGCGCCGTGTCGTCGACCGAGACGTGCAGCACCGTGAACTCGGCCGTGCCGAGCGACGAGGCACGGCGCAGGTCGATGCGGTCGCCGCCCTTGGTGCCCAACGAGATCTGTCGGATGACCTCGGGCAGCACCGGGCCGTGGCTGCAGATGACGGCCGCGGCCTTCTTCTTGAGGCGTTTCTTGACGACGCCGGCGACGTCGTCCGTGCCCTGCTCGAAGGCGTCCTGGCTGATCGCGTCGGTCTGCTTGACGCCGACCCGGGTCAGCTCGGAGAGGGGCTCGAGGGTGGCCAGGCACCGCGCCGCCGTGCTGCTGACGATGCGGGTGGGGGCCCAGGCGGCGATGACGGGGGCGACCGACCTCGCTTGGCGGCGGCCCTGGGGCAGCAGGGGGCGCGTGGCGTCCGAGCCGTGCCAGTCGGACGGCGAGGTCGTCTTGGCGTGGCGCAGGGCCACGATCGGGAAGGTGCGGGCCGTGCCCGTCGCCACCCGGTCGGCGAAGCGCTGCAGCACGTCGGCGTCGCGGGCGTAGGTCAGCATGGCCTTCGCCTTCTCGATGCCGACCCACTCGATGGCCGCGACCTCGTGGTTGGGCGTGAACGTCCCGGCCGCGGCGAAGGACTCGTCGGTCACCTCGGCGGACCAGTAGTGCACCACCTTGTCGCGACCGCCGGGCAGCAGGTACTCGGCCGTGCCGAGCGGGGCGCCCAGCGTCACCCGGTAGCCCGTCTCTTCGTGGATCTCGCGCACGGCCGTCTGCGGCGTCGCCTCGCCCGGGTCGACCTTGCCCTTCGGCAGCGAGACGTCGCCGTGGTGGTCGCGGTGGATCAGCAGCACCCGGACCTTGCCGTCGACGAGGCGCCAGCAGACGGCACCCGCGGCGACGACCGTCGTCGAGGTGATGGTCATCGCTTGGAGCGCTTCCGCTGCGTGATGGCCTTCATCTGGGCGTTCTGCAGATCGGTCAGCGAGCGGCCGTCGGCGTCACGTGCGTGGCGGGTCCAGGTGCCGTCGGCCTCGAGCCACCACGAGGCGGTCTCGTCCGACATCGCCTGCTCGAACAGGTCGGCGACCTCGGCGAGGTGGTCGGCCTGCGTCAGACGCACCAGGGCCTCGACGCGACGGTCGAGGTTGCGGTGCATCATGTCGGCGCTCCCGATGAAGACCTGCGGGTCTCCGTCGTTGGCGAACCAGAACAGACGGCTGTGCTCGAGGTACCGCCCGAGGATCGACCGCACCCGGATGTTCTCGCTCAGGCCCGGCTCGCCCGGCTTGATGGTGCAGATGCCGCGCACCCAGACGTCGACGGGCACCCCCGCCTGGCTCGCCTTGTAGAGGGCGTCGATGATCTGCTCGTCGACGATGGAGTTGATCTTGATGCGGATGCCGGCGGGTCGGCCGGCCTGGGCGTTCTCGATCTCGTTCTGGATCTGCTTGAGCAGACCTCGGCGGAGGTAGCGGGGGGCCACGAGCAGCCGCTTGAACTTCTTCTCGATCGCGTAGCCCGAGAGTTCGTTGAACAGGCGCGTCAGGTCTTTCCCGACCTGGTCGTCGGCGGTGAAGAGCCCCATGTCTTCGTAGATGCGGCTGGTCTTCGGGTTGTAGTTGCCCGTTCCGATGTGCGTGTAGTGCTTGAGCGTGCCCTTCTCCTGGCGGATGACCAGGGCGAGCTTGCAATGGGTCTTGAGCCCGACGAGGCCGTAGACGACGTGCACGCCGGCCTTCTCGAGCTTGCGGGCCCAGGTGATGTTGTTCTGTTCGTCGAACCGAGCCTTGACCTCGACGAGCGCGAGGACCTGCTTGCCGGCCTCGGCGGCGTCGATGAGCGCCTCGATGATCGGGCTGTCACCGCTGGTGCGGTAGAGCGTCTGCTTGATGGCCAGCACGTTGGGGTCGGCCGCGGCCTGTTCGAGGAACGCCTGCACGCTGGTCGCGAACGACTCGTACGGGTGGTGCACGAGGATGTCCTGCCGGGCGATGCTCGCGAACATGTCGGGCTTCATGTTCGGCTCGGTCTGCTGCAGCTGCACGGCCGTGGTCGGCAGGTGCTTGGGGTACTTGAGGTCGGCCCGCGGCATCTTGGTGATCTCGAACAGGCCGGCCAGGTCGAGAGGGGCCGGCAGCTTGTAGACCTCTTGATCGGTCACGTCGAGTTCGCGCACGAGCAGCTCGAGGGTGACCGGGTCCATGTCGTCGGTGATCTCGAGCCGGATCGGCGGACCGAACCGGCGGCGCAGCAACTCGCGCTCGAGGGCCTGGATGAGGTTCTCCGACTCGTCCTCGTCGACCTCGACGTCCTCGTTGCGGGTGACGCGGAACACGTGGTGCTCGACGACCTCCATGCCGGGGAAGAGGTCTTGCAGGTGGTTGGCGATCAGGTCCTCGAGGGGGATGAACCGCACGCGCCCGCTGTCGTTGTCAGGCAGCTGCACGAAGCGCGGCAGCATCTGCGGCACCTTGAGGCGCGCGAACTCCTGTCGCATCGTCTTGGGGTTGCGGACGCGGATGGACAGGTTCAGGGACAGCCCCGAGATGTAGGGGAAGGGGTGGGCCGGGTCGACCGCCAGGGGCATGAGGACGGGGAAGATCTGCTCGGCGAAGATCTCGCGCATGCGGACCCGGTCGGCCTCTTCGAGGTCGGACCAGTTCTCGATGTGGATGCCCGCGTCGTCGAGGTCGGGCTTGACCAGGTCGAGGAACGCCCGGGCGTGGCGCTCTTGCAGCTCGTGGGCCTTCCGGTTGATGTCGGCCAGCACCTCGTTCGGCCCGCGCCCCACGTTGGTCGGCACGGCGAGGCCCGTCGCGATGCGGCGCTTGAGGCCGGCGACCCGCACCATGAAGAACTCGTCGAGGTTGCTCGCGAAGATCGCGAGGAAGTTGGCCCGTTCGAGCAGCGGCGTGGTCGGGTCTTCTGCGAGCTCGAGCACGCGCTGGTTGAACGCGAGCCAGCTCAGCTCGCGGTCGAGGTAGCGCTCGGCCGGCAGGGTGCCGTCCTCGAAGCTGACGATCTCGTCGAAGTCGTCGAGGAAGTCGGGGGTGACGCCGGCGCCGTCGACGCGGGGTTCGCTGCTGTCCATCGCACCATCGTGCCACCCCCGACCGCCCCGCAGCGTCGTCCCGGGTAAACGCGAGATGACGTGTGGACACCCCGGCGCGGGGGAGGAGCGGTCGAGGGGACGACGACGCCCCCGCCGGGTGGGCGGGGGCGTCGTCGTACTGGTGGTGTCGTGCCTACTTCTCTTCGTTCTTCAGGGCGAGGCCCAGGGCGAAGAAGGTCGGCGCCCAGTGGCCGATGAAGATGCCCCAACGGTCGGACTGGGCCTTGTCGGACGAGTCCTTGCCCTGCGAGGCGATCCAGGCCACGAGGGCGATCACGATCGAGGCGAAACCGCCCCAGTAGGCGTGCTTGCTCTGGAGGCCGAGATCGGAAAGGAACTTGACGGGGTTCATGTTGTTCTCCTGACGATGGGATGCGTGCCTTGCGCGGTGCCTCAATCCACTCCCCGGTGCTGGGAGTGCGGTGGCAGGTCGGCTCGGACCACAGGAGTAGGTGCCGTCGCCCCGCTTCTGTACCCCGGTTGTACCCCTCGGGTCAGGTGAGTGGCGTGGCGACGCTCGAGGTGAACGTGGCGCCGTCGGCGGTCACGTCGCTGATGAGACCGCCCACCCGCACCGGCACGGGGGCGAGCGAGCCGTAGACGCCGCTGTTGCCCGCAGCGTCGACGCCCTGGGCGGTGAAGGAGGCCGAGCCCGGAGTCGTGGTGCTCACCGTCCACCCGCCGTCCTGCCAGTCGCCGACGGTGAACTGCGGCGCGGACTCGAGGGTCCACTTCTGGCCGGACAGCGTGTACCGACCGGACTCCGTGTCGTACAGGCCGAAGCTGCAGCCCTCGGGACGCAGGTCGGTCGAGGCGATGCAGCCCGCCACCCAGGCGTCGACGGCCGCGGTCGCCGCCTCGGTGCCGGCGGGCGTGAGTGCGGTCGTGAGCAGGGTCGGTTGGGCGATGGCGTCGGCGCCTTCGACCACGGCCGTGGCGGCGGTCGCCGAGTACGACTCGTTCTCGGCGGCGAGGGCGACCTCGTAGCTGCCGGGGAAGGCCTTGAGGCTCACCGATCCGTCGGACCCCCGGGTCACGGGAGTGCCGTCGACGGCGATCTCCGCCGATGCCGGTCCGGCGACCTGCACCGAGACCGTGCCGAGGTCGACCGGCTGGAGCGCCCATCGGTCGAAGAAGAGCAGATCGCGCCCGTCGCGCACGAGCCTGAACTCCTGGGCGTGGGTCGACCCGTCGCCGCGGCGCACGACGGCCTCGACCTGCGCGTCGTCCCCGTCGGTCGAGACGGCACCCACCTGGAACCCGTCGACCCGGTCGCCGGCCGCGGCGTAGGCGTCGTCGGTCAGCAGCACGTCGCCCTTGGCGACCTCGGTGCCGTCGAGCGCGAGGGCGCGTTCGACCTCGCCGGCCTGGACGGCGCCGAGGTAGTCGCGGACGGTCGCCTCGGGCCGGTGGGAGGCGCTCATCGTGGCGAACGTCACGGCACCCGCCACGACCAGCACGAGCAGCAGGGCTGCTCCACCGATCAGGCCGATCAGCAGTCGTCGACGTCGTGCGGCCTCTTCGGGCGTCCTCGGTGCCGGGGGAGTCGGAGCCTGCGCGTACGCGAACTGCGAGGTCGGCTGGCCCGAGGCGTCGTACGGCTGCTGGTACGCCCCCTGCGGCTGTCCCTGGTCGCCCGGCTGCGGCGAGGAGCCGTAGAGCTGGTCCCCGTAGCCGGTCGCCTGGTGCGGGTTCCCCTCGGGCTGCTGCCCGTACGGCAGTCCCTGGTACGGGAACGCGGCGGGCTGCTCGTGGCCCCCGGCCGGTGCCCCGTCGTGCTGCGGCTCGTCGTGCCCCTGGTCGTCGCCGTCCGGTCTGGTCTGATCGGTCATGATGCCCCCTCGATCGCTGTCATCCGATCCGCAGCATATCGGTGGACCGGAGGGGCCCGCACCCCCCGAGGACGGGCCGTGCCCGGGCGGGGTTCAGCGGGTGAGGGTGTACTGCACGTCGACGGCGTGGTCCGTGAACCCGCGGGCCGCGTAGAGCCGGAGGGCGGCGGTGTTGTCCCCTTCGACGTACAGCGCCGCGGTGCCGGCACCGCGCTCGGCGAGGCGCGCGAACCCGGCGTCGACCACCGCGCCTCCGAGTCGTTCGCCCTGGTGGTCCGGCGAGACGCCGACCGCGTAGAACTCCCCCGGCTGACCCTCGTCGAGCTTCAGCCAGCAGAAGGCCAGCAGGTCGTCGCCGCGCCAGAGCAGGAGGAAGTCGTCGGCGTCGAACCACGACTCGGCCTGCCGGGCGTCGAGGTCCGCCTGGACGAGCGAGCCCTGCTCGGGGTGGTCGGCGAACGCGCGGGCGTTGAGGTCGAGCCAGGCCTCGTCGTCGACTCCCGGCCGGAACGAGGCGACCCGGTCGGCGTCGCGGAGGCGGGGCGCACGGGGTCCGGCGGGGACGTCGGCACGCTGTTGCAGCAGGCGACGGGTCTCGGCGAGGCCGAAGCGCGCGGCGAGCACGCGGGAGCCGGGCTGGTCACCGTGTGCCCAGAAGAGCAGCGGGCCCTCGGTCTCGTCGACGAGTCGTTGCAGCAACTCGGCACCGCGACCCTGTCGGCGGTCGTCGGGATGCACGACGAGCTCGGCCTCGCCCTCGCGCAGCACCGCCGCGGCGTGCGCGTCGCCGACGACGGTCGCGACGCCCGACCGGACGTCGACCAGGGTCTGGTCGGAGAACGGCGGGCTGCCGTCGGCCGTGGTGGCCGCTCGGGCGAGCGTGGGCACGAAGGAGGCGCCGGTCGCGTCGGCGGCGTCGGTCACCGCGACACCGTGTTCACGAGACGACCGCCTGGGCGTCGTCGTCGTAGACGTTGAACCGGTAGCCCACGTTGCGCACCGTGCCGATCAACGACTCGAGGTCGCCGAGCTTGGCCCGGAGTCGTCGGACGTGCACGTCGACCGTGCGCGTGCCGCCGAAGTAGTCGTAGCCCCAGACCTCGCTGAGCAGCTGTTCACGGGTGAAGACGCGGGAGGGATGCGTGGCGAAGAAGCGCAGCAGCTCGAACTCTTTGAAGGTGAGGTCGAGGGGGCGACCGTGCACCTTCGCCGAGTAGCTGGCCTCGTCGATGACGACACCGGAGGCGTGGATCTTCGAGCCGTTCTGCGACTGGGCGAGGCGACCGGTGACCAGTCGGATGCGGGCGTCGATCTCGGCGGGGCCGGCCGTCTCGAGGATGACGTCGTCGACGCCCCACTCGCTGTTGACGGCGGTCAGTCCGCCCTCGGTGAGCACCAGGACGAGCGGCACCGTGACGCCCGTGGTCCGCAGGATCTTGCAGAGCGACTTGGCGCTGGCGAGGTCGACGCGGGCGTCGACGAAGATCAGGTCGCTCGAGGGGGCGTTCACCAGTTGCGCGGGTTCGGCCGGGATCTGCCGGGTACGGTGGCTGAGCAGGGCGAGAGACGGCAGGACCTCGGGGCCGCCCGCAGACGTCAGTACCAAGAGCTGCGCCACACGACCTCCAGTGAATGTACTGTCGAGCAGTCTAAAACATGAGACCCCGCCACTCCGACCATCCGATGCTAGGGCAGGTCGGCAGAACGGCGGACACGAACGAGGGACGAACGGTGCAGACAGGCGAACGAGACGTCGACGCGACGACGGCACGGCTCAAGCCGATCACGGTCGTCCCGGTCTGGGCCGCCACGCTCGTCGTGGCCGTGCTGATCGGCCTGCGGTCGCCCGCCTCCGAGTACTGGGACCACGTCGTCCTGGCCCTCGGCGGGGCCATCGTCCTCACCTTCGTGCTGCAGCTCGCCACGAGCCAGAAGGACGGCCTGGTCTCGCGAACGATGCTCAGCACTTGCGGCAGCCTGGTGATCCTGGCCGTCGTGACGGGCGTCTTCGCACTCGTCTGAACGCCCGACCCCCGGCTCGTCTGAACGGTCGCCCCGAAGGGCTGGGCACGTCCGCGGTCGCCGGGTAGGCTCGACGGCATGGATTCCCTGCTCGCACTCGAGGTGTTCTACATCGGGCTCCTCGGCCTCGCCACCATCGCCATCGGCTTCGTCTCGGTCGTCGTCCTGCTCAAGTTGTTCAAGGGTCAGCGCTGACCGCTCCATGATCGACATCCCCACCGACCTGCCGTCCGAGCTCGTCCCCCTTTCCTGGTTGATCGGCGTCTGGCAGGGCACCGGCGTCGTCGACTACAAGATCGGCGAGGGCGACCCCGACTCCGAACCGGGCACCGAGCGTCGCACCCACGAGTTCGGGCAGCGCATCAGCTTCAGCCACGACGGCCTGCCCTTCCTCAACTACAGCTCGTTCACCTGGCTGCTCGACGACGAGCACACGCCACTGACGAGCGAGACGGGCTACTGGCGGCTCGAACGTCCGGCCGAGCCGGGTGACCGCGGCCCGGGCATGCTGCCCGGCGTCGGAGTCCAGCCCTTCACGTCGGCCCGGGCGGTCGAGATCCTCCGCACGCCCGACGACGGCTTCGGCCTCGAGGTGCAGATCGCCCACCCGACCGGCGTGAACGAGCTCTACCTCGGTCGGGTCAAGGGGCCGCGGATCGACCTCGCGACCGACGCCGTCGTCCGGTCGAGCAACGCGAAGGAGTACTCGGCGGCCACCCGCATGTACGGCCTCGTCGAGGGCAAGCTCTTCTGGGCGTGGGACATCGCGGCCCTCGGGCAAGAACTGCGCTCGCACGCATCCGGGCAGCTGGCGCGCGTTGACTGACGTCGCCGACGCGTCCCCCGACACCACGGGGCCCGTGGTCTCGCCCTTCTCGTCGCGCGACGGCTTCGTCGACGACGGCTCGGGCGTGGCGTCCCACTACGGCAATCCGCTCGGCGAACAGCGACTGCTCGCCCGGGGGGCGGCGATCGTCGACCTCTCCGACCGTGGCGTGCTGACCGTCACGGGGCCGGACCGGCTCAGCTGGCTCAACTCGCTGACGAGCCAGGCCCTGGTCGGTCTCGCGCCGGGCGTCTCGACCGAGACCCTGCTGCTCGACGCCAACGGCCGCCTCGAGCACGCCGCCCGCGTCCTCGACGACGGCGAGACCACCTGGCTGCTCGTCGACCGCTCCGAGGTCGAACCGCTCGGCACCTGGCTGGACCGGATGCGCTTCATGCTGCGCGTCGAGGTCGCCGACCGCACGGCCGACGTCGCGACGATCGGCTCGATGCACGACCTGCTCGACGGCCCCGACGGCTCCGACGGCCCCGACGGCTCCGCTCCGCTCGTCCCGGTCCTGACGTCACACGACACGGCGCTCGTGTGGGTCGACCCCTGGCACGAGGTCGCGGCCGGCGGTCACAGCTACGCCGACTCCGACCGTCACCCGGGTCACGACTGGACCTACCGCGAGAGCCTCGTCCGGCGCTCCGACCTCGACGCCCTCGCCGCGTCGCCGGCCGACCGGCTCGCCGTCGCGGGCACCCTCGCCCTCGAGGCCCTCCGCATCGAGGCCTGGCGTCCCCGGCTCTCGACCGAGGTCGACGAGCGGACCATCCCGCACGAGCTCGACTGGATGCGCAGCGCCGTCCACCTCACCAAGGGTTGCTACCGCGGGCAAGAGACCGTCGCCAAGGTGCACAACATCGGTCACCCGCCGCGTCGGCTCGTCATGCTCCACCTCGACGGCAGCGACGGCGTGCTGCCCCCGCGCGGTGCCGAGGTCGTGCTGGCCCCGGCCGCCGGCGGTGCCCCCGACGCGGCCGTCACCGCCGGAGGCGCGGTGTCCGATCCCGAGGCGACCGCACCCAAGTCGGTCGGGCACGTCACGAGCGTCGCCCTGCACCACGAGCTGGGCCCGGTGGCCCTCGCACTCGTCAAGCGCGGCACCGACGAGGCCGCACCGCTCGTCGTCGTCGTCGACGACCTGATGATCGCGGCCGCGCAAGAGATCGTCGTGCCCGCCTCGGCCGGTGCCGCCGCAGGCGTCCCCCGGTTGCCGCGCCTCGGCGCCGTCCGCCGCTGACGGCCTGGTGACGCGGTGCACCCGGGCCCGGTCGTGACCGGGCCGACGCGCGGCGGCGGGCTGCGACGCGGCTGGCACCGCGCCTCCTCGTCCTTCGACGTGCGCGACGCGACGGCGCGGACGATCGCGTCCGGTCCGGCGATCGTCCAGATCGTGCTCGCCGTGGCGGGGGCCTACGCCATCACGCACTACGGACTCGGGCACGCGATCCCCCTGCTGGCCGTGACCGTCACGATCTCGTCACTCGGCCTGGCCCGTGACGCCCGTCCGCGTCGGGTGCTCGAGAACGCGGTCGGCGTGCTCATCGGCATCGCGCTCAGCGAGGTGCTGCTCATGGTGGTGGGCAAGGGGCTGTGGCAGATCGCCCTGGTGCTGTTCGTGACGCTCCTCGTCGCCCGGTTCTTCTCGTCGAGCAGCGCCTTCGCCGCGGCCGCCGCGACCCAGTCGATGCTCGTCATGCTGCTGCCCGACCCCGCCGGCGGGGCGTTCGTCCGCAGCATCGACGGCGCGGTCGGGGGAGCGGTGGCGTTGCTCGTCACGGCGATCGTGCCGCGCGACCCGGTAGGCCTGGCCCGCCACGACGCCCGGCGCCTGTTCGACGAGCTCGACCGGGCCTTCGCGGCGCTCGTCGGCGCCCTCCGCACCGACGACGCCCCGCGGGCCGACGACGCCCTGGAGCGGCTGCGGTCGACCCAGCCGGTGCTCGACGACTGGTCGTCCACCCTCGAGTCCGCCGAGTCGATCGCGCGGCTGTCACCGTTCCTCCGCTCCCGGTTGCCCGACCTGAGGCAGCAGGCCACGGTCCGGCGCTACGTCGACCTCGCCGTGCGCAACCTGCGCGTGGTGGCGCGACGGCTCGACACGCAGCTCGGCGACGGCGTCGACCGGTCGGCCCTGGCCGACCTCCTCGAGTCGACCTCGCGCGCGGTCGCCGTGCTGGGCCGGTCGGTGCACGACGTCGAGCAGCGGCCCGTCGCCCGTGAGGCCCTGTCGGCCGTCGCCCGTCGACTCGATCCGACGGTCGTGCTGCCCGGGTCGCCCGTGACCGAGGCGATGGTCGTGCTGATGCTGCGCCCGCTGCTCGTCGACCTGCTCATGGCCACCGGCCTGGACCACGACGAGGCCCGAGGCCGACTCGCCCACGTCTGAGGACACCCGCCCCGCCCCGCCCCGACCCGACCCGGCTCGCCCCGACCCACCCGACCGGGCTCGACCCGGCTCAGTCGCGCGGCGTCACGGCGGCCCAGGGCAGCGAGAGCTCGCCGAGCCGCCAGCGGGACCGCCCGCCGAGCACCGGCCAACCCATGTCGCGGAGCCCCTGCACCGTCGCGAGCCACCGTTGGACCGGCCCGTAGACCGAGAGCGGGGCCGCCACCGCCCACTGCCGGTCGAGGTCGACGAGCAGGTCGTGCACGCGCTCACCCGGCACGTTGCGGTGGATCAGGGCCTTGGGCAGCCGTTCGGCCACGATCGAGGGCAGCTCGAGCCCGGCCAGGCGCAGCGAGATCGTGAACGTCGTGGGCCCCTCGGGGGTCACGTCGATCCAGCTCGCGACTCGCCCCACCTCGTTGCAGGTGCCCTCGACGAGGACGCCTCCGGGCTGCAGCCGGCCGGTCATCAACGCCCAGGCGTCGGCGACCTGGGACTCGTCGTACTGCCTGAGCACGTTGAACGCCCGGATCACCGCGGGTCGCCGGTCGCCGTCGAGCGGCACCTCGAAGCCGCCCCGCCGGAAGCTCACGCCCGGCCGCGCCGAGAGGCTCGCCAGCCGGACGCGCTCGGGCTCGATCTCGATGCCCACGACCTCGACGTCGTCTCGCACCTTCAGGAGGCGCTGGTGCAGTTCGAGAGGAGTCGTCGCGCTCGCCCCGTACCCCAGGTCGACGACGAGCGGGTCGTCCGCCCGCCGGAACGACGGGTGCGCGGCGATCCAGCGATCGACGCGGCGCAGGCGGTTGGTGCCGGTCGTCCCTCGCGTGACGGAACCGATGGGCATGAGCCAAGTCTGCCATCGGGCCGTCGCGATACGCTGGCGGCATGACTTCGACCCTCATCCTCCTGCGTCACGGCAACAGCGAATGGAACGCGAAGAACCTCTTCACCGGATGGGTCGACGTGCGGCTCACCGAGCAGGGGCGCCGAGAGGCCAAGCGTGCCGGCGAGCTGCTGCGCGAGGCCGACCTGCTGCCCGACATCCTCTACACGTCGCGCCTGACCCGGGCGATCCAGACCGCCGACATCGCCCTCGACGAGGCCGACCGCCTCTGGATCGACGTCAAGCGCTCGTGGCGTCTCAACGAGCGCCACTACGGGGCGCTCCAGGGCAAGGACAAGGCGCAGACGCTCGAGCAGTACGGCCCCGAGCAGTTCCAGACCTGGCGTCGCTCGTTCGACGTGCCGCCGCCCCCGCTCGACGACGAGAGCGAGTTCTCGCAGGCGCACGACAAGCGCTACGCCGAACTCGGCATCGACGCCCCGCGCACCGAGTCGCTCGCCCTCGTCATCGAGCGCATGCTGCCCTACTGGCACAGCGACATCACCGAGAGCCTGGCCGCCGGTGACGTCACCCTCGTCGTCGCACACGGCAACTCGCTGCGTGCGCTGGTGAAGCACCTCGACGGCATCAGCGACGACGAGATCGCCGAGCTGAACATCCCCACGGGCATCCCGCTCGTCTACGCGCTCGACGACGACTTCGTGCCCACCGGCCCGGCCCGCTACCTCGACCCCGAGGCCGCCGCCGCCGGTGCCGCCGCGGTCGCGAACCAGGGCAAGAAATAGCGCCTCCCGACGTTCCCGCGCCCCGCGCCCCGTTCTCGGGGGCGTGGGGCGCTTCGGCGTCCGGCACCCCCGGCGCCACAGGGTTCGGGGCGGTCGTCAGACGAACCGCTCGCTGATCTGCACGACCAGGTCGTCCATGTCGACGGGTGCGCTCGTGTCGACGCGGATCACGGGCCAGTCGCCGAGTGGCCCGGCCGCGGCGGCCCACGTCGGCCACGAGGCCCGGGCCGATTCGACCGTGCCGTGCGCCGGGTGACGACCGCCGGCCGCGAGCCGGTCGACCACGCGCTGCAGCGCCGTGTCGGGGTCGACGTCGCACCACACCTCGACCGTGCGGGGCGACCCGGCACGCTCGACGCCGGCCCGGGCGAACTCGAGGTCGCGCTCCCGGTGCCAGAAGGCGTCGACGACGACACCCGCCTCGACCTCGCCCGCCATCGCCCAGACGGTGTCCATCGCGATGCCGCCGAGGGCCTCGGGGACGATCATCGGCCCGGCCAGGTCGACCAGCGCCTCCTTGACGGGGTCCTTCGCGAGCAGCGGGCACCCGAGCACCCCGGCGAGCGTGGCCGAGAGGGTGGTCTTGCCCGATCCGGGCAGACCGTTGACGAGGATCGCGACTGAAGCCATGTCCCCATCCTCGCGGACGGCGAAGGCCCGACCGGACGCAGGAGGCGGGGGGGGCGGGGGGCCCGGGCCCCCCCCCCCCCGGGGGGCGGGTGGGTAAAGACGACGGGGGCGCCCACGAGGCCGGGGCGGGGGGGAGGGGCC
>NZ_RKID01000002.1:0-516831 GCF_003751725.1 Frigoribacterium sp. PhB118 | reverse complement strand
ACCCCCGAACCACCACCACAGGCCCCGGGGCTCGCTCCACCCCCCCCCCCCCGGGGGGGGGGGGTGGGGGGCCCCCTAAGCGCCCCCCCCCCCGCGCGGGGGCCGTTGGGGGCACCACTCGACCGGCCGCAGCGAACGCGAGTTCGCGCGCGGACGACTACAACGCGGGCAGCGCCTTCAGCATCCGCGAGTTGCCGAGCGTGTTCGGCTTCACCCGGGCCAGGTCGAGGAACTCCGCGACACCTTCGTCGGTCGAGCGCACGAGCTCGCCGTAGACGTCCGGCGGCACGAGCCCCTCGTCGCCGACGTTGAGGTAGCCGTGCTTCTCGAAGAAGTCGACCTCGAACGTCAGGCAGAACAGTCGGCCGATCTCGAGCCGGCGGGCCGCCCCTTCGAGCGACTCGAGGAGGCGGTGGCCGACCCCCTTGCGAATCCATGCGGCGTCGAGGGCGAGCGTGCGCACCTCGGCCAGGTCGTCCCACATGACGTGCAGCGCGCCGCAGCCGATCGGCACCCCGTCGGGCCCGACCGCGATCTGGAACTCCTGGACGTCGCCGTACAGCGTCACGAGGTCCTTGCCGAGCAGGATGCGCTTCTGCACGAACGGCTCGCACAGTCGCTGGATGTGCGGCACGTCGCTGACGACCGCGTTCCGCACCGTGATGCCGTGCCGGTCGGCACCGCCGAGCGCGTCGGCACCCCCGAGCGCGTCGGCACCGACGAGTCCGTCGGCACCGGTGGGCGCGTCTGCCGCGTCTGACATGGGACTCCCTCGAAGACCACGACCCGAGGAGGCGCGGGCCGCCGCCCAGCCTAGCGACGCGTTCGCGACCCGGCCCCGGGTACGCCGAAGGGCGGCCTCCACAGTGGAAGACCGCCCCGGGCGTCGAAGGCGACCCGCGCCTCCTTCGGTGTTGCTGTCGTGCCGGTGTTGCCGTCGTGCTGGTGTCGTGCCTAGCTCTCGATCTCGGGGGCGTCGCCCACGAGGACCTCTTCGCGACCCGGCTGACGCGAGGTGGCGAAGGTGAACTCTCCGTCGACGAAGTCGACCTGGACGTGGTCGCCCGCGTTGAGTTCACCCTGCAGGATGCGTTCGGAGAGACGGTCCTCGACCTCGTGCTGGATGGCACGACGCAGCGGCCGGGCACCGAGCGACGGGTCGAACCCGATCTCGATGAGCCGCTCTTTCGCGGACTGCGAGAGCACGGCCGTCATGTCGCGGTCGAGCAGACGGTCGGACAGGCGCTTGATGAACAGGTCGACGATCTGCAGCAGCTCTTCTTGGTTGAGCTGCGGGAACACGATCGTCTCGTCGACGCGGTTCAGGAACTCGGGCTTGAAGTGCTTCTTGAGCTCTTCGGTGACCTTCGAACGCATGCGCTCGTAGGAGGTCGCCGTGTCGCCCTCGATCTGGAAGCCGACGGGGCCGCCGGTGATGTCCTTCGTGCCGAGGTTGGTCGTCATGATGATGACCGTGTTCTTGAAGTCGACGACACGACCCTGACCGTCGGTGAGACGACCCTCTTCGAGCACCTGCAACAGCGAGTTGAAGATGTCGGGGTGGGCCTTCTCGATCTCGTCGAACAGCACCACGGAGAACGGCTTGCGGCGGACCTTCTCGGTCAGCTGCCCGCCCTCTTCGAAGCCGACGAACCCGGGAGGGGCACCGAACAGACGCGAGACGGTGTGCTTCTCGCCGTACTCGGACATGTCGAGCGAGATCAGCGCGCCCTCGTCGTCGAACAGGAACTCGGCGAGCGCCTTGGCCAGCTCGGTCTTGCCGACGCCCGTGGGCCCGGCGAAGATGAACGACCCGGAGGGACGCTTGGGGTCCTTCAGGCCGGCACGCGTGCGGCGGATGGTCTTCGAGAGGGCCGCGATGGCCTGCTCTTGTCCGATGACGCGCTGGTGCAGGGCCTTCTCCATGAAGACGAGACGCGAGGTCTCTTCTTCGGTGAGCTTGAAGACCGGGATGCCCGTGGCCTGGGCCAGGACTTCGGCGATGATGCCCTCGTCGACGGTTCCGCCGGCTCCGGCCTCGCCCGAACGCCACGTCTTCTCGAGGCGGAGGCGCTCACCGAGCAGCTTCTTCTCTTCGTCGCGCAACGAGGCGGCCTTCTCGAAGTCCTGGTCCTCGATCGCGCCCTCTTTCTGGCCGCGGACGCCGGCGATGCGCTCGTCGAACTCGCGCAGCTCGGGCGGTGCGGACAGGATCGACAGACGCAGGCGGGCGCCGGCCTCGTCGATCAGGTCGATGGCCTTGTCGGGCAGGAACCGGTCGCTGACGTAACGGTCGGCGAGGTTCGCCGCCGCGACGATGGCGCCGTCGGTGATGGACACCTTGTGGAAGGCCTCGTACTTGTCGCGCAGCCCCTTGAGGATGTTGATCGCGTGGGGCAGCGAGGGCTCGTTGACCTGCACGGGCTGGAAGCGGCGCTCGAGGGCGGCGTCCTTCTCGAAGTGCTTGCGGTACTCGTCGAGCGTGGTCGCACCGATCGTCTGCAGCTCGCCACGGGCGAGCAGCGGCTTGAGGATCGACGCGGCGTCGATGGCACCCTCGGCGGCACCCGCACCCACGAGGGTGTGGATCTCGTCGATGAAGACGATGATGTCGCCGCGCGTGCGGATCTCTTTGGTGACCTTCTTCAGGCGCTCCTCGAAGTCACCGCGGTAACGGCTGCCGGCGATGAGCGAGCCGAGGTCGAGCGAGTAGAGCTGCTTGTCCTTCAGCGTCTCGGGGACCTCGCCCTTGACGATCGCCTGGGCCAGGCCCTCGACGACGGCGGTCTTGCCGACGCCGGGCTCACCGATCAGGACGGGGTTGTTCTTGGAGCGACGGGAGAGGATCTGCATGACCCGCTCCATCTCTTTCTCGCGCCCGATGACCGGGTCGAGCTTGTTGTCGCGCGCGGCCTGCGTCAGGTTGCGACCGAACTGGTCGAGCACCTGGCTGCCGCCCTGCGCGCCCTGGGTCTGTTCGCCGCCCACGGCCACCGCCTCTTTCCCCTGGTAGCCGGAGAGGAGCTGGATGACCTGCTGGCGGACCCGGTTGAGGTCGGCGCCGAGCTTCACGAGCACCTGGGCGGCGACTCCTTCACCCTCGCGGATGAGGCCGAGCAGGATGTGCTCGGTGCCGATGTAGTTGTGGCCGAGCTGCAGCGCCTCGCGCAGGCTCAGCTCGAGGACCTTCTTCGCACGAGGCGTGAAGGGGATGTGGCCGGTCGGCTGCTGCTGGCCCTGGCCGATGATGTCTTGCACCTGCTCGCGCACGGCGTCGAGCGAGATGCCCAGCGACTCGAGGGCCTTGGCGGCGACGCCTTCGCCCTCGTGGATCAGACCGAGCAGGATGTGCTCGGTGCCGATGTAGTTGTGGTTCAGCATCTTCGCCTCTTCTTGGGCGAGGACGACGACGCGACGGGCACGGTCGGTGAATCTCTCGAACATCTTCTTTGCTCCCTAGGTGGCGGGGTGGTTGTCGCCACCGAATGTGCATCTGGCGCCCGCAGGGTTCGGCACCGGTTTACAGAGAGAGTAACCAGGCCCCGCGGCTTAATCTGCCCCTGTTCGCTGGGGGCATAGAGCAGTGCGCAGGCGGGCTGACGGGGCGCGCTGACAGGGGTGGCGGCTAGCCTCGCGTCCATGGGCAAGTTCACGGTCGGCCTCGTTCCGCACCCCACGAAGTCGGTGCTCGACAGCGTCGAGATCATCCGCGGCTGGACGACCCGCTCACAGGCGCACCTCGTCGCCATGACCTCCGACGCGGCACGGGTCGGCGACGGCGTCGAGCTGGTCGACGAGCGCACCTTCCGCGAGCGCGTCACCGTCGTGGTGGCCCTCGGCGGCGACGGCACGATGCTCGGCGCCATGCGGCTCGTCGCCGAACGTCCCGTGCCCGTGCTCGGGGTCAACTACGGCAACGTGGGCTTCCTGGTCGAGGTCGAGCCGCACGAACTGCCCGAGGCGCTCGACCGCGTCGGCCAGAAGCAGTTCTCGCTCGAGGCGCACCACGCCCTCGAGGTCACGCACTCGGCATCAGGCTTCGAGAACACCTACCTGGCCTTCAACGACGTCTCGGTGGCCCGCCGTCCGGGCGAGGGCGTCGTCTCGGCCGACCTCGTCCTCGACGAGACGCCCTACGGGTACTACAAGGCCGACGCGATCGTCGCGGCCACCCCTGCCGGGTCGACCGCCTACAACTACGCCGCGGGCGGGCCGATCCTGTCCCCCGCGATCGCGGCCGTCGTGGTCACCCCGGTGGCGCCGATGTCGGGCATCGACCGCTCGGTCGTCCTCGGCCCGCGAGAGAAGTTGCGCTTCGAGATCGGCGACGGCACGCACTCGGCCGCGCTCGAGGTCGACGGTCGCGTGGTCGCCGACGTCAGCGAGGGCTGCGTCATCAGGCTCGTGCTGCGGCGCGACGCCGGCCAGGTCATCCGGCTGGACGCCGACCGACACGGTCGCAAGGGCCGCCTGAAGCTCAGCCTGCTCGACCTGCCGTTGCGAGAAGACCAGCTGCTCGAGCTCGTCCCCACCGACGTCCGGGCCCGCTTCCGCGAGCGAGCCGAACGCGCCGGCGGCCTCGCCGGCGTCGCGCACGACGACGACACCGCCGTCACCGGCATCAGCCCCCTGCACTGACGCGGCCGCCCGGGGGCATCAGCCCCGGGCGCCGACGCACCCGCCTTCAGGAGGCGCGGTGCGCGGTGATCGCGCACCGCGCCTCCTGCGCTCTACCGCCGTCGTGCGGCCGGGGGCAGTCGTCACGAACGCGGGCGGGTTCGGCGCGGCCCCGGCCTAGTAGACCTCGCCCAGCGCCTCGGCGAAGACCTGCTCGGGGTCGCGGACGAACCCGCGCCGGGCGAACCAGGCGCAGACGTTGCGGCAGTCGCGTTCGAGCAGCTCGACGCCGGTCGGGTTGCTCGCGACGTCGACCAGCTGGGGCACGTCGATGGCGACCACGCGCCCGTCGTGCACGAGCAGGTTGTACGGCGAGAGGTCACCATGGGCGAAGCCGGCCCGGGCGAAGCCGATCACGATCTCGTGCACCTGCTCGAACAGCGGCCACAGCATGGCGCCGTCGTCCTTGACCTGGGCGAGGCGTGGGGCGGCCTCGGCCCCGTGCCCGACGAACTCCATCAGGATCTCGGTGCCGCTGATCTGCACCGGGTACGGCACGGCGACGCCGAGGGAGTGCATGCGGCAGAGCGCGTCGAACTCGGCCGCGGCCCAGAGCCCGGCCTGCACGCGGCGGCCGTGCGCCGAGCCGCGTGCCATCGCCCGGCCGTCGCGGGTGTTGCGCACGCGACGGCCCTCGCGGTACTCGGACGAACGGTGGAAGTCGCTCTGCTCAGGCCCGCGGTACCGCTTCGCGGCCAGCAAGGAGGCGCGGGCTCCGTCACCGGCGCCCAGCACGACGTCCGTCGGCACGGCTCGGTCGATCAGGTGGACGTCGGCCTCCTTGCCGGTCTTGACGACGCCGAGCTCGGTGTCGATCGCGGCCGCGGAGGTGACGACCCAGGCGGGCCAGGGCCGGGGCCCGCGTTCGGTGGGGGTGGCGGCCGGCCAGGTGGACCAGCGCTGGTCGGCGTCGGAGTCGGGGTCGACGGTGGAGAAGGTGGGGACGACGAAATCGTCGGAGAAGGACAAGCGGTGCTCCAGGGGAGGCGTGAGACCGGCCCGGCGGGCGCGACGAGCGTCGCGCGGCTGTCGCTACGGGCGGAGGGTCTCGGGGTGAGTGGGGTACGCGTGGCATGCGTTGACGGCAGTCATGCTCATCACCCCTCTCGTGGAGTCTCTCGTGGCCCGGCCACCTCGTGGCCCTGGTCCGCTCACGGTACCGCCCCGCGCCTCCCCTGTCGACGGTCGTTTCTCTCGATCCCCTGCCGGTCGAGTGGGCAGAAGATGCTCTTCGGACGGAAACGAAGCGCATCTTCTGCCCACTCGGCCGAGTCACGACAGCAGGCGACGCACGCGGGCGACGAGTTCGTCGGCCCGTCGCCCGTGGAGATCGTCGTCCGTGCACCGGACGGTGCGCCAACCGGCATCGGCGAACCTCTCGCGGCGCAGGATGTCCTGTCGGAATCGCCCGGGGTCGCGGCGGTGCTCGTCACCCTCGTACTCGACGGCCACCTCGCACCGCGCGTACCGGAGGTCGGGCTTGCCGAGGTAGCGCCCACGGTCGTCGAACGTGCGCACGTTGATCTCGGGTTCCGGGAGCCCGGCCCGGGTCAGGAGCAGGCGGAGCTCGGTCTCCTTCGGCGACTCGACCCCGGGCCGGACGAGTTCGAAGGCCTCTCGGACACGGGCGACGCCACGCCGACCCCGGGCATCGTGGAGCGCACGCTCGAATTGCGCGACCGGTCGTTCCCGAGCAGCCACGTGGGGGGACCAGCAGCCGGCCAACGCATCTCCGGCCCGGACGAGGTCGGTGAGCGACAGCAGCGACCCGCACTCCACCCACGCCGTGACCGGCTCGTCGACCGGCAGACCGTCGACCCGCGACATCGGGGGCCGGTCGGACGGACCGAGTCCTGCACGACGGTCCGTCGGGTCGGCCCGGGAGGCGGCCGCCCCTGCCCGATGCGTGGCGACACCAGGCCGTCGCGGGCCACGCCCCTCGATCGAGGTGACGTGGAGTGGTTCTCTGCCGTCGCGGACCCACCACGGCACGGGAAGACCCCACAGGCCCAGAGCCGTCACCCGGGAGAAACGCCAGTCGTCGAGCATGACGGGCAGCACGTCGCGGGCCCTGACCGCGAGGTCGCGCGGGACGTCGTCGGGATCGGGGTGCCCGTCGACGACGTACCGCACACCGCGGTGCGGTGCCGCGAGATCCGGCCCTCGGAGTCGCCCGATGCCGAGACCGGCACGGTGGGCCTCGTCGACGGCGAAGGGGCGATCGGCGAGCGGGAGGGGGACGACGATGCGCGGCACTCGTCGAGAGTGCCCGCCGGAACGCGACCCGCACCTCCTGATGTCGTCGCTTCGGGATCCGTGCGAGCGCGTCGCCTCTGGGGACCAGACGCCGCACGGCCCGAACGGGCAGAAGATGCTGCTCCCGACCCCGCGAAGGGCAAGATCTGCCCACTCGGCGGAAGTGGCCTCCGGCTGACGAGACCGATCGGCGGCGAGTGGGCAGAAGATGCTGCTCGGGGAACCCCGAAGAGCATGTTCTGCCCACTCGCGGCTCCGAGGAGGCGCGGTGCGGCACTCACGAGACACCACTCGACCCCCCGGGCACGACGAAGGGCCGCCGCCCGGGGTGACCCGGGCGACGGCCCTGACGTGGTGCGGCCTGCGACCTACTGCAGGTAGAGCTGGAGGTCCTGGCTCACGGCCTTAGCGAACATGCGGAGGCGGGCACGGCTCTCGACGCGCGAGACGGCCTGGCGCGACGAGTGGACGCGCTTGGAGATCTCGTCGAGGGTCATCGGCTGGTCGTCGTCGAGGCCGAAGCGCATGCGGATGACGCGCGCCTCGTCTTCGGGCAGCGTCGCCACGAGGGCGTGCATGTCGCGGTTGAGCAGCGAGCTCTCGGTGGCCTGCGTGGGCGACGGGGTCTCTTCGTCCTCGATGAAGTCGCCCAGTTCGCTGTCTTCGGCATCGCCGACGACGGTGTGGATCGACACCGGCTCGTGCGAACGGGACTTCAGCTCGATGAGGTCGGCGACGTCCATGGCGACCTCTTCGGCCACCTCGTCGACGGTGGGCGCACGGCCCAGGTCGACGGTCAGGTCACGCTCGGCCCGCGAGATGCGGTTGATGCGCTCGACCGTGTGCACCGGGATGCGGATGGCGCGGGCCTTGTCGGCGAGGCCGCGGGCGATGGCCTGACGGATCCACCACGTGGCGTAGGTCGAGAACTTGTAGCCCTGCGTGTAGTCGAACTTCTCGACGGCACGGACGAGGCCGAGGTTGCCCTCCTGGATGACGTCCATGAAGGGCAGGCCGCGCTGCGTGTAGCGCTTGGCGATGCTGACGACGAGGCGGAGGTTCGCGGTGATCATGCGGTCCTTCGCACGCTCGCCGTCGTGCTGCAGCCAGCGAAGGTCGCGGAGCATCTCGGCGTGGGCCTTGGTGCGGTTCTTCTTGACCGCGTCGGCCGCCTGCAGCTCTTTGAGCTTCTCGCCGGCGAACAGGCCGACCTCGATGCGGCGGGCGATCTCGGTCTCTTCCGCTGCGTCGAGCAGCGGCATGCGGCCGATGTGGCGGAGGTAGTCGCCGACCTGGTCGGTGGAGGCCCCTCGGACCTGCGACAGGACCTCGACCTCGGTGTCGTCGGTGGCTGTGGTGGTGTTGCGCGTGGTGACGGAAGTGGTCGTCATCGTTCTCTCCCTGCTCGAGTACTGACCTGGTGTCGCGTCGATTAGTTCGTGAAGCTCGTCGGCGTACTTCGAGTCTGGCGTGCGGGGGCGTGCGGAAAAAAGCTGGTGCAGGCCCTGACGGGACTACTCCGAGCGCACGTCCAGAGTTTCGACGCCGACGGGGTACGAAGGCGAACGACGTTTGACAGCAGCCCGGAACGGGTATAGGCGGTCGCTATCACGCCGGGGGTACACATTCCCAGGTCGCTCACCGGAAACTCGGCGGCCGATCTGTCGGGGTACGAGGAAAGGCACCGCGAGCCCAGGAGGCGCGGTGCCGTGACCTGAGGACGCCCGCGTCACCCGCGCACCCGACACCGGCGCGCCCGTCACCGGCGCACCCCTCGGCGACCCACCCGGTGGCGGGAGAGGCCGGACTAGACCGTGCGGCGGCCCGAGCGGTCGGACAGATCCGACCGGTCGGACAGGCCCGAGGTACCGGTCGCGCCGGCGCGGCCGGACAGCTCACGCGACTCGGCGCGCTCCTCCGCCTCGGCCCGGGCGCGCTCTTCGGCCTCGACCTTGGCGTAGGCGGCCCGCTCGGTGCGGTCGGAGCGCAGCAGTGCCCGGACGATGAACCAGAAGATGAGGCCCACGAGGATGGTGGGCGTCACGGAGAAGACGATGGCTCCGGCAAGGGACTCAGGCACCCGACCAGGGTACGTCGCCCTCCCGGGGAAAACCACGTGCACCTCTCGACGCCGAGACGACGGAGGCGCGGTGCCCGACCGGCACCGCGCCTCCTGCACCCGACGCGCGAGCGTCCGCACCCCCGCGCGAACGCGAACGCGAGCGCGAGCGCGGGGCGGGCCCTACTTGACCAGCGGGAAGAGGATCGTCTCGCGGATGCCGAGGCCCGTGATCGCCATCAGGAGGCGGTCAATGCCCATGCCCATGCCGCCGCTCGGCGGCATGCCGTGCTCGAGCGCGGTGAGGAAGTCGTCGTCGAGGCGCATGGCCTCGGCGTCGCCGCGGGCCGAGAGGGCGGCCTGCTCGACGAAGCGCTCGCGCTGGATCACGGGGTCGACCAGCTCGGAGTACGCGGTGGCGAGCTCGAAGCCGCGGACGTAGAGGTCCCACTTCTCGACGACGCCGGGCTTCGAGCGGTGCTGGCGGACGAGCGGGCTCGTGTCGACCGGGAAGTCGACCACGAAGGTCGGGCGGTCGAGCGACGGCTTGACGAAGTGCTCCCAGAGCTCTTCGACGAGCTTGCCGTGGGTCTCGTGCGGCACGACCAGGTCGACGGTGGCGGCGAGCGCCTGCAGGTCGGCGACGGTGGTCGACGGGGTGATCTCGACTCCGGCGGCCTCGCTGAGCGACTCGTACATCGGCACGCGGGCCCACTCGCCGCCGAGGTCGTACTCGGTGCCGTCGGCGAGGGTGACGAGGTGCGAGCCGGAGACGGCCATGGCGGCGTTCTGCACGAGCTCTTGGGTCAGGCGGGCCATCTGGTCGTAGTCGCCGTAGGCCTGGTACGCCTCGACCATCGCGAACTCGGGCGAGTGCGTCGAGTCGGCGCCCTCGTTGCGGAAGTTGCGGTTGATCTCGAAGACGCGGTCGATGCCGCCGACGACGGCCCTCTTGAGGAACAGCTCGGGCGCGATGCGCAGGTACAGCTCGGTGTCGAAGGCGTTGCTGTGCGTCTGGAACGGTCGGGCCGCGGCGCCGCCGTGCATGGTCTGCAGCATGGGCGTCTCGACCTCGAGGTACTCGTACGAGTCGAAGGTGCGGCGCAGCGACGAGACCGCGGCGGCCCGGGCGCGGACGGTGGCGCGGGCCTGGTCGCGCACGATCAGGTCGAGGTAGCGCTGACGCACGCGCGTCTCCTCGCTGAGCTCGGAGTGCAGGTTCGGCAGCGGCAGGATCGCCTTGGCCGCGATCGACCACTCGCCGACCATGATCGACAGCTCGCCGCGACGGGACGAGATGACCTCGCCCTTCACGAAGACGTGGTCGCCCAGGTCGACGAGCTCTTTCCAGTCGGCGAGGCGCTGCTCGCCGACCTCGGCGAGCGAGACCATGGCCTGGATGCGGCTGCCGTCGCCCGCCTGGAGCGCGGCGAAGCAGAGCTTGCCCGTGTTGCGGGCGTGCACGACGCGACCGGCCAGCCCGACGACGTCACCCGAGCGGCTGTCGGTCTCGAGCTCGGCGTACCGGGCGCGGACCGCACCGATCGTGTCGGTGATCGGCACGCCGACCGGGTACGCCTCGACGCCGGCCTCGAGCAGGCGGGCGCGCTTGTCGAGCCGCACCTGCTTCTGCTCCGACGCCTCGCGCGCGGCGGTGGCCGCCTCGTCGTCGGGAGTGGTGGTCGGGTCGGGCGCGGCGGTCATGTGTCAGGTGCTCCTGGGGTGGTGGAGGGGGCGGGAGGCGCGGGCCTGGTCAGGCGCGCGGGTCACCGAACGCGGTGGGGCCGTCGTCGAACGAGGCCATGTCGATGGTACCGGGGCCGGCCGCGCCCCCGGCCTCGCCGAGGGCGGCGTCCATGGCCGACCGCATCAGCGGCGCGAGCAGCCGTCCCGGCTCGGGCAGGCCCAGCTCGGTCAGCAGTCCGACCGACTGCGCGACGATCGCGGCCGAGAACTCCGTGGCCGTCGCGATGGCCTCGGCGTAACGCGGCCGGTCGGCCTCGGCCACGATGACGGGCTCGGCCCCCATCTCGACGACGAGCGCCTGGCCGATCGGCTGGACGGGGGTAGGCGCGGTGACGGCGCACCAGGCGTCGCGCAGTCGGACGAGGTCGATGGTCGTGCCCGTGAAGGCGAGGGCCGGGTGGATCGCCAGCGGGATCGCCCCCGACGAGAGGGCGGGCCGGAGCACCTCGAGCCCGTGCCGGGGCGAGGTGTGCACGACGAGCTGGCCGGGCTGCCAGGTGCCCGTCGCGGCCAGGCCTTGGACGAGGTCGGCCAGCTGGTCGTCGGGGACGGCGAGCAGGACGAGTTCGCTGCGCTCGACGATCTCGGGCACGGTCAACAGGGGCACGCCCGGCAGGATCGCCTCGGCCCGGTCGCGGCTGCGCTCGGACACGGCCGAGATGCCGACGATCGCGTGACCGGCGGCGGCGAGCGCGGCACCGAGCACGGGTCCGACCCGGCCGGCGCCGACGATGCCGACGCCGAGACGGCCGCTGCGCCGGTCGGAGCCGCGCGCGGTCGGCCGGGGGTCGCGCGGTGCGTCGCGTGGGCCACCGAGGGAGGGGCCGCCGGTCGACGGGTCGGTCACGGGGTCTCCTCGCTCCAGCGGTGGGTGCGGTCGGCGTGGGCGGCGGCGACGGCCTCGCGACCGGCGGTCGTGAAGAAGCCGAGGGCGTCGTCCTGGTCGAGTGCGCCGATCTCGGCGACGATCGGCCCCTGGACGGTGTGCAGGTGCACGGTCGCGAGCCGCAGCCGGCGGCGCAACGGACCCTGCACCAGGCCGACGCTCTGCACCCGGGGCAGCGGCACGATGACGAGCTGGCGCCAGATCGCGCCCTTGCGCAGCAACAGCGCACCCGGCGCCGAGCGGAACCCGTTGCGCCGCCACGAGAACCAGCGCAGCACGGCGGCCCGGCGCGGAGACACGGTGAAACCGCCGTCCGTGCCGCTCGACCTCAGCCCGCCCTCGACGAGCGTCAGGGTGTGCTCGGTCGTCGCCTCGACGGCGTCGCGGACGGCAGGAGGCGCGGCCACGCCGGTCGCGGACGTCTCGTCGTCGATCGCCTCACCCCCGAGGGCAGGAGGCGCGGCCTCGCCGGTCGAGGAGCCGTCGGCCACCGGGACCGCCGCGGAGGCGACCGCCTCGGGGGCGTCGGCCGGTGCGGGCGACCCGGCCCGCGCCTCCTCGGCGGCGACGCCGACCGCGGCCACGCCGACCAGCTCGGGCAGGACGAGTTCGAGGACGCGGCGGACGTCGTCCTCGTCGCCGACCGGCAGGATCGTCGTGTTCTCCTGCCCGGCGGCACCCTTCGTGCTCGAACGCGAGGCGCGGTTGATCTTGACGTCCCACCAGCCGAACGGGCGCCAGAGCAGCGGTTGACTGACCTTGATCGAGTGGATGCGGCCGGGCGGCAGCGTCTCGTTCGAGGTCGAGAAGAGGCCGTAGCCGATGCGGACCCCGTCGCGCGTGCCGGCGATCGTGTAGCGCAGCGACTTCGTGATGCGGTTGACGTAGAACCCGCCCGAGCCGAGCACGGCCGGCAGCAGCACGAAGAGCAGGAACCACTCGCCCGTCGTGACCACGCTGATCACGATCGCCACGACGGCCGCCAAGAGGAACAGCGTGTAACCGCTCAGGACGGTCGAACCGATGAGGCGACCGGGCGAGAGGGCCACGACCGACCGGGGCGGTGCCTCGTCGGGGTCGAGCTCGGGTGCGAGGAACTCGTGGGCGCGCTGCTCGACCAGACCGCCGAAGCCCTGCCGGTGCGGGGCGGGGGCGCCGGTCCGACCGGGGGTCGAGGTCCCGGCGACGGCGGCCGGGTCGGTCGCATCGCCCGTGCCCGCGCCTCGCGCATCGACCGGTGCACCGGGCGCGCTCGGGGCCGGGGCGTGCGTCTGCTGCGCCCCGCCCGCGCGCCGCAGGATCTCGCGGCGCAGGTCGTCCGCGGACGCCGACCGCAGGTAGGCGAGGGTGACGTTGGCGTCCTGCCCGGCCTGGGTGACCTCGAGCTTGGCGGCGCCGAAGACGCGGGCCAGCAGGGGACGCTGGATGTTGATGCCCTGGATGCGGTCGAGCCGCGCCCGCCGGTTCGTGCGGAACACGATGCCGCTGCGGACCTCGACGACGTCCTCGCCCACCCGGAAGGTGTGCATGCGCCACGACAACCAGAACCCGCCCACGAACAGGGCGATCACGACGACCACGGCGAGCAGCAACAGGCCCAGCCAGCCCTTGTCGACGACGTACCCGAACGGATCGCCCTCGTCACCTCGCCGGCCGCCGGGCACGAACAGTTCGACCACGTACTCGCGCGCGTTGTTGAACAGGATGACGAGCACCGCGGCCAGGGCGATGCCGCCCTTGAGCAGCGGGGTGGCCGGGTGCAGGCGGTGCCACTTGCCGTCGGTGAGCGCGGCGACGTCCGGAGGCGCGGGTCGGCCCCCGCCGCCGTCCGCCCCGGTGCGGGGGTCGCTCACAGGCCGGCCCGACGCGATTCGGCCAGCTCGACGAGGCGGTCGCGCAACCGCTCGGCCTCGTCGGCGGGGACGCCCGGGATCGTCACGGCCGACGCCGCGGCCGCGGTGACGAACTTCAGGTCGCTGAGGCCGAGTGCCCGGACGACCGGGCCCCGGTTGATGTCGATGAGCTGCATGCGCCCGTAGGGCACGGCCACGACGCGCAGGTACAGGATGCCCTTGCGCAGCAGCAGGTCGTCCTCGCGAAGCTGGTAGCCGATCGCCCGGACGCGACGGGGGGTCAGGGCGGCGACCACGACGGTGACGACCACCACGACGGCGGTGATCGCGTAGGTCCACCACTGGCCGATCAGCCAGAGCGGGACGGTGGCCCCGGCCACGATCAGGCCGGTGACGAGGTAGCCGATCAGCTCGGGCCAGACGTACTTGGGCGAGACGCGGTTCCACTCGGCGTCGGGGATGTCGAGTCGGTCCATGTCGGCGTCTCTTCCGGTCGGCAGCGGTCGGTCGGCGGTGGTGGTGGGACCGCAGGCGGTCAGACCGCCTGTGTGCCCGAGCCCTGGCTGTGCTCGTCGTCGGCGGGCGGGACGGTGCACATGCGCTCGGCGACGATGCCGGCCACCAGCAGCCCCGCACCGCCGACGACGGCGACGATCGCGGGCACGAGCGAGCCTACAGCGACCCCCACGCCACGGGACAGGACGAACAGCAGGACTCCCCCGGCGAAGCCGCCGAACAGGGCACCGGCCAGGCTGCTCGCCTTGGCCAGCAGCAGCACGCGGGTCGCGTAGTAGGGGTCGACGCGTTCCTTGCTCGACCCGGTCGCGACCCGGTGCACGGGCACGGCCATCGAGACGACGACGCCGCCGATGCCGAGCAGCACGAGGCCGAGCGCGAAGGGCAGCACGATCGAGGGCTGACGCATGGCGACCAACACCGAGTCGAGGACGAAGCCGGCGGCCACGGCCACGATGATCAGGCCGACCAGGGTGGAGGGGCGGGTGTGCTTCACGGGGCTCCTGGGCTGGGGTCGGTGGTCGGGTCGTGCGCGGACCCGTGGTCGGACGCGGGGTCGAGCAGCGGAGGCTCGGACGCGGGGTCGAGCAGCGGGGGCTCGGACGCGGGGTCGAACAGCGAGGTCGCTCCCGGCACGGGACGGGTGCGCTCGGTGAGCCGGGACGCCAGGTCGGCGACCCGCCCGGCTCCGGCGAGCCGCGCCTCCGGGTCCAGCTCGAGCCAGGGCTCGAGCACGAACGCGCGCTCGGCGGCGCGGGGGTGCGGCACCTGCATGCGCTCGGTGTCGATGCGCTCGTCGTCGAGGGCGACGACGTCGAGGTCGAGGGTCCGGTCGCCCCAGCGCACCTCGCGGGTGCGCCCGTGCGTGGCCTCGATCGCCTGCAGCGCGTCGAGCAGGGCGTCGTCGTCGAGCGTGACGTCGGCGAGCAGCACGGCGTTGAGGTAGGTCGGCTTGCCCGGATCGAGGCCGCCGAGCGTGACGGCGGTCGACGACACGGGCGCGGAGGCCGCGACGACCGTGATGCCGGGGGTCGCGTCGACGGCCCGGACGGCCTCGCGCAGCAGGGTGTCACGGTCGCCGAGGTTCGAGCCGAGGGCGATCACCGCACGCCGGACGCGCGGCGCGGCCGTGCTCGGCGCGCCCGTGCCCGGCGCACCCGCGCTCGAGCCACCCGTCCTCGGGCCGAACGTGCTCGGGCCGCTCACGCGCGCTCCCGGCTGATGGTGATCGACACGTCGCCAAAGGGCACGGTGATCGGGGCGCCCGGCTTGTGCACGGTCACCTCGGTGGATACCGCCGCACGGTGCGCGAGCACGACGCCGGCGAGGCGCTCGGCGAGGGTCTCGATCAGGTCGACCGGGTCGCGCTCGACGGCGGCCACGAGTTCTTCGGCCAGGACGCCGTAGTGCACGGTCTCGCCGAGGTCGTCCCCGGACGCCGCCGGGGAGGTGTCGAGGTGCACGACGACGTCGACGACGAACTCCTGCCCGTCGCGGCGCTCGTGGTCGAAGACGCCGTGGTGGCCGGTCGCCCGGACCCCGCTGAGGCGCAGCACGTCGAGGCCGGTCGCGCGGAGAACGGGCACGGGCCCGCCGACCGTCTCGTGCTCGGGGACCGACTCGGTCTCGTGCTTGGTGACCGACTCGGTCTCGTGCTCGGGGACCGGCTCGGGCTCGCGGGCGGGCAGGCCGCCGGGCCCGCTCTCGACGCCGGTCACGCGTGCCTCGCCGGTCGGCGGGGAGCCACCGCGGCCTCGGTCCAGGCCTGCAGCACGTCGAGGGCGACGCGGGTTCCGGCGACGTCGTGGACGCGCACGCCCCAGACGTCGGCCTGGGCCGCCAGCACGCTGATCACGGCGGTCGCGGGGTCGCGGTCGGTGGGCGGCGCCCCCGCGGGCAGGAGGTCGGCCAGGAACCGCTTGCGCGACGCGGCGACGAGCACGGGCAGGCCGAGCCGGCCGACCACGTCGAGGTGGGCGAGCAGCTGCCAGTTCTGGGTGGCGTCCTTGGAGAACCCCAGCCCGGGGTCGAGCACGATCGCGGACGGGTCGACGCCGCGGGCCACGAGGTCGTCGACCCGCGCGGCGAGCTCGTCGGCGACGGTGCCGACGACGTCACCGTCGTAGTCGCGTGACGCGGCGGCGGGTGCCTGGCCCGAGCCGTCGAGTCGACCTCGCCAGTGCATGACCACGAAGGTGCGGCCGCTCTCGGCGGCGACCCGGGCCATGTCGACGTCGGCGAGGCCCCCCGACACGTCGTTGACGATCTCGGCACCGGCCTCGAGCGCGGCGGCGGCGGTCGACGCGTTCATCGTGTCGATGCTGACGCGCACCCCCTCGGCCGCGAGTTCTCGCACGACCGGCAGCACCCGGCGCAGCTCGTCCGCGGGCTCGACCCGAGAGGCACCGGGCCGGGTCGATTCGCCGCCCACGTCGACGATGTCGGCCCCCTGCGCGACGAGGGCGCGGGCATGGGCCAGGGCGGCGTCCAGGTCGAGGTGACGACCGCCGTCGCTGAACGAGTCGGGCGTCACGTTGAGCACGCCCATCACCTGCGGGCCGGGCCGGCGAGCACCGGATCGGTCGCGCGACCGGCGGAGAACCGGTGCAGGAGGCGCGGGGTGCGACCCCGGGCCGGTCGCGACCCGGTCACGCACCGCGGGTGCCGCGTGCGAGCCGGCGCGCTGCCGATCGGGTCGTGGCCGGGCCTCGAGCACGGCGTCGGCGTCGTCGAACGACCGCTCGTGCAGCGGCCCCTCGAACCGACCGCCGGCCACCAGCCGACGTCCGGAGCGGACCGCGGGGACCGGCGCCTCGGCGGGGAGGCTCGTCGCGGACGTGGTCGCCGGCGTGTGCGTGACGGGCGGCAGCTGGGCCGGGGGACGGACGGCCGCGGTCTCGTTCTGCGCCAGGACGAGACGTCCTTGCGTGATCGGGCCCACGGCGAGCTCGTCGGCGGCTGCCCGGGCGGAGGCCGGGGGCGCGTCCACGACGACGTCGGCCGGGTAGCGCTCCCGACCGCGAGGTCGCTTCGACGGCACGGCGCCGCCCTCGTGAGCCGCAGCGGGCGGACGTCCGTCGTCACCGGACGTGGCGGGGGTGCCGCGGGACGGGTCGGTCACGAAGCGGTACCTCCGTTCGGTGCTCGGGACGAGCCCTCAGGCTATCGACCGGCTGCGCCTGGGCGCAGCCGGTCGGGCCGATCGTGCGTCAGGCCGTGGCGATGCCGGGCGTCGTGCGGGGTGGGCGCGTGCGGGCCGGCTTGGTCGTCGGCTCGGAGTCGACGCCCCCGTCGACGGCTTCGGCGTCGACGGGCGACTTCGTCGGCATCGGGATCGCCGGGCGGTCGGACACCGGACGCTTGTCGCTCGAGAGCCACTGCGGGCGCTCGGGCAGCTTGCGGACGTCCTTGAAGATCTCCGCGAGCTCGTCGTGGTCGAGGGTCTCTTTCTCGAGCAACTCGCGGGCGAGGAAGTCGAGCACGTCGCGGTTGTCGTTGATGACCTCCCACGCCTCGTCGTGCGCCTGCTCGAGCAGCACGCGGACCTCGGCGTCGACCGTCTCGGCGATGTTCTCCGAGTAGTCGCGCGAGCTTCCGTCGCGGCCCATCATCATCTCGCCGGAGGCCTGGCCGAGCTTGACCGAGCCCACCTTGTTGCTCATGCCGTACTCGGTGACCATCTTGCGGGCGGTCGCCGTGGCCTTCTCGATGTCGTTCGAGGCGCCGGTGGTCGGGTCGTGGAAGACGAGCTCTTCGGCGACACGGCCGCCCATGGCGTACGTGAGCTGGTCGAGCAGCTCGTTGCGGGTGACCGAGTACTTGTCCTCGAGGGGCAGGACCATCGTGTAGCCCAGGGCCCGACCGCGGGGCAGGATCGTGATCTTGGTCACGGGGTCGGTGTGGCGCATGGCCGCGGCGGCCAGGGCGTGGCCACCCTCGTGGTACGCGGTGATGAGCTTCTCGTGGTCGTTCATGATGCGGCTGCGGCGCTGCGGGCCGGCCATGACGCGGTCGACCGCCTCGTCGAGGGCACGGTTGTCGATCAGCTGCGCGTTGGAACGGGCGGTGAGCAGGGCGGCCTCGTTGAGGACGTTGGCCAGGTCGGCACCCGTGAACCCGGGGGTCTTACGGGCCAGCACCTCGAGGTTGACCGAGGCGGCGAGGGGCTTGCCCTTGCCGTGGACCTCGAGGATCTGCCGGCGGCCGTCGAGACCCGGAGCGTCGACGCCGATCTGGCGGTCGAAGCGGCCGGGGCGCAGCAGGGCCGGGTCGAGCACGTCGGGGCGGTTGGTCGCCGCGATCAGGATGACGTTGGTCTTGACGTCGAAGCCGTCCATCTCGACCAGCAGCTGGTTGAGGGTCTGCTCGCGCTCGTCGTTGCCGCCGCCGATGCCGGCTCCGCGGTGACGACCGACGGCGTCGATCTCGTCGACGAAGATGATCGCCGGGCTGTTCTGCTTGGCCTGCTCGAAGAGGTCGCGGACGCGGCTGGCGCCGACGCCGACGAACATCTCGACGAAGTCAGACCCCGAGATCGAGAAGAAGGGGACGCCGGCCTCGCCGGCGACGGCGCGGGCGAGCAGGGTCTTGCCGGTGCCGGGAGGGCCGTAGAGCAGCACGCCCTTCGGGATGCGGGCGCCGACGGCCTGGAACTTGGCGGGCTCTTTCAAGAACTCTTTGATCTCTTCGAGCTCTTCGATGGCCTCGTCGGCTCCGGCGACGTCGGTGAACATGACCTGCGGGGTCTCTTTCGAGGCGAGCTTGGCCTTGGACTTGCCGAACTGCATGACCTTGCTGCCGCCGCCCTGCATGGACGAGAGCAAGAACCAGAAGATGACGCCGATGATCAGGAACGGCAGCAGGATGCTGAGCAGCGACATGAACCAGCTGGTCTGCGTGACGGTGTCGTCGAAGTTCTCGAGGTTCGCGTCGGTGACGGCGTCGACGACCTCGGAACCGCGCGGCGTCGCGTAGTAGAACTGCTCGGCCTTGTCGCCGTCCTTCAGGACGAGGTCGACGCGCTGCTCGTTGCTGAAGATCGTCGCCGACTTGACCTTGTCGGCCTGGATCGCCTCGAGGCCCTTCTGGGTCGAGATCTGCGTCGTGCCCGCCCCGCTGATGAGGCTCCACCCGATGCCGATGCCGATGACCGCGATCACGATGTAGATGATCGGACCGCGGAAGAGTTTCTTGAAGTCCATGTCAGTACGGGCGACGCCCGACACCTTTCTGCAGGAAGAACGTGAGCAAAAGGGTACATCGGGGCTGCTATGCCCTGGATGGGTGTTCGCCGAGGGCTTGATCGGCCCCGCCCGGGAGCGGACCGCTAGCTGTAGACGTGCGGGGCGAGCACCCCGACACCGCGGAGGTTGCGGTACTTCTCGTCGTAGTCGAGGCCGTAGCCGATGACGAAGTCGTTCGGGATCTCGAAGCCGACGTACTTGACGTCGACGGCGACCTTGGCGGCGGCCGGCTTGCGGAAGAGCGCGAAGATCTCGACCGACGCCGCGCCGCGCTTCTGCAGGTTCTCGAGCAGCCACGACAGCGTGAGGCCCGAGTCGATGATGTCCTCGACGATGATGACGTCGCGGCCGTGCAGGTCGCTGTCGAGGTCCTTGAGGATGCGCACGACGCCCGACGACTTGGTGCCGGAGCCGTACGACGAGACGGCCATCCAGTCCATCGCCGAGGCCAGCTTGAGCTCGCGCGAGAAGTCGGCCATGACCATGACCGCGCCCTTGAGGACGCCCACCAGAAGCGGCTCGCGACCGGCGTAGTCGGCCTCGACCTGCCGGGCGACCTCGGCGATCTTGGCGTGGATCTGCTCTTCGGTGTAGAGCACGCTGGTCAGGTCGGCCTCGATGTCGCTGAGTTCCATGGTGGTGTCGTGCTCCTGGGGTCGTGGGGTGCCGAGGGGGATCTCAGGAGGCGCCGGTCGCCGAGAAGTGCAGCGCGCCTCCGGTGCGTTCCACTGTAATGCCCGGCAGCGACACCGCCCCCTGCCCGTGCCAGTCGGTCACCAGCCGGGCGACCTCGAGGGTCTGGACGCGGCTCAGCGAGACGCCGAACTCGCTCTGCACCGCGAGCCGGATCAGTCGCTGACGCAGGGCCGCCGGGTTCGCGGCGAGCCCCCGGACGTCGAGCGAGATGCCCGCCTCGGCGTGGTCGGCCAGCTCCTCGGCCAGTTCGTCGGCGAAGTGGTCGAGGGCGGACGAGTCCTCGCGCAGCGCGTCCGCCGTCCGCGCGAGCGCCTCGGTGATGCCCGGGCCCAGCTCGCGCTCGAGCATCGGCAGGACGGTCCGCCGCAGTCGCACCCGCGTGAAGGTCGGGTCGTCGTTGTGCGGATCGGCCCAGGCCTCGAGGCCGGCGTCGGTGCAGGCCGCCGCCGTGGTCGAGCGACCGACGACCAACAGGGGGCGGGCGTACAGGCCCGAGCGCGCCTCCATGCCGCTCAGGCTCGTCGCACCGCTGCCCCGGGTGAGGCCGAGCAGCACCGTCTCGGCCTGGTCGTCGCGGGTGTGGCCGAGCAGCACGGTGCGGGCACCCTGCTCGGAGGCGACGGACGACAGCGCGTCGTAGCGGGCCGTGCGGGCCGCCGCCTCGGGACCGCCCTCGGTGCCCACCGAGATCCGGACGACGACGACGGGGTCGAGCCCGAGGCCGCGAGCCTGCTCGGCCGCGCGGGCCGCGACGGTGCGAGAGTCGCCCTGCAGGTCGTGGTCGACGACGACCGCCCCGGCGCGCAGCCCCGCACGCGGCGCCTCGAAGGCGAGCCCCGCGGCGAGCGCGAGGGAGTCCGGCCCGCCGCTGAGGGCCACGAGCACGAGGTCGCCCTCGTCGTGACCGGACAAGGAGGCGCGCACGGCTCGTCGGACGTCGGCCGTCGCGGGGGTCAGGCGGGGTCTGTCGGGCATCTTGTAACGTTAGCGACACCGCCGACCCGTCGGGTCGGACCCCCCAACGACGCATCGCAAGGAGCACACCCATGGCCGCGTACGACGCCGTGATCGAGATCCCCAAAGGCAGCCGCAACAAGTACGAGGTCGACCACGAGACCGGTCGCGTCTACCTCGACCGCGTCCTGTTCACCGGGTTCGTCTACCCGACCGACTACGGCTTCTTCGAGAACACGCTCGGCCTCGACGGCGACCCCGTCGACGTGCTCGTGCTGCTCGACTACCCGCTCTTCCCGGGCGTCGGGGTCAAGGTGCGCCCGGTCGGCGTCTTCAACATGACCGACGACGGCGGCAGCGACGCCAAGGTCATCGCCGTCCCCGCGAAGGACCCGCGCTGGGAGCACATCCAGGACGTCACCGACGTGCCCGAGTACCTCCGCAAGGAGATCGAGCACTTCTTCGAGCACTACAAAGACCTCGAGCCCGGCAAGTGGGTCAAGACCGAGGGCTGGGGCGACGCCGCCGAGGCCGAGGCCATCGTCGAGGCCGGCATCACGAAGCTGGCCGACGAGGGGCACTGACCTCTCCGCACCCCGGTACGACGAAGGGCCCGACACCACGTGGTGTCGGGCCCTTCGTCGTACCGGGGTGCGGGGACGGCGCCTAGAGGCGGATGCCGCGGTCCGCCATGAACGGCTGGGGGTTCTGCGCGACGCCGCCGACGCGGGTCTCGAAGTGCAGGTGGCAGCCGGTCGAGTTGCCGGTCGAGCCGACGTGCCCGATCTGCTGGCCGGTGCCGACCGCCTGCCCGACGCTGACCATGATGCCGCCGTTCGGCTGGTGGCCGTACCCGGTCGTGACGCCGTTGCCGTGGTCGATCAGCACGAAGTTGCCGTAGCCGCCGTACCAGCCGGCGTAGCTGACGACGCCCGCGGTGGCGGCGTAGATGGGCGTGTTGCAGCCTGCGGCGAGGTCGGTGCCGGCGTGCAAGATGTACGCGTGCGTCACGGGGTTGACGCGCATGCCGAAGCCGCTCGAGATGTTGCCGCCGGCGGGGCGCGTCCAGCCCTGGGGCGAGACGATCCCGAGGGCCGTGCCGTTGGTCGCCGCCGCCGCGGCGGCAGCGGCGGCCCGTGACTCCTCGACGCCTTTCTGGTACTCGGCCTCGGTGTGGTCGACGTTGGTCTTCAGGGTCTCGAGCTGGGCCTGGAGCCGCGCCTGGTTCTCCTGCTGTGCGGCGAGGGCGTCGCTCGCGGCCTGGGCGGCGTCGTTCGCGTCGGCGAGGGCCTGCTGTGCCTCGTCGGCCAGCACGGCGAGGGCGGCCTCGGCGACGGCGGCCTGGTCGCTGAGCCCCTGTGCGGTGTTGCGGTCCTGCGTGGCCTGCGCGTAGATGCCGTCGGCCTGCTCGGTGAGCTTGCTCATCGCACCGAGCTTGTAGAGCAGCTGCCCGGCCTCACCCGGGTCGGCGATCAGGGTGCCGCTGACGCCGTTCGTGCCACCGGAGCGACCGAGCTGCGCGGCGAGTTGACCCGCCCGCTCTTCGCTGGCCGCGGCCACCTGGTCGGCGGAGTCGGCCTGCGACTGCAGCTGGGCGGTCTTGTACTGGGCGTCGTCGTAGGCGGACTGGGCCTTCTGCAGCTCGTCACCGCGCTTCTCGGCCTCGGTGTTCGCGGCGTCGAGATCGGCCTGCATCTGGGTGAGGATGCCCTCGAGGTTGGTGATCTCGGCCTGCTTCGCGGTCTCGTCGCCGCGGGCCTTCTGGACGTCCTCCCACGACGGGTAGGACGCGGCCGTGGCCGACGACGCGGGCAGTCCGACGACGCCGGCGGTGAGCAGCAGGGACGCGGCCGCCACGGTCACGACGATGCGGGCCAGGCGCGACGACGGAGCGAGCGGGCCCGAGGTGAGGCTCACGAGGCGCGGGCGCCCGGTGCGGCGGGTGGAGGTCATCGAGTGGTTCCGATTCGTCGTGACGGCATCGAGCCCGGCCGGTCGCGCCGGGGTCGCCGTGCAGGACACGGTATCGCCGACGCCCGGTCCCGTACAGCGCCGCGGACGCGACGCCGCCGGGCGGTCGACCGACGGTCGACCCCGAACTCTCAAGAACGACTTGAAACTAGCCGTCGAGTCGGTGAACGCGGGGCAGCCGAGGCGGAGTGGCGAGCGTGTCGCCCGACCACGACAGGGGACGAGGAGGCGCGCGCATCACCCGCCGTCGCCCTCGTTTTGCTTTTCCCCGCGATCATCCGTATGCTCTGTGATCGGTTGCTATGACGTCCTCGGACACGGCCCCATCGTTTAGTGGCCTAGGACACCGCCCTTTCACGGCGGCAGCACGGGTTCGAATCCCGTTGGGGTCACCAGCACCACTGCAAGACAGCACCGAGGCATCACCTGCACCAATCACAACAGAACATCGAGTACGCTGTGTCACAGCAGCAAGTTTGGCCCTGTAGCGCAGTTGGTTAGCGCGCCGCCCTGTCACGGCGGAGGTCGCCGGTTCAAGTCCGGTCAGGGTCGCCAAGGCGAGTTCATCGCCTGGGGGCTTCGGGCCCTCACGGCTGGGTAGCTCAGTTGGTAGAGCGTTCGACTGAAAATCGAAAGGTCCACGGATCGATGCCGTGTCCAGCCACAGAAGGCCCCGCTCAGGCGGGGCCTGACTCGTTTAACGGCATGGCCGGTGGTGGGCACCGCGGCATGGCCGGTGATGGGCACCGCGGCATCGCCACTGGTGGGATCGTCTCGTGAGCATCGGCCACGACCCCGCGGTCGTCTCCCTCCGCAGCCGGTGGCTCGACCCGCTCGTCGCCGGACTCGCGGCCCTGCTGCTCGGGGCCGCGTTCAGCTGGGTGCCCTCGTACTGGAGCGACGAGGCGACGACGCTGCAGGTGGCGCGCCTCCCCCTCGGCGAGTTGCTGGCCTTCGTGCACCAGCGCGACGCGGTGCACACGGTCTACTACCTCTTCATGCACTTCTGGGTCGGCGCCTTCGGCGAGGCCGAGGTGGCCACGAGGTTCCCGTCGGCCGTCTTCGTCGGGGCCGGGGCGGCCGGGGTGCTCGTCCTGACGCGGATGCTGACGACCCGTCGCACCGCGCTGCTGGCTGCCGCGGTCTTCGCGGTGCTGCCCCGCTTCACGCTCGAGGCCGCCGAGGCCCGGCCCTACGCCCTGTCGGTCGCCCTGGCCGTCTGGGTGACCGTGCTGCTGCTCGTGGCCTCCCGGCGTCACCGCCGACGCTGGTGGATCGGGTACGGCGCGGTCCTCGCCGGGTCGATCGCGACCTTCGTCCCCCTCGGCCTGATCATCGTGGTGCACGGCGTGTTCCTGCTGCTGGCGCCGGCACAGCGCCGGCGTCGCGGAGCCCGCCACCGCCTCCTCGGCTGGTCCGTCTCGACCGGGGCGGCGTTGTTCGTGACCTCGCCGGTCATCGGGACGGTCCTCGCCGAGCGCTCGCGCCTCCTGGGGGTGGCCGATCCGTCGACGGGAGCCGACGTCACCTGGTGGACGGTCCTGGTCGAACCATGGTTCGTCACGGGCCTGGCCTTCGCCGTGGTCTCGGCGGTCCTGCTCATCCTGCTCGGCACCCGTCTCCGCGACCGCTCGCGGACGCCCGGCAGCGTGGTCTTGCTCGGCGCGCTCTGGGTCGCGCTGCCCGCCGGACTGCTGCTCGCACTGGGACTAGTGCTGTCGCCCGTGTACACGTCGAGGCTGGTGACCTTCTCGGCACCCGGCATGTGCCTGCTGCTGGCCGTGGCCGTCACCGGCTTCCGACGGCGCTGGATCAGCATCGCCCTCGTCGCCCTGCTGGTGGCGGCCTCGGTGCCGACGTACGTGCTGCAGCGACTGCCCACCGGCAAGGGCGGCGGCAGCGACCTCTCGCAGCTCTCGAGCTACATCGAGAGCCAGGCGCGCCCGGGCGACGCGTTCCTGCTCGACGCGACCGGCACCGTGTCGACGCGACCCCGCCAGGCGATGTACGCCTACCCGGATCGGTTCGCCGAGCTCGACGACGTGGCCTACGTCCGCTCGGGCCTGCCGTCGGGCTCGTACTCGGACGTCACCCTGCGTCTCGACGACGAGGACGACGCCGTCGAACTGGCCGAACGGCTGTCGTCGGTCGACCGCCTCTGGATCGCACGGCTCTCCGTCGACGTCCTCAGCGAGGCCGACCTGCGGCAGCTCCGCGACCAGGGGTACGAGATCCGACAGGAGCACCGCACCGGTCGGAGCGTCGTCTACCTCTTCGCGCGACCGCCGGCCTGACGGCCAGGCCTGGTGGTCAGGCTCGACGGTCAGGCCTGGTGGTCAGGCTCGACCCTCAGCGACGCAGCTCGAGGGTGCAGCATTTGACGCCGCCGCCGCCGAGCAGCAGCTCGGAGAGGTCGACGCCGATCGGGTTGTAGCCGCGCTCGCGCAGCTGACGTTCGAAGCCGGTCGCCCGGGCGGCGATCACGACGTTGTGGCCGTCGGAGTACGAGTTCAGGCCGAGGATGGCGGCGTCCTCCTCGCTGACGAGGATCGCGTCAGGGAAGCGCTGCCGCAGGATCGCGAGCGACGCGTCGTCGAACGCGCTCTCGAGGTACGCGATGGTGTGGCGGCCGTCCACCGGCTCGGGGTCGAGCACGGCGATGGCGGTGTCGAGGTGGTAGAAGCTCGGGTTCACCAGGGTGAGGCTGACGACCTCGCGCCCGAAGACGCGACCGATCTCGTCGTGCGAGCTCGAGTCGCTGCGGAAGCCCGTGCCGGCCAGGATGACGTCGCCGACCAGCAGGAAGTCCCCTTCGCCCTCGTTGGTCTCGGAGGGCTCGGCGACCTCGAAGCCCGCCGAGGCGAACCACCGCATGTAGGCCGGGCCCTCGGCCTGGCGCTCGGGGTAGGTGAAGCGCGCGCCGTAGGCGACGCCGTCGAGGACGAAGCCGCCGTTGGCCGCGTAGACCATGTCCGGCAGACCCGGTTCGGGGTCGATAAGCTCGACGTCGAACCCCAGGCCGACGTAGGTGTCGTAGAGGGTCTGCCACTGGGCCAGCGCCAGCGAGGTGTCGGTCGGCGTGGTGGGGTCCATCCACGGGTTGATCTTGTAGCTGACGGTGAAGTGCTCGGGCCGACACATCAAGATGGTGCGGTGGCTGGCCACGCGGGTCGAGTCCCCCACGGCGGTCGCATCGGGCAGGTCGGTGGGTTCGATCGTCAGGCTCACCGGATCAGTGTCACATCGTGGGCGCGCACGAGGCCGAGCTCTCACGCACTTTTCTTGCGTATTTGTCAGCTCTGGTGCAGCATTCGCGCGTAAGATGCCGTGGTGGACAATCTCGACTACGGCATCATCGACCTCCTGCGCCAGAACGCCCGCGCAGGGTACGGCGACATCGGCGCCTCGGTCGGCCTCAGCGCCTCGGCGGTGAAACGCCGCGTCGACCGCCTCGTCGCCGACGGGGTCATCAAGGGGTTCACCGTCCAGGTCGACCCCGCCGTCGACGGGCTCGGCACCGAGGCCTACGTCGAGCTGTTCTGCCGTGGCACCGTCTCGCCCCAAGAACTGCAGCGCATCCTCGGAACGGTGCCCGAGGTCGTCGACGCCGGCACGGTGACCGGCAGCGCCGACGCCATCGTCCACATGCGCAGCCGCGACATCCCGTCGCTCGAGGAGGCCCTCGAACGCGTACGCAACGCCCCGAACGTCGACCACACCCGCAGCGCGATCGTGCTCTCGAAGCTCATCAGCCGCCGCTCGGCCTGAGGCACGGCCCTGCGGTCGGAGGCTCAGGTCGGTCCGTCGGCTCGCAGGTCGGTCGGTGCCGCGGGCCGGTGTCGCAGGCCGGCCGGACCCGCAGCTCGGTGTCGCAGGCCGGCCCGACCCGCAGGCCGGTCAGAGTCGCAGGTCGGCCAGCGTGGGGTCGAGGCGTCCGTACCGGTGCGCCGTCAGCGAGACCGACTGCTCTCGCAGGAACGTCAGGAGTTCGATCCGCCCCTCCTCGGTCACCTCGCCAGACGAGATCGTGACGTCGGGGCTGCCCCGCAGGGCCCGGGCCAGCGCGGCGGGGTCTCCGCCGATCGTCCGGATGCGCAGGCCGCGGTAGGCCGCGACCGCCTCGGGTGACGGAGCCGGTCTCGAGTCGTCGACCCGCGCCTCCTCGGTGGAGGCCCGCTCGCCCCCGGCGGCCTCGGCCAGCAGGTCGAGCACGTCCGGGCCGGCCACCTCGGCCGTGGGGCCCTGCAGCGCCCCCGCGGCCGCCCGCGCGACGAACGCCTCGTCGCTCTCGACGACGACGTCTCGCACCCGCACCGGCGACGAGGAGGCGCGCCACAGGTGCACGAGACCCGCCGGCAGCGGCACGGCCGAACTGATGGTCAGGGTCGACCCCGCCCGTGCCCCGGCGGCGACGAGCCGGACGAGAGCCGTCGGATCGGCCCCCGCGGAGAGTCGCAGCGTGACGAGGTGCGGACGGTAGCGGAGCACGTTGCGCTGGACGACGAGGCCGGTGACGTCACGGGCCAGGCCGAACTCGGACTGCCAGGCGCGCTGGTCGCTCTCGACGGCCGTCCGCAGCGAGTCGAACTGCTCGAACGACAGGGTGGGTCGGGCCGCGTCGACGAGACGGGTGACCCCCTCGGAGACGTCGTGCAGGCGCAGGGAGGGGCGCGGCTCGTGGGGACGGTGGCGCCAGGCCCCCTGGCCGATCAGGGCGTTCGGGCCGCCGGGCTTGAGACCCCGACCGATGGCCCGTCGACCCCACCCGCCGGGGGGTCTGCGCCGGACCCGAGCGCCCGTCGTCGGACCGCCGACGACGAGGTCTCCGGCGCGCACGGTGTGCAGCCACTCGTCGATCTCGTCGACGTCGAGGGAGTGCAGACCCGCCACGTCACCGCCGTTCTCGGCGTTCTGCACCGCAATCGCCTCGGCCAGGGTCTCGACCGGGACGAGGCCGACGACGGGGACCTCGTGCGAGCGGGAGGCGAAGGCGCCGCGGGCGTCCACGCCGTCGCGCACGCCCGGCGAGCAGAGGGCCCCGGTCTCGTCGAGGGGACGCGGCTCGAGCAGCCACGACTCGCCGGGGCCGAGCACGGTCAGGACGTCGAGCTCGGACCCGGTCGGGTTGGAGGCGAGCGGGCCCATCACGGTGGCGACGTCGTCGGCCGGACCCACGACGACCGCCTCGAAGGCCTCGCGCAGCAGGCGACGGAACGTCTCACCGTGACCGACGGACCCGACGGCCAGCACCAGGTCGAGTGCTCCGTGACCACGGCCGGCGTGGTCGACGACGCTGGCGACGACGTCGGCGGCGGCGAGCTCGAGGTCGGCCGACGGGGTGACGACGAGCGAGGTCACCCCCCGGGTCCGCATGGCGAGGTCGAGGTCGGGGCGCACGTCGCGGAGGCCGACGGCCGTCTCGACCGCCCCGTGCGCGACCACCCGGTCGACCAGCGGGTGCGTCAGCAGGGCGCGTTCGTGGTCGGGGTCGTCCGCGACGACGAGGGCCAGGAGCGAGTCCGGGACGCCGACCGCCCAGAGCGCCTCCGCGACGACGGCGACCGCCCGACGCCGGCTCCGGGGCAACAAGACGACGACCGCGCTGCCGGCGCCGAACGCCGCGAGCACCCCTTCGACCGTTCCGGCGACGGGCGTGACGAGGTCGGGCACGACGACCGTCAGCCGCGGGGGCCGGTGCTCGGCCGTGTCGACCGCCGCGAGCCCTCGGGTCAGGACGGCCAGACGGTGGGCCGAGTCGACGGCCGCACCGACCTCGTGGTCGGCCTCGGACAGGGTCGAACCGGACTCGCTGACGGACACCTCGACCAGGCGCGAACGCCGCAGGGCGAGCTCGCGGCCCGCCAGGTCGAGCAGCTCGGCGCGGGTCTCGGGGTCTTGGCCGCCCCAGGCCTCGCCGGCCGAGGAGGCGCGGGTCACCATCGCCACGAGGGAGTCGTCGTCGAGGGCGCCGCCTTCCGAAGAGGTGGGCCCGAGGGAGGGGGCCGCGTCGGCGGTCTCGCTGCCGGCGACCGACCGACGGGCGCGCCCGAGCACGCCTCGGGCCCACCTCCGGTTGCCGTCGAGCGAGGGATCCGTGTCGGCCTCGGCCACGAAGTCGACGACGTGGTCGGGGCCCTCGTCGAGCGGGCCCGACCGGTCTCGACGGCGCCGGGGCACGGAGGGCAGATCGCCGACGGCCGCCACGGCGCGGTCGTGCCGACGAGCCTCTCGCGCGAACGCCGCCTCGTGGTCGACGTCGAGGGCACTCGAGAGGAATCCCTCGGGGTCGGCGAGCGCGTCGAGTCGGCCCACCAGGTGTCGCACGGCGGAGTCGAACTCGCCGGAGACGGTCACCGGCACCAGGAGGACGAGCGACCCGAGCTCGGAGCGGACGACCTCGGCGAGCCCGGGTGCGGCCCCCAGCCACATCTCGACGTCGAGCAGGTGGTCGGTGCCGTGGCGACGGGCGACCGTGACGGCATGGGCCAGGTCGAAGACGTCGTGCCCGGCGAGGCCGACCCGGGCGACCGCGGCGTTCTCGGGCCTCAGCGCGAACTCGACCAGCCGGAGGTGGCTCGCGTCGGTCTCGTGCTTGGCCTCGAAGGTGACGACGGGCCAGTCGTGCAGGCGTGCGTCGACGATCTCGTCGAGTCGCGACCCGCCCTTCACCAGCCGGACCGAGATCGGCGCGCCGCCCCGGTCGACGCGGTCACGGGCCCAGTCGGTGAGCAACCTCAGCGAGTCGAGCGCCTCGGGGACGTACGACTGGACGACGATGCCCGCCGTCACCGCCTCGAGCCCGGGTCGGTCGAGCAGTCGCGTGAAGACGTCGATCGTGAGGTCGACGTCGGCGTGCCGGTCGACGCCGAGGGTGAGGAGCGTGCCCGTCGACGCCGCCAGCTCGACCAGGGGCCGGAGCCTCGACTCGGCGAGGTCGCTCGTCTCGTCGAAGGCCCAGGGCGAGGTCGGGCCGACGAGCTCGCGGACGGTCGTCGTGACGCGCTCGACGTCGGGCCGCTCGATCAGGGCCCGGACCGCGGCGACCCGGCGCTCGGCCTGGGTCGGCCCCGACACCGTGGGCCCCCAGGCGGTGACGTCGAGCCGGACGCCGTCGCCGCGCAGACCCGTGAGGGCCTGCGCGAGCTTCTCGGGTGGCGCGTCGACGAGCAGGTGCCCGACCATGTGGCGCAGCGTCCGCCGCGCGACCGGCATGATCGGCTTGGGTGCGATCGGACCGAAGCCCCCACCGAACGAGATCGCCGCCCGGAGGTGCCAGGGCAGCAGGGCCGGCGTGCGTCGGCTGAGCGACTCGAGCGCCGATGCGCCCGCCCGGTCGTCCCCGGGGCGGACGACGCGGTCGGCGAAGTCGCGGGCGAAGTCGAGGCCGCGGGGGTCGCGCAGCACGTCGGTCAGACGGGCGGCCGGACCCTGCACGGGGACGGCACGCGCGGCGTCCCACCAGCGGCGGGCTGTCTCGACGGTCTGCTGCGTGACTTCGTCGGCGTGCACATCGGACATGGGTCGAGGATATGCCGCGCCACCGTCCCTACACTGGGCGAATGGCCGACGAACTCACCGACGAGGAGTGGGTCGTCTGGGACTCCTTCTACGCCATGAGACGGCGCCTCGACCGGGCCCTCGAGCTCCGTCTGCAGAGCGATTCGGGCGTGTCCGCCCCCGAGTACGAGATCCTCGTCGGCCTCGGCCGGAGCAGCGACCGACGCTCGCGCGTGCGGGACATCGCCGAGCAGATCGGCTGGGAGAAGAGCCGGGTCAGCCACCAGGTCACCCGCATGGAGCGCCGGGGGCTGGTGCGCCGCACCGAGTGCGCGTCCGACGCGCGGGGCACCTGGGTCGAGCTGACGCCCGACGGCCGCCGGGCCATGCTCGCGGCGACCCGGGGGCACACGGCCGCCATCAAGAGGTACTTCGCGGACGTGCTCGAGACGGACGCCGAGGTCGTCCGGGCGTTCTCGGGTCGCGTGCTCGAGGCGATCGGCACGGACGCGTCGCCCGACGCCGAGGCCTGACCCGCGCCTCCTCTGCGTCCCGACGCGGACGCGCGGTCGTCGCGGCCACCTCGGCGGTCTCGGCCCTCTCGGCCGTCTGCCGCGTCAGTGGAAGCGGTGGTCCTGGATGGTCATGCGCGGGCCGAACCTCGGCTTCGAGAAGCCGCTGCCCGTGATCAACCGCATGACGCGTTCACGGTGGCCGCGCCACGGCTCGAGCAGCTCGAGCATGCCGTCGTCGTCCACGGGACGGCCGATGAGCGCCCATCCGACCACGGCGGGTAGGTGGTAGTCGCCCACGCTGGGGCTGTCGGGATCGCCGTGCGCACGCTGCGTCGTCTCGGCGGCGGTCCAGACGCCCACGCCGGGGATCGACCGGAGGCGCGTCGCGACCTCGTCGCCACCCCGACCGACGGCGAGCGTGCGCTCGAGTGCGGGCGCCACCGCACAGACCCTCATGACGGTCGCCGACCGCTGCGGCCCGACGCCGGCCCGGTGCCACTCCCAGCTGGGGATGCGGCGCCAGCCCTGGGCGTCCGGCGGCACGACGAGCCCCTCGGGTGCCGGACCCGGCGCCGGCGTGCCGTGTCGACGCACGAGCTGTCGCCACGCACGCCAGGCCTCGACGCTCGTGACCTTCTGCTCGAGGATCGCCGGGACGACGGCCTGCAGCACGAGGTTGGTGCGGGTCAGCCGGAGCCCCGGTTGCCGCCGACGCGCGTCGGCCAGGAACGCGTTCGTCGTGACGTCGAGCCCCGACCAGTCGTCGCCGCGGCCCAGCAGCTCGGGCACGTGCTCGATCGCCCAGGCGGCTCCCGGCCCCCACGCGTCGGCGCGGATGGACGAGGAGGCGCGGCTCGCCGACACGCAGAGCGTCGCCTCGCCAGCCGGGGTGCGCAGGGCGAGCCACGTCCGGTCGCCGTCGACCCGGAATGAGGGATCGCCCGAGCCGCGACCCAGGGGCCGCAGGGTGGCCCGGACGTCCACCGGGCGTGCCGACCAGTAGACCGTCCCGAGCCGTCGGTCGTCCGCGGCGGGAGCGGCCCCCGTGCGCTCGAGCTGATCCATGTCGCGATGGTAGACGCTCCCGCCGACAACCCCTCTTGCGTCATGGCTCATGTCTGTGTGATATTTTATGCGTCGGCCATCCGCCGCCCGTGCACGAGACGAGAGACACCGAGCAGACCCGATGACGATCACCACGAGACCCCTGTCCGCACCCGCAGGTGCCCGCGTCACCTCCTCCGCGCCCGGCCGACCGAACCGCCACCACCAGGGCGATGCCCATGGTCCCGACGTCGCCCCGGCCGCTCCCCCGGTCCGGCGGGCCACCGCCCGTCGGGCCAAGCGGGCGATCGACGTCGTCGGGGCCGTCGCCGCTCTGACCACCCTCGCTCCTGCGCTCGCCCTCGTCGCCCTGGCGGTGCGACTCGACAGCCGCGGCCCGGTCCTCTACCGCCAAGAACGCTGTGGGCTCGACGGCCGGACCTTCGAGATGCTGAAGTTCCGATCGATGGCCGACTCCGATCGGGCCGTCGCGATCATGCCCGAGGCGAACGACGCCGACGGGCCGCTCTTCAAGCTCCGCGTCGATCCGCGTGTGACCCGGGTCGGCCGCGTGCTCCGCAGGCACTCGCTCGACGAGCTGCCGCAGCTGGTGAACGTGCTTCGGGGCGAGATGAGCCTGGTCGGGCCGCGCCCGGCCCTGCCGCGAGAGGTCGCCCAGTACTGCAGCCGCGCCCGCCAGCGCCTTTCGGTGCTGCCGGGGCTGACCGGCCCGTGGCAGGTGGGGGGCCGCTCCGACCTCGACTGGGACGCCGGGCTCGACCTCGACCTCGGCTACGTCCACGGCTGGACGCCGACGACCGATGCGCGGCTGCTCGTGCAGACGATCGGCGCCGTCGTCCGGCCCTCCGGCGCGTACTGAGCGAGACGCGGCACGCGTTCCCCGGACCCGACCGCCGACCAGACCCCCGAAGCGGAGCCACCATGACCGACCACCGTGCCCGCAGACGACGCCGCTCGTTCTTCCGACGCCACCGTCTCGCCATGACGAGCCTGCTCGTGCTGGTCGGCGTCGTGATCACGGGGGTCGGGGCACTGGCGATCTTCGGTCTCACCACGATCCGGTCGGCCGAGGACGCCCTCGACGACGTCGGCACCCTGACCGACTACGCGGGCCGTCCCGCCCCCGCCACCGACGGCTCCGTCAACCTGCTGCTCCTCGGGTCGGACAGCCGCGAGCCCGTCGACGACCGCGACCTCGCGGGCTCCGGGCCTCGACGGGCGGACACGATCATGGTCGCCCACATCGCCGCGGACCGTCACTCCGTCGAGCTCGTGTCGATCCCCCGCGACACCTGGGTCGAGGTGCCGGGCCACGGCCAGGCCAAGGTCAACGCCGCCCTGGCCTGGGGCGGCGTCCCACTCCAGACCCGGACGATCGAGGCGTTGACGGGCGCACGCATCGACCACGCCGCCGTCGTCGACTTCGGCGGCGTCGAATCGATCGTCGCGACGTTGGGTGCCGTGACCGTGCAGAACGACGTCGAGTTCCGTCGAGGAGATCGCGTCTTCGCCGAGGGAGCCGTCACCCTCGACGGTCCGAGCGCTCTCGAGTACGTGCGCGAGCGCTACGCCTTCGCCGACGGCGACTTCCAGCGCATGCGCAATCAACGAGCCCTGGTGGCCGGCATCACCGACCGCCTGGTCAGCACGCGCACCCTGACCGATCCGGCGCGCGTCTCGGCGTTCGTCGAGACCACTGCCGGTCACGTCGGGGTGGACAGCTCGTGGACCACGAGCGACATGATCGGCCTCGGCCTCTCGTTGAGACAGCTCCGACCGTCCGACGTGACGTCCTTCACGATGCCCGTCTCGGGCACCGGCACGTCACCCGACGGGCAATCGATCGTCGTCGTCGACGACTCGATGCTCGACGACCTCCGTCGGGCGTTCGCCGACGACGACCTCGAGGCGCTCAGCCCCCCTGCGGGCTGAGCGAACGGATCAGAGCGGCCGCTGCCGGGCCCCAGCCGCCACCCGTCGCACCGGGCGACACCCGCACGGCATCCGAGAACGTCCGCCACGAGCTCGGTGGCAGTCCGAATCCACACGAGATCAACCCATGGGCCAGACGGGGCTCGAGGATGTCGAGTTCGCGGGTAAGGGCAGGTGATCGTTCGACCGAGGCGAGTCGCCTGATCGTGGCACCCAGGCAGGTCAGGGTCGACAGGGGCGCCGGGGCCCCTTCGGACCTCGTCGCGAGGGGGAGCAGTCGGCTCGTCACCGCCGCGATCTCGGCCGGGTCGGCACTGCCGCCCGTCGAGTGTCGACCGGCCGACCACGACACGAGCCGGGCGTACAGGTCGCGGGCGGCGACGACGTCGGCGAGCTCGGGGCGAGCGACCCGCGTGTAGCGGTTCGGAGCCATGTCGACGAGGCCCCTCTCGTCGAGCCGCTCGAGAGCGGAACGGACGGGAGTCCGCGAGACGCCCAGCCAGGTGGTGAGTTCGTCGTCGGCGAGCCTCTCGCCGGGCGTCAGGGTGCCGTCCAGGATCGCGACGAGGATCATCCGGTAGACGTCGTCGCTGAGGCGTGGGCGGACGAGGGTCGCGCGGGCGCCGGCCCTCGCGACGTCGTCACCCCGGGGGAGGACGCGACGGCCCTCGACGACGGCGGACGCCCCGCGCGGATCGGACGCCCCGTCCCGGGCGACGTCGGGAAGGTCGAGCCTCGAGGTGACCCGTTCGCACGCCTCGGCCGCGGCGTCGACCAGCCCGCCGCCGAGTGACCGACGAACCTCGACGAACACGTCGGCGACGACGTCGAGATCGTCGGCGGACAGCTCTCGGAGGTGATGGCGCAGGGGCAGCGTCAGACGACGCGCGTGTCGGACGGCGAGGCGGCCGAACACGTTGTCGTCGACGGCCGACCACACCGCCGCCCAGGAGTCGCCGACCGCGTCGACCTCCTCGACGGAACCGTCCGCCGAGGAGGAACGGGCGCGGCAGTCGTCGACGAGGCCCGACAGGCGTCGATCGAGCCCGGTTCGTTCGTCGTGACCCGCCGACGCCACGACGGCCGCGAGCAGGGCGCACCCGACCGCCAGGAGGTCGACGGCGACCTCGCGGCGAGGGACCACGACGCTCGTCGCCCTCCGGGCCGAGATCTCGGCCAGTCGCACCTGCTCGAGCTTCGCGATGGCGACCCGGATCGGCGTCCGCGAGACACCGAGCCACGTCTCGCAGTCGGCGTCTCGCAGACGCTCGCCCGGTCGCAGCGTGCCGTCGAGGATCGCCGCGACCAGGTACTCGAAGACGGCGTCCTTCTGCAGGCGCCGAGGGATGACCGGACGGGCGGGGGTCGGGACGGGCATCGTCGCCTTTCGTCGGTGTCTGGAATTCCGGGTACCAGCATAAGGCATGCATGCCTCAGGCGTACGACGCTCCCCGACCGGCCTGCCCCTAGGATCTCCTGGTGGCGACCCCGAAGATCGTGTTGTTCTATGCCTTCACACCGCTCGGCGATCCCGAGGCGATGCGTCTGTGGCAGCGCGACCTCGCCGAGTCCCTGCACCTGCGCGGGCGCGTCCTCGTGTCCCACCAGGGCCTCAACGGCACGCTCGGAGGCGACCTGCCCGACGTCAAGCGCTGGCTCAAGAAGACCCGGCAGCACCCGGCCCTGGCCGGGCTCGACGTCAAGTGGAGCGAGGGCACCGGCGACGACTTCCCCCGCCTGTCGGTCAAGGTGCGCGACGAGATCGTGACGTTCGGCGCGCCCGACGAACTGCAGGTCGACGGGTCCGGCGTGGTGGGCACCGGTGAGCGGCTGTCCCCCGACGAACTCCACGAACTCGTCGACCGTGAGCAGGTCACCTTCTTCGACGGGCGCAACGAGTACGAGTCACGCATCGGTCGGTTCCGAGGCGCCGTGGTGCCCGACGTGGCCACGACCCGCGACTTCGTGGCCGAACTCGACAGCGGGCGCTACGACCACCTCAAGGACGAGCCCGTCGTCACCTACTGCACGGGCGGCGTGCGCTGCGAGGTGCTGTCGTCCCTCATGACGTCGCGGGGGTTCTCGCGGGTCTACCAACTCGACGGGGGTGTCGTGCGCTACGGCGAGCGCTTCGGCGACGACGGCCTGTGGGACGGTTCGCTCTACGTCTTCGACGGTCGCGGCTCGGTCGAGTTCAGCGACCACGCGGCCGTGATCGGTCGCTGCGAGGTCTGCGGCACCGCGACCAGCCGCATGCAGAACTGCGTCGAGGTGCAGTGCCGACGGCAACTGGTCGCCTGCGACGGGTGCGGTGCACGAGGCGACGTGACCTGCGACCGGCACCGCGCCTCCTCGTCCGTGACCGGCGGCGGACCTCCGGTGCTGTGACCTCGGTCGAGGCTCCGGCGTAGGGTCCCCGGCATGACTGAGACCAACGACATCAAGAAGATCGGCGAGGTCCTCGACGCGGGCCGCATCGGCATCCTCACCACGCAGAGCAGCCACGGCCACCTCGTGAGCCGACCCCTCGCGATCGTCGATCGCGACTTCGACGGCAAGGTGTACTTCTTCACGCGCGACCCCTCCCCCAAGGTCGACGACGTCAAGGCGCACCCGCAGGTGAACGTCGCCGTCGAGACCGGCAAGGGCTACCTGTCGCTCGCGGGCAAGGCCTCGATCGTCAAGGACTCCGGACTGATCGACGAACTGTGGACGACCGGGGCCGAGGCCTGGTTCGACAAGGGCCGCGAGGACCCGACCGTCGCCCTGCTCGAGGTCGACGTCGACACGGCCGAGTACTGGGTCAGCAACGAGCCCAAGGCCGTCACCCTGTTCAAGTACGCCAAGGCCGCCGTGACCGGCGGACACCCGAAGAACGTCGCCGACACCGGCACCGTCTCGCTCTAGCCGAGGAGGCGCGGCGCGGGTCGTCCTCGACGGCCCGCGCCCCCGGCGGCTCGCGTCCTGTGATGGTCCGTGCCCGCCCCGGTCACCCGCAGGTGACGGTCCGACCGTCGCCGTTCACGTAGTCGCCGGGCCCGAGCTGGGCACAGGTCGTCGCGAGTTGCGAGTAGTAGTCGAGTGCCGCGATGGCGTACACGAGGCTCAGGACGATGACGATCGAGGCGACGACCATGCCGGTCAACGCGAGGGTGGCCGGGCGGCCGGCGGCTCGGGCGCGTCGCGCCGCCACGATGCCGAACACCAGGCCGAGGGGCGCGAAGAAGACGCCGAAGACGATCGACGCGATCGCGAGACCGCGGCCCTCGTCGTCGGTGCGGGGCGGCGCGGACGACCAGTCGTCGTCGGCGGGGAAGAAGTACGACCCGAGGCCTGCGTTCTCGGGTCGGGCGTCGGGCGCGGAGCCGGTCTCGGGCACGGGACCGGGCGGCGGCGCCCAGACCTGACGACCGTCGGAGTCCCACGTCGGCGCGGCGGCCTGCTGGGCGACGGGCTGCTGGCCGGCGGCCTGCTGGCCGACGGGCTGCGACGAGGGGGGCTGCGACGCCGCGGGCTGGGGGAAGAACGGCTGCTGCTGTCGCGTGGCGGGCATCGACGGTGCGCCGGAGGGGTCGAGCGGCCAACCGCGATCGGCCACGCCCGCCTCGGGGTGCACCGGGCGAGGCGGACCGAACGGGAACTCGCCCCGGTCGGGCTCGGTCGGCGCGGGCCGGGCGAACCGGGCCCACGGCGACGGCGGACGCCCCGGCTGCTCGTTGCTCATGCAGGCGAGGGTAGTACGGCCGCCTGCGCGACCGGCAGGGCGGTGACCGGGCCCGTGGACAGGTGCCGCGCCTCCTCGTGGTCCATGATGGGTCTCGACCTCGGCCCGTCGATCGGGCCCTTCGATGCGATGGAGCCCCTCGATGCGAATCGGAATCCTCACCAGCGGTGGCGACTGCCCCGGTCTCAACGCGGTCATCCGCGGTGCCGTGCTCAAGGGCACGCAGATCCACGGACAAGAGTTCGTCGGCTTCCGCGACGGCTGGCGAGGCGTCGTCGACGGCGACGTGATGCCCCTCACCCGCAAAGAGATCCAGGGCATCGCGAAACAAGGCGGCACGATCCTCGGGACGAGCCGCACGAACCCGTTCGAGGGCGACGGCGGCGTCGACCGCATCGCCGAGAACATGGAGCGCTTCGGCATCGACGCCATGATCGCCATCGGCGGCGAGGGCACCCTGGCCGCGGCCAAGCGCCTGACGGACGCGGGGCTCAAGATCGTCGGCGTGCCCAAGACCGTCGACAACGACCTCGGGGCGACCGACTACACCTTCGGCTTCGACACCGCGGTCCAGATCGCCACCGACGCCATGGACCGCCTGCGCACCACCGGCGACTCGCACAGCCGCTGCATGGTCGCCGAGGTCATGGGCCGGCACGTGGGCTGGATCGCCCTGCACTCGGGCATGGCCGCCGGTGCCCACGCGATCCTCATCCCCGAGCAGGCGACCAGCATGGACCAGATCGTCGAATGGGTGCAGTCGGCCTACGACCGGGGTCGCGCACCGCTGGTGGTCGTCGCCGAGGGCTTCGTGCCCGACCACGAGAGCGACGTGCACTCCGAGCGCGGCCTGGACGCCTTCGGCCGTCCGCGCCTCGGCGGGATCGGCGAGCGACTCGCCCCCGTCATCGAGGAGCGCACGGGCATCGAGACCCGCGCCACGACGTTGGGGCACATCCAACGCGGCGGTACGCCCACGTCCTACGACCGCGTGCTCGCCACGCGACTCGGCATGGCGGCGAGCGACGCGGTGGTCGAGGGTCGCTGGGGGCGCATGGTCGCCCTGCGGGGCACCGAGATCGTCCACGTCTCGTTCGAGGAGGCCCTCGACAGCCTCAAGGTCGTCCCGCAGCACCGCTACGACGAGGCCGCGATCCTCTTCGGCTGAGGCGCGGCCGCCGGTGGGCGGTGGCGCGGGGTCCGTCGCACAGGCGATGTGCGCCCGGCCGGAGTCTGACAGTCTCGACGCATGATCACGTTCATCGTGGTGGGGGCGATCGGACTCCTGCTCCTGCTCGTCAGCATCGTCGTGGGCGACCTGCTCGACGTCTTCGACGTCGGCGACGGGCTCGTCTCGGGCGTCGCCCTGGGCGCGGCCCTGGCCATCTTCGGGCTCGCCGGGGTCGTCACGTCGCAGACCGACCTCGCCGCGGGGTGGACCTACGCCGTCGCCGTGGGCATGGCCCTCGTCGCCCTCGTGCTGATCCAGCTCGTCGTCCGCCGCGTGACGCGCCGCGAGAGCGGGGGTCACTGGTCGCCCGTCGGGTTCGTCGGCGTCACGACCGAGGCCACCGGCCCGGCCGGCGGCGAGGTCCGGCTCGACGACGTCCGCGAGCTCGAGCGGCGGCTCGCGACCAGCGACGCGCGCATCGAGCGCGGCGTCCGCGTCCGCGTCGTGGCCGAGAACGGCCCACGCGTGCAGGTCGAGGCGCTCGACGCCGGCGAGACCTCCGCGTCACGTGATCCCCAGACCAACTGAAAGGAAGCCCCGTGGACTTCATCTCCTCCAACGTCAGCGTCGTCGCCATCGTCGTCGCCGTCGTCATCGTGCTCGCCCTGCTGTCGTTCGTCGCCAGCCGCGTCCGTCGCGTCCCGCCGAACGAGGCCCTGATCGTGGTCGGCCGTGGCGCCGAACGGTCCGAGGGCGGGGGCATCTCCAGCCCGCAGAAGGTCATCATCGGTGGCCGCACCTTCGTCTGGCCGATCTTCCAAGAGGGCTTCAAGCTGTCGCTCGAGCAGTACCAGACCCCGGTCGAGGTGCAGGCGATCGACGCCAACTACATCCGCACCGCCGTGAAGGCCACGGTCAACTTCAAGGTGACCGGCACCGAAGACGGGGTGCGCCGCGCCGCCCAGCGCTACCTGCTGCAGCAGCAGCAGCTCCCGGTCATCGTGCAGCAGTCGCTCGAGGGATCGATCCGCGGTCTCATCGGCGGCCAGCCGGTCGACGACCTGGTCAAGAACTTCTCGCGCCTCGCGGCCGACGCCGTGAACGAGACCAAGGGCGAGCTCGCCGAGCTCGGCCTCCAGATCGAGACCATGAACATCCGCGAGATCGAGACGCCGGGCAGCACCTACCTCGCCGACCGTGGTCGCGCCGAGGCGGCCGTCGCCAAGCAGAACGCCGACGTGGCCGAGGCCGAGGCCGAGCGCATCGCCGCCCTGGCCCGCATCGGCAACACGCAGCAGACGGCCGAGCGTCAGCTGCAGCTCGACGTCCGCCAGGCCCAGATCAAGGCCGAGACCGACCGGGCCCAGGCCGAGGCCGCCGCCGCCGGTGAGCTCGCCCGGGCCATGCAAGACAAGCTGGTCGCCGAACAAGAGAGCATCGCCGTGGCCGAGCAGGCCAAGGTCAACCAGGAGCGACTCAACATCGAGGTGCGCCAGCCCGCCGAGGCCGCGGCCTACGCGTCCGTGCAGAACGCCGAGGCCGAGCGCGACGCCGCCAACGCCGCCGTCGAGGCCGAGGCGTTCCGCCGCACCCAGCTCGCCGACGCCGCCCGCAACGCGGCCGAGAACGAGGCCGCGGCCGTCGAGGCCGCCGGTCGCGCCGAGGCCGCGGCGATCAAGGCCAAGGGTCTCGCCGAGGCCGAGGCCGTGGACGCGCTGGCCGAGGCGCAGGGCAAGTTCGGCCAGGCGGCACTCGCCTCGCAGGTCATCTCGCGCCTGCCCGAGATCGCCCGCGAGATGGCGGCGCCGATGGGCAACATCGACGCCCTGACGGTGGTGTCGACCGACGGTGCCAACGAGCTGACCAAGTCGGTCGCCAACAACATGACGCAGCTGCAGGACGTCGTGAAGGCCACGACGGGGCTCGACCTCGTCAGTGCGCTGGGCGGGTTCCTCGGGGGCAAGGCGGGGGCGTCCGGCCCCGTCGATCGCGTCTGACCGCACCCGCGTAACCTCGGTCGCATGCGTGCGATCGTGGTCGAGAAGGACAGGGCCGCCGAGCTCCGAGAGCTTGACGAGCCGGTCGCCGGGCCGGGTGACGTCGTCGTCGACGTCACCTGGTCCGGCATCAACTACAAGGACGGTCTCGCCCTGCGCGGTGACCCCGGGGTCGCCCGGGTCGATCCTCTCGTGCCCGGCATCGACCTGGTCGGCGTCGTGGCGTCCTCGGGGTCGTCACGTTTCGTACCGGGCGACGAGGTGCTGGTCAACGGTGCGGGCCACGGCGAGACGAAGGCGGGCGGCTTCGCCGAACGCGTCGTGGTCGACCCGGGCAGCACCGTCCTGCTCCCCCCGGGCATCGACGGGCGGCGCGCCGCCGCCATCGGCACGGCGGGTTTCACGGCGATGCTGAGCGTCCTCCGACTCGAACGCGACGTCGGCCCCGACGACGGCGACGTCGTGGTGACCGGTGCGGCCGGAGGCGTCGGGTCGGTGGCGATCGCGGTGTTGAGCCGCCTCGGGTACTCGGTCAGCGCCTCCTCGGGTCGCCTCGCCGAGCAGGGCGACTACCTCCGCTCGCTCGGGGCCTCGGCCCTGGTCGACCGCGACGAACTGTCCGGTGCGGGGAAGCCGATGCAGCGGGCCCGCTGGGCCGGCGGCGTCGACTCGGTCGGGAGCCACACCCTCGCCACCGTCCTGGCCCAGACCCGCTGGGGCGGCACCGTCACGGCCTGCGGGCTCGCCCAGGGCGCCGACCTGCCGACGACGGTGCTGCCGTTCATCCTGCGGGGCGTGACCCTGGCCGGCGTGAACTCGGTGGAGGCACCGCTCGACCTGCGCCAGCGCGCCTGGGACCGACTGGCACGAGACCTCGACCTCGACCTCCTCGACTCGATGACCGGCGAGGTCGCCCTGGCCGACGTGGTGGGCGCCGGCGAGGCGATCCTGGCGGGCCGGGCCCGGGGCCGGACGGTCGTGCGCGTCGGCGAATCGCACATCTAGAACTCCGGATCACCCATACGTACTCAGCCCTCGGGTTTATGCTCGACATGTCGGCGACCGGTTCAGGGCCGGGTCGACGAACCGACCGACCGCGGTGCCGAGCGCCGCCGACCGTCGGCACCTGACCGCAGACACGACGGAGGCCCCCGATGCCGATCCCCCAGAACGACGACCAGACGCCCGCCCCGCGCCGCCTGTTGCGCGACGTCGTCTACGACAAGATGTTCGCCGCGATCATCGACGGCACCCTCGAGTTCGGTGAGCGCCTGAACGACGACCAGCTCGTGGCCTGGCTGGGCGTCTCCCGCACGCCCGTCCGCGAGGCGATCGCCAAGCTCGCCGACCAGGCCCTGGTCGACATCGAGGCCAACCGCTACACGCGCATCGTCGACCCGTCCTACGGCGAGTTCGTCGACACCGTCGACGTCGGTTACGCCGTCTGGTCCCTCTTCGTCGAGCGGGCCGTGCCCAAGCTCGACAAGGCTCAGCGTGCCGAGGTCGTCGGCCTCCTCGACACCCGGGCCAAGGCCTTCAAGGCGAAGAAGGAAGAAGACATCGCGGGCCTCGTGCGGGCCAACGAGATCCTTCTGGCCGCGGCCGACAGCGAGTCCCTGACGCGACTGTGGTCGAACACCGGCCCGCGCCTCCTGCTGCTCCTGCGTCGTCCGTCGGCCAACGGCATCTTCGACTTCCCGCAGGCGCACGCCTTCACCGTGGCGTTCCGCGACGCCGTGAAGGCGGACGACGCCGCGGCGGCCGCCGCCGTCGTGCGCGAGCAGCCCGCACGCCTGCAGGGCCTGTTCGACCAGGTGCGCGAGGCGGGCATCTACCGCGCGTGACCGTCGCCCCCTCCGTGGCCGCCCCGGTGCCGCCCGTGCTCGACGTCGTCGCTGCACGGGTGACCCGGGGCGGTCGTGATCTGCTGCACGACGTGTCGTTGCGCGTCGACTCCGGCCAGCACTGGGCGCTGATCGGCCCCAACGGAGCCGGCAAGACGACGCTGCTCACGTTGTGCGGTGCGCTCGGCCACCCGACCGCGGGCACGGTCGACGTCCTCGGCCGGCGCCTCGGGCGGGTCGAGCTGAGCGAGCTGCGTCGCCACATCGGCCACGTCGATCCCCGCCACCGCATGGTCGGCGACAACACCGTCCGTGAGGTCGCGCTGACCGGCTTCACGGGCAGCAGCGACCCGGTGCCCCGCTGGGTGCCCACCGACGAGCAAGAGGCGCGGGTCGTCGACCTCGTCGCGAGCGTCGGTCTCTCGTCCCGCCTCTCGGCACGGTGGAGCGTGCTGTCCCAGGGCGAACGCGGTCGGGCGCTGATCCCCCGCGCCCTGGCGTCGCAGCCGGCCCTGCTGCTGCTCGACGAACCGGCGACGGGACTCGACGTCGCGGCGCGGGAACACCTGCTCGACACCGTCGACGAGCTGCGCACGACCCACCGCGCGATGTCCTCCGTGACGGTGACCCATCACCTCGAGGACCTGCCGAGCAGCACGTCGCACGCCCTGCTCCTGCGCGACGGTCGGGTCTTCGCCACCGGACGGGCCGACGACGTGCTGACGTCCGAGCTCGTGTCGGGCGCGTTCGACCACCCGCTCGTCGTCGATCGGGCCGACGGCCGCTGGTCGGCCCGCGCCCGCCGCCGCTGACCTCCGGCCGGTGCATCACGGCGCCACGCGCAGCCGCTGCCGGAGTGCCCGCCACCCCGCCACCCCGCCACGATGTAAACAACCCGCCAAGAGATGATGTGGCGGGTTGTTTACCTCGTGGCGGGATGCGGCGGAGCAGGCATGGCCCCGAGTGACGGGCAGGCGAGCCCGGCGCGCAGAGTCGGCCGAGCCCCCGGCGAGCCGGAACGGAGGCGCGGCGCGCGCTCGAGCGGACTAGTGCGGCGCCTGCGCGGCCGCGGCGGCCTTGGCCGCGGCGGGCACGGCGTCGAGGATGCGCGACACCACGTCGTCGTCGTGGGCCGCCGTGACGAACCACGCCTCGAACACCGACGGGGGCAGGTTGACCCCGGCGTCGAGCATGGCGTGGAAGAACGGCGGGTAGCGCCAGGACTGCTGGGCGCGGACGTCGTCGTAGTCGTTCGGTGCCGTCGGCGTGAAGGCGAACGAGAAGAGCGACCCGGCGCGCTGGACGCTGTGCTCGACGCCCTCGGCGGACAGGGCGGCCGAGACGCCGGCCGACAACTGGTCGGCGACGGTGTCGAGCCGGGCGTAGACCTCGGGCGTGGCGAGCCTGAGCGTCGCGATGCCGGCGGCGACGGCCACCGGGTTGCCGCTGAGCGTGCCCGCCTGGTAGACCGGCCCCAGTGGGGCGAGGAAGTCCATCACCTCGGCGCGACCGCCCAGGGCGGCGAGCGGCATGCCCCCGCCGATGACCTTGCCGAACGTGATGAGGTCGGGCTCCCAGCCAGCGCCGTCCGGGACGACCCGAGCGGCCTCGAGACCCCACCAGCCCGCGCGTCCCACGCGGAAGCCGGTGAGCACCTCGTCGACGATCAGCAGCGAGCCGTGGCGTCGCGTGATCTCGGACAGGCTGCGGTTGAAGCCCCGCTGCGGCGCGAGCACGCCCATGTTGGCGGCGGCGGCCTCGACGATGACGGCGGCGATGCGCGGGCCGTGCTCGTCGAAGGCCGCACGCACGGCGTCGAGGTCGTTGTAGGGAAGGACGAGCGTCTGGGCGGCGGTCTCGGCCGTGATGCCGGCCGAGCCGGGCATCGACAGGGTCGCGACGCCCGAGCCGGCCTCGGCCAGCAGCGAGTCGGAGTGCCCGTGGTAGTGCCCGGCGAACTTCACGAGCAGGTCGCGACCGGTGTAGCCGCGGGCGAGGCGGATGGCCGTCATGGTCGCCTCGGTGCCGGTGGACACCATGCGCAGCTTGCCGATCGGTCGCTGGTCGCCGACGGCGACGCGCTCGCGGACCAGCTCGGCGAGTTCGGTCTCGGCGGGCGTCGACGCCCCGAACGACAGACCGCGCGCGGCCGCCTGCTGGACGGCCTCGAGCACCTCGGGGTGGGTGTGCCCGAGGATCGCCGGACCCCACGAGGCGACGAGGTCGACGTAGTCGCGTCCCTCGGCGTCGGTGACGTAGGCGCCCTTGGCACCCACGAGGAACCGTGGCGTCCCGCCGACGGAGCCGTACGCACGGACGGGCGAGTTGACGCCGCCCGGGATGGACCGCTTGGCCCGGGTGAAGTAGGTGTCGTTGCTCTGCTCGGCCATCAGAACCGCTCCTTCTGGAGGCGCGTGGCCAGTTCGGTGGCCCAGTACGTCAGGATCGCGTCCGCACCCGCCCGCTTGATCGACAGGACGCTCTCGTACGAGGCCGCGTCGAGGTCGATCCAGCCGTTCGCGGCGGCCGCGTGGATCATCGCGTACTCACCGCTGATCTGGTACGCCCACACCGGGACGGTGCTCGTCGCGGCCGTCTCGGCGAGGACGTCGAGGTAACTCATCGCCGGCTTGACCATGACGACGTCGGCACCCTCGGCGATGTCGAGGTCGACCTCGCGCAGGCCCTCGCGCCCGTTGGCGGCGTCCATCTGGTACGTGCGGCGGTCTCCGACCAGCGTCGACTGAACGGCCTCGCGGAAGGGGCCGTAGAAGGCCGACGCGTACTTGGCGGCGTAGGCGAGCAGTGCCGTGCCGCCGAAGCCGGCCGCGTCGAGGGCGTCGCGGGCCGAGCCGATCTGACCGTCCATCATGCCGCTCATGCCGATCAGCTGGGACCCGGCCTCGGCCTGGACGACCGCCATCTCGTCGTAGCGGACCAGGGTGGCGTCGTTGTCGACCGAGCCGTCGGCGGCGAGGACGCCGCAGTGGCCGTGGTCGGTGAACTCGTCGAGGCAGAGGTCGGTCTGCACGACCAGCGCGCCCTGGGCGGCGTCGACGGCCACGCGGGTGGCCACGTTGAGGATGCCCTCGGGGTCGGTCGCGCCCGACCCGACGGCGTCCTTCTCGAGGGGCACCCCGAAGAGCATGACGCCGCCCACGCCGGCCTCGGCGGCCTGCTCGACGGCCCGGGGCAGGCTCGACAGGCTGTGGTGGACGACGCCCGGCATGGACGAGATCGGGGTGGGCTCGTCGATGCCCTCGCGGACGAACATCGGCAGGACGAGGTCGGCGGGGTGCAGGCGCGTCTCGGCGGTCAGACGACGCAGGGCGGGGGTGGCGCGGAGGCGGCGGGGCCGCACTCGGGGGAAATCGGACATCAGTCCTTCTCGGTGGGGGGCGTTCCGGCGGACGGGCCGTCGAGGGCGTGGTCCACCACGGCCTCGACGAGGGCGGCCGCCGATCGGGTCTCGGCGATCAGGTGCACGGGCAGCCCCGCGGCACGGGCGTCGAAGGCGGTGCGCGGGCCGATGCACGCGACGAGGGTCTGCGGGGGCAGGGGCGCCAGCTGGGCGGCGATCTGGCGGGCGACGCTGCCCGAGGTCACGAGGAGGACGCCGATCGAGCCGTCGGCGACGCCGTCGCGCACCTCGGCCGAGACGGGAACGCCCACCGTGCGGTACGCCGAGACGAACTCGGCGTCGAAACCGCGGGCCGACAGCCCGGCGACGAGGGTCGGCTCGGCGAGGTCGGACTGCGGGACGAGCACGCGACCGGTGACCTCGTCGGCCGGCCACTCCTTCACGAGTCCGCGGGCCGAGTTGTCGCCCTCGGGGACGAAGTCGACGCGGATGCCCGCCAGGCTCAGGGCGGCGGCGGTGGTCTCGCCGACCGCGGCGACCCGGGTCGAGGCAGGGGGCCGGATGCCGTTGCCGACCAGGACGTCGACCGTGGTGGCACTCGTGACGACGAGCCACTCGTAGACGCCGGACTCGAGGCGGGCCAGGGCCGCGGCGAGCAGCTCGGGCGTCTCGGCCGGGGCGAAGTTGATGAGGGGGGCGATCACCGGGGCGGCACCGCGCGACCGGAGCGAGGCCGCGACCCCGTCGCCCCACTTGCCACCGCGCGGCACCAGGACGCGCACGCCCTTGAGCGGCTTGTCGGCGGTCACGTGGCGCTGCCCAGGGGGTCACCGCCGGCCGGTCCGCCGCCCAACGGGGCGAACTCGGCCGCACCGGAGTCGAGCAGCTCGTCGACGACACGGCCGGCGACCTCGTGGACGTCGGCGAGGCGCGCGACGAGCGGACCGTCGTCGAGGGAGACGGCGTGCGACGAGCTGAGGCGTCGGCTGCCGTCGGGGCTGTAGACGGTCGCGCTGAGCAGCAGCAACCCGGCGTCGACGACGGCACTGGCACCGACGGGTGCCGCGCAACCGGCCTCGAGCCCGGCCAGCACGGCTCGCTCGGCCGTCACCACGAGGCGCGTCTCTTCGTCCTCGATGGCGGCCAGACCGCGGGCGAGCGCCTCGTCGGGGTCGCCTTCGCGGACCTCGACGGCGAGCGAGCCCTGGCCGGGCGCACTGGGCCAGAAGCCGAGCCCCAGCAGTTCGGTCGCCGCGTCGAGGCGTCCTAGACGGCCGAGACCCGCCGCGCTGAGCAGGACGGCGTCGAGGTCGACGCCGACGCGACCGAGCCGCGTGTCGACGTTGCCGCGGATGTCGACGACCTCGAGGTCGGGACGTCGCGAGAGCAGCTGGGCGGCACGACGCGGCGATCCCGTGCCGACGCGGGCACCCTGGGGCAGTCCTTCGAGGGTCAGCCCGTCGCGGGCGCAGAGGGCGTCGCGGGCATCCGCCCGACCGGGCGTCGCCCCGATGACGAGACCGGGGTGCGTGGCGGTGGGCAGGTCTTTGAGCGAGTGCACGAGCGCGTCGCACTCGTCCGCGAGGAGCGCCTCGCGCAGGGCGCTGGCGAACACGCCGGTGCCCCCGAGCGACGCCAGCGACTCGCCGGTGCCCTGCGAGCGGTCCCCCTCGGTCTTGATGCGGACGAGTTCGACGTCGTGGCCGGTCGTGGCCGCGATGCGGTCGGCGACGGTGGTCGACTGGGCGACGGCCAGCGCGCTGCCCCGAGTTCCGATGCGGATGGTCGCCACGGGGTCAGGGGACCAGGCCGGACAGGGCGGGCTTGAAGCCCAGTCGCACGTTCTCGCAGCAGCCGGGACGGCAGACGTCGTACCAGGGCCCGAGGTCGGTCACGTGGGGGCGGTCCTCGGCGGGGACGCCGTCACGACGCTCGAGCACGAGGTCGACGAGCCCGGTGACGTAGTTCGGGTCGATGCCCGGCGTCGGGGTGCGCGTCGCCCAGAAACCGTTCTTCTCACTGGTCTCCATCGCCTCGTTGTCGAGGTCCCACATGACCTCCATGTGGTCGCTGACGAACCCGAGCGGCACGATGACGACGGCGCGGGTCGGACCGCCGGCCAGGTCGTCGATGGCGTCGTTGATGTCGGGCTCGAGCCACGGCATCGAGGGCGGGCCGCTGCGCGACTGGTAGACGAGCTGCCAGGGGACGGTGGTGCCGCCCCCTTCGGGCAGGTCGAGGTCGAGGGCGGCCTCGGCCGCGGCCATGACGACCTCGGCGACGGCCTTGTGCTGGGCGGCGTAGGCGCCGTCGGCATCGAAGCCGCGCGCCTGGGGGCCGCTCTTGGCCGCGTCGGTCGACGGGATCGAGTGCGTCGCGAAGAGCACCTGGACCTCGGTCGAGAGGTCGAGCCCCTCGTTCTCGGCGCGAGCCGCGACGAGCGCGTCGCGCACGCCGTCGATGAACGGCTGGACGAAACCGGGGTGGTCGAAGAACTGGCGGACCTTGTCGATCTGCATGGTGCCCTCGAGGCCGGTGGCGTCGAGCGCCATGGCGAAGTCCTCGCGGTACTGGCGGCACGAGCTGTAGGACGAGTAGGCGCTGGTCGCGACCGCGATGAGCTTGCGGAACCCGCGCTCGTCGGCCTCGCGCACGGCGTCGGCCATGTAGGGCTGCCAGTTGCGGTTGCCCCAGATGACCGGCAGGTCGATGCCGCGACGCTCGAGCTCGGCCTCGAGGGCGGCCTTGAGCTCGCGGTTGTGCTCGTTGATCGGGCTGACGCCGCCGAAGTGGCGGTAGTGCGTCGCGACCTCTTCGAGCCGCTCTTCGGGGATGCCCCGACCGCGCGTGACGTTGCGCAGGAACGGGATGACGTCGTCCTGCCCCTCGGGCCCGCCGAAGCCGGCCAGCAGGATGGCGTCGTAGTCGGTCGGCTCGGAGACGTGCTCGGGGCCGGAGGCCGCGGCGGGGGTGGCGTTGCGGACGAGCTGCCCGTTGGTGATGTTGCTGGTGTCGGTCACGACAAGACCTCGATGATGTCGGTGGTGGGGATGCGTCGGCCCGTGAAGAACGGGATCTCTTCGCGGACGTGGCGGCGGGCCTCGGTGTAGCGCAGGTCGCGCATGAGGTCGACCAGTTGCACGAGCTCGGGAGCCTCGAGGGCGAGGATCCACTCGTAGTCGCCGAGCGAGAAGCTGGCGACGGTGTTCGTCAGCACCGCGCGGTGCTCGGAGCCCTGCTTGCCGTGCTCGGCGAGCATCTGACGGCGCTCGGCCTCGGGCAGCAGGTACCACTCGTAGCTGCGCACGAACGGGTACACCGTCAACCAGGTCTCGGGTGCCTTGCCCCGCATGAAGGCCGGGCTGTGGTTGCGCGAGAACTCGGCCTCGCGGTGCATGCCCATGGCGTTCCAGGTGGGCAGCAGACCGCCCAGCACGTCGGTGCGCAGCAGCTGCCGGTAGGCCGACTGGACGGCCTCGGGCACCTCGCCATGCAGCCAGATCATGATGTCGGCGTCGGCCCGCAGGGCGCTGACGTCGTAGAAGCCACGGACGGTCACGCCGAGACCCGCCAGGGCGTCGACGACCGCGTCGAGCTGCGGGACGTCGTCGAGCTCGGGGGCGTAGGGGTTCTGCGGGTCGCGTCGCAGCACGGCCCAGAGCGTGTAGCCGAGGCGTTCGACGGGTGGCGGTGTGCTCGCCGCGGCGTCGTCGGACTCGGTCTGGACGGGTGCTGCGGATGAATCGGACGTCGGCAGTACGGGCGCTGCCGCGTCGGCGCTGGAACTCATGCAGCCATTCTCCCTCTCGGCACGCTGGGAGCCCAACCAGGTTGCTCCCGGTCGAGCGAACGGCACCCGATGCCCGCCGGCGGTCGAGCCGACCGGCGAGCCGGGCGAGCGGTCAGCGGCGCTTGACGACCGCGACGACGACGCCCGCGAGGGCCAACGCACCCGCCCCGGCGGCGGCGAGCCACGGGGTCTTGTCGCGGTCGAACGAGGCCTTGGCGCGGTGCCCGGCGATGCCCAACTGCTTGGGCACGTTCAGCTTGTCCTCGAGTTCGTTGAGGGTCGCGGCGAGCTCGGCGCGCGTGCGGTCGATGTGGGCCTGGATGTCGCTGCTGTCGCTCACGGTGCTCCTGTCGGGAACGGGAAGGGTGGGGGTGTCGAGGAGGCGCGTCAGCGCTCGTCGAGGCGGGCGCCGGGGATCGACCCCACGCCCTTGACGGCCTTGAGGTCGGCCTTGAGGCTCGCGATGGTCTTCTCGGGGACCGCCGGGAGCCCCTTCTTGATCGCCTTGTACCCGAGGAACGCGAGCAGGGCGGCGACGAGCAACAGCACGCCGGCGACGATGAGGGCCGACGCCCAGCCGGGAAGCCAGATGGCGAGCAGCAGGACGATGCCGGTCAGGAGGACGCCGAGCATCGCGAAGACGAAGACCAGGGCCCCGACCAGGAAGCCGGCACCGATGCCGAAGGCCTTGAGCGTGCCGATGACCTCGTACTTGAGCAGGGCCAGCTCGCCCTTGACCAGGTCGGTGACCAGCGTCGGGACGTCCTGCACCAGGGCGAAGAGCGACCGCGGCCTGGTCTTGTGCCGCACCTTGTCGCTGCGCGTCGAGTCGGTCATTTCTTGCGGCCGCCGCCGAAGGCCTTGGAGATGCCGCGAGTGATGCCGGTGACGACGGCGTCCACGCCGTCGGCCGTCTTGGCACCGGCGAAGTCCTGGCCCTTGGCGACCTGGCGCTGCACGGCCCGGCTGTTCCAGACCTTGGACGCCCTCTCGGTGATCTGCTCGTACCGGTCGTGGCCGGCGCGGGCGCCCAGCACGAATCCGACAGCGGCTCCGGCGACGAAGATCAGTTTGCCTCGCACGGGGGACTCCATTCGTGGTCGTACGCGCGACGGCATGTGCCGCACACGTCCCTCCAATGTAGCCCGAGGCGGGTGCCGGACGCCCGCGCCGGACCGAAGCGGTCCGACCCCGGGGCCTCAGTCGCGGGACGGGGGCGCCGACAGCGCCGCCACGAGGGTGGCGGCCTGACGACGCGAGTGGGCGATGATCGCGGCGAGCCCCCGTCCCGCCACCGCGCCTCCGGCCTGGACGACCTCGACCACGGGCTCGGTGACGACCGCCGCCTCGGCCCGGCGCGGGGCGTCCCAGGTGGCCCGGCCGAAGCCGACCAGGTGGCGCGCGGCGAGGTCGACGCCGAGCAGGGTCGAGGCGTCGGCGAGCGCCGCGTCGCGCACCTCGACGTCGGGTGTGTCGCGGTCGACGACGGGCGAGTCGAAGCTGAGCCGGAGCACGTGGCGTCCCCCGGCGAGCTCGGCCAGCCAGCTCCACTTGACGGTCGCGTGGGTGAGGGCCTTGGCCCGGAGTCCGGTCGAGCCGGGTGCGACGAGGACGCCCGTGCCCCGGGGCGCCGCGTCGAGCTCCGGCCGGTCGACGACGAGGGTCGCGAGGGTGATCGCTCCGGGCGGCACCGAGGAGGCGCGGGTCGTCAGGGCCACCGCGTCGTGGTCCCCGACGGCCAGCACGACCTGTCTCGCCCGGACGTGCTCACCGCCCGTGGTCTCGACGCCGGTCTCGTCGATCGAACGCACGCGGGTGCCGAGGCGGACGTCGACGCCGTGCCGCTCGAGGTCGGCGACGATCGGGTCGACCAGCCGGGCGAGGCCGCCGCGGATTCCCGCCACCGCCGAGCCGGCCGGGGCCAGGGCGCGCAGTCCGAGCACGGCGGCGGCGAGGCTGCCTTCGCGCTGGAGGGCCGAGCGCAGCCCGGGGGCCACGCGGTCGACGGCGAGCAGGTCGGGGTGGAGCGAGTGGACGCCCGAGACGATGGGACTGACGAGCCGGTCGACGACCTCGTCACCCATGCGCGCCCGGACGAGACCCCCCAGGGTGGTTTCTTCGGCCCCGATCTCGGCGGGCAGGTCGGCGTCCGCGAGCGCGCGGGTCACGCCGGCCTCGCCGACGACGGCTCGCACGTCGGCGGCGGACGGGTCGCCGGGGATGCCGAGCAGCCCCGTTCGCGGGATGGGGAAGGACTCGCCGTCGGCTTCGTGCAGCCAGGCCCCGCGGGGATCGGGCAGGACGATGTCGTCGCCGAGGCCGAGTTCGGTGGCGAAACCGGCGACCGTGCCGCCCCGGGTCGCGAAGCTCTCGGCCCCGGCGTCGAGTGCGATGCCGGCGACCACGTGTCGCGAGACCTCGCCGCCCAGTCGGTCGGATGCCTCGAACAGCACGACGCCCATCCCGGCGGCGGCCAGGTCACGGGCGAGCACGATGCCGCCCATGCCGCCGCCCACCACGGCGACGTCGACGACGCCGCTCGGGGTGACGACGGGCGGGGTCACAGCGTGTGCGCGAGCTCGACGATGCGGGTGAGCACGTCGGGGTCGGTGTCGGGGCTGACGCCGTGGCCGAGGTTGAGCACGTGCGCCGGGGCCGCCCGACCACGCTCGACCACGTCGCGGACGTGCGCCTCGAGCACGGCCCACGGCGCCTGGAGCATGGCGGGGTCGATGTTGCCCTGCACCGGGGTGGAGCCACCGAGGCGACGCGAGGCCTCGTCGAGCGGGATGCGCCAGTCGACCCCGACGGCGTCGGTGCCGACGTCGCGCATGGCGGCCAGCACCTCGCCGCTGCCCACTCCGAAGTGGATGCGGGGCACGTCGAGGTCGGCGACGTGCGAGAGGGCACGGGCCGAATGGCGGGCGACGTGCGCGGTGTAGTCGGCCAGCGAGAGCGACCCGACCCACGAGTCGAACAACTGGGCGGCGCTCGCCCCGGCGAGCACCTGCGCCCGCAGGAAGGCGCCGGTCACGTCCGCGGCCCAGGTGAGCAGGGCGTCCCAGGTCTCGGGATCGCCGTGCATGAGGGCACGGGCGCGGATGTGGTCCTTCGACGGCCCGCCCTCGACGAGGTAGGCGGCGAGGGTGAAGGGGGCGCCGGCGAACCCGATCAGTGGCGTGCTGCCCAGCTGCGCGACGGTCTGGGCGACGCCCGCGGCGATCGGGGCCAGCGCCTCCGGGTCGATCGGCCGCAGGGCCGCGACGTCGGCCGCCGTGCGGATCGGCGTCTCGAGCACCGGCCCACGACCCGGGACGATGTCGACCGAGACGCCGGCCAGCTTGATCGGCACGACGATGTCGCTGAAGAAGATGCCCGCGTCGACGCCGTGACGGCGGACCGGCTGCAGCGTGATCTCGCTCGCCAGGTCGGGCGTGAGGCAGGCGTCGAGCATGGCGGTGCCGACGCGCAGCTCGCGGTACTCGGGAAGCGATCGCCCCGCCTGGCGCATGAACCACACCGGCAGCGCCTCGGGCCGGTCGCCGCGCAGGGCACGGACCAGCGGTGAACGGGTCGTGAGGCCGGCGGCCAGCGGGTGCTGCTCGGGCAGGGCGGAGGTCTGGGTCACGTGGTCGATTGTCCCATCGCCCGCTGGACGTCGCGTCGAGGCGACCCGCGGCCGGCCCCGCCACGGCGGGACCGTCCCGGTCGGATCGCCTCGAACGCGCGAGCGGACGAGGAGGCGCGGGTCAGGAGACCGCGACGACCATCTTCCCGACGTTGTCGCCGCGCATCAGCCCGGTGAAGGCGTCGAACGCGTTGTCGATGCCCTCGACGACGGTCTCGTCGTACACGACGTCGCCGGCGGAGAGCCAGGGGCCCATCTCGGCCTGGAACGCGGGTGCGAGGTGGCGGTAGTCGCCCAACGTGAAGCCCTTCATCGTCAGACCGCGGGTGACCATGTTGGTCATGCCCGTGATGCCGACCGGGGCGCCGGTGGAGTTGTAGTTCGCGATCGAGCCGCAGAGTGCGGCACGACCGCCGGTGCGGAACGAGGCGAGGGCGGCCGACAGGTGGTCGCCGCCGACGTTGTCGAAGTAGAGGTCGATGCCGTCGGGCGCGGCCTCGGCGAGCAGCTCGGAGACGTCGCCGTCCTTGTAGTTGAACGCGGCGTCGAAGCCGTACTTCGAGGTCAGCAGCTCGACCTTCTCGGCCGAACCGGCGCTGCCGATCACGCGCGAGGCTCCCTTGAGGCGCGCGATCTGGCCGACCATGGTGCCGACGGCCCCGGCGGCACCCGACACGAAGACGACGTCGCCCTCGCGGATGCCGGCGATCTCGGTGAGGCCGACGTACGCCGTCAGGCCGGTGAGGCCGAGCACGCCCAGGTACGCCGACAGGGGCACGCCGTCGACGGGCTGCACGGCACGGAACGTGGCCGCGCCTCCCTGGGCCACGTCGCGCCAGCCCTGCTCGTGCAGCACGACGGTGCCGACCGGCAGGTCGTCCGAACGCGACTCGACGACGCGGCCGACGGCCCCGCCGGTCATGGTCTCGCCGAGGGCGAAGGGCGGGACGTACGACTTCACGTCGTTCATGCGACCGCGCATGTAGGGGTCGACCGACAGGAACTCGTTCTGCACGCGGACCTCGCCGTCGCCGAGCTCGGGCAGGGTCACCTCGACGCGGGCGACGTCGTCGGGGGTGGGCTCGCCGTGCGGACGGGCGACGAGCTGCCACTGGATGCTGGTGGTCGAGGTCATGGTGTCTCCTTGGTTCGATGCGGTGCGGGCCGGCGGCCGGAATGCGGCCCCGGGCTCCGTTGTTGCAAGCTGCAACTGTCGTGTGGCATTCCCGGCCACTCGACGTCGAGTCAACGCCCAGCCGAAAACGCCGATCAGAGTTAGGATCACTCAGTGCTCATCTGCCTCACGGCGTCCCACCAGAACGCCAGCTTCGACCTCCTCGAGAGGCTGAGCATCGGCGCACCCTCGGCGGCGGGCACCCTGGTCGACGGCAGCGACTTCGTCAGCGGGGCGGTCGTGCTCGCGACCTGCAACCGGTTCGAGGCCTACCTCGACGTCGACGAGCCCCTCACCGCCGGCAGCGCCCTGGCCGTCGAGGCCACGATCGAGACCATGAGCACCGCCAGCGGCGTCGAGCCCGACGACCTGCGCGACAGCGTCCGGGTCATCACGGGTGACGAGGTCGTCGAGCACCTGTTCGCCGTCAGCTCGGGCCTCGAGTCCGTCGTCGTCGGCGAGGACGAGATCTCGGGCCAGGTGCGCCGTTCGCTCGAGCGCGCCCGCCACGACGGCACCACCTCGCGCGACCTCGAGCGCCTCTTCCAGAAGGCGTCGCAGACCTCCCGGGGCATCAAGAACCAGACCAACGTCGGAGGCGCGGGCCGGTCACTCGTGCGCCTCGCGCTCGAGCTGGCGTCCTCACGGGTGACCGACTGGTCCGAGGCGCGCGTCCTCATCGTGGGCACCGGCCAGTACGCGGCCACCACCGTCGCCGCGCTCCGCGACCGCGGCGCCGACCAGCTCGCCGTCTACTCGGGTTCGGGCCGCGCCGAGTGGTTCGGCCTCAAGCACGCCGCGACGCCGTACGACGACCTCGCCACCGCCGTCGCCTGGAGCGACGTGCTGATCACCTGCACCTCGACCACCGAGCCGGTCGTCACCCGCGACGTCGTCCTCCCCGGCGGCCGCCGCCTCGTGATCGACCTCGGGCTGCCCCGCAACGTCGACCCGCTCGTCGCCGGCGTCGAGGGCGTCGAGCTGCTCGACCTCGAGACCATCAGCCTGCACGCGCCGCTGCCCCAGCTCAGCGCGGCCGACGACGCCCGCGCCCTCGTCTCGTCCGCGGCCGCCGAGTTCCAGGCCGTCGCCGCCGAACAGTCGCTCACGCCGTCCGTCGTCGCGCTGCGCAAGCACGTCTTCGACCTGCTCGACGCCGAGATCGAGCGCGCGCGGTCGCGCGGGGACTCGTCCGACCGCACCGAATCGGCCCTGCGACACCTCGCCGGCGTGCTGCTGCACACCCCCTCCGTCCGGGCACGCGAGCTGGCCCGAGAGGGCCGGGGCGACGAGTTCCGCGACGGCCTCGAGGCGCTCTTCGGCGTGACCGACGGGCGCCGCGCCTCCTCGTCGTCGCCGTTGCGCGCGGTCGACGACGAGCGTCAGGCCTCGGCGGGCTGATCGCCCCCGGACGCCGGTGCACCGGGCCGACGTCGTCGTGCCCGAGGATGGCCTGATGGACACCATCGTCGTCAGCGCACTCGCCCTCGTCCGTGACCGTCGGATGCTGATGGTGACCGCCCGCGGCCGTGACGTGCTGTACCTGCCCGGCGGCAAGCTCGAGGCCGGCGAGACCGCGGCCGAGGCGCTGGTCCGGGAGTCGCGCGAAGAGGTCGGCGTCGAACTCGACTCGACGACCGTGGCCGAGCTCTTCACCGTCGTGACGCAGGCGCACGGCGAGCCCGAGGGTCGGCAGGTCGCCATGACGGTCTTCGCGGCCGAGCTCTCGGCGACGAGCCCCGAGCCGGCGCCCGCCGCCGAGGTCGGCGCAGTCCACTGGGTCACCTCGGCCGACGCGGGCCGGTGCCCGCCGGCCGGTGTCGCGACGCTCGAGCGCCTCCGGGGGCTCGACCTGGTCGACTGAGTCGGCGCAGGGGGCACGGCCGGGCCGCGGCTCGGCGCGGCTCTCGACTCAGTGCGGCAGCCGGCTCGGTGCGGCACCCGGCTCAGTGCACGTACTCGAGGGCGTCGATGCCCACGGCCCGCAGGGCCTCGAGCGCCCGGAGGCGGTGGGCGAGGGTCAGGTCGTCGAACGTGACGATCACGCAGTACGCGACGCTGCGGCGCGGCCCGCGGAGCACCCCGAGCTCGGAGCGCACCCCCGGGTCGCCACCGGTCGCGTGGACGATCTGCAGGTCGTGGTCGAGCCGCCGGTGCCCGAGCGGATCGAGACCGAACGGTGCCGCGACGAGCGACGTGTCGGCGCCCAACGACAGCCAGCCGAGCACCCGGTTCGACACGGCCCGGTCGACGACCTCGCCGCGGGCGAGGGACACCATGAGGCCGCCGAGTTCGTGAGCCGTGCCCACGGCCAGCGCGGGCGCGTCGTCGGGGCCACGGGACGACCGGGTGACGTCGAGGAGGGCGGTCTTCGTGAGACCGAGCGACTCGCCTCGTGCCCGCACGGCGGCCAGGCCCACCCGGCCGATGAGCGCGTCGATCGCCGCCCCGTCGCGGAAGGCCCCGACGAGCGTCGCCGCGTCGGTCACCGGGAGGCTCGTCCGGCGGAGGTAGGGCCAGAGGCCACCGGGCCCCTGGTCGCCGGGGTCGCCCGGCCGGTCGAGTTCGTCGAGGGGGCGGAGCGTGCCGTCCTCGATGCGGGCCGACACCTCGACCAGGAGCAGGACGGCACCGAGCTGCCCCACCGGCAGCGCCACGTGCTCGTCGACGCTCAGCAGGTCGGCCCCCGCGTCGAGGTCCCTGACCGAGGCCGAGACCTGCCCACCCGCGAGCGCCAGGTCGCCCAGGGCGGCGAAGGACGCCGAGAACGACTCGAGCGCGCGCCCGCCACCGTGGCGCGGCTCGTGGTCGGCGCCGTCCCCGTTCTCCCGTCGGGCCCGACGGCCAGGCACCTGACCTACCAAATGGTGACGCGCTCCTCGGCCGGCAGCCACAGGGCGTCGCTCTCGGTGACGCCGAACGTCTCGTAGAACTCGTCGATGTTGCGCACGATCTGGTTGCACCGGAACTCGTTCGGCGAGTGCGGGTCGATCGAGACGAGACGGATCGCCTCTTCGTCGCGCAGCTTGATCTGCCAGGCCTGGGCCCAGCTCAGGAAGAACCGCTCGGCGCCGGTCAGGCCGTCGATCACGGGCGGCTCGCTGCCGTCGAGCGAGATGAGGTAGGCCTTCCAGGCGATCGAGAGCCCGCCGAGGTCGCCGATGTTCTCGCCGATGGTGAGGGCGCCGTTGACGTGGTGGTCGGGCACCTGCTTCGGGGCGAGGGCGTCGTACTGCGCGATGAGCGACGAGGTCAGCTCCTCGAACGCCTCGCGGTCGGCGGGGGTCCACCAGTCGGTCAGCTTGCCGTCGCCGTCGTACTTCGAGCCCTGGTCGTCGAAGCCGTGGCCGATCTCGTGGCCGATGACGGCGCCGATGGCTCCGTAGTTGGCGGCGGCGTCGCGCGTCTCGTCGAAGAACGGGAACTGCAGGATCGCCGCGGGGAACACGATCTCGTTCATGCCCGGGTTGTAGTACGCGTTGATGGTCTGCGGCGTCATGAACCACTCGTCGCGGTCGAGCGGCTGGCCGATCTTGCCCAGCTCGCGGTCGAAGCCGAAGGCGGCGGTGGCCCGCACGTTGCCGACGAGGTCGGCGGGGTCGATCGACAAGGCCGAGTAGTCGCGCCATTTCTCGGGGAAACCGATCTTGGGCGTGAACTTCTCGAGCTTGTCGAGGGCCCGGGCTCGGGTCTCGTCGGTCATCCACTCGAGGCCCGTGATGCTCTGTCGGTAGGCCTCGACCAGGTGGCCGACGAGGACGTCCATCGCGGTCTTGGCCTCGGGCGCGAAGTGCCGCTCGACGTAGATGCGGCCGACGGCCTCGCCGAGGGCGCCCTCGACCAGCGAGACGCCGCGCTTCCAGCGGGCGCGCTGCACGGGGGTGCCGGTGAGGGTACGACCGTAGAAGCCGAAGTTCGCCTCGACGAAGGGCGTCGACAGGTAGGCGGCCATGGAGCGGACGATCTGCCAGCGCAGCCAGTCGCTCCAGGCGTCGAGGCGGTCGTCGGTCAGCAGCGAGGCCAGTCCGGTCACGAACGACGGCTCGCGCACGACGAGCTCGTCGAAGACGCCGGCCGGGCCGCCCACGGCGTCCCGCCAGGCCGTGAGGTCGACACCCTCGGCGAGCGCGTCGAACTCGGCCCAGGGCAGCAGGTTGTAGGTCTTGTCGCTGTCGCGGGTGGCGACGTTGCTCCAGTGGTGCGTGGCGAGGGCGGTCTCGAGCTCGACCACGCGGTCGGCGCGGGCCGAGGCGTCGTCGAGGCCGGCGAGCCCGAGCATCTGCTCGACGAACGCCCGGTAGGCGGTCCGCACCGACTCGAACTTCTCGTCGCGGTAGTAGGACTCGTCGGGCAGGCCGAGGCCGCCCTGCTCGACGAAGACGACGTACCGCTCGGGGTCGCCCGGGTCGTTGTCGACGAAGAGCTGGACGAAGCTCGGCATGCCCTGCTTCTCGAGCGAGCCCAGGAGGCGCGTGAACGAGGTCACGTCGGTGACCGTCTCGACCTCGGCCAGGAGCGGTTCGAGGGGTGCGGCGCCGAGCGCCTCGATGCGCTCCTCGTCGGTGAAGCTGGTGAAGAGGTCGCCGACCTTGCGGGCCTCGGTGCCGGGTTCGGCGGACTGGGACTCGACCACGATCTCGCGGACGGCCTTCTCGGCCTCCTCGGCGAGCAGGTAGAAGGAGCCGTAGCGCGCCTTGTCGTCGGGGATCTCGGTGCGGTCGATCCACGCGCCGTTGACGTGCCGGAAGAGGTCGTCCTGCGGGCGGACCGCCGGGTCGAGTTCGTCGGTCTGGATTCCGCTGCTCAGTGCGTCGCTGGTCATGCCCGTCAGCCTAGGTGAGGCCCCCGACGGCGGGCCGGGCCGGACCCGTTGCGGCCCGGGCTGACGGGGCCGTCCCAGGAAACACGGAGGAAACGGCACCCCCAGTACAGTTCTCGACATGGCACTCCCCTGGGCACTGCACGGCGACGGCAAGACGGTCGACCCGACCGAGATCGTGGCCCCGGAGGAGCGGCTCAGCTGGCCGCGCACCATCGGCCTCGGCGGCCAGCACGTCGTCGCGATGTTCGGCGCGACCTTCCTCGTGCCGATCATCACCGGGTTCCCGCCGAGTACGACGCTGTTCTTCTCCGGCATCGGCACCCTGCTCTTCCTCATCATCACGAAGAACCGCCTGCCCAGCTACCTGGGCTCGTCGTTCGCCTTCCTCGCCCCGATCGCGGCCGCCACCGACGTGGGCGGCATCCCCCTCGCGCTCAGCGGCATCATCGTCGTCGGCGCCCTGCTCGCGGTGATCGGCCTGGTCGTGAACCTCGCGGGCACCCGCTGGATCGACGCCCTGCTGCCCCCGGTGGTCAGCGGCTCGATCGTCGCCCTCATCGGCTTCAACCTGGCCCCGGCCGCCCGCGACAACTTCGCGCTCTCGCCGGGCATCGCCCTGATCACGCTCGCCGCGGTCGTGCTGAGCGCCGTGCTCTTCAAGGGCCTGCTCGGCCGCCTGTCGATCTTCGTCGGCGTCGTCGTCGGCTACGTCGCCGCCGTGATCACGGGCGCCGTCGACTACAGCGCCGTCGCGGCCGCGCCGTGGGTGGGCCTGCCGACCTTCATGGCCCCCGCCTTCGACCTCGGGCAGCTGCCGATCTACCTCGGCTTCCTGCCCGTCGTGCTCGCCCTGATCGCCGAGAACGTCGGCCACGTCAAGGGCGTCGGCCAGCTCACGAAGCGCAACCTCGACCCGCTGACCGGCCGGGCACTCTTCGCCGACGGCCTCAGCACGGTGCTCGCCGGCCTCGGCGGCGGCTCGGCGACGACCACCTACGGCGAGAACATCGGCGTGATGAGCGCCACCCGCATCTTCTCGACGGCCGCGTACTGGGTCGCCGGCGTCGTGGCGATCCTGCTCGGGCTGTCGCCCAAGATCGGCGCCGTCATCTTCACCATCCCGCCGGGGGTGCTCGGCGGCGTCACGACGGCGCTCTACGGGCTCATCGGCGTGATCGGCATCCGCATCTGGGTCGAGAACAGGGTCGACTTCAGCCGCCCGAAGAACCAGCTGACCGCCGGCGTCGCGCTCATCATGGGCATCGCCGACTTCACCCTGGCCCTCGGGGGCGCGAGCTTCGGCGGCATCATCCTCGGCACGGTCGCGGCCATCGTCGTCTACCACCTCATGTCGGCCGTGGGTCGGGCCCGGGGCACCGACTGACGGTGGGACGCCGCCGTGGCGAGCCGTCCCCGGTGACGACCTCGCGCCTCCGTTCGCCCTGGGACCGACGCATCGTCTCCCTCGCGGCGCCGGCGCTCGGCGCGCTGATCGCCGAACCGCTCTTCCTGCTGACCGACACCGCGATGGTCGGGCACCTGGGCACGGTGCCCCTCGCCGGGCTCGGCATCGCGAGCGTCGTGTTGCAGACCGCCCTCGGCCTGCTGATCTTCCTGGCCTACGCCACGACGCCGACCGTGGCCCGACGGCTCGGCGCGGGTGACCGGCCCGGAGCGATCCGCGCCGGCGTCGACGGCCTCTGGTTCGCGCTGCTGGTCGGGGTGGTGCTCGCCGGGGTCGGGGCACTCGTCGCCCGCCCCCTCGTCGGCCTGTTCGGCACAGAGCCGGCCGTCGTCGACGCGGCGGCGACCTACCTGACCGTGTCGATGCTCGGCCTGCCCGGCATGCTGCTCGTGATCGCGGCGACCGGACTGCTGCGCGGCCTGCAGGACACCAGGACGCCACTGGTCGTCGCCACGGTCGGCTTCGCGGCGAACGCGGGCCTGAACGCGCTCTTCCTCTACGGCTTCGGCTGGGGCATCGCCGGCTCGGCCGCGGGGACCGTCGTCGCGCAGTGGGGCATGGCCGCCGTGTACGTGGTGATCGCCGTCCGTGCCGCGCGGGCCGTCGGGGCTCCGCTGCGTCCGGGGCTGGCCGGCGTCGGTCGCACGGCACGCTCCGGCGCGTGGCTGCTCGTGCGCAACGCGTCCCTGCGGATCGCGATGATCGCGACCGTCTGGGCCGCCGCCTCCTCGGGGGTGACCGGGCTCGCGACGATCCAGGTCGCACTCACCCTGTTCAGCACGCTGGCGTTCGCCCTCGACGCACTGGCCATCGCCGGCCAGGCCCTCGTCGGCCACGCGCTCGGTCAGGGCGATCGCGAGGCGGTGCGCGCCGTCACCCGCCGGCTGATGCTGTTCGGGGTCGGCGGCGGTCTGCTGCTCGGCGTGCTGCTGGCCGCGGTCTCGCCGCTGCTCGCACCCGTCTTCAGCGGCGACGACGCGGTGCGCGACCTGCTGCCCCGGGTCGTGCTGGCGATGGCCGTGGGCATCCCGCTGGCCGGCTTCGTCTTCGTGCTCGACGGCGTGCTCCTCGGCGCCGGCGACGCCCGCTACCTCGCCCTCGCCGGCGTGGTCAACACGGTCGTCTACCTCGCGATCCTGATCCCGCTGGAGGCGCGGGTCGGGCCGGACGCGCGGGGCACGGTCGCCCTGTGGCTGGCCTTCGGCCTGGGCTACATCGGCATCCGCGCCGTGACGCTGGGCCTCCGGGCGCGGTCGGACCGCTGGATGGTCGTCGGCGCCGGCTGAACCCGGGGTCGTGGGTCGGCGTCGGCGAGGAGGCGTCGGGGTCGGGCGTCAGCGCGCGGGCGGACCCGTGGTCGAGCCGGGGCGGAAGACGCTCGTGAACGTCGTGCCCTCGACGGGGTCGCCGGCGAGGAGTGCGAGCACCGCACGACCGGCCGCGCGGCCCTTCTCGACGGCGGGCTGGACGACCGTCGTGAGGTCGGCGGCGCGCGGGTCGTCGAGGCGCACGCCGTCGTAGCCGACGACGCTCAGGTCGCCCGGCACCGACAGCCCCAGGTCGTCCGCCGCCGCGATGACGCCCGACGCGAGCAGGTCGCTCTGGGCGATGATCGCCGTCGGCCGCTCGGCCTCGGGCACGTCGAGCAGGCGCAGGCCGGCGCGGTGCCCCTCGCTCGTCCAGCTGCCGCGGGTGGCCAGGCCGCCCACGCCCGGGAAGACCTCGCGGGTGCCGCGCAGCCGCTCGAGGGTCGGCCAGGAGGTGCCCCGGGCCACGCGCGCGTCGGTGAGCTCGTCGTCCCCGTCGCCGCTCGACCGGCCGGGGCCGAGCTCGAGCGCGACGACGGCGACCCGTCGGTGGCCGAGGTCGTGCAGGTGCTGCGCCAACAGGCGGGACGAGCCCACGTTGTCCTCGGCGATGTCGAGCACGCCCTCGGTCGGCGGGGCCTCGATCGAGACCACCGGGATGCCGCGCCGACGCATGATCGACACGGACTGGTCGAGGCGGGTGCTGCAGCCGAACAGCACGACGGCGTCCACCGGGGCGTCCAGCAGGCGGGAGCGCTCGCCCGCGGTCTCGGTCAGCAGCAGCAGCGAGTTGTCGGCCGGCCCCGTGACGTCGGCGATGCCGTCGAGCATGGCCACGTTGATCGGGTCGCGGAAGGCCGTGCTGAGGGTGGACTCGAGGACGGCGCCGACGATGCCGGAACGCCCACGCCGCAGCGACCTCGCGCGGGGGTCGGGCCCGGCGTAGCCGAGCTCGTCGGCGGCGGCGAGTACCCGCGCGCGGGTCTCGTCCGAGACGGGGCCGGTCCCGCTGAAGGCCAAGGAGGCGGTGCTCGCGCTCACCCCGGCGACCCGCGCCACCGACGCGAGGGTCGGCCTCGCGGCGACGTCGCCCTCTGCCCGGCTCATGCTGCCGCAGCCTAGCCGACGGGGCCGGACGGCCTCCGGGTGAGCGGTGACGGTCGGTGCGGCGTCAGTCGACGGGTCGCACGGGCGGTTCGTCGACGCCCAGGGCCGTGACGTAGTCGGACGCGAGGCCGGGCAGCTGTGTCCAGTCGCCGTAGTGAGCGGCGGCCTCCATCAGGTCGACGATCGCACCGCGGACGGTCTCGCCGAGGGCGGGCCGCATGTCGTGCACCGCGACGGCCCTCGCGCTGCAGAGGATCTCGAGCGGCAGCAGCAGGTCGTCGCGCACGTGCTGACGGGCCGACGGCGAGAGCACCTGCACGATCGCCCGGACGAGGTCGAGGAAGTGGGCGACGTCCGCGGGCAGGGCCAGCCCGTGGGCCGTGCAGGCCGATCGGCGCACGGCGGGCTCGGGGACGTCCTCGAGCGACGTCGCCGTCGTCGACGCCACGGAGACCATGCGGACCAGGTCGCGCAGCAGCACCTCGTTGAACCGCCGGTGCCAGACGACGACGTGGGCACCGCTGAACGGGGCGCGCACCACGACCTTCATGCGCCTCAGCTCGAAGAGGGCGAGGTGCACCTCGCCGGGGGTGACCCGGTGCTCGCGCACGATGGTGTCGACGTCGAGGGAGTCGCCGGGCGCGTAGCGCGCCGTCGCCAGGTCGACGAGCAGCAGCTCGGCCGTGTCGTGGGTCGTCGTCCGCAGCGGCCGGGTCGTGGCGGGCATCGGGTGGGGCATCGTTCCTCCTGGAGGCGTCTCGGTGGCCGTCCTGCCGACCATCTGTCATGAATGTATTTCACATATGCATACTTGTCAACGAGGGGCCCGAGCCGCGTTCGCGTCGCCCCGTAGGATCGTCGGGTGCGCCTCGTCATTGCCCGTTGCTCGGTCGACTACGCCGGTCGACTGTCCGCCCACCTGCCCCTGGCCACGCGCCTCCTGATGGTCAAGAGCGACGGCAGCCTGCTCGTCCACTCCGACGGGGGCAGCTACAAGCCCCTGAACTGGATGAGCCCGCCCTGCACCATCCGCACGGTCGAACCCGACGACGACCAACGCGAGGCCGGCGTCGTCGAGCTGTGGAAGGTGACCCAGGCCAAGACGGCCGACCTCCTGGTGGTGTCGATCCACGAGGTGCTGCACGACTCGTCCCACGAGATGGGCGTCGACCCGGGGCTGACCAAGGACGGCGTCGAGGCCGACCTGCAGAAGTTGTTGGCCGAACAGATCGAGCTGCTCGGCGAGGGCCACACCCTCGTCCGCCGCGAGTACATGACGGCCATCGGGCCGGTCGACATCCTGGCCCGCGACGCGAAGGGCGCCGCGGTGGCCGTCGAGCTGAAGCGGCGAGGCGACATCGACGGGGTCGAGCAGCTCACGAGGTACCTCGAGCTGATGAACCGCGACCCACACCTCGCCCCCGTGACCGGGGTGTTCGCCGCGCAAGAGATCAAACCGCAGGCCCGCACGCTGGCCCACGACCGGGGCATCCGCACCCTCCTGCTCGACTACGACGCCATGCGCGGGCTGGACGACTCGCACTCCCGCCTCTTCTGACGCCGGGCGCCGTGGGGGCGGGGCCGCGCGGGTGTGGGCGCACGAACCCTTGTGATACTCACATTTCAGGGTTATATTTCTGCTACGACCCCCATCGACCGCAGGAGCAACCCGTGACCTCACCGATCTTCGACACCCTGGCCGCCGAACGCGAGGCGACCCCCGTCTTCCGGTCCCTCGCGAGCAGGCCCGACGCCCCCCACCGCCCGTTCGACGCGACGCGACGGAGCCCGACCCCGCACGCGACCGCGACCGCGACCGCGAAGACGAGCACGACGAGTGCGGGTGCGAACGCGACGGCGATCCGGGACGCCGTGTCGGCCGTCGCGACCTGGCCGCTCCGAGCGGTCCCCTGCTGACCCCCGATCCGTAAGCTGGGGGTGATGACTCTCCCCTACACGGCCGTCCTCTACGACCTCGACGGCACCATCGCCGACTCGGCGCCCGCGATCACCGCCAGCCTCGCCCACACGATCGGCGAACTCGGCCTGCCGGTGCCCTCGCCCGCCGACCTCATGGCCTGGGTCGGACCGCCCCTGCCGCAGAGCTTCGAGGTGCGCCTCGGCCTCGACGGCGAGCGCCTCGTCGACGCCATGCGGCTCTACCGCGCGCACTACCTGGCCCACGGCGCCCTCGAGGGCGAGGTGTTCCCGGGGGTGCCCGACCTCATGGCGGCCGTGCACGCGGCCGGCATCCCCACCTCGACCGCGACCTCGAAGCCCGAGACCCCGGCCACGGCCATCCTCCGGGCCCACGGCCTCGACCGCTACCTCGACGTCATCACCGGCGCGTCCGACGACGAGGTGCGCAACACCAAGGCCGACGTCGTCGAGGAGGCCCTGAAGCGCCTGCGCGCCCGCGGGGCCGACCTCTCGCGGCCCGTCCTGCTCGGCGACCGCCACCACGACGTCGAGGGTGCGGCCGTGCACGGCGTGCCCACCATCCTCGTCGGCTGGGGCTACGGCGAGCCCGAGGAGTACGTCGGCGCGGTCGCCGTGGCGGCGGACGTCGACGAGGTGGCCGACCTGTTGGGCGTCTCCCTGCTGCGCGGCGCCGCGTGACCCGGGCCGCGGCCGCGGTGCGGTCGCCCGCCGCCTGGTTGCTCACCCTCGCGATCGTGCTGATCGCCCTCAACATGCGCGGGCCGATCGTGGCCCCGGCCCCCGTGCTCGACCAGATGAGCGCCGACCTCGGCCTCACGGCGGTCGTCGCCGGGCTGCTCACCAGCATCCCCGTGCTCTGCTTCGCCGTGGCGAGCCCGTTCGCCTCGGCCCTGATCGGCCGGATCGGCGCCGAGCGCGCCGTCACACTGGGGCTCGCCGGCGTGCTCCTCGGCACGCTGCTGCGCACGGCCGGCGGCACCGTGTGGCTCTACGTGGGCACGATCGTGATCGGCGTCGCCATCACGATCGGCAACGTCGTGCTGCCCGTCGTCATCCGTCGCGACTTCAGCCCCGAGCGGGCCGGCTTCGTCACCGGCATCTACACCTCGGCCCTCAACGTCGGGTCGATGATCACCTCGCTCGCGACGGCACCGATCGCCTCGGTCGTCGGCTGGCCCCTCGCCCTCGTGACCTGGGGGCTGCTCGCCGTCCTGGCCGCCGTCGTCTGGTCGATCGCCGTCGGCCCCCGCGTCGCGGTGCGGGGCGGCAGCGTGGCCGTGGTGCCGGGGTCGCAGGCCGACGTCGACGACCGGCACCGCGCCTCCTCGGCGACCGACGTCTTCACGGGCGGCATCGACGTCGTCGAGCCCGGCGAGGCCGAGGTCGACGCGCGCGAGCGCCGACGCAGCGCGACCCCGCTGCTGCGTCGGTGGACGACCTGGGGCCTGACGCTGGCCTTCTCGGGGCAGGCGTTCGGCTACTACGGGCTCACGGCCTGGATGCCCACGCTGCTGCGCGACGAGGTCGGCCTCACCCGCGAGGCGGCCGGGGCGAGTTCGTCGGTCTTCCAGATCCTCGCGGTCGTGGGTGCGCTCGGGGTGCCGTTCCTCGCCCTGCGCGTGCGGCCGGCGGTCGTCATCGGGCTGATCGCCGTCTTCTGGTCGGCCATGCCGCTCGGCCTGCTCTTCGCTCCCGAGCACTGGCTGCTCTGGTCGATCTTCGGCGGGGCCGCGCAGGGGGGCGGCATCACGATCATCTTCATCGTCATCGTGCGCATGGCGTCGACCGACGTCGAGGCACGACGACTGTCGGCCCTGGTGCAGGGCGGCGGTTACGCGATCGCCGCGCTCGGGCCGCTCGCGATCGGCGGACTGCACGACGTCAGCGGCAACTGGCAGATCCCGATGATCGGCGTCGCCGCGGCGGTCGTCGTGCTCGGCGTCAGCGGCGTGCTGTCGTCGCGACGCGTGCCCTGAGCCGGCCGGGCCGCCGGCCGGGCCGACGACCGGGCGGCCTCCCGGGCCGGGTCAGTGCTGGACGCCTCCGGCGAAGAGCACCTCGAGCGTCAACGGGTCGCGTCCGGTCAGGTCGCGCACGGACGACGTCACCTGCGCCACCTCGCCCGAGGCCATGGACGTGTAGGTGCTGACCCAGGCGTCCGCCTGGAAGGGCTCGGGTTCGAAGACGCGGCGGGACTCGTAGGCCTCGTCGACCGTCTCGTCCACGAACGTGAACGACCGTCCGCCGAGGGCGGTGAGGCGTGCGGCCGCCTCGGTCAGGGTGAACGCCTCCGACCCGGTGAGGTCGTAGGTCGCCCCGGCGTGCGACTCGTGGTCGAGCAGCACGACGGCCGCCACCGCCGCGACGTCGGCCCGGGCCACCGCCGCCACGCGCCCGTCACCGGCCGGGCCGCGGATCACGCCCTGCTCGTCCGCGAACAGCGGGATGAAGTCCAGGTAGAAGTTGTCCCGCAGGAACGTGAAGGCCAGCCCCGACTCGCGGATGTGCTGCTCGGTCGCGAAGTGGTCCCGCCCGAGCGTGAACACCGACTCGGCCGACGCACCGGCGAACGACGTGTAGACCACGTGCCGCACGCCCGCCTCGACGGCGGCGTCGACGAACGAGCGGTGCTGGTCGACGCGGTCGGGGGCCTCGGCCGCCGACACCATGAACAGCGTCTCGACCCCGCGCAGGGCCTCGACGGAGGCCGCCCGGTCGCCGTACGTGGCGACGGCGACCTCGGCCTCGGCCCCGTCGAGTCGGGGTGCCCGGGTGGCGTCGCGCACGACGAGCCGCAGCGGGACGCCCCGCTCGGACAGGTGCGCGGCCACGATGCCGCCCACGGCACCCGTCGCACCCGTCACGGCGACGAGGGACGAGGAGGCGCGGGCGGGTTCCCCGAGGGAGGCGGAGGAGGTCTCGGTCGAGTCGGTCATGCCTCACTGAACCATGCGCGGTGGGGGCGGCTCCCAGGCGGGGCCGACCCGCGCCTCCTCGTCCGCCCGGTGGGCCCCGATCGGCGTCGTTGCAGGGATCGAGACTCGTTATCGACTGCCCGGATCGATGGCCGTCGCCGACGGGCGGCGGTAGATTCGACGCCGGCCCGGAACGCCGGCGGACCGACCCGCCGGGCCGATCGCCACCCCACCCCACCCCACCCCGACGAGAGGCGCCCATGGGCCACGACCACGGACACGGACACGTCGCCGCCGACGGACGACGGCTCCGCCTCGCGATCGCGATCATCGCCCTCGGTTTGGTCGCCCAGCTGGTCGGCGCCTGGCTCTCGGGCTCCCTGGCGCTGTTGGCCGACTCGGGGCACATGCTCTCCGACCTGGCCGGGTTGGTCATCGCCCTCGTGGCCACGATCGTCGCCGCCCGACCCGCGAGCGGTCGACAGACCTACGGCTACCGCCGGGCCGAGGTGTTCGCCGCCTTCGTCAACGGCCTCGTGCTGCTCGCCGTGTCGCTCTCGGTCGCCGTCGCCGCCGTCTCCCGTCTCGTGGCGGTCGACGGGCACGAGGTGCTCGGGCTGCCGATGCTGGTCGTCGGCCTGGTCGGCGGGGCGACGAACGTCGCGGCGCTGCTCGTGCTGCGGGGCGGGGCGACGCACTCGATCAACATGCGCGGCGCCTACCTCGAGGTGCTCGGCGACCTGCTCGGCTCGGCGGCCGTCGTCGTGGCCGCCGTCGTCGTGCTGACCACGGGCTTCACGCAGGCCGACTCGCTCGGGTCGCTGATCATCGCGGCGATGATCGTGCCGAGGGCCTGGTCGCTGCTGCGCGAGGCGATCCGGGTGCTGTTCGGCTCGGCTCCGGGCGACATCGACCTCGAGTCGGTCCGCACACACATCGGCGACACCCCGGGCGTCGTCTCGGCACACGACGTCCACGCCTGGCAGATCACGAGCGGAGCGACCGTGTTCTCGGCGCACGTCGTCGTCGAGCGCGAGGTGTTCTGCGACATGAAGGTCGACGAGACCCTGGACGCTCTCGACCGGTGCCTCGCCGCCCACTTCTCGGTCGAGCACGCGACGTTCCAGCTCGAGCCGGCCGACCACGCCGGGCACGAGCGCGAGACGCACGCCTGACCGGGCCCCCTTCCCCCGGAGGCGCGGGTCGAGTGGGCAGAACGGGTCCCTCACCAGCCGCGGAAGGACCAGATCTGCCCACTCGGCGCGCCTGAGGCCCGGGCGACGAGCCCGTCAGGCGAGCGAGCCGAGCCACAGCCCGAGGGAGGCGACGCCCACGCACGCGACGAGCATGCCGAGGCCGTTCGCGATCGCGGCCCCGCGTCGCCCGGCCGCCAGCAGTCGCACCGTCTCGACGCTGGCGGTGCTGAACGTCGTGTACCCGCCGAGCAGCCCGGTGCCGAGCACGGCCTTCCACTCGGGCGTGACGACCGCCTGCAGGGCGAGGCCGGTCAGCAGCCCCAGCGCGAACGAGCCCGACACGTTGATGACGGTCGTGCCCCACGGGTAGGCGGAGCCGAGGCGGTCCTTGACGAGCCCGTCGACGACGAACCGGGTGGCGGCACCGACCCCGCCGGCCACCGCGACGGCGACGACGAGCAACGGGCTCACGAGGCGCGCCCCGCGAGACGTGCGCCGACCCGGATGCCGGCCGCGGCGGCGAGCACCCCGAGCACCAGGCTCAGCAGCCCGTAGAGCACGGCGACGGCGAGGTCGCCCCCGCCCGCCCCGGCGAGCGCCGCGGTCTCGGTCGCGAGCGAGCTGTAGGTCGTGAACCCGCCGAGGACGCCCGTCCCCACGAGGAGTCGGAGCCGGCGACGCCCGCCCTCGTCGGGCCCGGAGCGCAGCAGCCGCTCGAGCAGGACGCCGAGCACGAACGCCCCGACCACGTTGATCGCGAAGATCGCCGTGTCGAACGCCCCCCACGACGGCACCACGAGCGTGATCCCGACCCGTGCGGCCGTCCCGAGGGCGCCACCCAGGGCGACGAGGGCGATCAGGGACGGACGGAGGTGCGGGGCACGGGGGCGCGTGGCACCCGTCACCGGCGGCCTCGCGTCACAGTTCGTCCTCCCACGGCAGCGTCTGGCTGCGGGGGACAGGGGCGAGCGGCACGACGACGACCGGCCGGTGCTGACGGTGGCTGAGGTGCAGCGCGACCGAGCCGGCGAAGAACTCACGGACGCTGCCCCGCAGGCCGGCCTCGCGGCTGCCGACGACGATCAGCGGGGCGTCGAGCTGCTCGGCCAGGTGCGACAGGCACCGGGCGGGGTCGCCGGCGACGATCGAGGTGCGCAGCTCCACGCCGCGAGCCGAGGCGACCGGCCGCAGCCGCGCCTCCAGGTCGGCGTCGAAGGACAGCGTCTCGGTGTAGTCGTCGGGGTCGAGGGGGTACGACAGGACGGTGCCGTCGATGCCCTCGGCGAAGGCGAGCCGGTCGGGCTCGACCGAGACGCAGAGCAGACCGGTGCCGTACCGTGCCGCCAGGTCGGCCGCGGTCGCCACGACGGCCTCACCCGAGTTCGCCACGACGCCCGCGACGACGAAGCCGCGCGCGGGGTTCTGCTCGTCGGACATGGTCACCACCCTCTCACCGTGTCGCCGTCCCACGCGGCGCCACGGGCACAGTGAACCACCGACACGCCCCTCCGCGGAAGAGCAGACTGTCGGCATGTGCGGTCGCTACGTCGTTGCCCGGGCCACGTCCGATCTGCTGCCGAGCCTGCTCGACGGCCTGGGGCCCCTGCCCGACGACTTCAACGTCGCGCCGACGACCGTCGTGCCGGTCGTCCGGGAGCGGCACGGCGAGAGGCAGCTGCCCGGTGCCCGGTGGGGGTTCGTGCCGTCGTGGTACCCCGACCTGAAGAAGCGTCCGCAGCCGATCAACGCCCGCATCGAGACCGTGGCGACCAGCGGCATGTTCCGCCGGGCGTTCGCGAGCAGCCGGTGCATCGTCCCCGCACAGGGGTACTACGAGTGGGTCGTGACCGAGACCGGCAAGCAGCCGCACTACGTGCACCAGCCCGACGCGGGGCTCGCCATGGCCGGCCTCGTCACCGCGTGGCCCGATCCCGCGAAGGACGAGGACGACCCCGACCGTTGGGTGCTCTCGACGACGATCATCACGCGCGACGCCCACGTGGCACCGGGCGAGGTGCACGACCGGATGCCGGCCTGCCTCACCCCCGACTCGTACGACGACTGGCTGGGCGACGGCCTCGACGCCGACGAGCTGCTCTCGCTGCTCGACCGGGACTCCTTCGAGGTCGCCCACGACCTCGTGCAGCACGAGGTGAGCCGCGATGCGAACAACGTCCGCAACAACGGCCCGCACCTCATCGAGCCCCTGGGCTGACGCCCCTCGGACGAGGAGGCGCGGCTCGCGTCCCGTCCGGAGGCGCGACTCGCGTCCCGGCCGGAGGCGCGACTCGCGTCCCGGCCGGAGGCGCGGTCCGGCGCCTCAGCGCGCGTCGCGGTGGCTCGCCAGGCGTTCGCGCAGGTACGACACGAGTTCGCCCTGGGCCCGTCGGGACTCCCGCGTCAGCCGGTTGAGCGGAACGCGCCCGCCCGCCGCGAGGGCGGGGTCGCGCGGGACGACGACGAGCGAGCGACGGCCGAACTCGTTCTGCAGCGCCTCGCTCGAGCGCGTGGTCCGGTGCTCGCCGAAGACGCCGACGACCACGAGCATCACCCGGCGCAGGCCGCCGACCCCGTGCCGCTCGCGGATGCGGGCGAGGACCCGTTGGGCGTCGGCGAAGCCGACCGGGGTCGTCGGGGCCACGACGACCCCGAAGACGCTCGCGTCGTCGAGCAGGTCGAGGAGTGCGCCGTCGGCGTGGGCGCCGAGGTCGTGCAGGGTCAGCTCGTGGTCGACCCGCGGCGCGTCGTCGCCCCCGGTCAGCCGGGTCCCGAGGTCCCCGCCCGAGTGGTCGATCAGCCGGGGCACCGACTCCCCCGAGAGCTGGGTGAAGAGCAGGGCCGTGACCGTCGTGGTCCCGACGCCCCCGGCGACGCCCGCGACGACGACCGTCCGGCCGGTCACGAGCCCGCTCCGGCGACGTCGGCTCGTCCGTCGGCCTCGAACCGGGCCACCTGGACGATGCGCGGCGCCTGGCCGCGACGGACCAGGCGGCCTCGACCGGCGGTCATCTGCTCGGCGTAGACCTGCGGCACGATCGGTCCCTCGCTGCGTTCGCCCGACATGATGAACGACGACCCACCCGTGTCGCGCAGCGTCTGCAGCGCCGGGTCGTAGAGCGCCCGCGCCGAGCCGGCGACCGGCCTGCTGATCAACACGTGCAGCCGGAGGTCGCGGGCCGAGGGCAGGAAGGGCAGCAGCGGCTTGAGGGGCTCGGTGCCCCCCGAGGCGACGATGTCGTAGTCGTCGATCACCACGACGATGCGCGGACCGGCGTCGCGGTCGCCGGCCTGGCGCTTGGCGAGCTCGTCGGCCACGGCGACGGCGAGCGCGCGGGCGTCCGTGCTGGTCGAGGCATGACCGCCGAGGTAGTCGTCCGGCACCTCGGCGACCAGGTCGCCGCGGAGGTCCATCAGGGCCACGACGAGCTCGTCCGGGGTCGCCCGGTCGACGAAGCCGCGGACCAGTCCGCGCAGCAGGGTCGACTTGCCGGCCTTCGAGTCGCCGAACACGAGCAGGTGCTGGTCGGCACCCGGATCGAGGGCGACCGGCTGCATCGTGTCCTGCCGCAGGCCGAACGGGATCGCCTCGGGCTCGTCCAGCGCGTCGGGCAGCTCGTCCGGCGAGAGCTCGGTGGGCAGGAGGCGGATCGGTGCCGCCGCGGGGCCGTTCCAGCTCGACGCCGACCGGCGGGCGAGGGCCTCGAGGGCGTCGCCGACCTCGTCGTCGTCCGTGTCGTCCAGCACCGGCAGCGCCACCTGCGCGAACAGGTTGTCGTCGGTCAGGGCCCGACCGGCCTGGTCGGCCCGGATGGTCTGGGCCAGCTTGCGACCGATCACCGAGTCCGCGGGATCGTTCAGGTGCAGCTCGACCCGGGTGCCGACCAGCGGTTGCTGCGCCATCCGCAGTTCGTTCCACCGGGTCATCCCGAGCACGACGTGCAGTCCGTAGCTGCCGCCGCGCAGCAGCAGGTCGCCGAACGCCGTCTCGAGCTCGGCGAAGTCCCCACGCAGCTGGCCGGTGCCGTCGACGACGAGGACCACGTCGGCCGAGATCAGCTCGGGCACCTCGCCCGCGGCGTGCAATCGACGCAGCATGGCCAGCGAGTCGATGCCGTGGTCGCGGAACACGCGCTCCCGGGTCGTCAGCATGGCCGCCAGTTCTTCGAGCAGGCGCAGGAGGCGGTCCTTGCTCGCCCGTGTGGCCACGCCGCCGACGTGCGGGAACCCCTCGATCCGGCCAAGCCCCCCGCCCGTGAGGTCCATGCCGTAGATGCCGACCTCCTGCGGGGTGTGGGTCAGGGCCAGCGAGGCGACGAGGGTGCGGAGGAACGTGCTGCGTCCGGTCTGCGGCGCCCCGATCACGGCGACGTGCCCGCCGGCCCGGGCGAGGTCGAGCAGCCACGGGTCCTGCCGCTGCCGCGCCGGGTCGTCGAGCAGTCCCATCGGCACCCGCAGGCCGCCGGCCTGGTCCGCTCCGACCACCCGCGAGAGCGCGAGCCGGTCGGGCAGGGGCGGCAGCCAGACGGGGTCGACGTCGGTGCCGCCGCCCATCAGGCGGTCGACGGCCTCGTCGATGACGGCGCGACCGACGTCGGGCCGCGAGAGCTCGTCCTCGCCGCCGTCGTCGTCGCCGCCCGCGATGCCGTTGAAGGTCGGCAGCAGGAGCGCGGTCGGCCGCACGTCGTCGCCCGCCAGCGAGCGGGCGGCCTCGGTCGGCAGGGGGCCCGACACGTAACCCGCGCGGAACCTCCGGTACACCGAGGTGTCGACCTTGAGGAAGCCGAACCCCGGGACCGCGGGGAGGTGGAACGCGTCCGGCCGGTCGAGCACGATCGAGCTCTCGGCCTCGGAGAAGGTCCGCAAGCCGATCCGGTACGAGAGGTAGGTGTCGAGGCCCCGCAGCTTGCCCGCCTCGATGCGCTGGCTCGAGAGCAGCAGGTGCACGCCGATCGACCGCCCGATGCGACCGATGGTGAGCAGCAGGTCGACGAACTCGGGCTCCGCCGTGAGCAGCTCGCCGAACTCGTCGATGACGACGAACAGGTGCGGCATCGGCGGCAGCTCCGGGCGACCGACGCGCATCTCGCGGTAGTGGCTGATGGACGACGCGCCCCCGGCGTCGCGCAGCTGCTCCTGACGCCGGACGACCTCGCCCTGGATGCTGACCCGGGCACGTTCGGTGAGCTGCGCGTCGTCGGCCAGGTTGTCGATCAGCCCGGCGACGTGCGGCAACCCCGCGAACGGAGCGAACGCCGCGCCTCCTTTGTAGTCGACGAGGACCATGCTGAGGTCGTCGGGCGAGTGCGACAGGGCGAGGCCGAGCACGAGCGTGCGCAGCAGCTCGCTCTTGCCCGAACCGGTCGCGCCGATGCAGATGCCGTGCGGGCCCATGCCGAGTTGCGCGGACTCCTTGAGGTCGAGCAGGACCGGCGCCCCGAAGTCGTCGATGCCGATCGGCACGCGCAGGAAGTCCCGCGGCGAGCGCGGCGTCCACGCGGTCGCCGGCGTCAGCGTCGTCACGTCGTCGATGCCGAGCAGGTCGGTGATCTCGACGGCCTGGGCCGAGTCGACCTCGTCCTGCCTGCTCAGGCTGAGCCGGAGGGGGGTGAGCGTGCGGGCGACGGCCTCGAACAGCTGCGGGGTCGTGGCGTCGATCGTCGCCGTCTGCACGCGGACCTGGCCGTCGTCCTCGACGCGGGCGTCCGTCACGACCGCCTCGTCGCCCTCGACGGTGATGCGCAGCGTGACGTCGGACGGCTCGTGCAGGCGGTCGCTCAGCAGGTGGACGGTGGTCACGCCGAGGTCGGTCAGCGAGAGGTCGGCGTCGGGCACCGGGATGCTCGAGGCGACGTGCCCCCAGTCGTCGATGAAGACGACGAGGCGCGATCCCTCGGTGCGCGCCGTGGTGCCGATCGAGCGCTTCGTCGTGGCGGCCTCTTGCGCCCGGTCCCCCAGTTCGCCGCCGATGACCGAGAGCAACGAGGAGGCGCTGGTCGCGACCCGTCGCGCCGGCACCGGTCCGTCGAAGAGCGAGTCGTCCACGGCGTGCGGGACGAGGTCGAAGCCGCGCCAGTCGTCGGCCGCGCTCTCGGGGAACGCCGCAGCCAGGTGCACGTCGTCGGGCGAGTGCAGGGCGGCGAGCTGCAGGATCATCGAGCGCGCGACCCGCAGCGCGGACTCGCGGTCGCCCAGCACGGCGACCGATCCGGCTCGGTCGAGGTCGACCGTGATGGGCATGCCCCGGACGGTCGAGAGGTGCTCGACCACGGACTCGGCCTCGCTGGCCATGATCGGGTCGAACGGCTGCACGGGGTTCGGGTCCTCGGGGACGGACATCGGGAACCAGGTCAGGTCGCCCTCGCCGATCCGCACCGAGAGGAAGTCGTCGTGCTGGCGGCGGCGTTCCCAGAGTCGCGCGGGGTCGCGCACCAGCTCGAGCAGGGCGGCGGGTTCGGGGTCGAGCACGGCCGCCGTCGCCCGGACGGCCCGGGCCTTCGTGCGCATCCGCGAGCGCAGCCGCTCGAGGAAGTCGAGGTAGCGCTCGCGCTGCAGGCGCCGCTGCCGCGCCGCGTTGCCCCTCTGGCTGAGGGTGACCGCGAGGCCGCCGACCAGGGCGACGATGAGCAGCACGGCGCCGACCAGCAGGAAGAGCGGGTTCGAACTGCCGCGGTAGACGACGATCATCACGACGCTCGAGAGGGCGCCCACGACGGGGAGCAGGGCCTGCACGGGCACGCCGCCGACCTTGCCGTCGGCCAGCTGGGGTGGTGGCGTGATGTCCTCGTGCTCGGCGGGCTGGACGGGTCGCGTGATGCGCGTGGGCCGGTGGACGAGCTTGACGGTCATCGTCGGGCCTCCTGGTCGTCGGCGATCGCCGGGCGGGCGTCCCGCCCGCGGGCCTGGCGGCGTTCCGAGGGGCGACGTTCCGACGGGCCGGGATCGGCCGCCGACGGGGCCGGGCCGGGATCTCCGACGGGCGGGGCGCCCCTCGGGACCGACGCGGCGTCGAGGGGCAGCAGGGCGGCGGCGAGGCGGGCGTAGGCGATGCGGGTGCGCGTGCCCAGTGCGGCGCTCGACACCGGCCGACCGCCGGAACGGGCCGCGTCGTAGGGCACGCGCACGACGGGCACGGTCGGGTCGTCGCCGACCGTGACGGGGGCCGCGCGACCGGCGTCGCCGACGTCGACCAGGGCGATGACCACGTCGGGCCGGTCGGGGTGGTCCTTGATCGCGGGCACGAGGGCCGCGGCCTCCTCGGCGGCGTGGCGATCGGCGCGGGCCACGATGCAGACCGTCCGGCTGGCCGACACCACGTCGGTGAGGTCGGCACGCCAGTCGCGCACTCCCCAGTCGGTCACGACCAGGTCGAAGAAACGGCTGATCGGGGTGACCTCGTCGAACCAGCCCGCCGCGGCGGCCACGGCACGGGACTCGCCCCGGGGGTCGAGCGAGAGGGCGTAGAGGCCCGAGGGCGTGCGGGGCAGACCGTCGACGGCGTCGACCGACCGGCGTGCCGTGCGCCTCCGCGAGCTCGGTGCCGCGCTCGAACCGACCGGCGCGCCGGCCTGCCACAGCATGCCGCGGGGGCCGCGCGACGCGTCCACGCCGAGGACGAGCCCAGGACGGCGACGGGCGAGCAGGGCGGCGACGTAACCGGCGGTCGAACTCGCCCCGGCTCCGCCCCGTGCCTGCACGAAGCCGATGCGGCGCGACACCGGCAGCGGCCGCCGGACGATCTCGTCGACCGTCGTCACCTCGTGCACCCGGGCGCTCACGCTGCCGAGCAGGGCCAGCGGCGCCGACCGGACGAACGCGTCGAACGCGCTCACGAGAAGGCCCCGAGCAGGTCGGCGTAGACGCCGAACACCCCGAGCAGGACGGGAAGCAGGGCCACGACGCCGAGGGCCTCGACGGCGTTGCCCACGCGGCGCAGCGAGGCGCGTTGGTGGGCGACCGGGTCGACGCCGCCGGCCACGACCGCGACCACGACCCCGGTCGCGAACAGGACGACCACGAGCCACCCGGGAGCGAGCGGTTGGACGAGCAGGCCCCCGAGCAGGCCGATCAGGGCGGCGGCCCAGAGCACCCAGCCCTGGGCGGCGATCGGCAGGGCCCGGGTGCGGGCCGCGACGACGAGCACCACGGCGACCCCGAGACCGACCTGCCAGAGATCGGACGACCCGACGGACGAGGCGGCCGTGACCGCCACGGGCCCCGCCACCGCGAAGGTCGACCAGGTCAGGGTGCGGTAGGCGTCGCCGACCGTCAGCAGCACCTCGTCACGGCGACCCCGGCGTCCGTCGACCACCTGGTCGTCGAGACCGGTCAGGCCGGAGGCGCTCATGGCGAACCAGGGCAGCAGGCCGCAGACGACGACGGCGAGCACGGCGCCGACGCCCACGGCCCCCGCGTCCTGGACGCCGAGGGACCGCAACACGATCGGCACGGCCCCGAGCACGACGCCGAGGACGCCGCCCCACCACGCCGACCGGGAGCCGAGACCGGCGCCCGCTCCGAGCGCCAGCGCGACCCAGGCGAGCACGATCACGGCGAGCGCCACGTCGACCGGCGGCAGCTCGAGGGCCGGGACGGCCCCGAGCACGACCGCCAGGGGGGCCGCGCACCCCAGGGCGACCGAGGTCGCGGCGACGGCGAGCCAGCGGCCGCCGAACCGGCCGGACACGAGGGCCACCACGACGGCGAACCCGTAGACGATCGCGAGCGTGCCGACGGGCTCGACGTCGGACGCCCTGGCCAGCACCGTCGAGAGCGCCAGCGAGAGCAGTCCGATCGCGACGGCCGCCGTAGCCGTGCGCGACCGTCGCGTCCACAGGCCCGGGCGGCTGGCGAGCGATTCGGCCAGCACGTCGGTGACGTCCGCGACCTCGGGCGGCGGGGGCGCGGCGTCCTCGCGCAGCAGCCGGAGCAGCTCGCCGTCGACGATGCGCTGTTCGGCGACCGACAGAGAGGTGTCGAGCTGCTCCCCCGTCGAGCGGACGAGGGTCAGCGGGCGCGACACGGCACCGGGACGCTCGTCGAGGAGCTCCATGAGGCGCGGGATCAGACCACCGATCGGCTCGTCGGCGGGCACGACCATCTCGGCCTTGCGCGCCGTGCCGACGATGGTCAGCCGGGTGTAGTCGGTCATCGGGGCTCCGTCGTGGGGGTGGGGTCGGGGACGTCGGTCGACGCGGGAGAGGGCGACGGCGAGCCGGTGACCGGCACCGCGCCTCCTGACCCTCCGGTGGTCTGCGACTGGGTCGCGCGCTGGTCGGCCAGCACCGAGAGCACGAAGGACGTGCCGGCGCAGCCCGCGCAGGCGACCGCAGCGATGACCAGGCTGACGATCAGCCGACGGACGTTGTCGTTGACGAGCCGACGCTCGTCGAGTTCGCCGAACAGGAGGGCCGAGACCAGGCGGGCGCGGTGCGTCTTGACGGTCTCGAGCAGGACGACGTCGCGGTCCCCGCTCATGCGTCCACCACCCCGGACGGTTGGACGGTGAGGGTCCGTTCGCCGAGCTCGACGACGTATCCCGGTGCGGCCGGCCCGCGCAGGCCCGCCACGAGCGGCTGCCGCGTCCCGTCGGGCGCGACGAGCGAGGACCCGTTCGTCGACCCGAGGTCGGTCACCCACAGCACGGCCCCCTCCCACGCGAAGAGGGCGTGGGTCTTGGTGAGGCTGCGGGCGAGGTCCGCCCAGGCGAAGACCGGGTGCTCCTCGCCCTCGCGGTTGACCGGGGCGCGGCCGATCAGCAGGGTCGACTCGAGGTCGAGGCGTTCGCCGCTGTCGAGCTCGAGGACGATCGACGGCGCGGTGGTCGTGGGTCGGCCCTGGCCCGTGCGCCCGAAGGTGTTCTCGTCGGGTCGTCCCGCGGCGTCGAGCGGGTCGGTCGGGTGGAGCGGCAGCGGGGCGGAGGCCGCGACGGGGAGAGCGGGCCTCTGCACGAGCGGGGGCGACGACGTCATGGGGTCCCGGCCACGCCGCAGGTCGACCGTCACCGCCTGACGACGGATGCTGAAGCGTCCGCGGCGGTCGACCCTCAGCACGGCCGGCGGGCGACCGGTCAGGTCGTCCACCGTGCGCAGGGACAGGACCAACCGGCCCACCGAGCGCCCTCCGCGCACGTAGAGCACCACGTCGAGCAGCACGAAGACCAGGGCGACCACCACCACCGCGACCTCGACGGGCACGGGGACGAGCGCCGCGCCGGCCGTGGCGGACGAGGCGCCCGTGGCCACGCCGACGACGAGGACGCCGAACAGGACGAGGGGCACGCCCCAGTCGATGGCGACCGCACCGCGACGCCGCGACGGGGTCGCCGTCTGCACGCCCGCGAGCAGTCCCGAGTAGGTGCCGATGGCGCTGCCGGTCGCCGCCGAGACGATCCGCACGCCGCACCAGAAGCACCAGGTCGCGCCCGCACCGAGCGGTTGTCCGCAGCGTCCGCAGCTTCGCGCGCCGACCAGTGCGCCCACGGTTCCGCCTCTCGCCTGCGGGGTGCCGGACCAGGTCGTCGAGACCGACGAGGAGCGACCGCCCGCGTCCCCGGAGCGCACGATCGGCCCCAGGCTAGCCGACCCCACGTCCCCCGGTGAGACACCCGTTCCGGGGCCGTCACCCGCCCGTCCCCCGCCTCGGTCCCCCGACATGTACCCCGCAGACGGGTGGCGATCGAGACGGAATCGTGATTTCCTCATGAGTCGACCCGTGACGGGTCGCCATCAGATCGAAGCAAGGGGAGAACGACATGATGAAGTTCGCCATGGGGAGCGAGACCCTCACGCAACTGAGCCAGAAGACGAGCGGGGCCGGCGACGACCTCGGCGCGCTCGTCCGCCAGCTCGCCGACGCGGCCGCGCCGCTCGAAGGCCGCTTCAACGGAGCCGGCCGCGCCGCCTTCGACCGCTTCAAGGGCGAGGTCGACGGCATCTCCGTCGAGCTCAACGCCGCCCTGTCCTCGGTGCTGACCGGCATCACGGGCCAGAACCGTGCCTTCGTCGAGGGTGAACAGCAGATCGCCGACGAGACCACCTCGGCCCAGTCCGGTGCCGGATTCGAGAGCGCCCGCTTCGGCGGATCGCGCGCATAAGGGGGAACGACCATGGCCAACGCAACCGACCGCCGCGACTTCGACCTCGGAGCCTCCGGCAACGCCCAGGACAACTTCAACGCCGTCGCCAGCCGCCTCGAGGCGCTCATCACGCAGCGCGACTCCGACGTCAAGACCGCCATGGCGGACTACCAGGCCGACGGCTCCAGCGAGGAGTACGCGGGCAAGGAGCAGCGCTGGAACCGCGTCGCCACCGAGGTGCGCACGATCATCAACACGCTCCGCCAGTCGCTCGCGTCGAACGACGAGTCGGCCCAGACCGCCATGCAGCGGGCCAAGGCCGCCGTCGACGGCATCTAGGCCCGGCCCGTGAGCGACTCACGGGCGACGACCCTGCCCCACCCGCTCGCCGACGCGAGCGGGCCGGGGTGGATCGCGACGATCAGCACCGCCCCCGTCGTCGGCCTGACCTCGGGGCGGCAGGCCTTGCTCACCGACGCGAGCCGCGCTGGCGTCCGCGTCGTCGTCGTCACCCACGACGACGCCCGGCTCAGCTGGGCGCTCTACCAGGCCCTGCGCCTCGTCGCCGGGGCCTGGCTGGTGCGGGACGCCGACGGCCACCTGCGCCACGCCATCGGCGGTGCCCGGGTGGCGTCGTACGACGAGGCCCTGCTCGATCCCCTCGGCGACCCGGTCGACGGATCGGCGCGGGCGACCGCGCCCGCCGACGAGTTCGCCCTCCTGCCCCAGCCGGCGGTCGAGACGACGCGTCCATGGCTGCAGTTCTCCGTGGCCGTGCACCACGCGGCGAGGGCCGAGGCCCTGACCGGCACGACGACGGAGGCGCTGGTCACCGCCGTCGCGGGCGTCGCGCCCACCGTGTGGGGCACCTCCGAACCCCCTGCCACCGTCTGGGACCGCGGTCGCATCACGGCCCTGGCCCGGGCCCGCATGCCGCGGGACTCCCGGGTGCACGTCGCCGGCTCCGCGCCCGACGGCACGGTCTGGACCGGCACGATCCGCATCGCGCGCAGCGAGACCGGCCTGACCGAGGAGACCCGGCTGCTGTTCGCGCTGCCCGAGGCGACCGGCGTCGACGACGCGACCCGCGCCTCCTCGGCTCTCCGCAGCCTGTCCGAGAAGCAGCAGGTGCTGCTGGCGACGGCGTGGAGCCTGCGTGGCGCGGCCGACGCGACCATCACGCCCTACCGGCCGACGACGCCGCAGCCCCTCGCCGCGGTGGTCGGCGCGCGGGCCGTGCGGCGCCTGGGGCTCGACGCGGCCTCCTTCGCCGCCGAACACGGCGGGACCACGACCGGCAACGCCCGCACCCCCTCGCTCGTCGTGCCGTTCGGTGCCGACGCGACCCGGTGGCAGCGCTTCGCGGCGGCCCTCGACGCGATCGGCCCGGGTGTCGTCGCCGACGCCCTCCTCCCCCCGGCGGTGCGCCGTGCCCCGTGAGTTCGTGATCCTCTCCGCCGAGCCCGTGACGGCCGTCGAGGTCGTGACCGCGGCCGCGGCCGTCGACGGCGGCCTCGGTGCCGGGCGCCTCTGGCAGGGCGGCGGCATCCAGATCGCGTCCGGCGAGGGCCTGGTCCTGGCCGTGCTGCGCAGCACACAGCTCGAGGACCCCCGGGAGGCGCGGCGCGGCCTCGGCCTGCGGGTGACCGACCCGGCGTCCCAGGACCACCCCGCGGGCCGACCGAACGACCACCCCGCCACCGACCGCTGGTGGACCGAGGCCTACGGCCCCTTCGACGGGCCGCTCACCCAGGCGCTGGCCCGGCGCCTGGCCGACGACGTGCAGGGCACCCTCGTGACGACAGGAGACGACCGATGACCGCATGGAGCATCGAACCCGACGGCGTGGTGGCCGTCCTCACCAAGGTGCAGGGCTCGGCCGAGACGTTCGCGGGCACCTTCGCCGACGTCGAGACCGCCCAGGGCGAGCTGAACGCCGGCGTGGGCAGCGACATCCTCGTGTCGTCGGCCGTGGCCGTCGTCGACCTGATCTCGTCCGAGACGAACCGTGTGCAGGGCATCAACGCGCGCATCCTCGCCTGCGCGACCGGGGCGGGTGACGCGACGCTGGCCTACGTGAACGGCGACGAGGAGATGGCCGCGCAGACGCAGTCCGCCGCCGTGCAGGCCGCCGAGTCGGGCGACCTCAGCTTCTTCGAGGGGGGTCGCTGATGGCCACGAAGGGGTCGCTGATCGCACCGTCCGAGTTCTACGGTCTCGACATCGTGCCCGAGTCGATCGCGTCGGCGGCGGCGGGCTACAAGACCACGTCGACCGCGGTCACGACGAACGCCGAGGCCGTGATGACCGACTGGTCGGGGCTGTCCGCGTCGTACACCGCACCCGAGGGGCCGCAGTTGTTCGCCTCGATGGACCCGGTGCGCACCGACGCCGAGGCCGTCGCCGGCAAGCTCTCGACGGTGGCCGACCTCCTCGAGACGCTCGCCGAGTCGGTCACGGCACCGGTCGCGCGCATCAAAGAGCTCGTGACCGAGGCGAACGCCTTCCGCGCGTCGGTGGCCGGCGGCGTGACCCTCGACTTCTACGACCCCGACAACCCGCTCTTCCAGGCCAGCCAGATGAGCGGCGGCGGGGTGCCGATCGTGCCCGAGGGCCAGGGCGAGACGACCATCCCGTGGAACGAGCACACACCGTCGGTCGAGCGCAACAACGAGCTGCAGTCGCAGTACAACGCCGAGATCGCGAAGATCGACGCGGCCCGGGTCGAGTTCGAGAACGGCGTCAACGCCCTGCGTGACGACCTCTGCGTGGCTCCGCAGACCGCCGTGACGGGTGAGCAGCTCGACCTCGCCGAGGACAACCCGTGGGGTGCCCAGGGCAAGGGCGAGCGGTCGTGCCAGGAGTCGGTCGGCGACGGACTCGTCGAGTTCGGCACCAGCTTCGTCGAGGGCACCGTGTCGCTCGTCGGCTTCGACGCCGCGAACGGCTGGAAGCACGACTGGTCGTTCGCCGGCGAGGCGTGGACCGGCATGCTGACCGGTCTCGGCGCCCTCGCCATCACGGTGGCCTTCCCGGTGGCGCCCGCCCTCGCGAACCTGCCCGACTCGGCCGTACCGGAATCGCTGCGCGGCCTCCGCGACAACTACAAGCAGACGATGGACGGCATGGTCGGCGGAATCGTCGGCACGCCCGAGCAGTGGGAAGAGGACCCGGTCGCCGCCGGCACCTTCGCGGTGGCGAACGTCGCCTCGTTCTTCATCCCGGGTGCGGGCCAGGTCGGAGCGGGCCTCAAGGTCGGGTCGGGCGCGGCCCGGGCGGCGACCCTCACCGGCCGGCTGGCCGAGGTGGCGGAGGACGCGTCGCACCTGCCGAAGGGCCTGTCACGGGTCGAGGACCTCGTCGCGGAGTTCGGCGAGCACGCCGGCGGCCTGTCGAAACTCGACGACCTCGACGGTCTGACCGACACGATGGCCGCCCTCGAGCGCATGACCGACGTCGAGTTCTCCGGTCTCACCGGCGACCTGAAGGCGGGCGAGACCGTCGACTTCGGCTCGCTGTCGAAGCTCGAGGACTTCGCCGACTACGGCGACCTCGGTCGAACAGCCGAGGAGGCGCGAGCCGCGTCCGCCACGCACGCCGACGCGTCCGCTCACGCGGGTGGTGGCACCGGCTCCGACCCGGCCGCCGGTGCCGCCCGCGCCGCCGACCCCGGATCAGGCGGCACGACGCTGCTCGAACGTGGCGACGGCGGCGGGGCGTCCGATGCCGGTCGGGCCGACGGTGCCGGATCGAGCGATGCAGGTCGGGCCGACGGCCCTGGGACGAGCGACGCAGGTCGCGCGGACGGCCCTGGGACGGACGAGCCCGGTCGGGCCGACGGTCCCGTCGACGGCGCGGGTGCAACCCCTGACCGGTCAGCCGGTGGCGGCCATGACACGGACATCGGGGAGCTCGACCTGTCGGGCCCTGACCGGACGCCCACCCCGACCGAACCGACGCCGCACGCCACACCGGCCGTCGAGCACCACGTGACGGTCTCGGGCTCCGACCTGCCGACGAAGGAGAAGCCGTTCGCCCACGGTCAGGTCCTCGCCCCGGACACGGCGTACACGGTGCCTGGCCGGGGTGTGTTCTCGACCGACGCGACAGGTCGCATCGTCCACGTCGAGACCGAGTACGGCGGCAAGGGCAACCTGAACTACGACCTCATGCAGCCCGCCGCGGACACGACCTACGTCGTCGGTGGCAAGCACGTCTACGTCACGGACCACGCCAGCCGCACGGTGCTCGCCGAGTTCGACGACCTCCAACTCGGCGATGCCGACCGGTCCGAGTCGGTGCAGAAGCGCATCGGCAAGGAGGGCGGTGTCGGGTACGAGGGAGGCCACCTCCTGGCCAACATGTTCGGCGGCGGCGGCGAGAAGATCAACATCGTGCCGATGCTCCGAGAGGTCAATCGCGGCCGGGGCCACTCCTTCGGTAACCTCGAACGCGAACTCCGGCAAGCCCTGACCGCGTCCGACGGAGGCGCCGCCGACCTCAAAGTGCTTCCGGAGTACGAGGGCACGAACACAGTCCCGACCGGTGTCCAAGTCAAGATCCAGGCTCACGGTCAACCGCTACGACAGGAGTTCTACGACAATGTCCGGTGACGACAAGGTGAAGTCGGGTCTCGAAGCAGAACGTGATGCACTGAGAGAACTGGGTTCGCAGCTCCTTGCACTGATTCCTTCGGGTTCCGACCGCATCCGCATGCAGACAAGCATGGCTCGGGGTGTGATGGCCGGCGAGACGTTGCTCTTCGCAGCCGACGGCTCCCAGGAGTCGGCTGCTCCCGCGCGACGCACGTTCGAAGCGGCTCGTCGACTGAGGCGCCTGATGTACAAGCCAGGGGCAGGCACGTGGTTCACCGCCGTCTTCACCGTGACGGCCGCCGGAAAACTCAGCGCACAGTACGACTACGACAACGAACCCGAACTAGGTCACTTCGGTGCCGAGGAATATCGTGCCGACTTCGAGGATTTTCCCCGGACTGCCGAGAACACGCCCGAGTGGCTCGCCGCGATCCTCGCGGGTGCGCCCACCCGGCACGACCTCGTCGGCCGTGACGAGGGTCCCGTCTGAGAGTCGAGACATGGACTCGCGCAACAGGGCTGGAGTCACGTGACGCAGCCGTTGATGCCAGGGCCTCCACTGTCCTCCGCCAGCCTCGACGCCGCTGTCGAGCGTCTTCCCGACGACGTCGTGGCCCTGTGGCGTGACCACGGGCTGGGCGCGACGGCTGACGGGTACCTGCGCATCGTCGACCCCACCGCGTGGCAGGACGTCCTCGCCGAGGTCGCACCTCGATTCGCGGCGGCCACGCCCCTGATGTCGTCCGCCCTCGGAGACCTGGTCGTCTGGCTCGACGGCCGAGCGCACCTCCTCGAATTTCGACGGGGCACGAGCCGGATCATCGCCAACAGGCTCTCGACGCTCCTCGTCATCCTCGGCTACGAGTCGTTCCTGGCCGACCCCGACTACTTCGACTGGAGCCCCTTCCCGGAGGCGCGGGAGCGTCTCGGGGTGCCCCGCTCCGACGAATGCTTCGGTTTCAGCCCGCTGCTCGCCCTCGGAGGCCGACGATCTGCTGCGTCCCTCGAGGTCGTCGACATGCGCGAGCACGTCCTCCTGATCTCCTCCGTCGCGGGCCCACTGCCGTGACTCACGCCAGCGGCACAGACGCCGCATGCTCGCATCCACTTGCACGTGAGGTGGGGCTGTCGGTCGCGACCGCGCAGTCGACGACGGGCGGGACCCTGATCCTCGTCGGAGGCGGCACATCGCCCGATGCCTACCTCGAGGCATGCCTCACGACCTCGAGAGAACTGGCGGACTCAGGAGTACTCGGGCCCGTGCCGTCCGCTCACGACTCGGAGCCCCACGGCATGCCTGCCGAGAGGGACGCACTCCGCATCCTCGGCAAAGCGCTCCATGCCGTCATCCCGCGCGACCACGATCGAGTGATCGCCCGGATCAGCGTGGTCGGCGGAGTGACAGCCGGCACGATCGAGCTGCATGCCGCAAACGGCAGCTCGACCTCTCTCTCGTCCGGTCGTGGCGTCTTCCGGGCGGCCCGCGATCTCCGGAGGGTCATGAGCAAACCCGAAGCCGGGACGTGGTTCACGGGCGTGTTCACCGTCACCGCCGGGGGGAAGCTCAGTGCGAGGTACGACTACGACCACGAGCCCGAGCTCGGGTCTTTCGCCGCCGAGGCGTACCGCGCCGACTTCGACGAGTTCCCCCGCACGCCGAAGAACACCCCCGACTGGCTGGCCGCCATCCTCGCCGGTGCCCCGACCCGCCACGACCTCGTCGGCAGGGGTGGCACACATGAGCCGAAGGGAGAACCCGAGTCATGACACGACATGAGAACCCACCCGGACTCGAGCAAGGGCGCTCTGCGCTGAGAGGGGTCGGTCTGGCTCTTCATGGCGAGATCGCAGCGGGCTTCGATCGCATCGAGGCCGAGATCAGCATCGTCGGTGGTGTCTCCTCCGGAAAGAAGCGCCTCTACCGCCCGGACGGGACGGACGACTCCATCATGGGCACGAGGGACTCCACCCTCCGTGCTCGTGAACTCAGAGAGGCCATGTACAGGCCGAGGGCCGGAACATGGTTCACCGCCTGGTTCACGGTCACGGCGGAAGGGAAGCTCCGCACGCGATTCGACTACGACAACGAACCCGAACTGGGCCACTTCGCCGCCGAGGCCTACCGAGCCGACTTCGATGAGTTCCCCCGCACCCCCGAGAACACCCCCGACTGGCTCGCCGCCATCCTCGCCGGTGCCCCGACCCGCCACGACCTGGCCGGCCGAGCCGACGGTGGCGGCGGGGCCGAGCGATGAGCGAACACGACGACGGCGGTGGCCGCGTGCCGACCGAACGTGATGCCCTCCGTCGGGTGGGTCTCGCCGTCCACCGCATGATGCCTCGAGGCTCCGTCCGGGCGGAGTTCGACTTCTCCGAGGTCGGAGGCGTCCGGGTGGCATCCGTGGGTTTCTTCGACGAAGCCGGCCACGAGTCGTCCACTCCCGACACGGACGAGGCGGGCGCCGCCGCCTCCGACCTCCGACGGCTCATGTACCGAGCCGACGTCGGATCGTGGTTCAGCGCCCGCTTCCGGGTCACCGCCGCCGGCAAGCTCGGCACCTCGTTCGACTTCGACCACCGCGCTCCTCACACCTGGATCGACGACCAGGCCTACCTCGACGATCTCGAGTCGTACCCACGGCCCGCCGAGGCGATCCCTGGCTGGCTCGCCGCCGTCGTCGCCTCGCGATCGGCCGGAGGCTCTCCGTGACCGGCCTGACCGGCTGATCAGGCCGAGACGCCTCAGAGCGGCAGCACGGCTTCGAGGGCGAGCGGGTCGCCGTCGATCGCGATGTCGTTGAGCTGCCGGCCGACGAACTCCGCGGCCTCGACCGTGTCCGTCTCGATCCGGTGCCCCGTGCCCTCGACGACGAGCGCCCAGGTGACCGGCCCCCCGGAGGCGCGGGTCACCTCGAGATGGCAGCGCGTCAGTTCGCGGTCCTGTCCGAATCGCATGTCCGACAGGTCGGCGATGACCATGCACTCGAGGTCGTCGAGGAACCCGTGGAGGGTGGCGTCCCTCGCGATCTCGAGCCGCGCCTCCTCGTCGAGGTCGTCGGCGGACGAGGTGAACCGCGTGCCCTCGACGGTCCGGACGATCCACGCGACCTGGTCACCGACGGTGACGAAGGACTGCATGCTGCTGATCCTCGGCCCGATGTCGGCGTGCGCGTACACCGGGGGCAGGTCGGTGACGCTGACCACGACGCCGTCGCGGCGACCCACCACGCGGCGGTCGGAGTCGACGACGATGCGCTGGTTGCGGGGCACCCACGGGGCCTTCGGGAACTCGTCGAAGAGCACCTCGTCGAACTCGAACACGACCGCGCCCTGCTGGCTCATCGCACCAGACAACCACTGCACGGGCCGACGGCGACGGGTGGGACCAGAGCCGGGAAAGAGAGAAGGCCCACCCGGAGGTGAGCCTTCACGTTCGTGCGCGAGGGGGGACTTGAACCCCCACGCCCTTTCGAGCACTGGCACCTGAAGCCAGCGCGTCTGCCAATTCCGCCACTCGCGCGAACTCGTAGACTTTAGCACGCGTCAGAGGCCCGGAAGAGCAGCGGTGAGTACCTTTCACTCGTTCGGGCTAAGATCGGGCGACCAGAGACCCCGAACCTGGAGACCCATGGGACTGCTCGACAATTTCGAACGCGGGTTGGAGCGTGCCGTCAACGGTGCCTTCGCCAAGACGTTCCGTTCGGGCGTGCAACCACTCGAGATCACGAACGCGCTGCGCCGCGAGCTCGACACCAAGGCCGCGGTGGTCTCGCGTGACCGCATCCTCGTGCCCAACGAGCTCCAGGTGCGCCTCGCCCCCATCGACTACGAGAAGATGTCCGGCATCGGTCCGGCCCTGATCGACGAGCTCACGCAGCTCACGCAGCGTCACGCCACCGCCCAGGGGTACCAGTTCGCCGGGCCCCTCGGCATCCGCCTCCGCCAGGACGACTCGCTGAGCGTCGGCATCATGTCGGTCGACTCTCGCAACCTGCGTGGCGAGGTGCAGTGGAAGCCGTTCGTCGAGATCGACGGCAAGCGCCGTGAGCTCAGCGGTGCCCGCACGATCATCGGCCGCGGCAGCGACGCCGACATCACCGTTCAAGACACCGGTACCTCCCGTCAGCACGTCGAGATCCTGTGGGACGGGTCACGCGCCCAGGTCCGCGACCTCGGCTCGACGAACGGCTCGAAGCTCAACGGCAACCCCCTCACCAAGGCGCCGCTGCAGCCCGATTCGGTGATCCAGATCGGTCGTACGCGTATCGTGTTCCGCGTGCTCCCCCAGTCATCGACGCCCGACCCCTTCGACGGGCCCGACTCCACGGGTGGCCGACGATGACCTCAGCCCTCACCCTGCTGGTGCTCCACTTCGGCTTCCTGGCCGTCCTGTGGCTGTTCGTCTTCGTGATCGTGTTCGCGCTGCGGAGCGACCTCTTCGGGCAGCGGGCGCGCAAGATGCCCGCCGACGCCACACCCGGCAAGGCGAGCTCGACCGCCACCGCGCCTCCTGCCCCCGCCCCGCGTCCCGCGCCCGCCGCGCCGGCACCGACGCCGCAGGGTGACGGGCGCGCCACGCGCCTGGTCATCACCAAGGGCGCCAAGGCCGGCCTCGAGATGCCCCTCGGCGACGGGCCGCTCACCATCGGGCGATCCCAAGAGAGCAACCTCGTGATCCGCGACGACTACACCTCGACCCACCACGCGCGCCTCATGCTCTGGAACGGCCGCTGGGTCGTGCAAGACCTCGACTCCACCAACGGCACGTTCCTCGCCGGTGAGCGCGTGTCGGTCCCCACCCCCGTGCCCACGGGCGCGACCGTGACGATCGGGCAGACGAGCTTCGAGCTCCGGCGGTAGGCCCTCATGACGACGCACGCCAAGAGTGCCGCTCTGTCCAACGTGGGCAAGATCCGGTCCAACAACCAAGACAGCGGCTACGCCGGCACGCAACTCTTCGTCGTCGCCGACGGCATGGGCGGGCACGCGGGCGGCGACGTGGCCTCGGCCATCGCGATCCGACGGATCCGCGAGACCGACCGCGTCTACACCTCGCCGGGTGACGCCGAGTTCGCGCTGCAGTCGTCGTTGATCGCCGCGAACCAGTTGCTGGCCGAGACCGTCTTCGAACACCAAGAGCTCACCGGCATGGGCACCACCGTCAGCGCCATGCTGCGCGTCGGTGACAGCATGGCGATCGCCCACATCGGTGACTCGCGCATCTACCTGTTCCGCGAGGGCGAGCTCAGCCAGATCACCGCCGACCACACCTTCGTGCAGCGCCTGGTCGACAGCGGTCGCATCACGCCCGAAGAAGCGGCGGTCCACCCCCGACGCAGCGTGCTGATGCGCGTGCTCGGCGACGTCGACGCGGCACCCGAGATCGACACGGCGACCCTCGGCACGCAGCCCGGCGACCGCTGGCTGATCTGCTCGGACGGCCTCAGCAGCTACCTCGCCGAGGAGCGCATCAAGAAGGCCATGGCCATGGGTCTCGACGCCGAGCAGACGGCCCGGCGTCTCGTGAAGGAGACCCTCGACCACGGCGCCCCCGACAACGTGACCGTCGTCATCGTCGACGTCGACGAGTCGGGCGACTCGGCACTCGACGAACCCGTCACGGTCGGGTCGGCCGCCGCACCCCTCAGCTTCGACAGCGATGCCGGGCGCAAGCAGCTCCGTCTGCCGACGATCCTGCTGCACCCGCTCAAGGTCGCCACGACGCCGGAAGACAGCCACTTCGAGCCCGAGAGCGACGAGTACCTCGCCGAGCTCATCGCCGAAGACAAACGTCGCCGTCGCCGTCGCCGCATCACCTGGCTGACCGCCCTCGTCGTCGCGATCGCCGCGCTCGTCGCCGGGCTCGTGCTGACCTACCAGTGGACGCAAGACCACTACTACGTGGGCGAAGAGCGGGGCACGGTCGTCATCTACAAGGGCGTGCAACAGAGCCTCGGGCCCATCGGCCTCTCGAGCGTCTACGAGACCACCGACGTCCAGGTCGACGACCTGCCGAACTACACGCAGACCACCGTCGAAGACACCATCAACGCCGGTTCCCTCGCGGACGCCCGGGCCATCGTCGAGAGGTTGGCCGATGCCAGCAACCCCTGACGCACCCGGTGGTGACGCGACCGAGGTCATCGGTCGCGTAGGAGGCGCGCGCAAGCCGTCCGCGAAGGCGTCGCGTCCCACGAACATGACGCAGGCGATCTCGCTGCGCCTGCGCGAACCCGCGCGCCTCCGCAACCTCGAACTGCTCATGCTGCTGATCGCCTGCGGCGTCGCCGCCGGAGCGATGGTGCTGGTCCAGCTCGGTGCGACCGGCGAGGTCGACCCGACCGTGCTGATCGCCGGCTCGATGGTGCTCGGCCTGGCCCTGATCTTCCACGTCGTCCTGCGGGTCGTCGCCCGCGAGGCCGACCCGTTCGTCATGCCGATCGCCGTCACCCTGAACGGCATCGGCATCGCGATGATCTACCGCCTCGACCTGGCCGAGGGGCGTGAGGGCTGGGGCGCGCTGGGCATCAAGCAGATGGTCTGGACCGTCCTCGCGATGGTGATCGCCCTCGCCGTGCTTCTCGTGATCCGCAACTACCGGGTGCTCTCGCGGTACCGCTACATCGCGATGTTCGTGTCGATCGTGCTGCTGCTGCTGCCCCTCCTGCCGGGCATCGGCCGCGAGGGGCTGAACGCCCGCGTCTGGATCGACATCGGACCGTTCTCGTTCCAGCCGGGCGAGATCGCCAAGATCACGCTGGCCATCTTCTTCGCCGGCTACCTCGTCACCGCCCGCGACAACCTCTCGCTCATGGGGCCGAAGATCCTGGGCATGCGGTTCCCGCGACCACGCGACCTCGGGCCGATCCTCATCGTCTGGCTCGTCGCCATGGGCGTCCTGATCTTCCAGCGCGACCTCGGCACCTCGTTGCTCTACTTCGGGCTGTTCCTCGTCATGATCTACGTGGGCACGGGGCGCGCGAGCTGGATCGTGCTCGGCGTCGGCCTGTTCCTCGGAGGGGCCCTGATCGCCAGCACCTTCCTGGGCTACGTGCAGGGCCGTTTCGCCGCCTGGCTCAACCCCTTCGCCCAGTCCGAGTACGACGCCGTCGGCGGGTCCTTCCAGCTCGTGCAGGGTCTGTTCGGCCTGGCGAACGGCGGACTGATCGGCACGGGGCTCGGTCAGGGCCGTCCGCAGACCACCCCGCTCGCCGAGAGCGACTACATCTTCGCGTCGCTCGGCGAAGAACTCGGCCTCACCGGGCTCTTCGCCATCCTGGCGCTCTACCTCCTGCTCGTCTCCCGCGGGTTCCGCATCGGCTTCGTGGGTCAGGACGACTTCGGTCGCATGCTCGGGGTCGGCGTCGCCTTCGTCGTGGCCCTGCAGGTCTTCGTGGTCATGGGTGGCGTGACGAGGGTGATCCCGCTCACGGGCCTCACCGCTCCCTTCCTCGCCGCGGGCGGCTCGTCGCTCGTGGCCAACTGGATCATCGTGGCCCTGCTGCTGCGACTGTCCGACTCCGTGCGCAACCAACCGAGGCTGGTGATCGGCTGATGAACAAAGAACTCCGACGCGTGAGCTACGTGGTGCTCGCCATGTTCGTCGCGCTCTTCCTCTCGACGACCTACATCACGGCGTTCCAGGCCGACGCGCTGAACGCCGACGCCCGCAACTCGCGGGCCCTGCTCGCCAGCTACTCGGCGCAGCGCGGTCCCATCCTGGTCGGCGGCCAGGCGATCGCGCAGTCGACCCCCGTCGACGACCAGTACGAGTTCCAGCGCACCTACTCGCAGCCCGACCTCTACGCACCCGTCGCCGGCTACTACACGCTGGGTCAGGGATCCCGAGGCATCGAGGACGCCATGAACCGGTACCTCACGGGCAACGCGAACTCGCAGTTCTTCGACCAGGTCAACTCGCTGCTCACGGGTCAGGACCCCGAGGGGGCCACGGTCAACCTCACCCTCGACCCCACCGTCCAGCAGGCGGCCTACGACGCCCTCGGCTCGAACTCGGGCTCGGTCGTCGCGATGGACCCGAAGACCGGCAAGATCCTCGCGATGGTCTCGAAGCCCAGCTACGACCCCAACCCGCTCGCCAGCCACGACCGTCAGACCGTCACCGACGCCTACGACTCGCTGATCGCCGACCCCTCGGCTCCGCTGCAGAACCGGGCGATCCAGGGCGACCTGTACGCACCGGGGTCGACCTTCAAGCTGATCACGACGGCGGCTGCGCTCGAGAGCGGCGACTACACGCCCGACAGCGCCTTCCCCAACCCGTCGACCCTGACGCTGCCCGGCACCAGCACGAACATCAACAACGCCGAGGGCGGGAGCTGCGGCGGCGGCGAGACGGCCACCATCGCGACGGCCCTCCGCCTGTCGTGCAACATCCCCATGGCGCAGCTCGGCCAGGCCCTCGGTGCCAAGGCCCTCCAGGATCAGGCCGAGAAGTTCGGCTTCGGCGACGACTCCATCGGCGTCCCCCAGGCCGTCACACCGAGCCAGTTCCCTATCGAGGACTCCAAGGGCCAGGCCATCAACGACGCCACCCTCATGCTGCAGTCCTTCGGGCAGGGCTCCGACCGCGTGACGCCCCTGCAGATGGCCATGGTCTCGTCCGCCATCGCCAACGGCGGCACCGAGATGAACCCGACCTTAATCCAGAGCGTCCTGAACCCCGACCTGAGCCCGGTCGAGGATTTCTCGCCCTCGGAGTACGGCAAGCCCATCAGCTCCCAGACTGCGGCCACGATGACCGACATGATGGTGCAGGACGTCGCGAACGGTGCGGCGAGCAATGCAAGAATTGACGGCGTCGACGTCGCCGGCAAGACAGGAACGGCCGAGAACGGCCCCGGCGAGCCGTACACCCTCTGGTTCACCGGGTTCGCGCCTGCTGCTGACCCCGAGGTCGCGGTCGCGGTCGTCGTCGAGAACGGCGGCGGACAGGGCCAGTCCGCATTCGGCAACAGTGTCGCGTCACCGATCGCGAAGAAAGTACTAGAGGCGGTGCTGAACAAATGAGACCATCCGGCGGAGTCACCTTCGGTGGGCGTTACCAGCTGTCGACCCGAGTCGCCATCGGCGGCATGGGCGAGGTCTGGGAAGCCACCGACCTCGTCATCGGCCGCACGGTCGCCATCAAGATCCTCAAGGACGAGTACCTGGGCGATCCCGGATTCCTCGAGCGCTTCCGTGCCGAGGCCCGTCACGCGGCCCTGGTCAACCACGAGGGCATCGCGAACGTCTTCGACTACGGCGAAGAAGAGGGCAGCGCCTACCTGGTGATGGAGCTCGTCCCCGGCGAGGCCATGTCGACGGTCCTCGAGCGCGACCGCGTCCTGCCGACCGACAAGGTCCTGGACATCGTCGCGCAGACCGCCTCGGCCCTCCAGGCCGCCCACGCCGCAGGTCTCGTGCACCGCGACATCAAGCCCGGCAACCTGCTCGTCACCCCGGACGGCCGGGTGAAGATCACCGACTTCGGCATCGCACGCATCGCCGACCAGGTTCCGCTGACGGCCACGGGCCAGGTCATGGGCACCGTGCAGTACCTCTCGCCCGAGCAGGCGAGCGGCCACCCGGCGTCCCCCAGCACCGACATCTACTCGCTCGGCATCGTCGCCTACGAGGCCCTGGCCGGTCGTCGACCGTTCACGGGCGAGTCCCAGGTCGCCATCGCGATGGCACAGATCAACGAACAGCCGCCCGACCTCCCGTCGACGGTCTCCGAACCCGTTCGTCGTCTCGTCCTGTCCTGCATCGCCAAGAAGCCGGGCGAACGGCCGGCGACGGCCTCAGCCCTCGCCCAGGCCGCTCGGGCCCTCCGCCGCGGCGACGTGGCCGCCGCGACCGTCGCCGTCCCGGCGATCAGCGCCGTCGCCGCCACGCCCGCCGACACGGCGACCCAGGCCTTCAACGCCCAGGACGCCACGACGCAACTGTTCGATCCGATGGCCACCCGGGCCCAGAGCGCCGCCGGCGGTGCTGCCGCGGGCTACGTGGCCGGTTCGGCCGATCCCGACGCCCTGCGCGACGGCGACGACGAACCCGACGAGAAGAAGCGCAGTCCGTGGTTCTGGCCGCTGATCGTCCTCGCCGTCCTGGCCGTCATCGCCCTCGTCGTCGGCATCGTCTTCGCGGTCGGCAACACCGACGATCCCGCACCCGCGCCGACGACCTCGAGCAGCACGCCGACGCCGACCCGGACGACTCCGACGCCGACCCCGACCCCGACGTCCGTGACGGTGTCCTCGGGCGACTACGTGGGGCTGACCGAGGCCGCTGCCCGCGCCTCCCTCGAAGAACTCGGCCTGCAGGTCGACTCGGCCGACGCCGGGTCGAGCGCTCCGAGCCCCGACCAGGTCGGCACCGTCGCCAGCATCGACCCGACGGGTGCCCTCGAGAAGGGCTCGTCGGTGACGATCTACATCTACCGCGCGGCCCCGACCCCTGCCCAGCCCTCGACGCCCACCGCCACCCCGGGCCAGATCGAGGCCGGCGACACCGCCACCATCAACTGGCCCGCCTACACGGGGTGCCCGACCGGTTACTCGCTGACGGGTTACTCGTACACGATCACCGGCGGGACCGACACCTCGGGTCAGTCGGCCGGGGGCCTCGGTGCCAACGCGACGTCCCTCACGGTGACCGCCTCGGCTGCCGGCAACCTCACGGTCAGCTACGTGGCCAACTGCGGTCAGATCGCGTCCGAGCCGTCGCCGGGAGTCACCATCACGGTGACGGCCCCGGCCACGTCACCGGCCCCGAGCCCCTCGGAGGGCACCGACCCTCAGTAGGTCCGATCGTGACCCCGGTCGTGCAGACGACCGGGGTCACGAAGCCCTGACAATCATCCCTTCGGCCTAGGTCCGTACCCAGTCCGGGGGCTACCGCCCCGGTACACTGGCTCCGACCGTGTCGCCAGACAGGGGTGGGTCGTTGGGAGAACAGGCGTGGCTGAAGGTGTGAGAGAGAGCATCCATCTCCTCGCCAACCGGTACCAGATCGGTGACCTGATCGGCCGCGGTGGCATGGCCGACGTCCACGTCGGCACCGACGCCCGACTCGGCCGCAAGATCGCCGTCAAGCTGATGAAGCCCAGCCTCGCGACCGATCCGGCCTTCCGGTCGAGGTTCCGCCAAGAGGCCCAGGCCGCCGCCCGCATGGCCCACCCGACCATCGTCCGGGTCTTCGACGCCGGCGAAGAGGTCGTCCGCGACCGCCGCGGGCTCGACGTGGTCGTCCCCTTCATCGTCATGGAGTACGTCGAGGGGCGTCTGCTCAAGGACATCGTCGCCGAAGGCCCACTCGACCCCGACGAGGCCGTGCGGGTCACCTCGGGCGTGCTGACGGCCCTCGAGTACTCGCACCGGGCGGGCGTGGTCCACCGCGACATCAAGCCCGGCAACGTCATGTTGACCAACTCGGGCCAGGTCAAGGTGATGGACTTCGGCATCGCCCGCGCCATCAGCGACTCGGCGGCCACCGTCGCGCAGACGACGGCCATCCTCGGCACCGCGCAGTACTTCAGCCCCGAGCAGGCGCGCGGCGAGACCGTCGACGCCCGCACCGACCTCTACTCGACCGGCGTCATGCTCTTCGAGTTGCTCACGGGCAAGCCGCCCTTCACCGGCGACAGCGCCGTCGCGGTCGCCTACCGTCACGTCAGCGAGCCTCCCGTCCCCCCGAGCACGCTCGAGCGACAGGTCAGTCCGGCGCTCGACGCCGTCGTCCTGCACGCGCTCACCAAAGACCGCTTCGACCGCTTCCAGAGCGCCGCCGAGTTCCGCGACGATCTCGAAGCCGCGGGCGCCGGTCGTGCTCCGGCCCGCCGGCCGCACGCGGTCGACGCCGGCTCCACGCTCTTCGGCGTCAACCCGCACGCGAATGCGGGCAGCGAGGCCGCGCTGAAAGAACTGCAGTCGGACGACACCGGACGGCCCCAACGAACGCAGACCCGGCCGCCCGTCGCCTGGATCTGGGCGGGCATCGTGCTCGTGGCCGTCGTCATCGTCGCCGTCGTCTTTTGGGTGGTCAACCTGACGCCTCCCACCGTCGACAACGCCCAGTCGTCCCGCATCCCCGACCTCGTCGGGGTCAGCTTCGAGACCGGGTCCGCCCGCCTCGACGACCTGGGCCTGACGGTCGTCCGTGCCGACGCCACCAGCCCGACGATCGACGCCGGCGACATCGTGTCGACCGATCCGGAGCCCGGCACGTCCGTCCCGAAAGAATTCGCCGTCACGGTGACCGTCTCGTCGGGGCCCCAACTCGTCGCCATGCCGTCGGTCACCGGTCAGACCGTCGACGCCGCTTGGCAGGCCATCACCGATGCTGGTCTCGAACGGGGCCAGCAGAGCTCCGACTACTCGCCCACCGTTCCCGAGGGGTCCGTCCTCTCGTCCGATCCGGCAGCGGCTGCGCAGGTCGCCCTCGGCTCGGGTGTCGACATCGTGGTGTCCAACGGTCTCGTGCAGCTTCCCGACGTCACCCGCCAGCCCTCAGAAGAAGCCATCACGACCCTGCGCGACCAGCTCGGTCTGGCGGTCACCCCGCAGGCCGACCCCGGCTGCACCGGTGAGACGGTGTCGGGCATGAGCGTCCCGCCCGGCGACGTGGCTCAGGGCTCGGCGGTCACCCTGCGCATCTGCACCGGCTGAGCCCTCGCAAAAGCCACGGAGGGACGCCGAGGTCCGACGAAGCCAGTTCGACGCTCGGAGCGAGACGCCGGGAGCACGACGCTCGGACTTCGATGTACGGACGACGGGCTCGGACGTTCAGCCCAGGTCGACGAGCGGGTCGAGCCCCCGGGCCGTCACGGCTGCCCCCGGCAAGCCGGCGACCGACAACCAGTTGCCGATCATCTGGTAGCCGCCCTGGGTCAGCACCGACTCGGGGTGGAACTGCACGCCGTAGACCGGCGCGGAACGGTGCTGGAGGCCCATGATGACGCCGCCCGTGGTGCGCGAGGTCACCTCGAGCGTCTCGGGCACCGTCTCGTCCACCACGGCGAGCGAGTGGTACCGCGTCGCGGTGAACGGCTGCGGGACCCCGTCGTAGAACGCGCTGTCGTCGTGTTCGACCTTCGACGTCTTGCCGTGCATCAGTTCGTCGGCGTGCGTCACGGTGGCCCCTAGCGCCTCGGCGATGGCCTGGTGCCCGAGGCAGACGCCCAGCAGCGGCTTGTCGGCCGCCAGGGCGGCGTGCACGACGTCGATGGAGACGCCGGCGGCCGCGGGGGTCCCCGGGCCGGGCGACAGCAGCACGGCGTCGTACTCGGCGATGCGGTCGGCGGTGTCGGCCGCGTCGAACGCGTCGTTGCGCACGACGTCCGTCTCGGCGCCCAACTGCTGCAGGTACCCGTTCAGCGTGTAGACGAAGCTGTCGTAGTTGTCGAGGACGAGGATGCGCGTCATGGTTGCTCCACGGTGACGTCGGGGGTGGGCAGGAGTTCGTTGACGTAGGGGAAGACCCACTCGACGAGGGCGAACAGCACGGCGGCGATCAGGACGAGCACGAGCACGAGCCTGACCCACCAGGGTCCGGGCAGGATGCGCCAGAGGGCGGCGTACAAAGTCAGCCTCCGATTCCGGCAGCGGCGAGCTCGGCGGGTGCGCCGGCCGACAGCGGCTGCCACGAGTCGAACACACCGTAGGCGACGATGCGTTCTTGGGCGGTGAACATCGGATTGCAACTCGTCAGGGTGATCAGGCGGTCGCCCGAGGTCGCCGACACGTCGGGAGCGTCGGGCACCTGCTGCAGCACCGAGACCTGCGTGGCCTGGACGTACTGCAGGTTGCGGAACGAGTACGTGAACCAACCGTCCTGGGTCTGGACGTACATCTTGTCGCCCTCTTGCAGGTCGGCGATCTCGTTGAACGGCGCCCCGTAGGTGGTCCGGTGGGCGGCGATGCCGAAGTTGCCGACCTGGCCGGGCATCTGCGTCTCGTCGTAGTGGCCGATGCCGATCTTGTTGAGTGTTCGCACGGTGCTCGTCCCCCCGGCGATCGGGACCGCGTAGTCGGCGCCGAACCGTGGGACGTAGAAGTTGGCGAACTCCTCGGCCTCGCTGGGCGCCGCCCCCACGGGCGGCTCACCGTACGAGCCGTCGGACGACGGCTCGGGGGCCGCAGTCGCCGCCTGGTCGAACTGCTCGCTCAGCCGTGCCGCCTCGCCCTTGTGGGCGTCGGCGACGACGAGGTCGTTGAACCACTGCTGCCACCCGATGAAGAGCAGCACCAGGACGCCGGCCGTGATGAGCAGTTCTCCGAGGACGCTGACGAAGGAGGCGCGGGATCGACGGCGACGCTTCGTGCGTCTCGAGAGCTGGGCCTCGCCCCCGTGGTCCGTCATGACTCGATTCTAGGCGGGCTCCGCTCCCCCGGAGACTGTGGCGACCACCGGTGGACAACGTGTGGAGAGCATGTGGAGAACGCGGGCGTACCCGGGGACGGACGTGGCGACCCTCCCAGGACCGAAAAGGGCCTCACGGTACACTGTGCGCCATGGCCAAAGACACGAACCGCAGCACGAAGCCCGCCCGCACCGCAGAGGACGCGCCGAACCCCGTGTGGTTCAAGCCGGTCATGTTCGGCTTCATGCTCGTCGGTCTCGCCTGGATCGTGGTGTTCTACGTCAGCCAGAGCACCCTCCCGGTGGCTTCGCTCGGCTCGTGGAACATCTTGGTCGGCTTCGGGATCATGTTCATCGGGTTCCTGATGACCACCCGGTGGCGCTAGAACGCACCTTCGAACTTACACGCCTGTAACTATCCCCATTGTGGGAAACCCTGTGGATAACTTTCCTGTGGATAACTCGGGCGGGTGAGATCGCGTCGGCCGACGAGAAGAGGCGGCTCCCCGATGGGGAGCCGCCTCTCGTCGTTGACCGTCCGGGTGGCCTAGAACAGCCCGACCAGCTGGGCCGATCTGGCCATGAGCACCGCGACGACGATCACGCCGATCGCGACGAGCACGGGGATCTGTACGGCGTGCTTCGAGCGGTGACGGGTCTTCGAGAACAGGAACGCTATCGCCCCGCCCACGACGATGCCCCCGAGGTGGGCCTGCCACGCGATGCCGGGCACGATGAACCCGATCGCGAGGTTGATGCCGACCAGCACCAGGAGCTGGATGCTGCGACCACCGAGGCTGCGGGCGATGACGAAGAACGCCGCCATGAGGCCGAAGATGGCCCCGGAGGCACCGACCACGAAGCTTCCCGGTGCCAGGAGGGCGACAGCGGCCGAGCCGCCGATCCCCGAGAGGAAGTAGAGGGCGGCGAACCGACCTCGCCCCAACTGACGTTCGAGTTCTGCCCCGAAGATGTACAGCGAGTACATGTTGAAGAGGATGTGCAGGATGCTCCCGTGCACGAACATCGTCGTGACGGCGCGCCAGGGCTGCACGATCTCGAGCGGCGGGTAGAACGCCAGGGCCCGCGTGACCACGCCGTTGCCCGTCCCGGTCACGAGCTGCAAGAGGAACACCGCGACGGTCACGCCGATGATGCCGTAGGTGACGACGGGGGCGCCTCGCCGAGACGCGCTACGGACCCGACCGACCACCTGCGGTTGGAGGCGCGGTGCGTTGCCCCGCGCCTCCTTCACGCACTCCGGGCAGTGGACCCCCACCGCGGCGGGCGTCTGGCACTCGCCACAGATGGTGCGACCGCACCTCTGGCAGAGGACGAAGCTCTGCCGGTCGGGGTGCCGATAGCAGAAGTTCGAGCGGTCGTGCGGATCGGTCACCTAGACCTCGTCGATGGTGACGCTCTCGAGCACCACGTCCTCGAGGGGCTTGTCGCGGGCGTCGGTCTTGACGGCCTCGATCGCGTCGACGACCTTCTTGGACTCGTCGTCGGCGACCTCGCCGAAGATGGTGTGCTTGCCCTGCAGCCACGGGGTCGGAACCGTCGTGATGAAGAACTGCGAACCGTTGGTGCCCTTGCCGCCGCGCGAGCCGGCGTTGGCCATCGCGAAGATGTAGGGGGCGTTGAAGTTCAGCTCGGGGTGGATCTCGTCGTCGAACTGGTAGCCGGGCCCGCCGACGCCCTGGCCGAGCGGGTCGCCGCCCTGCAGCATGAAGTCCTTGATGATGCGGTGGAAGACGACGCCGTCGTAGAGCTTGTCGGTGCTGACCTTGCCGGTGGCCGGGTGGGTCCACTCTTTGGTACCGGTGGCGAGGCCGACGAAGTTGGCGACGGTCTTCGGGGCGTGGTCGCCGAAGAGGTTCACCTTGATGGTGCCGTGGTTGGTGGTGAGGGTGGCGACAGCGGTGTGCGTTGACATGTCGTCATTCTTCCACAGCCACCTCTGCGCACCAGCGACTCCCCAGGCACCGTTCCGTGACCTGTCAGGAACCTCCGTGCCACACTGGGACGGGCCAGCAACTCTGGCTCCACTGCCTACTCGTTGGAGGAACGTTCATGGCCCTGTCACGCAAGCAGAAGAAAGAACTCAAGAAGTTCAAGAAGCACGCTGTGGCGGTGTGGGGTGAGCAGCGCGGCGTGATCGACCACGCCGGCAAGGTCATCGGCGGCTACCGCGACGACGCCGTCAAGATCGCGAACAAGAAGGTCGTCCCCCAGATCAAGCACGCGGTGGACTCGAACGTCCGCCCCGTGGTCTCGCAGGGCCTCTCGACCGGGTCGCACTACGCGTCGGTCGCTCAGGACCGCCTGAAGCACGACGTCTACCCGGCGTTCTCGTCGGCTCTCGGCAACCTCGACCTCGCGAACGACCCGAAGGTCGCGAAGGCCGTGAAGAACGCCAAGAAGCAGGGCAAGAAGGCCGCGGCGAAGTACGTGCCGCGCCAGCAGAAGTCGGGCCCCGGCGTCGGCGGCGTCCTGCTGATCGGCGTGGGCGTCATCGCTCTCGGTGCCCTCGTGTTCGCGGCCGTGCAGACGCTCCGTGCCGACGACGAGCTCTGGGTCGCCGACGACGACGCCGACACCAAGGCGTAGTCCCCTACACCCCCCACGAAGGGCCCGCCTCCCCGGAGGCGGGCCCTTCGTCGTCCCTGCCCCCGACGACTGCAGCATTCGATGCTGATCCGGCCCTAGCCCCAGCACCAGCACCAGCACCAGCACAGACACTGCCTTGGGCCCAACGTTGCACGCACGTCGGCGAAGCCGACACGGGCCCGGAGGGCCCCCAGACCAGCAGAAGAGAATTGCCCCTGTCCGCTGACGGAGTCAGCGGACAGGGGCAAGGCAATCCAGTGGAGCCTGGGAGAATCGAACTCCCGACATCCTGCTTGCAAAGCAGGCGCTCTACCAACTGAGCTAAGGCCCCGACCCCCCGGTCACCGGGGGAACGAGCACGATCTCACCACCCTGCGCGTCAGGAGACGCGCGTGATGTGAGACCGGTACTGCGTGGGGCTAATAGGACTTGAACCTATGACCTCTTCGTTATCAGCGAAGCGCTCTAACCGCCTGAGCTATAGCCCCCGGACCGTCGTAAAGCCTACAGCACCACGACGGCGAACTCGAATCGGCGGGTTCAACCGACTCGAATGGTGGATCAGTTGTTGGTGAATCCGACGAGGAGACCGCCGGTGATGCGCACGCTCAGGTTGTAGAGGACGGCGACGATTGCCCCGAGGACCGTGCCGACGACCACGTTGAGGATGGCCACCACGATCGAGAAGAGCATGATCTGGCCGACGTTGAAGGTGTCCTGGATCGAGAAGCTCGAGTCGCCGAGGATGTCCCGCAGCAGGGCGTCGAGGTCGTCGAAGATGCCGGTCTGGTTCAGGATCGCCCAGATGAGGAAGGTGGCGACGACCGTGATGATGCCGATCGCGACCGAGATCAGGAAGGCCAGCTTCACGACCGACCAGAAGTCGATGTAGACCAGCTTGAGACGGACCTGCTTGGTGCCGGACGGTCGTTTCGCCTTCTTCTGCAGTCTCTCGGCGACACTACTCATTGTTCGTTTCCTCTCCGGCGGTTCCGGGGGCCTCGTCGTCGGTCGACTCGGCATCGACCGACGTGACGTCGGTCGTGGGGATCTCGGTGTCGGCGTCGACGGACTCGACGGACTCGACAGACACTACGGCCTCGGCCACGGCGTCCGCACTCTCGTCGACCTCGGCCGCGAGATTGCGCTCACTGTTGCGGGCCACGGCGATGATGCGATCGTCGCTCGCGAAGCGGGCGAAGACGACGCCCATCGTGTCACGGCCCTTGGCCGGCACCTCGGAGACGGCGGAGCGGACCACCTTGCCGCCGGACAGCACCACGAGCACCTCGTCGTCCTCGCCGACGATCAGGGCGCCGGCGAGGTCTCCCCGCGCCTCCGCGAGCTTCGCCACCTTGATGCCGAGACCGCCACGGTTCTGGACGCGGTACTGGTCGGCGGCCGTGCGCTTGGCGTAGCCGCCCTCGGTGACGACGAAGACGTAGCCCTCTTCACCGACGACGGAGGCGCTGAGCAGCGTGTCGTCGTCACGGAAGGTCATGCCCTTCACGCCCGAGGTCGACCTGCCCATGGGACGCAGCGACTCGTTGGTGGCCGTGAAACGCAGCGACATGCCGTGACGCGAGACGAGCAGCAGGTCGTCGTGCTCGTCCACCAGGAGAGCCGAGACGAGTTCGTCGTCGTCGCGCAGGTTTATCGCGATGATGCCGCCGGTGCGGTTCGTGTCGTACTCGGTCAGCGAGGTCTTCTTGATCAGGCCGTCGCGGGTGGCGAGCACGAGGTAGTCCGCGACCTCGTAGTCGCGGATGTCGAGCACCTGAGAGATCTGTTCGTCGGGCTGCATGGCGAGCAGGTTGGCCACGTGCTGGCCCTTGGCGTCGCGGCCGGCCTCCTGCAGCTCGTAGGTCTTGGCTCGGTAGACCCGACCCTTGTTCGTGAGGAACAGCAGCCAGTGGTGGGTGGTCGTCACGAAGAAGTGGTCCACGACGTCGTCGGCTCGCAGCTGTGCTCCGCGGACGCCCTTGCCGCCCCGGTGCTGGCTGCGGTAGTTGTCGCTGCGGGTGCGCTTGACGTAGCCACCCCGGGTGATGGTGACGACCATCTCTTCTTCGGGGATGAGGTCTTCGACGCTCATGTCGCCGTCGAAGCCGAACATGATCTCGGTGCGACGGTCGTCGCCGTACTTGTCGGTGATCTCGGCGAGCTCGTCGCTGACGATGGTGCGCTGACGCTCCGGCTTGGCCAGGATGTCCTGGTAGTCGGCGATCTCGCGCTCGAGCTTGTCGGCGTCGTCCTGGATCTTCTGACGCTCGAGGGCGGCCAGGCGACGCAGCTGCAGGTTGAGGATGGCCGAGGCCTGGACCTCGTCGACGTCGAGGAGGTCCATGAGACCCGCGCGCGCCTCCTCGACGGTCGGCGACCGGCGGATGAGCGCGATGACCTCGTCGAGGGCGTCGAGCGCCTTGAGGTAGCCGCGCAGGATGTGCGCGTCGGCTTCGGCCTTCTTCAGACGGAAACGCGTGCGGCGCTGGATGACGTCGATCTGGTGGTCGACCCACGCCGAGATGAAGCCGTCGAGCGCGAGCGTGCGGGGAACGCCGTCGACGATCGCGAGCATGTTCGCGCCGAAGTTCTCTTGCAGGCTCGTGTGCTTGTAGAGGTTGTTCAGCACGACCTTGGCGACGGCGTCGCGCTTGAGCACGATGACCAGGCGCTGACCCGTGCGACCGGAGGTCTCGTCGCGGATGTCGGCGATGCCGCCGATGCGGCCGTCCTTGACCAGCTCGGCGATCTTGATCGCGAGGTTGTCGGGGTTGACCTGGTAGGGCAGCTCGGTGACGACGAGGCAGGTACGACCCTGGATCTCCTCGACGTTGACGACGGCACGCATCGTGATCGAACCGCGGCCCGTGCGGTAGGCGTCCTGGATGCCCCGGACCCCGAGGATCTGTGCCCCCGTCGGGAAGTCGGGGCCCTTGACGCGCTGCATGAGCGCCTCGAGCAGCTCTTCACGCGTCGCGGTGGGGTTCTCGAGGTACCACTGTGCGCCCGAGGCGACCTCACGCAGGTTGTGCGGCGGTATGTTGGTCGCCATGCCGACGGCGATGCCGACCGAGCCGTTGACCAGCAGGTTGGGGAACCGGCTGGGCAGGATGGCCGGCTCGCGGGTGCGACCGTCGTAGTTGTCCTGGAAGTCGACGGTGTCCTCGTCGATGTCGCGCACCATCTCGAGCGCGAGCGGGGCCATCTTGGTCTCGGTGTACCGCGGGGCGGCGGCGCCGTCGTTGCCGGGCGAGCCGAAGTTGCCCTGGCCGAGCGCCAGCGGGTAGCGCAGGCTCCACGGCTGGACGAGACGCACCAGCGCGTCGTAGATCGCCGTGTCACCGTGGGGATGGAACTGGCCCATGACGTCGCCGACCACGCGCGAGCACTTCGAGAACGCGCGATCGGGGCGGTAGCCACCGTCGTACATCGCGTAGATGACGCGGCGGTGCACGGGCTTGAGGCCGTCACGCACCTCGGGCAGGGCCCGGCCGACGATGACGCTCATCGCGTAGTCGAGGTACGAACGCTGCATCTCGAGCTGCAGGTCGACCTGCTCGATGCTGTCGCGCTTCGGTGCCTCGGCGAAGGTCTGGGCACCCTCGGCGTCGGTGCCCTCGGGGGTGTCTGTCGGCTCGTCGGCCATGATTCTCCGTTTGTCGTGGTCTGCCCCGTGGTGCTCGTCGGGGCGCGGGCGTGCTCCGGATCACCCGGAGGCGCGCATCAGATGTCGAGGAAGCGGACGTCTTTCGCGTTCTGCTGGATGAAGTTGCGGCGCGACTCGACGTTCTCGCCCATCAGGGTGTCGAAGATGGTGTCCGCCGCCACGGCGTCCTCGAGCGTCACCTGCAGCAGCGTGCGGGTGTCGGGGTCCATCGTGGTCTCCCACAGCTCTTTGTAATCCATCTCGCCGAGGCCCTTGTAACGCTGGATCGCGTTCTCCTTCGGGATGCGCTTGCCGGCCGCGCGACCCGACACGAGCACCGCGTCGCGCTCGGCGTCGCTGTACACGTACTCGTGGCTGGCGTTGCTCCACTTGAGCTTGTAGAGCGGCGGCTGCGCCAGGTAGACGTAGCCGAGGTCGATCAGCGGCCGCATGTAGCGGAAGAGCAGGGTGAGCAACAGCGTCGTGATGTGCTGGCCGTCGACGTCGGCGTCGGCCATCAGGACGATCTTGTGGTACCTCGCCTTGTCGGGATCGAAGTCTTCTCCGATGTCGGCGCCGAAGGCCTTGATCATGGCCTGCACCTCGTTGTTGCCGAGGGCACGGTCGAGACGGGCCTTCTCGACGTTGAGGATCTTGCCCCGCAGCGGGAGGATCGCCTGGGTCTCGGGGTTGCGGCCCTGGACGGCCGAGCCACCGGCCGAGTCGCCCTCGACGATGAAGATCTCGCTGCGCGAGGGGTCCTTGCTCTGGCAGTCCTTGAGCTTGCCGGGCATGCCGTTCGACTCGAGCACGCCCTTGCGGCGGGTCTGCTCACGGGCCTTGCGCGCTGCCAGACGGGCCTGCGACGCGAGGATGCCCTTGCGGACGATCTCGGCGGCCTGCTTGGGGTTGCGGTCGAACCAGTCGTTCAGCTGCGACCCGGCGACCTTCTGCACGAACGACTTGGCCTCGGTGTTGCCGAGCTTGGTCTTCGTCTGGCCCTCGAACTGCGGCTCGCCGAGCTTGATCGAGATGACGGCCGTCAGGCCCTCGCGGACGTCGTCGCCCGAGAGGTTGTCGTCCTTCTCCTTGAGGAAGTTCTTCTCGCGCGCGTAACGGTTGATCAGCGTGGTCAGCGCTGCACGGAAGCCCTCTTCGTGCGTGCCGCCCTCGTGGGTGTTGATCGTGTTCGCGTAGGTGTGGACGCTCTCTTGGTACGAGGTGTTCCACTGCATCGCGACCTCGAGCGAGATCTTCTTCTCGGTGTCTTCCTGCTCGAAGGCGATGATGTCGTCGTGGACGGTCTCGACCTTCTTGGTCGTGTTCAGGTACTCGACGTAGTCGACGAGGCCCTTCTCGTAGTGGAAGACGTCGTGGCGGGGCTCGGCGTCGTCCTCTTGCACGCGCTCGTCGCTGAGCTCGATGCGGAGGCCCTTGTTGAGGAACGCCATCTGCTGGAACCGGGTGCGCAGCGTCTCGTAGTCGAACTCGACGGTCTCGAAGATCTCGGAGTTGGGCCAGAACGTGATCGTCGTGCCGGTGGTGTCGTCCTCTTCGCCCTTGGCCAGCGGCGCGACGGGCACGCCGTCGGTGAAGCTCTGGCGGTAGACGTTGCCCTGTCGGCGGACCTCGACGTCGAGTTCGCTGGACAGGGCGTTGACGACCGAGCTGCCGACGCCGTGCAGGCCGCCCGACACGGCGTAACCGCCACCGCCGAACTTGCCGCCGGCGTGCAGCACGGTGAGGACGACCTCGACGGTCGACCGACCCTCGACGGGGTGGACGTCCACCGGGATGCCGCGACCGTTGTCGACGACGCGGACGCCGCCGTCCTCGCGCATGGTGATCTCGATGTGGTCGCAGTGGCCGGCGAGGGCCTCGTCGACGGAGTTGTCGACGATCTCGTAGACCAGGTGGTGCAGACCACGGGGCCCCGTCGAGCCGATGTACATGCCGGGACGCTTGCGCACGGCCTCGAGACCCTCGAGGACCTGGATCGCACTGGCGCCGTAGGTGTCGTCGGGCTGGGCGTCGGTGGGATCAGCTGACATGTGCGTGGGGGCTCCTGCCGGACGGGACGAAGATGTGCCGACCGGTCGCGACCGCTGTCTGGGCGGCCCTCGGACGACCTTCCGAGTCTACCGCAGGCCTGTCCGCCGCGGGGCGAAATCCGCCCTCAGACGGATTTTCCCACCGCACTTGGACGATTCACCCTCGTCAACCATAAGTATCGCGAGGGCCCCGCCCTGGAACCGATCTGGGGCCGCGTTTCCAGGTCGGGGCGTTGGGTGCCAGGAAACGCACCGACTGGATGCCCGCGTCCGGGTACCTCTTCACGATGGTCGTCGTGACCTGCGTGCGCATCAGCCGCAGTTGCGTCGCCCACGCCGTCGAGTCGCACTGGACGGTCAACGTGCCGTCGTCGATCGAGACCGGATCCGAGTGCGCGGCCAGCTCCGCCCCCACCATGTCGGGCCACGCGGTCATCAGCTCGGACTGGGCCAACGGGCTGTTCCAGCCGAGTTCGTTGGTGACGGCCGAGAGGACGTCGGCGATGCCCCGGGGCTCGCGTCCCGTGCCGAAGGGCTGGCTCGGGGAGCCCAACTTGATCGACTTGCGCTTCCGGGCGTCGCGCGACCGCGAGTTGGGGTCGCCGAACACCCGGCGGAACCGCAGATAGACCCGTTGGGCCTCGCTGTCGGGCTGCGCCTCGGGCTCAGGAGGCGCGGGTGGCGTGGACGCCGGAGGCTGCGGTGCGTCGTCGACGCTCACCGCGCCTCCTCGGCGTCGGCGTCGCCGGGCCCCTCGTCGCCGGCCCCCTGGTCGCCGGCCGCCGCGGTGACCACCGCGTCGTCGCCCGTACCGTCGACGACGGGGGCGTCGTCGAGGATCGTCCCCTTGGCGATCCGGACCGTGTGGGCCTTGAGTCGTGAGGGGACGTCGCCCTCGACCGCTGCCGTGATGAGCACCTGCTCGTAGTCGGCGACGGCGTCGGCCAGACGTTCGCGACGGGATCCGTCGAGTTCGGCGAAGACGTCGTCGAGCACGATCACCGGGTCGCCCGTCGGCGAGTCGACCCGCACCACGGCGGCCGAGGCCAGCTTCAAGGCGAGGGCGAACGACCAGGACTCGCCGTGGCTGGCGTAACCGCGCGCGGGGAGCCCGTTGAGCGAGAGGAAGAGGTCGTCGCGGTGCGGCCCGACGAGCGTCAGCCCCCGCTCGAGCTCGGTCGGTCGGACACGGGCCAGTGCCTGACGGAAGACGTCGGGCACCTGGTCGGCGGGGATGGACTCGGTCGGCCCCTCGGCCGCGGTCGTCTCGTCGTCGGGTGTCGCGCCCCGGATGCTCAGCACCGTCGAGAGGTGTGCGGCGTGGTCCGCTCCCGCCACCGCGGCGTAGGCACGGGCCACCTCAGGGGCCAGGTCGGCCGCGAGCCGGTCACGCGCGACGACGAGTTCGCTGCCGAGGGCCACGAGACGTTCGTCCCAGATGTCGAGCGTGCCGAGCTGGCCGGCCTTCACCCCGGAGGCGCGGGCCGACTTCAGGAGCGTGTTGCGTTGTCTGAGCACCCGGTCGTAGTCGGTCTGCACGCCGGCGAACCGGGGCGACCGAGCCACCAGGAGTTCGTCGAGGAAACGACGACGACCGGACGGCTCGCCGCGGACGAGCGCGAGGTCCTCGGGAGCGAAGAGGACGCTCGTGAAGTAGCGCGGAAGCTCGCGAGGCTTGATGGCCCCCCGGTTGACCTGCGCCCGGTTCGGCGACGACCGGTTGATCTGCACCTCGGCCAGCAGTTCGCGCTCGTCGGCGAGTAGTCGCGCCCGCACGACGGCCGAATCGCGTCCCTGGCGGATGAGAGCCGAATCCGACGACACCCGGTGGGATCCGAGACTCGACAGGTAGCCGAGGGACTCGACCAGGTTGGTCTTCCCCTGGCCGTTGCTGCCGACGAAGAGGTTCGGCCCGCGCGCGAGGCTGACTTCGGCAGACGTGTAGTTGCGGAAGTCCGTCAGGCTGAGATGCAGTACTCGCACGCGGGCCGGTGGAGGCGCTAGGCCTTCTTGACGGCGTGGCCGCCGAACTGGTTGCGCAGTGCGGCGACGGCCTTCATCGTCGGCGAACCCTCGCCCTGACGCGAGACGAAGCGCGCGAAGATCGACGCGCTGATCGTCGGCATCGGCACGGCGTGGTTGATGGCTTCTTCGAGGGTCCAGCGACCCTCGCCGCTGTCCTCGACGTAACCCGAGATCTCGGCGAGCTTGGGGTCGGCCTCGAGGGCGAGGACCATGAGCTCGAGCAGCCAGGAACGCACGACGGTGCCGCGCTGCCAGGCCTTGAAGGTGCCGGTGACGTCCTTGATGAGGTCGCTTCGGGCCTCGAGCAGCTCGTAGCCCTCGCCGTAGGCCTGCATGATCGCGTACTCGATGCCGTTGTGGACCATCTTGGCGTAGTGACCCGCGCCGGTGTCGCCCGCGTGGACGAAGCCCTCTTCGCGAGGACCCTCGGGGCGCAGGGCGTCGAAGATCGGCTGCGCCAGGGCGACGTTCTCGGCGGAACCACCGACCATGAGGCCGTAGCCGTTGTCCTTGCCCCAGACGCCGCCCGAGACGCCGGCGTCGACGTACTTGATGCCCTTGCCGCCGAGGAGCTTCTCGTTGGCGAAGTCGCTGGTGAACTTCGAGTTGCCACCGTCGATGACCAGGTCGCCTTCGGAGAGCTCGTTCGAGAGCTCTTCGATGACGCCGGCGGTGATGTCGCCCGCGGGCACCATGACCCAGACGATGCGGGGGGCGGGGAGCGTGGTGGCGAGCTCGGCGAGGCTGGCGACGTCGGAGACGGCGGGGTTCGCGTCGTAACCGGTCACCTCGATGCCGCTGTCGCGCAGGCGGGCGCGCATGTTGTTGCCCATTTTGCCGAGACCGACGAGGCCGATGTGCATGAGGTTCCTTTGTTCGTGGCGGTGGGGCCCGGAGGCGGCACCGTTGCTGGCAGAGCGCTCTTAGCGCAGGAGGAGGTTGGGCTGCAGCAGGTACTTGTAGCTGTCAGCACCGGCCTGGTCTTTCGAGGACTGACTGGTGATCAGCACGGGACCGGGCTTGTTCGGGTTCTCCGTCTTGGTGAAGGAGATGCGGACGAACTCGGAATGAACCGCTCCGAGACCGTCGAGGAGGAACTGCGGTTTCAACGAGACCACCGTGTCCTCTCCCGTCAACAACGCATCGATCGACTCTGACGCCTGCGCTTGTTCGCTTCCGATGGCCTCGAGGGTGAGGCCGTCGATCGTGAACGTGAACCTGAGGGCCGCCTCGCGCTCGAGGACGAGCGAGACGCGGCGGACCGACTCGACGAGCTCGGCCGTGTTGATCACGGCGTAGTTCTCGACGGTGTCGGGGAAGAGACGCTTCACCGGAGGGAAGTTCCCCTTGATGAGCAACGAGGTGACGGTCTTGTTGTCCGCCTGGAACGCGATGAGCTCGCGCTCGTCGGATCCGGTGATCGAGACCGAGACGGTGCCGGCGTTGCCGAAGGTCTTGCCGACCTCTTGCAGCGTGCGTGCCGGGACGAGTGCCGTCGTCGTGGTCGTGCTCGCCACGGTGCCGGGATCGAATTCGATGCCTCGGACGGCGACGCGGTAACGATCGGTGGCGACGAGCGAGAGGGCGTTCTCGGTGACCTCGAGCTGGACGCCGGTGATGACCGGGGTGACGTCGTCGCGGGATGCCGCCACCGCGACCTGGGAGACGGCGAGGGCGAAGGAGTCGCCGGGCACGACGCCCGAACGGTCGCCGACCGTCGGCAGGGTCGGGTACTCCTCGACCGGCATGCTCAGCAGGGAGAAGTTCGCGGATCCGCAGCTGACCGAGATGCGGTTCTCCTCGGTGGAGAAGGTGACCGGCGCGTTCGGCAGACGGCTGGCGATGTCGGCGAGCAGTCGGCCGGAGACCAGGATCGTGCCCGGTTCGTCGATCTCGGCGGGGATGCTCGTCTGGGCCGAGACCTCGTAGTCGAAGGACGACAGGGTGAGCCCGTCGGCGTCGGCCTCGATCAGGACACCGCTGAGGATCGGCAAGGTGGTGCGCTGGGGCAGCAGCTTGACGGCGAAGGAGACCGCATCGCTGAAGACGTCACGGTTGACCTGGAACTTCACGCGGGGACCCCTATCGACTTCGCTCTCGTGGATGGCCGGTTAATAGTGGCACAGCATCGGGGTCCGCCCTTCCGGGAGGCGAAAGCCGAAGCTCCGGGCCCGGATCGATCCACAAGGTTGTCTCTCCATCAATTTCTTGTAACCAGGATTAACAGTCTTAACCGTTGTGCACAGTGTGGATAACCTGTTTAAAACCCCGGGGCTCGGCGGAACTACACGCGTGTGACTTGTGGACGGCGTGTGGAACCGAATGACAAGAATGCTCGGGGTCTGCCGGTCGCTCCGAGTGGGATCCCACAGGTCCCCCGGATCCGTGAACAAGGTCGACACGGTTATCCACGAGTTTCCACAAGTTATCCACACTGTGTGGAACGTGACTCCCCAGGGCCCCCTCACACCCGTCGAGCGCCCCCTGGAACGACGAACGGGCGCCGACACGTGGTCGGCGCCCGGACGGGACGGTCGTGGAGGACGAGCCGGCCTGGCCCGCCGTCCCGTCACTTGTAACGGGTGTCCTGCTTGATGCGGCTGGTGAGTTCGGTCACCTGGTTGTAGATCGAACGGCGTTCCTTCATCAGTTCGCTGATCTTCTTGTTGGCGTACATGACCGTCGTGTGGTCGCGGTTGCCGAACAGCTGTCCGATCTTCGGCAGTGACAGGCTCGTGAGTTCGCGGCACAGGTACATGGCGATCTGGCGGGCCGTGGCGATGGCCTGTGAGCGGGACGATCCGTAGAGGTCGTCGACCGTCAGCTTGAAGTAGTCCGCGGTGTGGTTGATGATGTCGACCGGCGCGATGATGTTGTCCTCGTCGAGCGTGATCAGGTCCTTGAGGACGGTCTGGACGAGGGCGAGGTCGACGGCGGTGCGGTTCAGGCTGGCGAAGGCCGTGACCCTGATGAGGGTGCCCTCGAGCTCACGGATGTTGCTCGACACCTTGGTCGCGATGAACTCGAGGACCTCGTCGCGGATCTGCAGCTTCTCGCTCTGGGCCTTCTTGCGCAGGATGGCGATGCGGGTCTCGAGGTCGGGAGCCTGGACGTCGGTGATCAGGCCCCACTCGAAGCGCGAACGCATGCGGTCCTCGAAGCCGGTGAGGTGCTTCGGCGGCAGGTCGCTGGTGATCACCAGCTGCTTGTCGTGATCGTGCAGGGTGTTGAAGGTGTGGAAGAACGCCTCTTGGGTGCTGTCCTTGCCCTGCAGGAACTGGATGTCGTCGATCAGCAGGATGTCGATCTCTCGGTACCTCTGCTGGAAGAGGCTCGACCGGTTGTTGGCGATCGAGTTGATGAAGTCGTTCGTGAACTCCTCGCTGCTGACGTACCTGACCCGGATCCCCGGGTACATGGTCTCGGCGTAGTGGCCGATGGCGTGCAGCAGGTGGGTCTTGCCCAGCCCCGACTCCCCGTAGACGAAGAGCGGGTTGTATGCCTTGGCCGGAGCCTCGGCGACGGCGACGGCCGCGGCGTGGGCGAACCGGTTCGACGCACCGATGACGAAGTTGTCGAAGCTGTACTTCGGGTTCAGGCGGGAGTCGTTGCGTTTCCCGCTCGCGCTCGTCTCGACCGGCGCCGGCACGAAGGGTGCCTCGATGTAGTGGACCGGCTCCGACTGCTCGACCTGCTGCGTGAGGGTGTCGGGGGTGATGTCGGGGTTGACGGTGATGGCGAAGCTCGAGACCGAGGTGTCGCCCAACCCGGCGATGGACTCGAGGAGGGGCTCACGGATCCGTTGTTCGAGCATGCCGCGGGTCAGGTCGTTGGGCACCTCGAGGTAGAGGGTGCCGCCCAGCACGCCCTTGGGCTCCACGAGGCTGATGAAGCCGTGCAGCTGCGGCGTGATGCGGTCGTCGGTCGTCAGCGTCGCGAGGACGGAACGCCACAGGTCCTGGACCGGGTCGACGGTGTGCGCCACTGGAGTCTCTTTCTCGCGGTTCGGCAGCGGACGGATCCGGCCGCCTCCGCGTGCGGGTCGCGTTCACCCGACGGTGTTCGAAGGGTACGAGTGCGGGACGAGTTATGCACAGCTTTCTCCACCGATCGGTTGGCGCCGTTCGGGCCGGGATCGCTGCGTGTTCCCCGTCGTCACGCGGAAGTACCGCGAGAAGTACCCACCTTAGTTCGACGGGGTGTGGAGTCCGCAATCAGAGTTTTCAACACTGTGGACAAACCTCCTGGGAAGCGGCCGTTTGACCCGGGCTCCGATCACGCGTACTTTTAATCAGTTGATTTCAGCCGCGTTGGCTGTACAAGACTTCTCGGATCGTGGCAACAGGCCTGGTCCGCTTTCCTGGAGGACCACCATGAGCAAGAGAACGTTCCAGCCGAACAACCGTCGTCGGGCCAAGAAGCACGGTTTCCGTGCTCGCATGCGTACGCGTGCCGGCCGCGCTATCCTCGCCGCCCGTCGTGGCAAGGGTCGCACCGAGCTCTCGGCGTAGCCACTTCCGTGTTGGCCCGGGCCAACCGGATCGTCCGCGCAGACGACTACCGAACCACCGTGCGCCGTGGCCGCAAGTCGGGCACGGCGCATTCGGTCGTCTACGTGCGGCGTCGTGACGACGAGCTGGTCCGGTTCGGTTTCATCGTGGCGAAGACCGTGGGCAACGCGGTCGTCCGCAACACGGTCCGGCGCCGGCTCAAGGGGGTGTGCCACGAACTCCTGCCGACGATCCCCGGCGGGCTCGACGTCGTGATCAGAGCCTTGCCAGGCAGCCCCGACGTTGCGTGGTCTACCCTGCTGTCGGACATCTCCGAGGTGGTCGACAGGGGCGTGAGAGCGTGACAAGAGCGGTGCAGTTCGTCGCGTTGCTTCCCCGCAACGCGTGCGTCCTCATCCTCCGCGTCTACCGCGCCGTCGTCTCCCCGCTCTACGGCGACGTCTGTCGCTACTACCCGTCGTGTTCCCGGTACGCCCTCGAGGCCATCCAGCTGCACGGCGTCGTGCGGGGCGTGGCCATGGGCAGCTGGCGCATCGCCCGGTGTCACCCCTGGGCAGCCGGAGGCGTCGACGACGTCCCCGAGCCCCGTACACAGAAGTACCGCGTCACGAAGTCCGGCTTCGTGACACCGCGATCCGGCACCACCGCCTCCGACCTCCTCGGGACGGGCCGCATCGCCGCACAGAGCCACGGAAAGGGCTGACCCGAACACCATGGACTTCATCGGCACCATCCTCTGGCCCCTGAGATGGGTCGTCGAGGCGATCCTCGTCGGCTTCCACAACGTCCTCACGGCGTTCGGCATGGACACCGCGGCCGGCAGCACGTGGGTGCTCTCGATCGTCGGCCTGGTCCTCGTGGTGCGGGCGTGCCTCATCCCGATCTTCGTCCGCCAGATCAAGAGCCAGCGACGCATGATGGAGATCGCGCCCCGGCTCAAGAAGATCCAGGACAAGTACAAGGGTAAGCGCGACCAGTTCAGCCGCGAGGCGATGTCGCGCGAGACCATGGCGCTCTACAAGGACACGGGGACGAACCCGCTCAGCTCGTGCCTGCCCCTGCTGATCCAGATGCCGATCTTCTTCAGCCTCTACACCGTGCTGCACAACGCGCAGCAAGAGAAGGTGGGCATCGGCCTGCTGAACGCGGCGCTCTCGAACTCGTTCGGTGAGTCGGCTCTCTTCGGCGCCCCCCTGAAGGAGACCTTCCTGGGTGCCACCACCTGGGAGGTCCGCCTGATGGCCGGAGCGATGGTGGTCATCATGACCGCCTCGCAGTTCATCACGCAGCTGCAGATCGTCTCGAAGAACATGTCGCCCGAGACCAAGGCGAGCCCCATGTTCAAGCAGCAGCGCATGCTCTTGTACTTCCTCCCCCTCGTGTTCGTCTTCTCGGGCCTGTCGTTCCCCCTCGGCGTCATGTTCTACTGGCTCACCTCGAACGTCTGGACCATGGCCCAGCAGTTCCTGGTCATCCGCAACATGCCCACCCCCGGCAGCGAAGCGGCCCTGGCGCGTGAAGAGCGCCTCGCGCGCAAGCAGCAGCGCAAGGGACTCCCGAGCATCACCGTGACCGAGATCGAGTCGGCGCCTGCGGTGCCGAAGACGACCCAGCGGACCCAGCCCGTCGGCAAGAACCGCTCCAAGAAGCAGAACGGCCCCAAGAAATGACCTCTGACGACTCCACGACCGACATCGTCGAGCCCGCCGCCGAGAACGACGACGCCGTCGTCTCGAACGACACCGAGGAGGCGCAGGTCGCCTCGGGCGACGCCGCCGACGTCCTCGACGAGGGCGACATCGCAGCCGATTACATCGAAGAGCTGCTCGACATCTGCGACTTCGACGGCGACATCGACATCGAGGTCCGCGGTGGTCGTTCGTACATCTCGGTCGACTCGAGTGGTGAGCAGAAGCTGCGCGTCCTGTCGAAGCCCGACACCGTCAACGCCCTCCAAGAGCTGACCCGCATCGCGGTGCAGACCAAGACGGGTGAGTTCTCCCGCCTCATCCTCGACATCGGGGGATCCCGCGCCACTCGCGAGACGGAACTCGGACGCCTGGTCGACCACGCGGTCTCGAAGCTCGAGGACGGCGCCACTTCGGCGGCCCTGCCCCCCATGTCGTCCTACGAGCGCAAACTCGTGCACGACATCGTCGCGGCGCGGGGATTCACCTCGGAGTCCGAGGGCGAAGGCCGCGACCGTCACACCGTCATCACGCGTCCCTGAGCCGGACGAGATGACCGACACGTCGACCCTCGAGGTCGAGCCCGCCGTCGCGGCGACGATCTTCGGCGACCGACTCGACGTCGTTCGCCGCTATGTGGCCGACCTAGCCCAGCACGGCGAAGAACTCGGCCTGATCGGACCGCTCGAGCTGCCGCGTCTCTGGACTCGCCACGTCGTCAACTGTGGCTTGTTGGCACCTCTGCTGGTCGCGGGTCGCGTCGGGGACATCGGGTCGGGAGCCGGCCTGCCGGGACTCGTGCTCGCTGCTGCTCGTCCGGACGCCACGCTCGTCCTGATCGAGCCGATGGAACGGCGCGTCGACTGGCTGACGGCTGAAGCCGATCGAATGGGGCTCGACAACGTCGAGGTCGTCCGTGCCCGTGCCGAGGACGTACAGCTGGAGGGTTGGCTCGACCAGGCGACCGCTCGAGCCGTGTCGGCCCTCTCCAAGTTGATCCCGCTGACGGCGCCGCTGGTGAAGACCGGGGGGCAGCTGCTGTTGATGAAGGGCGCTCGGGTCGACGACGAGATCGCCGCCGCCCGCAAGGTGATCGCCCGCCATCACCTCATCGACGTCGAGGCTCGTGAACTGGGCGTGGGGCTCGTCGACGAGACGACCCGGGTGTTCATCGCCACCTTGGACTGACTGGTCCGAGTGAGCGACGGTAATGTGGCTTTGACCAGGTCATGTTCGACTACTCGGGGTTTGCGCTCCGTGTCGACCGAAGTGGTTCGGCAGGCACGCGGACCTCGGGTCCCCGTCTTTGTCGGGGCCTGCCGATAGACTCGGTCTCCGATCCCCGATGATCACCGTGCCGCCTCGCAGCGGCGTGATCACACCTCCGGGTAGGTCGTTTCACGTGAAACATGGCGATACGGAGACCCTCAGTGAGTTCCTCGGCTGACGACGACAGAAGCACTCCCCTGGCTCGCGAGCTTGCCGACCTGAACCGTCGTAAGAAGGCCCTGTCTCGCGAACCGCTCCCGTCGCCCGCCTCGACCCGAGTGATCACCGTCTCGAACCAGAAAGGCGGTGTCGGCAAGACCACGACCACCGTCAACCTCTCCGCCGCCCTTGCGCGGAGTGGGGCCAAGGTTCTGGTCATCGATCTCGATCCCCAGGGCAACGCCTCCACGGCCCTCGGTGTGGAACACCGGGCAGAGACCCCGAGTGTCTACGACGTCGTGGTGAACGACGGCGAGGTAGCGGACGTCGTCCAGAAGAGCCCGGAGTTCGACACGCTCTTCTGCATCCCCGCGACCATCCATCTCGCCGGCGCCGAGATCGAACTCGTCTCACTCGTCGCTCGCGAGCAACGACTGAGCAGGGCGTTGTCCGAGTACCTCAGCAAGACCGAGGACGCCGGCGATCGTTACGACTACGTCTTCATCGATTGCCCTCCGTCACTCGGGTTGCTCACGATCAACGCGTTCGTCGCAGCCAGTGAAGTGCTCATCCCCATCCAGTGCGAGTACTACGCACTCGAGGGGTTGAGCCAGCTGCTGCGCAACATCCAGTTGATCGAGAAGCACCTGAACCCCAAGCTCAAGGTGTCGAGCATCCTGCTGACGATGTACGACGGCCGGACGAACCTTGCTCAGCAGGTCGTCGCCGACGTTCGCGAGCATTTCCCTGATGAGGCACTGAACACTCTCATACCCCGGTCCGTCAGGATCAGTGAGGCCCCCGGTTACGGGCAGACCGTCATCAGCTACGACACCAACTCCCCCGGGTCGATCTCGTACCTCGAGGCGGCCGCCGAACTAGCACGTCGAGGAGCACCCCAGTAATGGCAACCAAGCGAACCGGTCTCGGGCGCGGCATCGGCGCCCTCATCCCCGTCTCCGACGAGAGCCAGGACCGCCCGGTCGACGTCTTCTTCCCGACGGCACAGCAGACGGCCGACGAACTCATCGCCGTGCCGGGCGCTCGTCTCGCCAACCTGAATCCGCTGGACATCACTCCGAACGCGCAGCAGCCTCGGGCCGAGTTCCGCGCGGAAGAGCTTGCCGAGTTGGTGACCTCGATCCGAGAGGTGGGCCTACTGCAGCCCATCGTCGTCCGCCCGATCAAGAACGGCGGCAAGGGAGCAGCACAGTACGAGCTGGTCATGGGTGAGCGGCGCCTGCGAGCGACCAAAGAGCTGGGGCTCGCGACGATCCCCGCCATCGTCAAAGACACCGCCGACGACGCGATGCTGCGGGATGCCCTGCTGGAGAACCTGCATCGCGCCGAGCTCAACCCCCTAGAGGAAGCCTCTGCTTATCAGCAACTTCTTGCCGACTTCGGCATCACCCAGGATGAATTGGCGACCCGCATCGGTCGGAGCCGCCCCCAGATCACGAACACCCTGAGGCTGCTGAGGTTGCCGGCAGCCGTCCAACGGCGAGTCGCCTCCGGCGTCCTCACTGCAGGCCACGCTCGGGCGATCCTGAGCACGGGTGACCCGGTCCTCATGGCTCGTCTTGCGGATCGCATCGTCAACGAGGACCTCAGTGTGCGAGCTGCTGAGGCCATCGCTGCAGGTGGCAGCGCGAAGCCGAAGTCGACGCGCACGGCCACTCCCGGCAAGCATCAGGCTCATCTGGACGAGGTGGCAGAGACCCTTGGTGACCGGTTCGAGACGCGGGTCAAGGTGTCCTTGGGCGCTCGAAAGGGGTCGATCACCATCGATTTCGCGTCGATGCAGGACCTGAATCGCATCCTCGGCCAGTTGGGACACGACCAGGAGTCGTGACTCATTGCCCTCAGCGTTGAGCGGCATCGGTTTCACGTGAAACATCGGCCGCCCCTGCCTTTGCCGGTAGGGGCGGTTCGTGTTTGTTGGACGGGAACGTCACGTGAGGGCGTTGAGGTGGGGTGTTTCACGTGAAACAGTGCTGCCAGTCTTGCCGCAATCGGCCTCTCCGGCGCGAGGATCTGGCAGGGGTTCTCTCCAGAGGGTGTTGGTGAGCGGCTTTTTTGGCGGTAACGGCAGGCAGGGTTCCTGCTGGAGTGGACCGGTGCTGATTTCGGCCGTGATCCGGTGTCTTCGAAGCAGCACCAGAGGCTTGCGGTGTAAGTGCAGGTGCAGGTGCAGGCGTTCGACGCGCGCAGGTGCAGGGCGGAGGGTGTGCGGTCGCCGGCGCGAACTGCACGCGCACGCGCACGCGCACGCGCACCCGCACGCGCACCCGCACGCGCACCCGCACGCGCACCCGCGGGTGCAGTGCGATGGCAGGGGTACGCCGAGGTGCGGGCGCAGGTGGTTGCATGACTGCCAGTAGGGGCGAATGGACTGACGCGGGGGCGAGCGGAGGTTCTCATGCACGGACAGATGCAGGTTCAGGCCCTGTGGAGATAGAGACACCGTGTCGACGCGGGTCCAGACCCGCCTTCAGGGCAGTGCATACATAGGATGCGCGCGCCGTCAGCTGCACTTCCTGGGCATATGGTGACGCAAAGTGGACTCTGGAAACTGAGCCAGAGTGGTCGACGATGCTACGTCTTCCTCGAGCGGTTCGACATGGAGGCCCGGATGCATGGCTCTGTGCCTGTATGACGGCGCTCTTGGCGGCGGTCGCACTTCGTCTGCGGCAACGTTCCAACTCGGGCCTGATGACCACCGACGGGTTCGTCAGACTTGACGTTTGATGGTTCGTCGTTGCTTCTAGGGAGCCGTCGAGGTTCGATAAAACATACAGTTCACGGGCTACTTCTGTGTCCAGACCACGGGCAGACGACAACGAAGGTGCAGGGATCGTCGATGATCCTGGGTGCGTCCACTCATTGCACCTGTATGCCCAGAAGATCGACCATGGGCTTGCAGTACCCCGGCAGCCCGACGTTTCACGTGAAACGTCGACCACGTGTCGTCAGCGGAGGTGGTCGGTGACGGCCTTTTCAGCCAGAGCGGCGTAGAACATGCCCAGTTCGTAGCCGGCGGACTCCAGGGCCATCGGGACGAGCGACGTCTCGGTCAGTCCGGGCAGGACGTTGACCTCCAGGAACCACGGGGTCCCCGCGGCATCCACGATCAGGTCCACCCTCGACAAGTGGCGCAGCCCGAGGGCCTCGTGGACGGCCACGGCAGCCCGCGCCGCCGACTCCGACGCGACGGCGTCGAGCCGTGCGGGCGTGAAGAACGTCGTCTCCCCCGCGTTGTAGCGCGCCTCGAAGCCGTAGAACCCCTGGCGAGGAACGATCTCCACGGCAGGCAGGGCAAGGGGCCCGTCACCGGTGTCGATGACCCCGACGGCGATCTCGGTGCCCGTGATCTTCTGTTCGACGATGACGTCGTCGCAGTACGTGTACGCGTCGACCATGGCCCTGGGCAACGCCCCGATGTCGTCGACGACCGTGACGCCCTGGGCCGAGCCACCCCGTGCGGGCTTCACGACGACGGGCACCGGGTGTTCGTCGGCGATGGCCGCCAAGACACCGACGGCCCCGAGCTCGCGGAAGGCGTCGTGGGACAGCGTGATGCCGCGCGGTGTGGAGACACCGGCGCGACGTGCGAGCTCCTTGGCGGTCGGCTTGTCCCAGGCCAGTCGCGCGGCCGCCGCCGTGCTGCCGACGAACGGCACGTCGAGCGCCTCGAGCAGTCCGCGAAGGGCGCCGTCCTCACCACTCGCTCCGTGCAGGGCCGGCCACACGACGTCGGGACGTGACGCGGTGAGGTGTCCGAGCAACGAGGCGTCCGGATCGCGGAGTTCGACCTCGATGCCGTGGGTGACGAGGCTGTCGACCACGCGCCTCCCCGATCGGAGGGAGACGTCACGTTCGTGCGAGATGCCGCCGGCGAGGACGGTGACGGTACGCAGTTCGCTCGATGCCATGGTGGAACCTCTTCTTCGTGTCACGACGCAGGACCGTCTCGTGGTCCGGACGGCTACGAGACGATGAAAATGCTGGTCAAATGGTGTTCGGCGGCGGCACCACGACGCTCTGCGGGCGCGCGGCCCGGTTCGACAGGCTGGCTGTCGAGAACGTGCGCAGCAGGTCGAGTTCTCCGTTGACGACGTTCGCCAGGCGCGCGACACCGGTGCGGATGGACTCGGGCGTCGGGTAGCAGAAGGACAGGCGGATGTTCTGACGCCCGTCGCCGTCGGCGAAGAACGCCGTACCGGGGGTGTAGGCCACGAGTTCCTTCACCGCGCGGGGCAGCATGGCCTTCGAGTCGAGTTCGGCCGGGAGTCCGACCCAGACGAAGAAGCCGCCGTCGGGGACGTTCCACGTGAGCGACGGCAGGTACTCCCCCAGCGCGGAGATCATCGCGTCACGCCGTTCGCGGTACAGGCCACGGAAGGTCTCGATCTGCCCACGCCAGTCGGCCTGGTCGAGGTACTCGGTGATGACGAACTGCCCGAAGGAGTTCGGCGAGAGCGTGGCGGACTCGTTGGCGAGGATGAGCTTCTCGCGGATGGCGTGCGGGGCGAGTGCCCAACCCACCCGGAAGCCGGGTGCCAGCGTCTTCGAGAACGACCCGAGGTAGATGACGCCTTCGTCGTCGATCGAGCGCATCGCCTGCGGGGCCGGCTGGTCGAAGTAGAGCAGCCCGTAGGGGTTGTCCTCGAGGACGAGGATGCCGGCCGAGCGGCAGATCTCGAGGATCTCGACGCGTCGGGCCCACGTGAGGGTGACACCGGCCGGGTTGTGGAAGTTCGGGATCGTGTAGAGGAACTTGATGCGACCCCCACGAGCGGTGACGGCCGCGATGGCCTCTCGCAGGGCCTCGGGCACGAGCCCGTGCTCGTCCATCGGGACGTGCACGACGTCGGCCTGGTACGCCTTGAAGACCCCCAGGGCGCCCACGTAGCTCGGCGACTCGGCGAGCACGACGTCGCCCGGGTTCACGAAGAGGCGGGTGACGAGGTCGAGGGCCTGCTGCGAGCCCGTGGTGACGACGACGTCGTCGGCGCTGCCGCGGATGCCCTCCATCGCCATGATCTGCATGATGTGCTCGCGGATGGCCGGGGTGCCCTGGCCGCTGCCGTACTGCATCGCCATCGCTCCCCCGTCGGCCATGACGCGGTCGATGGCCCCCGTGACGAGCTCTCGGGGCAGGGCGGAGACGTAAGGCATGCCGCCGGCCAGCGAGACGACCTCGGGGCGCGAGGCGACGGCGAACAGGGCTCGGACCTCGGAGGCGCTGAGGCCGGCCGTACGGTCGGCGTACGAGTCGTACCACGGGTCGAGGTTGGTGCCCTTGTCGCTCATCGGTGTCCCTGTTCTGTCAGAGGGTGAATCGGTCAAGACTATGCCCGTCCCGACCGGGGACGACGAGAGCCCGCCCAGCGTGTGCTGGGCGGGCTCTCGTCGTGGTGTCGGTGTCGACTACGCGATGAACTCCGCCAGGTCGGCCTCGAGGGCCGGCTTGGGCTTGGCGCCGATGACGGTCTTGACGACCTCGCCACCGCGGTAGACCTTCATGGCCGGGATCGAGGTGATCTGGTACTTCATGGCGGTCTGGGGGTTGTCGTCGACGTTGAGCTTGACGATCTCGATCTTGTCGCCGTGCTCGGCGGCGATCTGGTCGAGGATCGGCGAGACGGCGCGGCACGGGCCGCACCACTCGGCCCAGAAGTCGACGAGGATCGTCTTGTCGGAATTGAGGACGTCGGCCTCGAAGGACGCGTCGGTCACTGCTTTGGCGCTGCTCATGGTGTTCCTTTCGTCAGGGTGATCTGGGTTGGCTTCAGGAGGCGCGGGTCAGGCGACCACGGACTCGGACGTCTCGACGCCCTCGGCCGACCCGACGGTCTGCTCGGCCAGGAAGGTCTGGTCGAGCGAGGCCAGGTAGTGCTCGACGTCGAGCGCGGCGACGGTGCCCGAGGCCGCGGCGGTGGCCGCCTGCCGGTAGGTGGCGTCGATGACGTCGCCCGCGGCGAAGACGCCGGTCAGGTTGGTCTTCGAGCTGCGCCCCTGGACGGCGATCGTGCCGTCCGAGGTCAGGTCGACCTGGCCGTGGACGAGGTGCACGCGCGGGTCGTTGCCGATGGCGATGAAGAGGCCGTCGAGGTCGAGGTCGGTCGTGCTGCCGTCGACCGTGTCGGTCAGGGTGACGCCGGTGGCCTTCTCGCCACCGAGGATGGCCGTGACCTGCTTGTCGAAGAGGAACTCGATCTTGTCGTTGGCGTGAGCCCGGTCTTGCATGATCTTCGACGCGCGCAGGCTGCTCGAGCGGTGGATGACGTAGACCTTCGAGGCGAAGCGGGTCAGGAACGTCGCTTCCTCCATCGCGGAGTCGCCGCCGCCGACGACGGCGATCGCCTTCTCCTTGAAGAAGAAGCCGTCGCAGGTGGCGCACCAGCTGACGCCGCGTCCGCTCAGGCGCTCTTCGTCGGCGAGGCCGAGCTTCCGGTACGCGCTGCCCGTGGCGAAGATCACCGTGAGGCTCTCCTCGACGGTGCCGTTGCCGAGCGTGACCTTCTTGACGTCACCGGTCAGGTCGACGGCGGTCACGTCGTCGAGCAGCACTTCGGCGCCGAACTTCTCGGCCTGCTCCTGCATCTTGAACATGAGCTCGGGGCCCTGGATGCCGTCGGGGAAGCCGGGGAAGTTCTCGACCTCGGTGGTCTTCATGAGTTCGCCACCGGCCTCGACCGAGCTCGCGACGATGAGGGGGCGCAGACCGGCCCGGGCGGCGTAGATGCCGGCCGTGTAGCCGGCGGGGCCGGAACCGATGATGATGACCTGGCGCATGGGCACCTTCCTGGGGGGAGAACTTCACGAGCGGGAAGACGACCCGCGAGCGATGGCTCGTGCGGTCGGATCCCTCGATCGTCTGGTGGAACGCATCCTACCGACGGGGCATTCCCGCCGGCCTGGCAGCGGACGCGGGGCCGCGGGGCTGCGGCGGCCGCCGTGACGGGTCAGCGACGCAGGAGGCGCGAGACGGCGGGTGCGAGACGAGCGGTCACCGGCGTGGTCAGCACCCGCAACTCGGGGATGCGGGCGAACCAGAGCAGGGCGCCGTAGACCAGCCCCATGACGGCCCCGGCCACGACGACCGTCAGCACGCCCGGCACGCGACCGGACTGCGCGAACCCGTCGGCGGCGAAACCACCCAGGACGGTCACGACGACGAGGCCCACGGCACCGGCGACGAGCGAGAAGGCGAAGAACTGGACGTAGCGGCGCAGCACCCAGCGGCCGTCGATGCCGCCCAGCCGTTTCTTGACGACGACGAGCGCGACCACGGCCTGGCTCGAGCCGGCGATCGAGGTGGTGATGGCGATCGCCATCGCGATGCGCTCGGGCGGCACCACGGCGGCCGAGATCGCAACGCCCGCGACGAAGATGCCCGACTGGACGAGCTGCAGGAAGAACGGCGTGCGCTGGTCGTGCATCGAGTAGAACACCCGCTGCACGATGAACAGGACGCTGAACAGGACGAGGCCGGGCATGTAGCCGAGGATGACCTCGGCGGTGCGGGTCGACCCGGCGAAGTCGACCTCGAAGAACCGCGCGAACGGGTAGGCCACGACGCACATGGCGACGGCGGCGAACACCATGAACATGCCGATGGCGCGGAGGGACTGCGACATGTCGGTGCGGACGGCCCGCAGGTCGCCACGCGAGGCGTGGCCGCTCATGCGCGTGAAGTAGGCGGTGCCGATCGACACGGCGATGATGCCGTGCGGCAGCATGAAGAGCAGCCAGGCGTTCGCGAGGACCGCGTTCGACGCCCCCACCTCGCTTCCCAGGGTGGCGACGCGGCTCTGCACCAGCCCGGCCAGCTGGGTGACGAGGACCATGCCGAACAGCCAGCCGGCGGCCTTGCCGGTGGCTCCGAGGCCGACGCCGCGCCAGCGGAAGTCGGGGCGGAAGGTCAGACCCGCGCGGCGCCAGAAGAGCAACAGGAACGCCGCCTGGGCCAGGACGCCGAGGGTGGCCGTGGCCGCGATGACGAAGATCCGGTCGCCGGTCCAGACGTCGACCGCGGAGTTCTCGACGGCACCGCCGAACATCACGATGAAGACGACCAGGCCGGCGATGGCCACGACGTTGTTGAGCACGGGAGCCCAGGTGAAGGGTCCGAACACCTGCCGGGCGTTGAGCACCTCGCTCAGCAACGAGTACATGGCGTAGAAGAAGATCTGCGGCAGGCACCAGTATGCGAAGGCCGTCGCGAGGGCGAGTTGGTCCGAGGTGAACCCCGCCCCGCCGTCCGAGCTCTGCTGAGCGTAGAGGCGGACGAGCACGGGTGCGAGCAGCGTGCCGGCCAGGCCGACGGCCGCGAAGACGATCGTGCCGAGGGTCACGATCTTGTTGATGAACCGCTGGCCCCCGTCGTCGGACGTCGCCGCCCGCACGATCTGGGGCACGAGGACGGCGCTGAGGAGGCCGCCCGCGATCAGCGCGTAGATGTTGTTCGGGAGCTGGTTCGCGAGGGCGAACGAGTCCGCCGCCCGGCTCGCCGACTGCCCGATCGCCGCGGCCAGCACGGCCGCCTTCACGAAGCCGAGGACGCGCGAGACCATCGTCCCGGACGCGAGGAGGATGCTGGCGCGACCGAGACCGCCCTGGTTGCTCACATGGACTCCTGGACGGGCGGCGAGGCGGCCGCATCGGGTGACGGGCCGTCGCCGGAGGACCGGGCCTCGTCGCGCGCCCTGCGGCGCTTGCGGAAGGTGCGGTACAGGCCGCCGAGGAAGAGTGCGGCGAAGGCGACGCCGAAGATCCAGGTGATGGCGGTCTCCCACCCGGCCTGGACCGAGAGCGGGACGTCGACCGGGGTCGCGATCGCCACGCCCGAGAGGCTGACCAGCTGCAGCTGCACGGACACCGTGCCGTTGGCGACGGACTGCACGGGAACGCTGACCCGGGTCTGGGACTGCGGTTGGATCGTGACCTCGATGGGGCTGCGCTCGATCGAGAGGATGGAGTTCGACGGCGTCAGGTTCAGCATCACTGTCGCGACGGAGTCGGTCCGGTTCTCGAGGTAGAGGGGCAGGGCCGAGCGGTCCCCGAGGATGGCGATCGGCGAGCCCTGGACCACCGCCACGAGACCCGACGTCGCCGTCGCGTCGGCCACGGCCGAGGCGACCTCGGCGGGGAACCCGTCGACGTTGTCGCGCCAGGCGTGCGACGCCAGGGCCATCGTCCGCAGCCGGGCCGTCTCGGTGACGAACTGCGGTTCGGCGAGGGCCGTCGAGAAGTCGACGACCTTCTGGTCGGCGGAGACGAGTTCGCTCAACTGGTCCAGTCGGGCGTCGCTCTCGGGGCTGTCGACGACGGTCGCCGTCGAGGGGGTGCTCGCCAACGCGTCGGTCAGGGTCGCGCCGCTGACCCAGGGCAGGCCGTCGACGGCCTGGAGGGTGCGGGTGAGGAACTGGCCGGTCGACGGCCACTCCCGCTCGAGCGTCGTCAGGAGGGTGCGGGCGTCGCTCGGTCGCTCGTAGGCGACGGTGGCGACGGTGGCGGACAGCCGGGCCATCGTGGACTGCCACTCGGCGAGGGAGGTCGCCTCGGCCGCCTGGGTGACCAGCGTCGACAAGGGGTCGTCCGAGACGACGGCCGGGACGCCACCAACCGTGACCGCGGCGTTCTCGGTCGAGTCGCCGTCGACGTCCACGTTGCCGCTGGAGACGATGGTCGACGTGTACGGCCCGGCGGCGAACGTCGTGAGGTCGGCGGACACGACGGACGACTCCCGCGGCCAGACGACGTCGCGCTGCGTCCACGGGAAGTCGAGCAGTTGAGCGGTGGTCGGCAGCACCACGCCGTCGCCGGGCGTGGGCTCGGCGGTCGGCTCGGCGGTGGACCCGTCGCTCGGCAGGGCCGAGGGGTCGGACCCGGCGACGCCCGTGCCCGAGCCGTCGTCCGTGCCCTGGCTCGGGGCCTCGGTGGGCGTGTCGGTCGCTGCCGGCATGCCCTCGAACCGGGCGGGGTCGACCAGGGTGTCGAGCGAGGTCACGGCCGGGACCGACGTGGCGCCGGCCTGACGCAGCCCCGCGACGTCGGCGTCGGCGTAGGCCAGGGGGAACATGTCGTTCGGCAGGGCCTGCAGTTCGGCGAGCCAGTCGACGGCGGACTGCGGGGCCTCGGTGCCGAGCAGGCGGATCGACGCGACGATCATCGGGTCGACGCCGAGGGTCGCGCCCGTGCCCGACACGGCGTCGAGCTCGCGTCGGAGCACCCCGCCGTCGGAGGTGTAGGCGGCGAGGGCGGAGGCGTCGAGGACGCCGGTCTCGCTCTCGGGCGTCGTGATCGGCACGGCGACCGCGACGCGGGTCGGCTGGAAGCTGTCGGCGGGGTACCAGACCACGCTGCTGCGGGTCTGCGCCACCTGGCTGCCCGAGGCGTCGAGCACGCGGGCCCCGAGCGCGCGTGCCCCGAAGGCGCGGCCGGTCAGGGAGAGGCGGTCGGCGGGCACCACGACGGTGTCGAGCGCCACGGACGACCCGGCGGAGACCGCCGGCACGTCGACCTGGACGAGCTGGCGCCCCAGGTAGTCGTCACCCGAGACGTCGTCGGGATCGAGCCACGAGGCGAGCTTGGACCGCGTGGTGAACGGTTCGCGGTCGAGGTAGATCCGGGCTTTCGTCGCCGCGAGGTCGCTGTCGCCGTCGTTCGTCACGGTGACCCCGAGGGTGAGGTCGTCGTCGGGTCGCAGCACGCCGTCGGAGGCCGGCTCGACGGTCATCGTGACGCCGTCGCCCGCAGGGGCGGACGCCGCTCGTGCCGCCGTGGCCGGCAGTCCCGCCGACACGACGAACACCGCCAACAGGGCGGCGATCACGGCGAAGAAGAGTCTCATAGGCGTCAGGTGTCGACGGCGACAGGGGCCGTTCGAGCATGCCGAGTCTAGGCAACGCCGACCAAGAAGCAGCGGCGAAGCGCCTGCGAGGGGGACGACGGGGTCGCGAGGCGCCGTCGGGGACTCAGCCCGCGCCTCCTCGGCTGTGGCAAGCTCTTTCGTCATGGACAGCGTCGCACGGGCCCTGCAGCGACTGGACGATCTGGCCGCCACCCCCCGCATCGAGAAGCTCGCCGCCGCGTTCGCCGCGGCCGGTCACGAGCTCGCCCTCGTCGGCGGTCCGGTGCGCGACGCCTTCATCGGCCGCCCGGTCAACGACCTCGACTTCACGACCGACGCCGACCCCGACGAGATCCTGGCGATCGTCGTCCCCCTCGCCGAGGCGCACTGGGACGTCGGCCGCGCGTTCGGCACGATCGCCGCCCGCGTCGACGGCGAGACCGTCGAGATCACCACGTACCGCAGCGACGTCTACGACGGCGAGACCCGCAAGCCCGTCGTCGAGTTCGGCGACACCCTCGAGGGCGACCTGGTCCGTCGCGACTTCACGGTCAACTCGATGGCGTTGCGTCTGCCCCAGCGCGTGCTCGTCGACCCGTCCGGCGGTGTCGACGACCTGCTGGAGGCGCGGCTCGCCACCCCGGGCACCGCGGTCGACTCGTTCCGCGACGACCCCCTGCGCATGATGCGAGCCGCCCGGTTCACGGCGCAGCTCGGCTTCACGGTGTCGGACGAGGTGCGCGAGGCGATGACCGCCCGGGCCGAGACCCTCTCGATCGTCTCGGTCGAGCGGGTCGCCGACGAGCTGTCGAAGCTGCTCAAGACCGAAACCCCCCGAGACGGTGTCCGGCTGTTGGTCGACACCGGGCTCGCCGACCATGTCGTGCCCGAGCTCGCGGCCATGCGCCTCGAGGTCGACGAGCACCACCACCACAAGGACGTGTACGAGCACAGCCTCACCGTGCTCGACCAGGCCATCGGCTACGAGCGCGAGCGGCACCCGGGCGAGGCACCCGACCTCACGCTGCGCCTGGCGGCCCTGCTGCACGACTGCGGCAAGCCCGCCACGCGGCGCCTCGAGCCGGGCGGCGTCGTCACCTTCCACCACCACGACGTCGTCGGCGCCAAGCTCGCCAAGAAGCGGTTGAAGGCGCTGCGCTTCGACAACGACACCATCGGTGCCGTGTCCCGGCTGATCGAGCTGCACCTCCGGTTCTTTGGTTACACGGAGGGAGGCTGGACCGACTCGGCCGTGCGCCGGTACGTCCGCGACGCCGGTGACCAGCTCGAGCGGTTGCACATGCTCACCCGCGCCGACGTGACCACGCGCAACCGCCGCAAGGCCGACCGGCTCGGCTTCGCCTACGACGACCTCGAGGCGCGGATCGCCGAGCTGCGGGAGCGTGAAGAGATCGACTCGCTGCGGCCCGACCTCGACGGCGACGACATCCAACGCGTGCTCGGCATCGGCCCGAGCCGCGAGGTCGGCGAGGCCTACCGCTTCCTCCTCGAGCTGCGGACCGAAGAGGGGCCGCTGGGGGCCGAGGTCGCCACCGAGCGCCTGCTGGCCTGGTGGAGCGCACGCGAGAGCGCTGGGGCGTAACCAGCCCGACGGGTGTCGACCCGCGCCTCCTCGGCTCTCGGGGGCCGGCGACCGCCGCCCCGGCATTGATTCAGGAGGCGCGCTCGGCTACGCTGGGAAGGTTGCGTCTGCCTCACGGCGGCGCCACGTCATGAACACCCTCCTGTCACAGACCGTCTGTGACCGTTAAGTCCGAAGGAGGTGGGTTAGTCATGCACCAGTACGAACTGATGGTCATCCTGGACCCCGAGATCGATGAGCGCACCGTCGCCCCGAGCTTGGACAAGTTCCTCAACGTCATCCGCAACGATGGCGGAACGATCGACAACGTGGACATCTGGGGACGTCGTCGCCTGGCCTACGAGATCAACAAGAAGACCGAGGGCATCTACGCCGTCGTCAACCTGACCTCGAACTCGGCCGCCACGGTCGAGCTCGACCGCCAGCTGGGTCTCTCCGAGGCCGTGCTGCGCACCAAGGTCCTGCGTGCCGAAGAGGCGATCGCCATGGTCGCCGCCGCCAAGAAGGTCAGCGACGAGAAGGCCGCCCGCAAGGCCGCCAACGCCGCTGCCGCCCCGGCTGCTCCCGCCGCCGAGAAGGCTGCCGAGTAGTCCGATGGCTGGCGAGACCGTCATCACAGTGGTGGGGAACCTCACCAGTGACCCCGAGCTGCGGTACACGCAGAACGGGCTCGCGGTCGCGAACTTCACCATCGCGTCGACCCCCCGCACGTTCGACCGCGCGTCGAACGAGTGGAAGGACGGCGAGGCGCTCTTCCTCCGTGCCAGCGTGTGGCGCGAGTTCGGCGAGCACGTGGCCAGCAGCCTCACCAAGGGCAGCCGGGTCATCGCTCAGGGCCGACTCAAGCAGCGCTCGTACGAGACCAAAGAGGGCGAGAAGCGCACCAGCATGGAGCTCGAGATCGACGAGATCGGCCCCTCGCTGCGGTACGCGACCGCTCAGGTGACGCGCGCTGCGTCCTCCCGCGACGGCGCTGCCGGTGGCGGCTCCTTCGGGGGTGGCAACGGCGGTGGCAACCGTGGTGGCCAGCCGGCTCAGGTCGGCGGCGGTCAGGCGCAAGAGCCGTGGGGTCAGCCCGCCGGCGGCCAGCAGGGTGGCAACACCTCTGGCGGCGACGTGTGGAACACCCCCGGTGGCAACGGCACCTACAACGACGAGACGCCCTTCTAGGCCTCGCCGTTCCCCTTTTAGTACTTCTTCATTCATCGAAAGTAGAAACCAATGGCTGGAAAGAGCAGCGGCGACCGCCGCAAGCCCCTCCGCGGTAAGGGCGGCAAGAACGCCGCGCCCGCGAAGTCGATCCGCGTCGGTGTCATCGACTACAAAGACGTCGCGACCCTGCGCAAGTTCATCTCGGAGCGTGGAAAGATCCGCGCCCGTCGCATCACCGGCGTCTCCGTCCAGGAGCAGCGCCTCATCGCCCGTGCCGTGAAGAACGCCCGTGAGATGGCGCTCCTCCCCTACGCCGGCTCCGGCCGCTGATCGGAAGGACCACCATGTCGAAGGTAATCCTGACCCACGAGGTCTCCGGCCTCGGTTCCGCCGGTGACGTCGTCGACGTCAAGAACGGCTATGCCCGCAACTACCTGGTGCCCCAGGGCTTCGCCGTGGCGTGGAGCCGCGGTGGCGAGAAGCAGGTCGCTCAGATCCGTACGGCCCGCGAGACCCGCGAGCTCAAGACGATCGAAGAGGCCCACGACCTCAAGCAGCGCCTCGAGGCCCAGAAGATCCGTCTCACGGTGAAGACCGGTGCCGACGGCCGTCTGTTCGGCTCGGTCCGCCCGGCGGACGTCGCCGACGCGGTCACCGCCCAGGGCGTCGCGACGATCGACAAGCGCAAGGTCGAGATCCCCACGACCATCAAGGTGACGGGTGAGCACGAAGCCACCCTCCGCCTGCGCGAGGACGTCATCGCGACGATCACGCTGACGGTCGTCTCGGCCAAGTAGCACCCCGGCGCCTCGGCGCCTGCTGTACGCGAGAGCGGCGGTCCCCCTCGGGGGGCCGCCGCTCTTCTGCGTGCTCGGGGGTGCGGGCTTCGGCCGGGGGGCGCGATGAACCCCGTTCACGAAGATGAACCCCGGTGCACCGTGGTTCATCTTCGTGAACGGGGTTCATGGGCTCGCCGGGAAGGGGGGGCCGGGCCGGGAGGGCGGGGGGACGAGGAGGCGCGGGGCGGCTGGGGTGGGCACCGCGCCTCCTCGGGGGCGTCCTGCGTCGCGATGCACCCGGTTTCGAAGGATGCACCCGGTTGCAACCGGGTGTTCGGCTCGAAACCGGGTGCAGCGGCAGGCATCACGAGGCGGCGGCAGCTCGCGTTGACAGGAGGGGGCGGCTCGTCTACTCTCGTGGAATCGGTTCCATGGAATCGATTCCACGCCGGGCGAACACCCTGCGACCCGCACCACTACGACGAGGTAGAGCCCGATGAACACCGTGACGATCAGGGACGTGGCGCAGCGCGCCGGCGTCTCGGCGGCGACGGCCTCGCGCGTGCTGTCGGGCAACCCGGCCACCTCCGCCGAGTCCCGGGCCCAGGTCGAACGGGCCGTGCGCGAGCTCGACTTCCGGCCGAACGCGCAGGCTCGTGCCCTGCGCTCGACCCGCTCCGACACGGTCGGCCTGCTCGTGTCCGACGTCCGCAACCCGTTCTTCGCCGACCTCGCCCACACCATCGAGCAGTCGTTGCTCGAACTCGGCTACGTCACCCTCCTCGGCAACGCCAACGAGAACCGCGAGCAGCAGGACCGCTACCTCGACACCCTCATCTCGCGTCGCGTCGACGGCGTCATCGTCGCCCCGCAGGGCACCGACTCCGCCAGCATCGACTCGCTGCTCGCCCGTGAGGTGCCGACGGTGTTCGTCGACCGCACGATCCCCGGCGTCGACGTGCCGAGCGTGACGACCGACAGCGTCCCCGGCATCCGGGCCGCCGTGCAGCACCTGGTCAACCTCGGTCACGAGCGCGTCGGGTACGTCGCGGGCCCGCAGAGCGTGTCCACCGGACGCGAGCGACTCGAGGCCTGGACCGCAGCGGCCGCCGAACTCGGCCTCAGCACCGACCCCGACCTGGTCTACGTCGGCGACTTCCAGTCCGCCAGTGGCTCGGCCGCCGTTCACGCCCTGTTCGAGCTCGACGAGCCGCCGACCGCCCTGCTCGCGGCCGACAGCCTCATGGCCGTCGGCGCCATCGCCATGCTCAACCGGCTCGGCATGCGCATGGGCACCGACGTCTCGGTCGTCGCGTTCGACGACATCGAGTGGTTCTCGCTGCTCGACCCGGCCCTCACCGTCATCGCGCACAGCGTCGAGGAGATGGGCCGCATCGCCGTCCAGCTGCTGCACGAGGTCATCGACGGGCGCACGCCCGACTCGGTCGTGCTGCCCAGCGAACTGATCGTCCGCGAGTCGACGACCCGCGCCTCCGGCGGAACCGCAGGAGGCGCGGGTCGCGGATCCGCGAGCGGCACCTCGGCGACGCGCAGGTCCACCGCGACCCGCGCCTCCTCGTCCCCGACGGACCCGACGGACCCCACAGAACCGACCGACCCCACCCCACCCCGACCCCTCGGCAGGAACTGACCCATGCCCCATTCGATCGACGACGATCGCCCCCTGCTCACGCTCGAGAACGTCAGCAAGTCGTTCGGCCCCGTGCGGGTCATCGACGACGTCACCGTGCACGTCCGGCCCGGCCGGGTGCAGGTGCTGCTCGGTGAGAACGGCGCCGGCAAGTCCACCCTGATCAAGATGATGTCGGGCGTGTACCAGCCCGACGCCGGCCGCGTGCTGGTCGACGGCGAGGCCGTCCACCTGCCGAACACGCACGCCGCCGAGAAGCTCGGCATCGCGACGATCCACCAAGAGCTCAACCTCGTCGCGTCGCTCAGCGTCGCCGAGAACGTGATGATGGGGCGGTTCCCCACGCGATTCGGCCTGGTCGACCGCAAGGAGCTCAAGAAGCGCGCCCGTGCGGCCCTCGACCTGATCGGGCTCGACGTCGACGTCGACCAGAAGGTCGGCGAGCTCGGCATCGCCCGTCAACAGCTGGTCGAGATCGCGAAGGCGCTGAGCATCGACGCGCGCATCCTGATCCTCGACGAGCCGACCGCGGCGCTGACCCGGCACGAGACCGAGATCCTCTTCCGCGTCGTCGAGCAGCTGCGCGCCCGCGGCGTCGGCATGCTGTTCATCAGCCACCACCTCGACGAGATCGCCGAGATCGGCGACACCGTGGCCGTGCTGCGTGACGGTGCGTTCGTCGCCGAGGTGCCCGCGTCGACCGGCGAGGACGAACTCGTCCGCCTGATGGTCGGCCGCGACATCGAGCACCAGTACCCGCGCACGCCGGGCAGCGAGGGCGACTCCCCCGTCGTGCTCGAGGTCCGCGGACTGACCGGGTCGGTCTTCCGCGACGTCTCGTTCGACGTGCGGGCGGGCGAGGTGCTCGGCATCGCCGGGCTCGTCGGCGCCGGTCGCACCGAGGTCGTCCGCGCGATCGCCGGGGTCGACAAGTACGACTCGGGCAGCGTGACCGTGCGCGGCAAGCGCCTGAAGAAGGGCGACGTCGCCGGGGCCATCGCCGCGGGCGTCGGCCACGTTCCCGAGGACAGGAAGGCGCAGGGGCTCGTGCTGGGCGCCTCCGTCAACGACAACCTCGGCTACGCGACGCTCGCCAGCAGCGCGAAGGGCGGCCTGGTCGACTTCGCCGGCCAGCGTGCGAAGGCCGACGAGGTCGCCTCGACCCTGCGGATCCGCATGCGCGACATCGACCAGGAGATCGGCTCGCTGTCCGGCGGCAACCAGCAGAAGGCCGTGTTCGGCCGCTGGATCATCGCCGGTTCGACGGTGCTGCTGCTCGACGAGCCGACCCGTGGCGTCGACGTCGGCGCGAAGGTCGAGATCTACGAGCTGGTGAACCGCATCACCGACGCAGGAGGCGCGGTCGTGATGGTCAGCAGCGAACTGCCCGAGGTGATGGGCATGAGCGACCGCATCCTCGTGATGCGCGACGGAGTCGTCGCCGGCGAGGTCGCCGCGGCCGACGCCACCCAGGACACCCTGATGACGCTCGCGGCACGCGACGTCCCCCCGACGAACTGACCCGAGAAGCACGGACCCGAGGACGACACCCATGACCACCACCACCGTGAAGGCGCAGCGACGCTCCTTCGACATCAAGACCTTCCTGGCCGCCAACGGAGCCCTCGTCGGGCTCGTCGTGCTGTGCCTGGCCCTCTTCATCGCGACGCCGGACTTCCTGACCGGGCGCAACCTGCTCAACATCGGCATCCAGGTGTCGACCGTCGCCGTGCTGGCGTTCGGCATGACCTTCGTCATCGTCGCGGGCGGCATCGACCTCTCGGTCGGCTCGGTCGCCGCGCTGTCGGCGATGGTCTCGGGCTGGTTCTTCGCCACGGCGGGGCTGCCCGGCGGCCTGGCGCTCGCCCTCGGGCTCGGCACCGGCCTCGTGGCCGGCCTGGTCAACGGGTTCGCCAGTGCGTACGGCAAGCTGCCGTCGTTCATCGCGACGCTCGCCATGCTCAGCGTGGCGCGCGGCCTGACCCTCGTCGTGTCGGACGGTCGCCCGATCGCGACTCCCCCGGCCGTGTCGTTCCTCGGGGGCAACATCGGGCCGGTGCCCGTGCCGATCATCGTGCTCGTGCTGGCCGCGATCGTCGCGTCGTTCATCCTCAACCGCACCGTCATCGGCCGCTCGATGTACGCCGTCGGCGGCAACGCCGAGGCCGCGCGCCTCTCGGGCCTGCCGGTCAAGCGCATCGTCGTCACCGTCTTCGGCCTGGCCGGGCTGTTCGCGGCCCTCGCCGGACTGCTGCTCGCCGGACGCCTCGACTCGGCCCAGCCGCAGGCGGCCTCGGGCTACGAGCTCGACGCCATCGCCGCGGTCGTCATCGGCGGCGCCAGCCTGGCCGGCGGCGTCGGCCGCATCTCGGGCACCATCATCGGCGCCCTCGTTCTCGTCGTCATCCGCAACGGCCTCAACCTGCTGAACGTCACCTCGTTCTGGCAGCAGGTCGTCATCGGCCTCGTCATCGCCCTCGCCGTGGGCGTCGACGTGCTGCGGCGCAAGACGCGCAGCAGCTGAACCCCTCCACCCAACCCAACCCGAAGGACACACGATGAAGTTGACCTCGTTCCGCAAGGCCGCCACCGTCACGGCGATCGCCGCCCTGGTCGCGACCGGCACCGCCGGCTGCAACCGCACCCCCGCCGGAGAGGCGGACCGCCCCACGGTGGTCCTGTCGCTCAGCACCCTGAACAACCCGTTCTTCGTCGAGCTGCGCGACGGCGCCACCGCCGAGGCGAAGAAGCAGAACGTCGACCTCGAGATCGTCGACGCCCAGAACGACTCGGCCACCCAGGCCAACCAGCTGGCGACCGCGGCCTCGACCGCCGACGCCGTCATCCTGAACGCCGTCGACAGCGACGCCGCGGGCCCTGCCGCCAAGGCGCTCAACGAGGCCGACGTGCCCATCGTCGCCGTCGACCGCGCGGTGAACGGTGCCGACGTCGCCTCGTTCGTGGCGAGCGACAACGTCGCCGGTGGCGAGCAGGCCGCCAAGGCCCTCGCCGAGGCGATCGGCGAGAAGGGCGAGGTCATCGTGCTCCAAGGCGTCGCGGGCACCTCGGCCAGCCGCGACCGCGGTGAGGGCTTCACCAAGGGCATCTCGGCCTACCCCGACATCACCGTCGTCGCGCAGCAGACCGCGAACTTCGACCGCGCCACCGCGCTCGACGTGACCACCAACCTGCTGCAGGCGCACCCGAACGCCGTGGGCGTCTTCGCCGAGAACGACGAGATGGGCCTCGGAGCGATCCAGGCGCTCGGCTCGCGCGCCGGCACCGACGTCCAGGTGGCAGCGTTCGACGGCACCGAGGACGGCCTCAAGGCCATCGAGGCCGGTACGCTCTCGAGCACGATCGCGCAGCAGCCCGCCGAGCTCGGCGCCCTCGCGGTCGACCAGGCCGTCAAGGCCGTCAACGGCGGCAGCGGCGACGAGGGCCCCTCGGACCAGGCCGTCGAGGTCATCACCGTCACGAAGGAGAACGTGGGTGACTTCACCGAATGAGTGGTCCTGAATCGCAGGGCGCCGGCACGGTCGTCGTGGTCGGGTCGATCAACGTCGACCAGGTCGTGACCGTCGACCGCCTGCCCCTGCCCGGCGAGACGCTGATCGGCTCGTCGATGACCCTCTCCCCCGGCGGCAAGGGCGCGAACCAAGCCGTCGCGGCTGCTCGTCGCGGCGCCCGCACCGTGATGATCGGCGCGGTCGGCGACGACGGACGGGCCGACGACGCCCTGCCCCACCTCCGCTCGAGCGGTGTCGACGTCAGCGGCGTCGACACCGTCCCCGGGCCCACCGGCCTGGCGATCGTCAGCGTCGGAGGCGACAGCGAGAACACGATCGTCGTCGTCCCCGGGGCGAACGGTGCCGTCTCGGCGTCGTTCGTCGGCGGGCACGCAGGCGCGCTGGCCGATGCCGCGGTGGTCGTCCTCCAGGGAGAGATCCCCGTGGACGGCATCGCCGCCGCCGTGCAGCACGCCGGAGGGCGCGTGGTGTTCAACCTCGCCCCGGTGATCGACGTGCCGACGGACGTGGTGAAGGCCGCGGATCCGTTGGTCGTCAACGAGCACGAGAGTCGGCTGCTGCTGGCCGCGTGGGCTGGTTCTGATTCTGCCTCGGCGTCGGACGAGGAGGCGCGGGTCGACGACGAGTCGGTCGTCGCCTCCCTGCGCGCCCAGGGAGTCACCTCGGTCGTCATGACCCGCGGTGCCGCCGGCGCGATCGTCTCCGACGCGTCGGGCACCGTGCTGGTGGCCTCGCCTCGCGTCGCGGCCGTCGACTCCTCCGGAGCCGGGGACGCCTTCGTCGGCGCCCTCGCCGCCGGACTGGCCGCTGGTGCGTCGCTCCTCGAGGCCGCTCGGGACGCCGTGCGCGTCGGGGCGTTCTCGGTGACGGGCGTCGGCACGCAGGCGTCGTACCCGACGCTGGATGACGAGCTGCCTGCGGCGGCTGCCGCCCCGACGGAGGGGTCGGCGGATGCCGACTCAGCGGACGGAGTGACCTCGTGAAGCGCGGAGGCCTGCTCAACGCCCAGCTGAACCACGCGGTGAGTGGACTCGGCCACGGCGACCTCGTGGTCGTCGCCGACTGCGGACTGCCCCTGCCTGCCGGAGTCCCCGTGGTCGACCTCGCCGTCGTCCACGGCCTGCCGGCCTTCGCCGACGTGCTGGACGCCCTCACCACCGACGTGGTCTTCGAGGCCTGCACGGCCGCGGACGAGAGCCACGACTCCCCCGCGGGTGCGCAGATCACGTCCCGGTTCGACGACGTGGCGTACGTCTCGCACGACGAGCTCAAGCGGCTGTCGGGTGGGGCGCGCCTCCTCGTCCGGACGGGCGAGGCGACCCCGTACGCCAACGTCGTGCTGCGCTGTGGCGTCCCCTTCTGAGGCACCTGCTCCCCCCTCGAACCCCGTTTACGAAGACGAACCCCGATCCCTGGTGGTTCTTCTTCGGAAACGGGGTTCTTCGGCTTGCGGGCCGACCCGCGCGTGGTGCGACCTCCCGGCCGCCCTCTCACCGGCCGTGATCGAGCCCAGGAGGCGCGGTGCCGGTCCCCGATACCGTCCTGACCAGGCTCTTCGCAGGCCCCCCTTCGGGGGTTACGGGAAGCTGAACGCAGGCTGCGTCGCTATCGGTCGAATGGGCCGAAAGTCAAATCCCTTGTGCACAGTCAGAAGTCAAATCGGATGTCTCAACCCCCGGTTTAGACAATTTTCTCCACACGACTGTGGAATCGAGAAAACCCTGGTCAAAGGCGGGTAATCGAACTGAAGTATCTCGTTGTCCACAGCGTGATCCACAGTTCTCCCCAGGGTTGTCCGGCGTTGCTCACCTGTTCTCCCCAGAGTTATCCACAGGTGCATTTGCTGTGGAGAACTTGGTGTCCATAAGGTGTACCCGCGCTCGTCAGGGGTGGGTCACGGCGGTTCGGCAGGGGGATGTCGGGGGTCTGTCGTAGAACTGCCCCAAGCGTCTTCGGTGCTGCCCCGCACCCACCCGATTTCTCGCTGGAGGACCCATGTCGATCGCCCATCTCGGTCTCGCTCCCGATGCGTCGAACGCCCGCGATCGAGACCGTGGTGGCCCCGTCAACATGGACCGCGTCCCGCCTCACGACCTGCTCGCCGAGCAGAGCGCGCTCGGCGGCATGCTGCTCAGCAAGGACGCCGTGGCCGACGTCATCGAGACGGTCCGCGGCATGGACTTCTACGTGCCCAAGCACGAGGTCATCTACGACGCGATCCTGGGGCTGTACTCGCACGGCGAGCCCACCGACGTCATCACGGTCAGCGACGAGCTGATGAAGTCCGCCGACTTGTCGAGGGCCGGGGGAGCGGAGTACCTCCACACCCTCACGGGCGTCGTGCCCACTGCGGCCAACGCGGGGTACTACGCGTCGATCGTCGCCGAGAAGGCGGTGCTGCGGCGTCTGGTCGAGGCCGGCACGCGCATCGTGCAGATGGGGTACGCGAGCGAGGGCGAGGTCGTCGACCTGGTCAACAACGCGCAGGCCGAGGTCTACAACGTGGCCGGTGGCGTGCAGACCGAGGACTACGTGCCGTTGAACGAGGCGGTGACGGTCGCGATCGACGAGATCGAGGCGGCCAAGGGTCGCGACGGTCAGATGACGGGCGTGCCGACGGGGTTCGCGCAGCTCGACGCGCTGACGAACGGGTTCCACCCGGGTCAGCTGATCATCGTGGCGGCGCGACCGGCGCTGGGTAAGTCGACGTTGGCGCTCGACCTGGCGCGGGCGGCGTCGATCAAGCACGGGCAGGCGTCGGTGTTCTTCTCGCTCGAGATGGGGCGCAGCGAGATCGCGATGCGTCTGATGTCGGCCGAGTCGAGCGTGCCGCTCCAGAACATGCGCAAAGGAACGGTCGACGCGCGGGACTGGACGAACATCGCGCAGGTGCGCGGCCGGATCAACGACGCGCCGCTCTTCATCGACGACTCGCCCAACATGACGTTGGTCGAGATCCGGGCGAAGTGCCGTCGCCTGAAGCAGCAGCACAACCTCAAGCTCGTGGTGATCGACTACCTGCAGCTGATGACGTCGGGCAAGCGGGTCGAGAGCCGTCAGCAAGAGGTGTCGGAGTTCTCGCGTGCCCTGAAGCTGATGGCGAAAGAGCTGCAGGTGCCGGTGATCGCGCTGTCGCAGCTGAACCGTGGTCCCGAGCAGCGTGCCGACAAGAAGCCCGCGATCAGCGACCTGCGAGAGTCCGGTTCGCTCGAGCAGGACGCCGACATGGTCATCCTGCTGCACCGCGAGTCCGCCTACGAGAAAGACAACCCCCGTCAGGGCGAGGCCGACTTCATCGTCGCCAAGCACCGCAACGGCCCCACCGACACCATCACCGTGGCGTTCCACGGCATGTTCTCGCGCTTCGTGGACATGCCCAGCTAGCGAACCGCCTGTGAATTCTCACGCGAATCTGCCACTTCTCACCTTTATTTGCCACATGTGAGGCAGGCGCTCTTCGTGGCAAGGACAATGTTGCGAAACGCGAGCGGGGATGGGCTCGGGTGAGATTCATTCATGATGTCAACGGTTCCCAGGCGAAATGTCGGTCACGGGTGCCACCTTCCCCTGACGTGGGAGTGGCAGATCTCTCCGCGCAATTCATTTTGAAGATCTCGGAAGTTGGGGGAGTCGTGGGCACTTGGCAGGGCCTCTCCTACCGCGGTGGCATTCCGGATGATGCTCTCTGACTGCCGCTGAGGGGGCGAACCACTGTCTCTTGTCGTCTGCGAGTTAGTTTGTCGAAATGCTGCCTAGATCGTCGCTTTTGACGAAAATCGACAATCTGATCTGCAGTTAAGCGGGCAGAATCTCGAATCTGCGATGTCCAATCGAGGGTCGCCTAGTGCGACAAGCTTCGGCGCATCAACTCTGCGGGGAGCTACGATTTGAACGGCGGCGGCGGCATCGAGTCGAGCCCCGGGGCCTAGACCGTCCCCGGCCAAACCTCCGGCTCCGGCGAGCTGCGCTCAATCAGCGAGCGGATATCCGCCTCATGCTGCACCGCCCAGGCAACGGCAGCCTTGAGGGTGTCGAACGTCCGCAGCCACGGCCGGCGGCCGCTAGCTTCACGGCAGTGCGCGTAGACGTCGAACACCCAGTGGCCCGTCGACCTGCGCGTCGTGACGTACCCGAGAGGCGGCGCCGGCTGTTGCTGCACGAGCCACAGCCCATGCGCACCTGGGAACACCGGGCGCGCATAGGGGGGCTGTTCCTGTCGCTTGGCGAGGATGCTCCGCATCGTGTCGCCTGATCCATGCACGCCCACAGGCGCACGGTAGGTCTAACCACCGACACGAGTAGTTGCAGAGGCTGCTCGAGCGTCCTTGGCAGAGCTCGGCCCGCCCGGACGTCGTAGCCGACTTGGCGCATAACGCTCGGACCCCGGCGGTAACCGGCTTTTGCTGCACTGCCGCGTCGCCGCTGTAGCGGATCGTTCACTCACGCCCCTCGCGACGGCGAGCGTGGCGCAGCACCTTCGCAACCTCCGGCGTCATCGAGTATTGCTCGCCGTCCCAGTCCCAGACGTAGTGCCAAACGTTGCCAGAGGATGTCTTGTAAAGCGGCAAACCTGCTCGACGAATCGCTTTTCCGACGCCTCCGAGCACACCTGCCACCCGGGCCACGCCTTTGGGGTGACCGAACAGAGCAGCGAGTTCATCTGGAGTGAGACGAACGGTTTCGTCATGAGCCTCGATCATCAGCTTGTTAAGCAGGATTTGGCCCTGGCCTGAGAGGGCCGACCACAGACGGTCGGCGATCGCGTCTGCGCCATCGCTAAGCACCCAGGAGGGAACCGTTCCCGAGTCAAGATGGGTGGGTCGGTCCGGGGTGGGAGTGTCGGCTACAAACTCACCGAAATGGATGTAGAACTCTTCGACACGGTGGTCTGGCACGTGAACAGTGATGGGGATCATCTTGACTCCAAGCTAAGTTACAAGCGAGCTTGTGCCCGCAGCTAAAGCATGCCCCAGGACAACCTAGGTTGCAAGCGAGCTTAGGCAATTCGGCTGTAATTGGTCTTTTGGTAGCTGTAATCGCGTTTCAACGGAAGGTCGTTCAACTGGCCGCCTGCCCCGCGGCGCGTGAATGCCATGCAAAGGACTGGCGAACGCAGTCGACAACTTGCGCGATGATTCATCTTGGGTTCTGAGTGTTGGTCATGAGGCCGAGGGTGGATCGCGCCGCAATTTGGGTGTTGACCGCGCCGGGTGCATTGCCGTAAGTCGCTGAACTCGTCATCAACGAATTAGAGGGGAACTCGTTCAATGGCTGAGCGGAAAATAGTTGAGTGGGACCAACTTCTTGACTTGGTGCTTGACGAGGACAACCCTCGTCACGAACCAACGAGCGACCGGGCTGAGATCATTCGGCAGATGGTGCTTCGCGAGAGCGTCCTTCCCCTTGCCCGCGACATTGTTGAGGTTGGCCTCAGTCCTCTGGAGTCATTCGGTGGCATGCAAGACGGTGACCACATCGTCATTTTGGAGGGTAACCGCCGCCTGACGGCCCTACTGCTTCTGCATGATCCTTCTCTTGCTCCTGTGAAGGAAAGGCCGGCGTTCGTCGCGATGGCTAAAACCTTCGATCCGATGACCGTGACGATTGAAGTCACGGTGCTGCCCAACCGTGCGGAAGCTAACAAGTGGATCACGCGCAAGCACCAAGGGGCTTTTGGAGGCGTCGGACCGCGGGAGTGGGACGCCGTTCAGAAGGCCCGCTTCGCGGGCGAAAGTTCCGGAAACGCTCTTGCTTTGAGCATTCTCGAGTATGCGGAAGAACACGGAGTCATCACTGCGGAGCAGAGGGCCGGCCGCATTTTGACTACCGTCACCCGTTACGTATCGAACCGTGAGGTCCGCGAAGACGGGTTTGGCATCACGACTGGGCGAGACAACGCGGACTTCGAGCTCTCTGTCCCTGAGTCGGTCTTCCGAAAGCGGCTCAGCAAGTTCTTCCTTGATTTGTTCGACAAGGAGAGCTCAGTCGGATCTAGAACGAAGGCCAAGGAGCGCGCTGCGTACGCGCGCGAAACCTTGAGCAAGATTGGCGTCGATACCACGGCGCCGGAAGCGCCAGCGAGTGACAACGGTGGCACCCAGGGTGACGGAGACGAAACAAACAACGAGGGCCATGCACAGGGCGATGGCCGTGATCCGGCAGGTAGACGAGAGAACGCACCCAAAGCGAGTGCAGAGTCGCGGGCTGAGGATTCAGCTGAGGACTTGACGCCCGAGGGCGAAGAGGGCGAAGGGTCGGAAGCCGGTGACGGAGCCGAGTTGAAGCCGACAACAAGGGCGAAACAAGCCTCGCGGAAATACTTCCTTGTGGACGCTCACCGGTTCACCACCCCCAACTCCAAGATCCAACGCATCGTCGAGGAGCTCGCTGTTACCGACAAGAAGCATCCGCTAGGGGCTGCGCTGCTCGCCCGCGTTCTCATCGAGGCGTCGTTCTTCACCTACGCCGAACGAACGACAGGGAGACAATTCGGTGCGAACGACAGCTCCCACGTGGTCATTAAGGACACGTTGGAGGACCTCAGAAAGTCTCAGACATCTGGGGTGGAACTCCTGAATAGAGACCAGAGACAGGCACTCGATCTCTTCAAGACGTACATAACCGACAAAAAGTACGTCCTTAGCCCCTTCTATCTCGGGGCCGTAGCCCACGGTCAAGCCTTTCCCGATTGGGACCACCTCATCAACAAGTGGGACGAGGTGGAGCCGATTGTGGCTTACGTCAGCAACCGCGCCGAGTGATCTCCGCGGGCTGGCCATGAGCGCTCGAGTTCGTTAACCTCAGCTCAGGATCACAACGGCAAGGACCCCCGTATTGGCAACCACCTTCACCCCCCTTCGGTATCCGGGCGGCAAGTCGGCCCTTCGCGGGCTGGCAAGCCGCATATTGGCGGACAACGACTTGCGACGAGCCACGTACACCGAGCCCTACGCCGGGGGTGCCGGCCTCGCCTTGTCACTCTTGTTCGATGGGGAAGCGAGAAGGCTTGTTCTCAATGACCTTGATCCGGCCATTTGGTCATTCTGGAATGCGACCCTGACGCAGACGGACGACCTTGTAGCGAAGATTCGGTCGACCGAAGTCACGATGGACGAGTGGCATAAACAGCATGAGGCTTACCGATCTGCCGAACGCGGCAGTGTCGAGCTTGCCTACGCCACCTTCTTTCTCAACAGAACGAACCGATCAGGCGTCATCACTGGTGGAGTCATTGGCGGCAAGAACCAAACTGGTGACTACAAACTCGACTGCCGGTTCAATCATGCCGATCTCATCTCAAAGATCGAAAGGATCGGGCGATACCGATCGAGCATTGAGCTGCACAACCTAGACGGCGAGCAGTTCCTTTCGCAGCTTGATGGGGACCGGGGGCGACAAGTGTTCTTCATCGATCCGCCCTATTTCCATAAGGGATCGGGTCTTTACGCGAACTTCTACGACGCTGACGATCACGCCTCGCTTGCTCGCACAATCCAGCAGCTCACAGACCCGTGGGTACTTACCTACGACTGGACGCCCGAAATACTTGCCCTCTACGAAGGCTTCGATAGACACCGCTTCGACATCACCTACAGTGCCGCCATCAAGCGAGTCGGCCAGGAGCTGATGGTCTCTAGCCGCGGTCTAAATGTTCTAGACGCACTCGAAGCCCGTGCGGCGGCCGCCTGAGAGACAAGCGTTGCTTGCACGAGAAGGGCGCAGTCGGCGACGGCGGCAGAAGCGAGAGCGCTCGATAGCCGATCGTCCCGCGGGCTCGGCCAAATGTCTCGACTAGTCGCAGGGTCAGCCGGTTGGTAGCTGCACCACATTGACGAGCACTCTCATGCTTTCTGGGGTGGCGTAAACCGCCGCGGCGTTCGTGGGCCGCAGGTCGATCACTTTTTCCACATCGCTCCAAGACGAGTAGACGACATTTTCGTACGCCCGAAGAGGCTGCGGACGGTTCGGGACGGTCGTAGAGATGTCGATCGTCACGTTCACCTCCCCCTCACTACTTGGTGCCCGCGAGGCGTCGAGTTCGACGTCGATACGAGCGGCGGGGAGCCCTTCGCCGGCCCAACCGTTGATCTCGACGCTCCGCACGCTGATGTGTTCAACGTTCACGTCCACGGTGACGGGGAAGGTTGCGTCGGTTTGCCGGTTCAGTCCTGTGATCTGCATGCAGAGACCCTAACGTCGGTGTCTCTCGGACAGGGGCTCGACCGCTTCGTCGCCCCGGCAAGGGATTTCCAAGCAGCAAGACCGCAAACAATGGTTTACGGACCGCGGGTGATCTGCTTGGCTCTCTTGATATGACAGCTCGTCGGGGCAATCCCCTGAAAACCTTCCAGAACAGAGACGACTTCTACGCCGCATACCCGGAGCTGGCAGATGGTTGGGGTGACGTGAAAAAGGCCCCGGGGAGCGCTCCCCTCGGACTGGACGTGGACAACGACGACGACTCCCTGGTCACTCTCTGCACCCCCGAGAAACAAGCCAGTGCGCTGCCAATCAGCGGCGTGACCGGCGTGGCGACCGAATACGACCACAAGACCGGCGAGATCCACGTGCTTGCCGAGGACATCACCCACGCCGCCGCGGAGCAGCGCTTCAAGCCCTAGTGGTGCGGAACCGATCGATTACGGGTGGACTCGGCCGGAGGTCGAATCTAACGGCCAGAAACGGTGACCTGTTCGAAACGGGGTTTCGAACAGGTCCGGGTTTCTGGTAAGCCCGCGTGCCGGGGTGCCCGTTCGACGGTCGTTCATCGGGACACCTCCTCGGGCCTGTTTCGGCCGGGTGAGGCCAAGCGCCGCCTGGCCTGCGGATTTGCGTATACCTGTCCCGCAACGCCCGCGTCTCGACCTCGGGACAGGATCTCGCAGCACAACGTGACGGTCTTGTAGCGCTCGGTGTTGACGATCAACACGTGCAGGTTGACCAGGGCCTCTCGGACACGACTCGAGCCCGGCCGGGACTCCGGGAGGCGCTGGCAGCGTGCCGTGCCGGCGACTTATTGGTCGTAGTCGGTCCAGCCGTGCGCTCTCGTCTCGACGCGGCCCCCGAGGTCCGCCTGGATGCCTTCGATCAGTGCCTTGACCTTCTCGTCTGACTTCGCGGCGGCGACCACGCGGGGCGGTTACCCAGGCTTGGATTTGGGTCGCGTCGAAGGCGATGGCTCGTATATGCCGCTGGTTTCAGCGCACCCCTTCGCAGTGCCGGCACGTGCACCCTGGACGCATCATGTTGTCGGGTTGCCAGCCCTCTACATAGGTTTGTGCGAAGAACGACTCGCCCGAGGTAATTCCTAGGTACATCCCTGTCGCTAGGAGGTCGTCCACAACCCTGACCGTCTTCTCCCGGTCGTAGCCTGGTAGGTGCAGGTGAGCCTGGAGGACGACCCAAAGCGTCATTCGAACCGTGATCTTGTGTGCAGCCGCCTCCTTGCGGCCGGCGCCGTCATCCAGAACAGCAAGCATGCCGCGGTGTTTGGCGACGGCGATGACAGCACACTCGCCCAGGTCACTGGTTCCAATGGTTGCGAGATTGGCCTTCGCCTCTATCTGGGTATCAGCCTCGGGCTCGAGCAACACTGCGAGCTTAACCCAGTCCATATCCTTGATGTCGGGGATTCCTTGATACTCATTCCTGCCAGCGCTGACTTCAAAGCCGACACTGTCTGGCACCACCAGCACACCTGTGGGTGCAAGTAGTTTGAGAATCTCCAGGTGCCCCGCTCGTGCTATATGAGTGAACGCCGAGGTATCGATTACCCACTGCAGCGTCCAAGGGTTCACCCTCTGTCCCCGGCGAGCATCGTTCTCAGGTCAGCCATCGTGGTGTCGTCCTGCGGTGGGAGGTCGTCTTTGACCAGCGTGCCTCGCAGGACCTCGAGCGTGCGCTCAGCGGTGAGCTCACCGCACGTGTAACTCTTCAGGACTCTGGCTTTAAATCCTGACGAGACCCACGGGTACGGCAACTTCTGTGCCACGGTGTAGCCCAGCCTCGCGAACTCACCCCCGACGGGTGTGTGCTCGCTCAGCTCGCGATGCGCATGGCCGTCGATGAGCTCGAGGTTGCGCAGCTGACTGACTGCAGCGCTCCAGCTCACCTGGAAGACCGCTGCGATGCTGATGGCGCGGTCTCGCGTGCTGAGAGCCTGCTTCTTGTTCCAGAGCTTGGTGACCCCGACCCTCGGTGCCAGCAAGTGGATCGAGAGGCTGCCAAGCATCTTCTCCGCGTCCTGCGACACCTCTTTGTCATAGGCGTCACCGGTAAGCCAGTGCCCAAGCTCGTGAGTCATAGTCATGCGGCGACGCCCTGAGGGGGCACGACCGTTTATAACGGCTACGCCGAGCTGGTTGTCGTCCTCGCCCACCTCGACCACCGCGCCATCGGGGCCGTTCTCGCCCAGGTCCGCAGCGAAGGCGATCATGCCGAAATGCTCAGCGAGCGCTCCGACGTCGTCCACTGGCTCGACCAACGAGAGGCCAGCCTGCTCGCGGATTTGCTGCGCCTTGCGCTCGGCGTCCTCGTGCGAGGTCGGGACCCGTAGCCATGCCGCACTGCCGCGCGAACAACCCGTGAGAACACTCCGCTGTAGCAACGTGGCCACGTCGGACGAGAACCACCGCAGCTCCCCGTCGAGCTGCGCGGTGCTCTCGTGCGCCTGCGCACTGTCGGTACGACGGCTCACCACCGCCGGCACCTCCGAGGCCAGGAAGTACGACAGCGGCTTGCCCAGTGCCTCGGCTATGCCCAGCATCTCGACGACGCCGACCTTGCGTCTGCCTTTCTCGATGTCCCCGATCGCGAAGCGATCAAGGCCGATGGCCTCACCGATGGCCCCCTGGCTGATGGCTCTCCGCTCGCGGAGCATCTTGATCTGAACACCCAGTGCCGTCTGATCCATGTGTGAGATTTTCCCACACTCGCCTCGCTGCTGCATGTGGGTCTTCTCGCACATGCTTCGGCCGGCGGCGTAAGCATGCCCTTGTGAACGGCGGCACCTCCTATCTGGGCGCGCTTGTCTGGGCCATGACCTAAACCCGGATAGAAACGGGGAGCAGTACACCTGACCCACCTGCCTGTTGTGCCGTCGCGCTAAACCGGTGGAACCGTTTGCGTTGTAGACCCCCTACAAGTAGGCCGCCAGTGCCAATAGCCGTTCGTTCATCGCTCGCTGGTATTGCGTAGGCGGCACTGGGCCGTTGAGGACTTCAACCGTCTGACGGGTGTCGCTGGGTCGCCGTGGTTCGGGCCGCGGCGACTCAGCAGGGCGAAGCGGCGTTGCTTTGCCGGGCCTCCACCTCGGCCGCAGCTAGGGATCTGCGGGTGCGTGGTGCACGGGTGGAGACGCTTAGATGAGCCAGCCCATGGCTGCTCGAGGGTCCGTGGTCGGCAGGCGTGCTCGGCGTCCGGACACGTGGAGTTCGACGGTCGTTTACAGACTCTCTGATGGTTCACGCGGTTTCGAAGGTGTCCCCGCAATCGCTCTCCGACACGGGAGGCCAGACTGCCGGACACAAACCTGGCGTGTTCCGATCCAATGACGACGCATCCAATGGACCGTCATCTACGCTCACGAGAATCACGAATGGATCTGACGCGTCGAGCGTGACGCCCACCTACTGGCCTCTTGGGATGGCCGACCGGACGATGACTTTTGTCTGGAGGGTTCACGCGACTTGCGTCTGTCGTCGGATAGACCGCCGACCTGACCGCGACAAGACTGATTACTGTCGGCAACACGAATGCAAGGACGAACAGGAACCCGAAAGAAACCCGTAATTCCTCGCGGATTCCCATTTGATAGAGAATCCATCCTTCTATCCCGACGAGATAGACGGCGAGGCTGCTGATAAACCAGAACTGGGACGATTTACTCACGACGCGACTGTGGGACAGGATCGCTAGACCAGCGACAGCAATCAGCAAGACCGGCACAATCTGGGACAGGGTCGAGAGCATGAGGTCCGTGGCGTGCCAGGGCCATGGTGACTGATCAAAGGTGATGTTCACGCCAATGTCTCCTGTCCCCGCTGGAGCTGGCTCAGAGAGAGCTTGACTGGCTTGCGTTGGTACCTGCGGCGGCTGCATGGGTTTCAGTATTCATGTCAAATCGACCTCATCCCCATCGAGCGGCGTATTCGATCACCAGGCTTCAAACTTTGCGCGAAGGCCGCTTAGAGATCTGGCTCTGCCATACATGCCGCAACCCCATAGTTGTGGGGACGGTCTTTCAGGTCGCGACCGGCTCCTTCCGGGCACTTGGGCGCGTCCACTTGTACCTGCAGGAAGGGCGGGTTGGTCCAACGCCTTGGCTAGTGCCCTCGGGGTGGGGCCCGTTTTAGGCCGTACCTAACCCGCGAGACCTTCCGCGAGCTCGTTCGCGACGGCTAGGAGGGCATCCCAGTCATACGAGTCGACTTCGCGGGGGCGGAGGAAGTTCACGCGGATTCGCAGCGGTTCCTCGGTACCGACGAAAAGGGCGTTCCCAGAGGCTTTCGCGAGCTCACCTTGGACGTCCAAGAGGGCTCCCGGCCCGTCGAGGTCGTGGGCCTTGAGTTGCGTCTTCACAGATGCGATCGAGCCCAACAGCGTTCTGCGGGTTGCGGCGTCGAGGTTGCCCGAGCCCCATTCCCTCGCCAGCGTGTGGAGGCCGGCGAGGAATTGAGCGGCTTCGGCGTAAACGATGTCGTCTCGGGCGGCGACCCGGGTGAAACGATTAGCCTCGATGTCGACCAGGCCGTACGTCTGCAGTTGGGCGATGGCTTCACGCACAGGGGTGCGTGAGACGCCGAGCCACTTGACGAGTTGATCATCGTTTAGGCGCTCACCCGGCTCGAGGGTGCCGTCGACAATAGCGGCGAGCATCTTCTCGAACACAACTTCGCGGAGGAGTCGGCGAGGGGCGGCATCAGGGTTTGAGGTGGGAATGGGAATACAGCCAGTCTCTCACATCCAAGGTCTGGTATTCCAGTGCTGATCGCGGCGTGTACCGCGGGATCGCCAACGACGCCCTTGGTGGCTCTGTCAGACGCTGCTGACGACTGTCCGTTCATGATCGCGAAGATGGCACGACGATATGCATACACCTCGAGAAGACCGGCCTTCCACTCCTCGTGGAGCTTGGCCAGGTTCCTTGTTGGATCGGGTGTCGGCCGGAACAGTTCGTACGGGGGTCTCGCCGCTCCTGATCCTCGTATGACTCTGGATCGTTCCGAGGCAGATCGGGAGAGGCCTCTGGAGCTGGCACAGGGGCAGGCAGGACGGGATTGCTCAGAGCGCGCGTGAGGAATTCTGCTCGCTCAGCAGCTGAAATATGGCCTTGGTCGCTCGCCTGGCTAAGCGCTCGAACAAGCTCCGGTGACCCCGGGAGTCGGGCGAGCAGCTCGAGCGCCTCGTCGCGGCTTTGCGGGTCGGGCTCGCTGAGCTTCTGCGTGATCGTGGCGACGTAGCCGGGGCGTTCGGAGTGCAGGTCCCCCACAAAGGTGTTCGCGTCACGTGATTGCCACTCATGTGTCCAGCGAGGCGCTGGATGCGAAGCCGTGTCGGCCACGGGCCACCTTCGTACATGGTGCTCAGTGTGCGGGCGAGATCGGTTCGGGCGGGGATCGGGAGATCCTGCAACAGGTCCTCGCACCACACCAGGACGTACTCGGTCAGGGAACTGGGAAGGCCTCGACTGTCGGACACGTCTGCACCTTCTCTCGGGTCGCGAGCACACTATCTAGGTGAGCCAGGGTGACATGACGATGTCCGTCACCCGTCTCACGTCGCCTCCATCTCGCAACCAAGCCACGGGGGTCTTGTTCCCTTCGCCGTAGAGGTCTTCTTGGGGTGTGCCCATGAGGCCGGCCAGGACGATCCAGCTCTGCTCCGAGCTCGCGGCTGCGATCACCTCCGCTAGTCCCGGCAGGAGCTTGCCGGGCGATGACAGGCTGAGCTGCCACTCGGGAAACCGGAGCCGGCCCGAGATCTCAACGGCGTAGAGCCGACCGTCAGCGACGGCGGTGGTGACCTCGTCCTCACTCCAGTGCAGAAACCCGGCAATCGCCTTGAGCGAGAGGGTTCCTGCGAGGCTCGAAAACCACGACTCAACGACCCGCAGTTGCAGGCTTCCGCGTGCGACGGATCGCCGAGCGGCGTCGTACTCAGTGGCCGAGAAGCGACCCGAGGCGATTAGGAAGGCCCGGTCGCTGTCGTCATCGGGTTCAGGCTTCAGCAGCGGCTCGATGGACAACAGCTTCTCGATCAGTGCGTCTATGAAGTAGTCCGCATCGTTGCCCAGCCGCCCGATTGCCTGGGCGAGTCGACGCACGGCGTCATCGGATGCAGCGCCGACTGGTGCGTTCTTGTCAGTTTTCGACACCGCGTTCTGCGCGTTGGATGAGGGTGAGTCCGTCATGGGCAGAGGCTGCCACAAGACAGCGACAATCCGAACGTCGAGGCCCACAGCAGGCCTCTGAGACATGTTCTGATCGCTGGCTACCGGGCTCGTGGCCCGGTTCGAGGCCTGCCGCGGACGACCCGAGTCTGCTCGAAAACGAGCACATGCATCACGACGACGAAGTACGAAATCTGCGATTTGGCTCGGGCGGGCGGTTTCTGCGAATGAGCTGTGACAAGGAGAAAGCAAGCAAGGGCAACGCCTGCGCCGACCGAATCACCGCTTCAGGACATCAAGAAGCCACCGAGGATGTCCACGAGCAGCTCGACGTCGCCGCCTCGAAGGAGCCACTCCGCGGGAGTCAGCTGAACTCCGTTTAGGTAAGCGTCCTGTTGGCGGGTGTTCATGAATCCGGCAATGCTCGATGGATGCATATCGTTATCGAAGGCCCGGACTAACTGCGCCAGGTCCGGGAGTACGGGCTCATCTCGGTCTCCGGTGAATTGCCACGTCGGGTAACGCAGCTCTCCATCGATGACAAAAGCGAAGAGGTCGCCGGGGAAGAATGCGGTGCTCCTGGGGGAGAGGCCTAGGCGGCTCGCGGCATCACGTGCCGTAGTGGCTCCGTCAAGGCCTTCTCGTTCTGTTCGTCGCTCCAGGCGGGCTAGATCACCTCGGACTACGCGAGCCTGTGCGTCGTTCCACTGCTCGAGGGTCATTGCCCCAGACGTGACGGCAAAGGGTTCCTGCTCCTCCGTGAGGCCACTGGGTTGCGGTGCTCCAACGCTCGGGCGATGTCCAAAATCGAACCCGCCGGCGTGGACTATTACTCGAGCCACCGTGGATCACCTCCCTGTTCGTAATGACTTCGGGCTTGCCGCGCGTTCCACCTGGGCGGCTGATGGCGCTCGGCGGCTGGATGCGGTTCTGCTCGTTTTCGAGTAAGACTGTGGGTGCCGTCACGCCCGATGGCGGCCCAAGTGACTTGCGGAGATGCCCATGGCTAATATGACTTTGGAGCACACCAAGCGGCGGTCTACGTTGACCGTCTTGAACGCGACTTGCCGGTCGCGTCCAGTGCTCGTCATAACCGAAGAAGCCACCCCAGATTCGAGCGAGTTTCGCGTCGGATCATTTCACCTGCCCGTGGGTGATGCAAGGGCCGTTCCGATGCCTCCTCGATGATCGGAACTTCACTGTGACTTCCTCTCCTTCCCGCCGGCCTCTCGGTGCACCCCCCAAGGTTGTGACCGACGAAGCTCGCGCTGCTGCGGTGATGAGCCAACTGCAAGCCGCAGACGATGAGATTCGCGAGGCTACTCGACGCCGCTTGCTTCTTGCGCGAGAGGCAAACGATCTTGGTTTGACGATGACGAAGATCGGCAGTGCCCTGGGCGTGAGCAACGTTGCCGTCTCAAATTGGATACGAGCGGCACGGGAAATAACCGACGATCGAGACGAATGATCTTGAAAGACAACTTGACTTAACTTGACATTGAATTAGTCTGCGGGGATGCATCCGGACCTTTCATCCCCCCAGCCGACTAGCGCGCCGTCAGCCGCCAAAGGTCCTCGACCCGTGTCCTTGCAAGTGGGCAAGACCAGCCGCCATGAAACAAGGCGACACTGACCTTGCGAACGTTTGACGATTTAGTCCTAGTTCAAATCCGCGGCAAATCGGGTCCGGGGAACGATGACTGAGGAGTCGGCGCCGTCTCCTGCAGGTCTGGGTCTTAAAGCCCCGGTCGGTATTCCACCCCGCAACAAGAGCTCGCTGTCATGGTCGGCTGTGCCGGTCAATGAGCTACGAACCGGAGCCTGGGTTCAGTTTCGTCCCAAGAGAGACACCTCGATAAGCAAGCCACTGACCGACTTGCAGGCGAGCGATCTCCTGGACGTCTATCCGGCGAGAGAGCCGGCCAACTACAAAGGCCGCAGGCCCACAACGGGCGCCTTCTGGTCATCCACGATGCAAGACATCGTTCTCTACGAGTCGCTACTTGAGCGTGAAACCGTCATGATGGCGGACTTTGACCCTCGGGTACTTCACGTCATTTCTCAGCCCTTTCGGCTGACGGCACTCGTGGGTGGCAAAGTCAGAACCCACACGCCGGACTATGCGCTCCTAGGAATCGACGCGGCCGTCGACGTCCTGAACTGCAAACCCGAACACCTATTGACTGATCCAAAGGTCGAGGAACTCCACGCGTGGGTGCACAGAGCAATAACCCAGGCTGGTCTTCGCCATCGGGTCGTATCGGAGTTACCCCAGCCAAGATCCACAAATCTGGCCTTCTTGTCGCACATGCGCAATCCCCGCTGGCGCTCGGGTCTCCCGCTTGACGTAGTCGCTGCTGCAGCGGAACAGCCAGTGGCCATCGACGCTCTCGTAAAAGCGATGGCTCCCGACCTTGCTCCCGAAATCTCACTGTCCTGTGTCAGAGCCCTCCTATGGCTGCAGATTCTGGTGACAGATCTCGACACCGCCTTGTCCGGGGCCTCGATTGTCAGGCTTTCGGATGCCTGACGCGCTTGCGCTGATCATTGCGATCGGAAGCACGGTCGTACACCGCGGCCAGAACTGGAAGATTGAGTCGCTCAGCCAAGGCAAGGCGGTCATCACTCGTCGCAACAAAATGCCCGTGGAAATGGATCTCGGTGAGCTAGTGGCTGCTCAGCCACAGGAACACCGGACAGCAGCAGCTCGTCGCCTGAAATACGCTCAGAGCTTCACGACGTTCGACATGATGCCAGCCGACGTCCAATCAGCTGCAGCCGATCGGGCCGGGCACATCCGTGAACTCGAAACCGGCTACCGGTCGGGAACAGCCGCTGTCGCCCTGGCCCACGAACCGCGCGACGAATACAACCCATCTCTCGTGCCGCAGCTAGGCAAACGGCAAGCGGCAAAAGCCACTGAACTCGGCATCTCGCAACGCTCGGTACGCGCCTGGTGTGACGAGTTCCGCAAGGGCGGAGAGCCAGCTCTCACCCGCCAATCCAGATTCCGGCCACGAGTGTCATTCCCAAGTGTGGACCCACGTCTCATCGCCGAAGTCAAAGCCATCGTGGCCGAGGCAAAAACAGAGACGCGACCCGTGACAAGCGTGCTGATCGCGGCCGCCTTCGCGAATCTCCCCGATGTTCCCAGGCCTTCAATGCCGACTATGTACCGCCTGGTGAACGAGTGCCAGAGTGGTTCTGGAATGCAAGCCGGCATCTCCAAGACGAGAGCCAGCATCAACGCCCGCCCGTCAAAACGAAACAACCACCGACACCTGATCTACCCAGGCCAAGTAGTCCAGCTGGACACCACAGTTCTCGATGTCTTCTGCGTCGATCCCGATGGTGGCCAACCGTTCCGCCCTGAGCTGACTGTCGCGATCGACCAGTACACCCGATGCATCCTGGCGATGGTCATCGCCCGAACCACCACATCGGCGCACGTCGCGAGCCTCATAGCCGAGATCCTCCAGCCGAAACCGCTCGACCCCGCTTGGCCGGGCAATCCTGTCTGGCCCTATCACGGTGTGCCAGATGCAGTGCTCTACACGGCTCACGATGAGCAGCCCCGATTTGGGCCCGTGGTCACGCCCGAGACGATCGTCGTGGACAACGGCAAAGTCTTCACCGGGAAAGAACTGAAACGGCTCGCCGCTCTGATCGGTTTCAGCCTCGAACCGACCCGACCTGCAAGCGGCTTCTCCAAAGCACAGGTGGAACGCTTCTTCGGAACCATGACCCGCGGAGCTCTCGCGCCCCTCCGCGGATATGTCGGAGGAGGGACAGAATCCACCCTCGGAGACCCCGCCTCCCAAGCCTTCTTCACCCCGACCGAAGTCCTCGAGTACCTGCGTCAATGGGTAGCGACCGTCTACCACTTGACACCGCAGAAAGACCTCTTTCCCCCAAACAACGAATTCGGCGGCCGATCGCCCTTTCAGATGTACGACGTGGGCATAGCCACCAGCGGCTTCGTCCGCGCTCCCGCCGACGTCAACCTTCGCTTCCAGATCCTTCCCTCGCAGCTGAGAGACATCCGGCACGGACCCATTCGTCTCAATAACCGGAAGTACAACGCCCCAGTCTTACGCGACTTCGCAGGCCGGAAGAGCGCCTACCCGGGAGGTAAGTGGCCCATCCACTGGGACACCAACGACATCAAAACCGTCTGGCTTCAAGACGACGATCACAACTTCCATCCCGTGCCCTGGACCGAGGGCGTGGACCTCCCCGCACCGTTCTCAGACATCGCTCGAAAAATTGTCGATGAGCAGCGCCGTTCCGTCCTCAGCGACCTGCAAACCAGAACGGAAGGCCAGGCGGACCTCCTCAAGTTCAACCGCTACGTCACCGACAGCGTTTACCCGTCTCCGAAGCCGAAGAAGGCAAAGAGGGCGCCCACAAAGCGGCACGTCGAAGCCGCCGCAGACTTCACGACCGCAAAAGGCAAGAGCGTCGTCGAGACGCTCCAGCACAGTGGCGTGGGCAAGGAGGAGCAGCCGCTTCCTCCGGGATTTGATCAAGTCGCTGGCTACCAGACGGGCTCCAAGACGTGACGCCAAATTTGGCAAAGGCCCGGCTAGGCCTTCCTCCTGATCCCCGTACCCATACTGACTGGGTTCGACAGGCAGGTATTCGTCGGACCGAGCCGGACCGGCTCACCGCCGAACAATTCGGCAAACTCACTCGCGTGCAGGCCGAGAAGTGGAACAGGGAACGCGCCGTGTTTCACGCCAACCCGCCGTTCGTCCACACCCCGCAAGCGGACCTGCTTCTCGAAGCCATGGACTTTCTCGTGACGTCCAACCACCAAGCGATCGACGAGGCGAAGCCGGCGCTCCTGTTGGACGGTCGAGCCGGTCAAGGAAAAAGCGCTGTCATGCGTCACTACCTGCACAGCTTTCACAAGGAGCAAGCCGAGCTGCGGCAGCGTGTTCAAGCCCCAGCGCGCGGGAGCCGCCCCATCGACGTCGTACACATCTCTATGCGCTCAGCAACGAACGAGCGAGGTCTCGCAGAGCGGCTCAGGGACTTCCTCGAGCTACCCCCCTTTAAAACCAACGAACGCGCCATGACGAACGCCGTCATCGACGCCCTGTTTGCCTGCAACGTCAAGATCGTCGCCATCGATGAACTGCACTTCATGGGCCGCTCGGTGGCCGCAGGGCACCGAATGAGCAACTACCTGAAAGACCTTCTCAACCAATCCCCCTGCACCTTCTTCTTCGCCGGCAACGACGTACTGGGAAGCGAAATCTTCCGCAAGAACGGTCAGCCCGATGCTGCAGGCGAACAGTTCCTCAGCCTCGTGCAGCCGCATGCCGTCCGCCCATTCGCCATCGGCGACCGCAACCCCGAATGGATGCGCACCCTGGCTGCTATCGAAGGCAACCTCCGCCTCACCCGCCAGCAGGATGGCGACCTCTTCTACCGGTGTGCAGACGTCGTGTGGGCCCTCACCTCCGGAAGCTGGCGGAGCCTGGCACAACTCATAAACCAGGCCTGTGCTCGAGCCATCGCCACAGGGGAAGAGCGACTTACCCCAGAGCTCCTTCTCAAGATCCCCCTGAACGCCCTCTCGGCTACCCAGTCCCCAAAGCTCCTCGCCACCCTCGGCGACGGAACCTGGACGTCCCTCCCCGAACCCGCAAATGCCTAGGGTGCTCCACCTGGCAATAGTTGTCTGGCCGGAAGAGGGGGAGTCCTTCCAAAGCTGGATCAGACGGTATAGCTCACGACTCAAAGTCAGCGCCTTGCAGCTCTACCAGTGCTTCGCTTTCACTCAAGACGAAACGCGTCTTGTAGCCAGCACGCATGGGTTCAAATTCACCGCGGGCATTCTCAAGAAGCTCAGCGAGGCGACAGCCATCCCCGCTGATGTTCTTCGTGCGACGGCATTCGACAGGTTCGACCACATGCCGTCCCTGGAATTCGACGAAGACAACCGCCTTAAGAGGCTTCGAAACTGGGTAAAAGGCACCCACTCTCGCTACTGCCCACAGTGTCTCAGCGAGTCAGGTGGGGCATTTCAATTGACGTGGCAGTTGGGATGGACCTTTGTCTGCACGAGGCATCACTCGGTTCTGCAGGACTGGTGCTGGTCCTGCCAGGGGCCAATATCCGTGATGGCTCCTCCGGGACTGGTCTCACCGGCATCATCATTTTGCTTCCGGGAACTCGAAGCGGGCGAAAACAAACGACGCGAGCGTTGCGACGCCGACCTGACAGAAGGACACGCAGAACCCCTCCCGGTTGACCATCCGGTCGTCCAGGCTCAAATTTTCGTGAGCGCCTTCTTCGAGCAGGGCAACGTGCCCGATCAACGCCTCGACATCTCTGATCTCAGGGCCATGTGCCTTGCAGTTCTCGCGGTGACCGATCGGGCTGCTCTCGAGCAAGCTGCCAACCTGAGCTCAGGAGAACTGGCTGGCCTTGAACCGGACAGCAGAAGGGTTGGTGCCGTCGTCCCAAGCGACGCTCTCTTCTTCGGAGCTCTCATCTGCGCCGCAAAACCACTTCTCACTGGGACTGAAAAGGCCGAGTTTCGCCTCCTTCGGGAACTCGTGTTCAGCAAGACAGGCAAGGGGTCCGCGACTGCGTGGTGGAAGAACGGACCGACCGAGGTCATCAACACTTTCGGTGGATCTGAGCACACACGCAGGAGAATCGCTCATGCCATTGACGCCGATCTGACATCACGGCAACGCATCTGGTTCGCCAGCGCGACCCCTGCCAGCAGCGAGACCGCCGTAGCGGGAGTCGACCTTCCCGACACCCTCTGGGGTGAGTGGTTATATGCCCTCAACCCTGGCGGCCCCCGCCGAATCAACGAAGTGCGGCGCACCCTCGACGCAACGGTGAAGCAGTACGGCGGCGCCTACAAAGCGGGGCGTCCAGAGGAAGGCGGTTTTGCTGCCGCCGAGAAACAAGACACAGCGGCCGACATCAGTTCACTAATCCTTGCCGACAATTCGGGAAGCAGCGGGGACTTCATCGAGGCGATCGCTTATCTCTTCGATGCAGCTGGCAAGACACGCCCGCGGTTGAGTTACAACATCCGTAAGAGTCTGGTCAGAGCGGAAGACCCGAACTTCTTCCCGTTAGAACACTTGGTCGCCCTGCGAAAAAGCGTGGGAGCTCGTGTGGATGTCGCTCCCCGGTACAGTCAGGCCCGGGCTTATGCCTACGAGCGCCTCACAGGGTCCTACCTCGACCTCATGCCACAGAGAATGCGCCGCATCGACGGTCTGACCTATCGTCGCCCCCACATGACCGACTTCCTTCTAGGTCTCAGCGCACAGCTCAAGGAAGCCATAGATCACTACCTCGGGCTCATCCTCGAGGAGGCCGATCTAGAAGCTCCGATCCATGAAATGCCCGCCTTAGACCTACTGCCCACCCGACTGCAACCAGGCGGCCGAATCGACGAGCTCAATCTGAAGTCCTTTCACGAGCTTCTCGAGCGCGGCGTACGGACAGTCGTGGGACTTGGACGGTCGGCTGGCATCTCAGCGGAGACGGTCCCGCTTGTCGCCGCTGCTCGTCCACCGCACTACCGCAGTCAGCATTCATCTACGGCCGATTGGGCGGGACTGCGTCGGGACATTCGCGCGAGCCACGTCGTCAGACACCCCTGCGCGTCGCGAAGCAGGATTTGAGCGACTAGCGGGGCCTTGGTGCGACGCTAGGACGTCTCGCCCTCGACGACTCGGAGGGCGAGGTGGAGATCGGATGCCTCGACCGCATCACCGGTGATGGCGGAGAGGAATCCGGCCACGGTGAGGTGGGCGGCCTCTGAGGCGGGGTAGTCGATGGTGGTGAGACGGGGCACGACGACTTGGGAGATGGGCGTGTTGTCCATACCGATCAGCGCGATCTCTTCCGGGACCTGGCGCCCGCGGATGGTGGCAGCTGAGAGCAGCGCTGTCGCGATGTCGTCGTTGTAGCAGGCGATCGCGACCGGTGCCGGGGCTAGAGAGTCCAGCGCGGCCAGGGCCTCATCCCTGTTCACGCCCAGCTTCAGGATGGTCGGCGAGGGCAGGCCTTGAGCTTGGCACTCGTCGCGGACGCCCGATTCGCGTTCGTCGCCGAAGACATCCTGACGGGCGTCGAGGAGGCGGGCGAAAGCGACCTGACGGTGCCCTCGTTCTGTGAGGTGTCGGACTTGGAGCCGTCCGATGTCGTAGTTGGTTCCACTGTGGCTGTCGAGTGGGGACGAGGCGATGAACTGCACGCCGCGCGAGCGCATGATCTCCTGCTCCTTGACCGAGAAGGGCATGAAGGACAGAACCCCTCTGGGGTTGGCCGTCGAGATGAGCCGGTCGAACATCTGAGACGACGGAGTCGAGAACCTCAGCAGCAGCGTCAGCCCGTGCTCGGCGAGTTCCTCAGTCGCCTTCTCGAGGATGTCCTGCAGGTTCACGCCGAAGGTCGTGTTGGGGATCAGTGCGACCACAAGGTCGCTCGTTCCCCGCACGAGGCTGCGAGCGGCAGCCGATGGGTGGTACTTCAGCTCCCGCGCGGCCTGTTCGACTTTCTCGCGAGTAGCCACTGCGAACTTGCCGCCGCGTCCATTGAGGATCTCGCTGACCGTCGAACGAGACACGCCAGCGTGGAGAGCCACATCGCGACTGGTGGTGACCACGAACTCCCCTTCTCTGGCCTATGACTGCCCCAAGCGTACTGGCGACGAGTGTCGCCAACACGATTTGCTACGTGACAACTGGCTTCTTCATCTGTATTGTCGCGTAACAACACCCGCCGAAGCCCCATCGGCGTGTAGATCTGGCCGAGCCTCCTGCTCGGCGTTCACGACAATGGAGTTCTGATCTATGTCCGGAAAACTCTCTGACGACGCGTCGTCGGCCCCCGCTCCCGATCCTCGTTTCACCGAGATCCCGCTGAACCAGCCAGCGGCCACCCAGGTCGGGGCAGAACGCATCGCGGACGCGATGTCCGACGCCCCTGAGGCGCCGACGAAGAAGCTCCGCACGAGGTACCTCGTGGCGATCTACCTCGCGCAGCTGACCCTCTACGTCGCCTTCATCGTGCCCATCGCCTTCTCGCTCGCGGTGCGGGTCGCACAGGTGGCTCCGGACAACCAGAACTCGGTCCTCGCCCTCGCCGTGGGCCTTCCCGGCCTCTTCGTCGTCCTCGGGACCCCGCTCGTGGGCGTCCTGAGCGACCGGACCCGTTCCCGTTTCGGCCGTCGTCGTCCGTGGCTCCTCTTCGGCAGCCTCCTGGGCCTCGTCGGGTCGTCGGCGATCGCCCTCACCGACGGCATCGCCGGACTCGTCATCGGCTGGTGCATCGCGTACACCGGCTACGGAGTCGTCTCGTCGATGCTGAACACGCACCTGGGTGACTCCCTGCCGGCGTTGCAGCGCGGACGGGTGATGGGGATCCTCGGCGCGATCACCCAGATCGCTCCGATCCTCGGCATCACCGTCGCCGGGGGCTTCGTCGCGAATCCCATCGGTCTCTTCCTGCTGCCGGCCGGCATCGCGTTCGTCGGCGGTCTGCTCTTCACCCTGGTGATGCGCGACCCCCAGTTCACCGGTGAACGTCCGCCGCTGAGACTCGCGAAGGTGTTCCAGGGCTTCTACTTCAACCCGCGCCGCTACCCGAACCTCGCCTGGGTCTGGATCAGCAAGGCCTTCGTCTTCCTCGCCATCTCGATGTCCGGCCTCTACGGCGTCTACCTCCTGACCAGCCGTCTCGAGCTGACCCCCGCGCAGGTCGGCGCCCTCCTGGCCGCCATCGGTATCCCTGGCGTCGTCACCGGCATCCTCGGCGCAGTCGGGGCCGGATTCCTCTCCGACAAGCTCAAGACCCGCAAGCCCTTCCTGGTCTTCAGCGCCATCGTCCTCGGTGCGAGCATGATCGTGACCGGCACTGCGACGTCGATTCCCCAGTACGTCATCGGTGGCCTCATCCTCTCGCTCGCGATCGGGTGCTACGGCGCGGTCGACCAGGCGCTCGCGCTGGACGTCCTTCCGCGCGACACCGATGAGAACGGCCGCTTCCTGGCGATCATCGGCATCGGCAGCACGCTGCCGCAGGCGATCGGGCCCTTCATCGCCGGCGCCGTTCTCGCCCTCGGCGCCGGCAACTACACGGTCGTCTACTTCGCCGGCGCCGCCATCGCCGTGCTCGGAGCCCTCTTCATCATCCCCATCACGGCTGGCCGCCGGGCCGACCTCGCTACCCACAGCATCCAGGTCATGGATTGATCGCGGGTGGCAGGCGGTCACGCCTGCCACCCCACCTCCACGGGGTCCCGACCACCTGACGGACGACCCGTTCGACTTGAGCACGTCCACCACCGAGAGTCGTCGCGCCGCTGAGCACCGGCGCGACGGCCCCGCAGCAAGGAGCACAACCATGACGACCACCGCGTTCAATGACGGCTGGAGCGTCCGAGACAAGACGAGCATCTTCGAGAGCCTCCAGGGCGCCGCCGAGACCACGCCGGTCACGCTCCCGCACGACGCGCTCATCCACCGAGACCGCTCTGCCGCCCCTGGACGCACCTCGCACACCGGGTACTTCCCCAGCGCGACGGTGGAGTACACCAAGACCATCGACATCCCCGAGAACTACCGGGACAAGCGTGTGACCCTCGAGATGCAGGGGGTCCATCGGGACGCGATGGTCTACGTCAACGAAGTCTTCGCCGCCCAGCGCCCGTTCGGATACTCCACGTTCTTCGTCCCGCTCGATGCCTTCCTGCACTACGGAGGCCCCAACACGATCCGCGTCGAGGCCCGCGCCCACGAGGACTCTCGCTGGTACACCGGCGTCGGCATCCACAGGGACACGCTGCTGCACGTCACTGAACTCGTCCACATCACCCCCACCGGCGTGCAGATCACGACGCCGGACATCGACTCGCGACGCGCCGTCGTCGAGATCGTCACGACGGTCCAGAACGAGAGCACCGGGACTGCCCAGCGCACGATCTCCACCGTCCTGCGCGACCCCGAGGGACACGTCGTCGCCACCGACACCGCCCCCCTCACCCTCCGTGCGGGATCGACCTCCGTCGCTCGCCAGCGGCTCTACGTCACGACGCCGCAGCTGTGGGACGTCGACAGTCCCTCCCTCTACACGGCCGCCACCACCCTCGCCGACACGGGGACCTCGGTCGAGGAACGCGAGACGACGTTCGGCATCCGGACGCTCCAGCTCGATCCCGTCGACGGTCTGCGCATCAACGGGACGACCGTCAAGCTCCGTGGGGCGTGCCTCCACCACGACAACGGCATCCTCGGAGCCGCCACCATCGGCCGCGCCGAGGAGCGACGCGTGCAGCTGCTGAAGGACGCCGGGTTCAACTCGATCCGCAGCTCCCACAACCCGCTCAGCCAGGCGATGCTCGACGCCTGCGACCGTCACGGGATGCTCGTGATGGACGAGACCTTCGACATGTGGACCATCGGCAAGTCCGCCTTCGACTACTCCCTGTCCTTCCCGGAGTGGTGGGAGCGCGACGTCGAAGCGCTCGTCGCCAAGGACTTCAACCACCCCTCGGTGATCTTCTACTCCATCGGCAACGAGATCCCCGAGACGGGGAACCCTCTCGGTTCCGACTGGGGCAGGAAGATCGCGGAGAAGATCCGGTCGCTCGACGAGACACGCTTCATCACGAACAGCATCAACGGATTCGTCGCCGCGATCACCGACGTCGCGCGGATGATGGCGGCGCAGCGCGAGGGGGAAGCCCCTGCCGGCGTGAACGCTGCGGGTGACTTCATGGGCGCGATCAACGCCTCCGACATGGTGACGGAGAAGACAGCTGAGTCCTTCGCCGCCGTCGACGTCGCCGGCATCAACTACGGCGAGACCCGGTACGTCGCCGACCGCGACACGTTCCCCAACCGCATCATCGTCGGCACCGAGACCTTCCCCCGGAACATCGACGTCAACTGGCGCCTCGTCGAGGAGAACTCGCACGTCATCGGCGACTTCACCTGGACCGGCTGGGACTACCTCGGCGAGGTCGGGATCGGCCGCATCCAGTACCTCGCCGAGGGGGAGATGCCCGCCTTCGCAGCTCCCTACCCGTGGCTGGCTGCCTGGTGCGGGGACCTCGACATCACCGGCTTCCGCCGTCCCATGTCCTACTACCGGGAGACGGTCTTCGGGCTCCGTCACGAGCCCTACATCGCGGTGCGCCCGCCGCAGCACCACGACGCGCAGGCGTTCCCCAGCCCCTGGGCGTGGTCCGAAGCCGTCGCTGGCTGGACCTGGGACGTCCCGACCGGCTCTCCCACGACCGTCGAGGTCTACAGCGACGCCGACGAGATCGAACTGCTCCTCAACGGCGACAGCATCGGACGCGCCCCCACGGGCCGCGACCACAGCTACCGCACGACCTTCGAGGTGCCCTACGCGCCCGGCCAGCTGACCGCCGTCGCCCTCACCGCCGGAGAAGAAGTGAGCCGGGCGAGTCTGCGGACCGCCGCCGGAAGTGCTCGCCTGCAGGTGCTGGCCGACCGTGACCACCTCGTCGACGACACGTCCGACCTCAGCTTCGTCACGATCGAGTTCCGCGACGCCGACGGCACCCTCATCACCGGTGCCGACCGCGCCGTCCGGGTCGAGGTCAGCGGCGCCGCGGTCCTCCAGGGCCTCGGAAGCGCTCGCCCAGACCCCACCGAGAAGTACGACGCGGACACGCACACCACCTTCCAGGGGCGCCTGCTCGCCATCGTCCGGCCTACCGGAGTCGGACCCGTCAGCGTGCAGGTGACCGCCGACGGTGTCGAGGCCGCCACCCTCTCCCTCGACGTGGCCGCGGCGGGCGCCGAGCCAGCCCACGAGACCGTCCTCGACCCGGCCATCGGCCGATGAGCACCCAGGAGCAGCACATGCCGACATTCCGTCCCGGATTCCTCTGGGGAGCCGCCTCAGCCCCCCACCAGATCGAGGGCAACAACCTCGCCAGCGACTGGTGGCGCAACGAGGGCATCATCCCCGGTCTCGAGCCCAGCGGTGATGCCGTCGACAGCTACCACCGTTACCGCGAGGACATGCAGCTGCTCGCCGCCGCGGGCCTGGACACCTACCGCTTCGGCATCGAGTGGGCGCGGATCGAGCCGCGCGCCGGCCAGGTGTCACGGGCCGAGCTCGCGCACTACCGTCGGATGATCGACACCGCCCTCGAGCTGGGCCTCACCCCGGTCATCACCCTGAACCACTTCACGGTCCCGCTGTGGTTCGCGGAGGAGGGCGGCTGGACCGGTGACACGGCCCACGAGCGATGGAGCAGCTTCGTCGACACCGTGATCCCGATCCTCACCGGAGTCGAGTGGATCATCACCTTCAACGAGCCGAACATGCTCTCGATGATGCTCAACGCGCAGAACGTCTTCGCGGATGCCGACGCGGACACCGGCGACTGGGTCAGCCCCACCGTCGAGGACCAGGAGAACACGGGGCGGGCGGCGATGCTCCCCGACCCGGACCCGGAGATCGGACGCCGTCTCGCCGAGCTGCACCACGCGGTGCGCGACCGGCTGCGCGAGCGCACCGGAGCGAAGGTCGGCTGGAGCATCGCCTGCCTGGCCCTGACCGCAGCCCCCGGCGGCGAGGAGACCCTCGAGAAGGTCCGCTACGTCTGGGAGGACCTCTACCTCGAGGCGTCCCGTGACGACGACTTCCTCGGCGTGCAGGCATACTCCTCGCAAGCTGTCGACAGCAAGGGCCTCGTCGCCCACCCGCCGCACCCGGACAACACCCTCACGGGCGCGGCCTACCGCCCCGACGCGCTGGGCATGGCCGTCCGCCATGCCGCCGACGTCGCACGGGTACCGATCCTGATCACGGAGAACGGCATCGCAACAGCGGACGACTCCCGCCGCATCGACTACATCGACGGCGCACTCGCAGGACTGGCCTCGGCCGTCGCCGACGGCATCGACGTCCGCGGCTACCTGCACTGGAGCATCCTCGACAACTACGAATGGGGCCACTGGGGACCCACCTTCGGCCTCATAGCCGTCGACCGGACCACCTTCGTGCGCACCCCCAAGCCGAGCCTGGCCTGGCTCGGTCAGCGTGCAGCCGCCGAGAAGGCGCCCCATGACGGCTGAGACCCGACGCGGGACCCCCGCAGACACGAGCGGTCTCGAGCGCGGCGCCGAGGTCTCCCGTGGCACCGCCGACCCCGAGACGGATGAGCGCCTCCCGAAGCGGGCGAAGCTGATCATCGGGCTGCTCCTGGCCTCCGCGTTCGTGGTGATCCTCAACGAGACGATCATGGGTGTCGCACTCCCGAGCCTCATCCGCGACCTCGGGATCACCGCCTCCACCGCCCAGTGGCTGACCACCGCCTACCTCCTGACAATGGCCATCATCATCCCCACCACCGGGCAGGTCCTCCAACGCTTCGGCACCAAGTCGGTCTTCATCGCTGCGATGACGCTGTTCACTCTCGGCACGCTGATCGCCGCGGTCGCGCCTGGCTTCCCGGTCCTGCTGGCCGGCCGCGTCGTGCAGGCCAGCGGCACGGCGCTGATGATCCCGCTGCTGATGACCACCGTGCTGACCTTCGTCCCGGCCTCACGCCGGGGACGCATGATGGGCCTGATCTCGATCGTCATCGCTGTCGCGCCGGCGGTCGGACCCACCATCTCGGGCCTCATCCTGAACTCGCTGTCCTGGCGATGGCTGTTCATCGTGGTGCTCCCCATCGCCCTCGTCGCGCTGGTCCTCGGTTCCCTCCTCATCACGGACATCGCCGAGACCCGGAAGACCCGCTTCGACGTTCTCTCGATCCTGCTCGCGGCGGTCGGTTTCGGTGGCCTCATCTTCGGGCTCAGCAGCCTGGGCGAGGCCGCCGGGGGAGAGGCTCACCTCCCGCCGGTGGTACCTGTGGCTGTCGGCGTGCTCGCCCTCGTCGCATTCGTCCTCCGGTCGTTCTCACTGCAGAAGCAAGACCGAGCCCTGATGGACCTACGCCCTTTCCGGACACGAGCGTTCACGATCTCCACGCTCCTGGTCATCGTCAGCATGGCGACCCTGTTCGGGTCGCTGATCCTCCTGCCGATCTACCTCCAGGACGTCCTCGGCCTCGACACGCTGCAGACAGGACTGACACTTCTCCCCGGAGGAGTGGCGATGGGAGTCGCCGCACCGATCGTCGGGCGCCTCTTCGACCGATTCGGCCCCAGGCCGCTCGTCACCCCCGGCGCCGTCCTGCTCAGCGCCTCACTCTGGGGTCTGACCACCGTCGACGAGAGGACCGACGTCGCCCTGGTGATCGGAATCCACGTCGCGCTCAACATCGGCCTCGGATTCATGCTCACCCCCCTGCTGACCTCGGCCCTGGGCTCACTGCCGAAGAACCTGTACTCGCACGGGTCCGCCATCGTGAACACCCTGCAGCAGGTCGGCGGTGCCGCCGGAACGGCCCTGTTCATCACGCTGATGACCACCGGGACCGTGGCCGCGACAGCTGGCGGGTCCGATGCCACCGCCGCACAGGTAGCCGGTGTGCACACGGCCTTCATCTGGGGCGCCTGCATTTCGATCATCCCGGTGCTGCTGTCGCTCCTCGTCCGGCGTCCGACCGGCATCGACCGAAGCGACATGCCCGCGCACTGACAGGCACCCACCACCCCAACTCCCGCGGCGGGCTGCGAGCTCACTGCAGCCGCCCACCGCGGAGACCCTCACGCCCCGCCCCACAAGGAGAACGACATGACGACGAAGTCCGAGAACACCACCCGCGAACGGGCCACTGACGCACAGACCGCGCCCGACACCGCAGGCAGCGATGCGAGGCGCTTCGCCGGGAGGACGATCATCGTCACCGGAGCAGGCTCAGGCATCGGCCGGGCCACCGCTCGTCGTGTCATTGACGAGGGCGGCCGGGTGATCGCCGTCGATGTCGTCCCCGCAGGCATCGACGCGCTGGCGAGCACAGTCACGGATGGCTCGGTCATCGCCGTGACCGCCGACATCACCTCCGCGGACGGGGTCGCGTCCATCGTCGACGCAGCCGGCCCGGACATCGACGGCCTCGCCAACGTCGCCGGGATCATGGACGGGATGACCCCGCTCCACGAGACGGACGATGCCCTCTGGCGCCGGGTCCTCTCCGTGAACGTCGACGGCACCTTCGCCCTGAGCCGCGCGGTACTGCCCTCGATGCTGGCACGCGGCCGCGGATCGATCGTAAACATCGCCTCCGAGGCCGCCCTCCGCGGCAACGCGGCCGGGACCGCCTACACCGCGTCCAAGCACGCGGTCGTCGGCATCACCAAGAGCTCAGCCTTCCTCTACGGGCCCTCGGGCATCCGCACGAACGCTGTCGCTCCCGGACCTACCGCGACAGCCATCGAGGGCTCGATGGCTTCCCAGTTCGGAGCGGAACGACTCGGTCCCTTCTTCGCGATGATTCCCCCGATCGTCGACGCCGAGACGATCGCCGCCTCCATCACATGGCTGCTGAGTGACGACTCCCTGAACGTGAACGGCGTGGTCCTGGCCTCCGACGGGGGCTGGTCGGTCCAGTGACGACACGCGTCACCCAGGACCGGGCGCCACGCGCCCGTCGACAAGACCCGTTCCCGCTGAGCCGGGACTGATCGATGCCACCCCGCCTCACGACCGAGCAACGCCGTGTCGCACAGCTCGGATTTCTGATCAGGGCCAGGCGTTGCGAGCAAGGCATGCGCCAAGAGGACCTGGCTCAGCTCGCCCGCATCGCACCGGCCACCTTGCGTCGCATAGAACGGGGCGAGGGTGCCGGACCCAACGTGTTCGTCGTCCTGCGCCTCTTCGAGGAGCTTGATCTCCCCGTCGATCAGCTAACGCGAGTTCGCGGTTAGGCCACGACCTCGTGGTGCATGCACATATCCGGCTCGAGCCGACGAGCGCCTTCGCCGTCTCAATCGCTATGACTATCTAGAAGGACAACTCGTGAGTACGTTCGACGTCGCCCGCCTCGTGGGAAAGATGACCCTGCAGCAGAAGGTGGCTCAGCTTCGCGGCCTGTTCGCGACTGAGCTCTTCGTCTCCACGCCCGAGATCCAAGGGATCGATCCCGCGCGCGTGTCGATCATCCGTCCACACGGAGTCGGACACATCTCCATGGCGTGGTTCCTCGCAGATGAAGTCAACGAGCTGCGGTCACAGCTCGACGCCGTCCAGGAGCACGTGCGCGAAAGCTCTCCGTTCGGGATCGGCGCAATGGTGCATTTCGAAGCCATCAACGGGGTCGTGCACGATTCCGGACCACAGTTCCCGACAGCCTGGGCACAGGCAGCGTCCTGGAACCCCGGGCTCATCCGGCGGGCGGCCTCGGTCAGCTCCGCACTCACCGAGCAAATCGGCGGCCACGCCGTCTTCTCCCCGGTCATGGACCTGGCGCGCGATCCGCGCTGGGGCCGGGTGCACGAGACCTACGGCGAGGACCCTGAACTCGTGGCGCAGTGCTCCGTGGCGTTCGTCCAAGGCATCCAAGGCAGCACCGGTGAGCGGCCCATCCTCGCCACAGGGAAGCACTTCCTCGGCTACGGCGCGTCTGAGGGCGGTCTCAACCAGGCAATCACTCAACTCGGCCGTCGAGCACTCGTCGACGAGTACGCGGAACCCTTCCGTCGAGCCATCGCCGAAGCAGACCTCGCACTGATGATGAACTCGTACAACGAAGTCGACGGCGTGCCAGCAGCTGCCAACAGGTGGATGTTGACGGACCTCCTTCGCGGCGAGCTCGGGTTCACAGGACCTGTCGTCAGTGACTACTCGTCGATCGCGATGCTGCGAACCGTCTACCACACCGCTCCGGAACCCGGCGATGCAGCACGTCGCGCGCTAGAAGCCGGCCTCGACGCGGACCTTCCGGGCGGCGAGGAGTACGCCATGCTCGTCGAGGAGGTCCAGTCCGGACGCCTGGACGAGCGAGTCGTCGACCTCGCAGTCGAGCGCACTCTGCTGGCGAAGGCGCGAGCCGGGCTCATCCCGGAGTTCCGCAGGGCGAGCAACGAGCCCCACGTCGACCTCGAAGACGCCGCCCAGACTCGGCGCTCCATCGCCGATCAGTCCCTCGTGCTCCTCAGCAATGACGGCGTGCTGCCCCTCTCTGCTGACGAGGGTTCGGACGACCGCACGAAGATCGTGGTCATCGGACCGGCCACGGATGAGCTCCGCATCCACTTCGGGGCATACACGTCCGTTTCGAACATCGAGATGATGCGCGGATCCATGGCCCTCCGGGCCGGGGAGATTCCGGGGATCACGGCCGAGGAGGCGATCTTCACCGACATCTTCCAGGCACGGCTGCCGGGGATCGAGCCGACGTTCGAGGAGGCTGCGAAGAGACTCCACCCGGACGCATCCACCCTGCTCGGAGCCCTCCAGGCCCGGCGTCCCGACGTCACGTTCGTCGAACTCGGCGACCTGATGCCCGACGCTGCTGTCCTCGAGGAGGCGGCGGTCGCCAGTGCCGTCCGCGGTGCAGATCTCGTGATCGCAGCGCTGGGCGAGCGCACCGGGTGGGTAGGCAACAACACGGCGGGCGAGGGACAGTCCACCAGTGAACCCCGCCTGCCCGGGAACCAGGAGCAGCTCGTCGCTCTCCTGGCCGGCACCGGTGTTCCCATCGTGAGCGTCATCGTCACCGGAAGGCCCCTGCTGCTCTCCGACGTCGTGGAGCAGTCGAGCGCAGTGCTCATCGCACCCCTTCTCGGCGAGGAAGGCGGGGAGGCCATCGCTCGGGCGCTGTTCGGCGAAGTGAACCCGAGCGGCAAGCTCCCCAGCACCTTCCCGCGATCGATCGGGCAGATCCCGACCTACCACGGGCACCACTTCGGCAGCGGTTACGACCACCCGACCGGCATCCGCCACGGCTACAACGACCTCGCCTCGCAGAGCCCCCTGTTCGCCTTCGGCCACGGGCTGTCCTACACCGAGTTCGACCTGACCCCAGGAGGGTCCGAGCCGACCGTGACGCCCGACGGCCAGCTGGCGCTGTCGATCACGGTCCGCAACACCGGGGCCCGCGCTGGCGACACCGTCGTCCAGCTCTATGCCCGCGACGAGGAGGCCTCAGTCGTGCGCCCCGTGCGCCAGCTCGTCGCCTTCGAACGAGTCGGACTCGACGTCGGACAGGAGAAGACGATCGAGCTCTCGGCACCGGTCGCGCGACTCGCTTTCACCGGACTCGACGACAAGCGAGTGATCGAGGCCGGGCGGGTGACCCTGAGCGTCGGCTTCGCCTCGGACGACATCCGCGCGACTTCCGAGGTCGAGATCCTCAGTTCTTCCACCTCCCTCTGACATCGCGTCAGGGGCGGGAAGGAAGCGTCGCGACCTCCCCGGCACTGACCACGACGACTCGACAGCCTCACCCGAACAGGAGATCGACCCCCATGACCGACACCACCACGCCCAGCGAGACCGACCCGAGCCACGGGAGCGCCCGCCTGCTCCTGCGCACCGGTCAGCCCACGACCCCGATCAGTCCGACCCTCTACGGCCTGTTCCTCGAGGACATCAACTTCGGCTGCGACGGCGGCCTGTCCGCCAACCTCGTGAACAACTACAGCTTCGAGGGCGTCTACCTCACCAACGGCACACTGCCCTACGCTCCACTGGAGCTCATTCCCGACGGAGCACGCGAGCGCTTCGCGGCCATGGCCCCGGAGGACCTGCCCCTCGAGGCCACCACCCCCGCCGGACGGCACCGGGACCAGCTTCGCCACTGGCGCCTCGAGGGCGGACGCCTCGAGTCCTCCCGGCTCGGAGCCGCCACGCCGGGGGCCTCGTTCGCACGGCTGCAGCTCGACGGCGGCCAGGCGACGCTCGAGAACCACGGCTACCCCGGCGGACGCCCCGGCATGGCCTTCGACACCGAGAGGCCGATGCTGCTGAGCCTGCTCCTCCGCACCGACGCCTTCGACGGAACACTCGAGGCCCGCCTCGTCGACACCGCCGGGACCGTCGTGGCCTCCGGAGCCCTTCACCAGGACGCCCCAGGATGGCATCAGTGCCAGGTCCAGCTCACCCCCGCCACCACCACGCTCGGCTCGCTGCAGCTCGTCCTCACCGGCTCAGGCACCGTCGACGTGGACGAGGTCCGACTCGTCCACGAGGACCACTGGGGTGCAGGTGACCCGCGCTGGAGCCAGGGCCTGCTCCGCCGCGACCTCGTCGAGGCGCTCGGTGCGCTCAAACCGAGCTTCCTGCGATTCCCCGGCGGCTGCATCGTCGAGGGCTGCGGCGACGGCAGCCACTTCGACTGGAAGAAGACCGTCGGCCCCCTCGTCACCCGCCGGGCCGAGTACAACCTCTGGGGTCAGGCACGCGAGGACGGCGACTACAGCCAGAGCAACCAGATCGGCTTCTACGAGTACTTCCTGCTGTGCGAGGACCTCGGCCTGGCACCGATACCGGTCGTCTGGGCCGGCGACAGCTGCCAGACGCGGCAGGACGAGCACCTGCCCCTCGAGAGCGCCGAGTTCGCAGCAGTGATCCAGGACGCCCTCGACCTGATCGAGTGGGCGACCGGTGACGCCACGACGAACCACTGGGCAGCTCTGCGTGCTGCGGCCGGCCACCCCGAGCCGTTCCCGCTCGACCACCTCGGCATCGGGAACGAGAACTTCGGCCCGGAATACCTGGCCCACTTCCAGCGGATCAAGGACGCCGTCGACAGAGCACACCCCGGGCTGACCGTCATCGTCAACGGCGGGGTGATCCGGCCGGACGAGACGGCCGACCCTGCATGGGAGATCTACGGCGAGGACGAGAAGGTCCTGGTCGACGAGCACTTCTACAACTCACCGGCATGGCTGTTCAACGCGACCGACCGCTACGACTCCTACCCGCGCGGTGGTGCCCGTCTCTTCCTCGGCGAATACGCCGCCTACCTCGGCTACGACCTCGGCGACAGGCACCCCGCCGTCCCGGAGGACATGCTCGCGCCCGAGCCGAACACATGGCTCAGCGCACTCGCCGAAGCTGCGTTCCTCACCGGCGTCGAGCGCAACGCCGACGTCGTCGCCTTCAGCTGCTACGCCCCGCTGCTCAACCTCGTCGAGAACGGGCAGTGGCCGCACTGCCTCATCGACTTCAGCCCGAGCCACGTCGTGCAGACCGCGAACTACTTCGTGCAGCAGCTGTTCGCCACCCGCGTCGGCGAGCACGTCGTGCCGCTCGACGGCGAACTGCCGGACGGTGTCTTCGCCTCCGCCACCCTCGGAGACGGGGTCCTGCACCTGAAACTGGTCTCGATCGGAGCGACCCCGGTCACGATCGCACTCGAGGTCGACGGAGCGCAGGACGGGGCAGCTGCCGGCACCGTGATCGGCGGCCGCCTCGACGCCGTCAACAGGCTCTCCTTCGACGGTGAGCCACGGATGGAGGTGGAGCCGCGGACAGTCGAGCTGCAGGTCCGCAACGGTTCAGTCGACGTGGTGCTCGAGCCCACCAGCGTGCTCGCCGTCTCGATCGCCACCGCGGCCCCCGCCCCCGCCGTATAAACCCTGACGAACCTCGAACTGCACACCCCGCACGACCAGTGAGGAAAACACCCATGACGAATCCCGACTCCGGCCTGATCGGTCCCGAGGCCGGTGTGGTCTCGTACCGCCGCCTCCCGATGACTGCGATCCGACGCGCGCCCGATCTCGACCTCGACGGGCGCTGGTCCTTCCAGCTCCTCCCGTCCTGGGACGCAGAGCTGTCCAGTTCCTGGGACGAGGTGACGGTGCCCGAGCTGTGGACCATGCGCGAGGCGATCGACCGCCCGCACTACACCAACATCACGATGCCGTTCGATCTGGTTCCCCCGCACGTCCCGAGTGCGAACCCAACAGGGGTCTACCGCCGGTCGTTCGATCTCGGCGAAGTCGGGGAGGACCGGATCGTCCTCCACGTCGGCGCGGCGGAAGGCTACCTCCAGGTGCGCGTGAACGGAAAGCTCGCCGGTGAGAGCACCGACTCGCACCTCGAAGCAGAGTTCGACATCACGGACGACGTGCGCGACGGCACGAACGACATCGAGCTCCGCGTCGCGAAGTGGTCCATGTTCACCTACCTCGAAGATCAGGACCAGTGGTGGCAGTCGGGTCTGAGCCGGGCGGTGAAGCTCCACCGGACGGCACGCGTGCGACTCCAGGACGTCACGGTCGTCGCCGACTACGACTTCGACACCCAGCTCAGCGCCGCCCGGATCGTCGCCACGGTCAGCGGCGCGGAGGAGAGCTTCGAGAAGACGCACTCGGTCCGAGTGACCCTGGCGGGAAGCGCCCACGAAGGCCCCGTCGGTTCACGTCGGACGGCTCAGACGATCCCCGTCAGCTCTCCTGACCGCAGCCGACGCCCGGAGGCCTTCATCCCTGACGGGGTCATGGACTTGATGAGCCTGCACGCAGCGAAGGCTCCCATGGCGCCCGCAGCGGCCGCTGCCGCTGCCGCGTCGCACGCGGCGATGCATCCCGCCGAACGCCCCGGAGCTGCGATCTTCGAGCTGACCGAACTCGACATCGAGCCCTGGTCGGCCGAGACGCCCCACTTGGAGACCATCCTCGTCGAGCTCCTCGACCTGGACGGCCGCATCGTGGACAGCACCGAGATCCGGACGGGCTTCCGGCGAGTCGAGATCGTCGGACGGGATCTGCTCGTGAACGGCCGCCGAATCTGGATCCAGGGAGTCAACCGCCACGATTTCGAACCGGAGACCGGCCGTGTGCTCCGTCGCGAGGACTACCTCGCTGACCTGTCGCTGCTCAAGCGCTTCAACTTCAACGCCGTGCGCACGTCGCACTATCCCAACGACCCGGTGTTCCTGGATCTCTGTGACGAGCTCGGCTTCTACGTCTTCGACGAGGCCGACATCGAAGGTCACGCCTTCATGGATCTGCTCAGCAACGACCACCGCTACCTCGAGGCGTTCGTCGACCGCGTGTCCCGCATGGTGATCCGCGACAAGAACCACCCCTCAGTGATCGCCTGGTCCCTGGGAAACGAGACCGGCTACGGGGTCAACCACGATGCGGCGGCCGCCTGGGTCCGCGGCTACGACCCCACCCGGCCGCTGCACTACGAAGGAGCGATCGCAGCCGACTGGCACGGGGGACGTGCCGCCACCGACATCGTCTGCCCCATGTATCCGCCGATCTCGGCCCTCGAGGCTTTCTCCGCGCATCCAGAAGCAGACCGACCGCTCATCATGTGCGAGTACGCGTACTCCCAGGGCAACTCCACCGGAGGTCTCGCGGACTACTGGCGCTCCATCGAGTCCCTCCCCGGCGTGCAAGGCGGCTTCATCTGGGAGTTCAAAGACCACGCGCTCGACATCGACGGAGACCGCCATTACCGATACGGGGGCGACTTCGGCGACGAACCGAACGACGGCCCCATCGTGCTGAACGGAATCGTCTTCGCCGACGGCACACCCAAACCGGCGCTCTACGAGGCCCGAGGACTCTTCAGCCCCGTGCGCATCGTCTCCCACATCCAGGACGCGCTCGGCGGAAGCCTGCAGGTCCTGAACCGCCAGACCTTCGCCGACCTGTCCTCCCTCCGATTCGCTCTCGTCGTCGAGACGACGGACGGCCCGACCGAACGCTTCGCGGTGCACGCGGAGGCCGATGCCGGAGGAACAGCGACCATCGAGGTGCCACAGGCTGTGCGCGCAGCACTCGGTGACGACGACGCGCTCGCCCTCACCCTCGACGTCTCGACAGCACACGACACCGTGTGGGCCGAGGCCGGAAACGTCCTCGCACAACACCAGCTGACCCTCACACGAGACACGCCGAGCCCTGCCACGCCGTCCTCGGTCGGCCGTCCCGTCGGAGCCGACGGTCGATTCGTGCACCCCCTGCTGGCGGCAGCCCCGCGGCTAAACCTCTGGCGCGCCTTGGTCGACAACGACACGTCCTTCTTCCTCGACCAGCGATTCGTCCGAACGGGCTTCTTCGAGCTGACGGAGGAGTCGGTGTCGGTCGAGGACGTGCCGAGTGGCGCGGTCCTCATCCGCACCCGCTACCGCACCGCTTTCGGCGAGGAGGTGGTCCATGCCCAGCGGATCACCCAGGTAGCTGCCGATGAATTCGACTTCGTCGAGAGCGTCCAGCTGCCCGAGGGCACGGCAGACGGACTACGGGTGGGCGTCGAGTTCGAACTAGCCGGCACCTTTGACGACCTCGAGTGGGTCGGCCTCGGACCGTGGGAGAACTATCCCGATCGCCAGTCCTCGGCGTTGCTCGGCCGGTGGACCTCCACGATCGACGACGCAGCGGTGCCCTACGTGCTCCCGCAGGAGAACGGCGGGCGGGGCGACGTCCGAACAATGCGTCTCACCGGGCCCGCTGGAGAGGTGACCACGACACACGATTCACCCCTGCAGCTCACCGTGTCCCGTCACACCACCCAGGAACTCGAAGCGGCCACACATTGGTGGAAGCTCTCCGCGAGCCGAAAGACGATCGTGCAGCTCGACATCGCGCACCGGGGACTGGGAACGGCGCAGTTGGGCCCGGACACCCCCCGGGAGTTCCGACTGTCCGAGCTCGAGTACCGCTGGTCATGGCGCCTCCACCTGCGGGCGGCCACGAGTTCCTGAAGCCACTCCGGCACTCGGGAGCATCCCGACACGACCACCACCCGGTGGCCGCCAATCCGACGAATCAACTGAGCCAGGAGCGCATCGTGTCAGCACAACGCCGAATCCCGACCACCATCTCGCCTGAAGCACAAGCGATCCTCAGATCGGTCCACGAGCGTCCTGCGCTGCCGACCCCTGGCCCGACTGACGCGGAAGGCTGGGCCGTGCTCGAGGCTGCGGCTGCTCTCACGGACCCTGAGGTGCTGGAGACGATGGCCATGTCCACCGTCGGAGCCGTTCCATCCGACGAGCAGGTCGACCTCGTCGATCGCACCATCGACGAGGCGACGTTCATCGTCGCCACGCCAGTGTCCTTGGCGTCAGACGACTCGCGAGTCCTGCTGAACATCCACGGAGGAGGTTTCACCTTCGGCGGCGGTGCGACTGCTCGACGGTCGACCCAGCTCGTCGCAGCGAACATGGGCCTCCGCACCTGGGGCATGGACTACCGGCAGCTGCCGCACCACCCTTTCCCGGCCGGGCTCGACGACTGCCTGGCTGTCTATCGAGCGCTCCTGGAGAGCCATGCACCTGAGGACGTCGTCGTCATGGGGCAGTCCGGTGGTGCGAATCTCGCCGCTGCCCTGATGCTGCGCGCGAGGGAGGAGGGGCTTGCCCTGCCCGCGGGACTCGGGCTGGTCTCGCCGCCCACGGACTTCACGTTCCAGGGCGAGACCTGGTACACCAACGATGAAGGAACGACACCAGACGGCTTCGCCCGCATGCTCGCGTTGTACCAGGGCGACTACCCGGCGGAGCACCGGTACATCTCTCCGCTCTTCGGTGAGTACGACGCCAGCTTTCCTCCGACGATCATCACCTCCGGCACCCGCGACATGCTCCTCTCGGACGCCGTTCGTTTCCATCGGAAGCTCGTGAACGCCGGCGTGACGACTGAGCTGCACGTCTGGGAAGGGGCGCCACATGGCTTCTTCATGGGGCTGGCACCTGAGGACCGCGAGCACGTGGGACAGGTGCGTTCATTCCTCCACGCTCAACTCCGGTCAGGAGGGCCTGTCGGTCTATAGACGCATCGTGATGTGGCAGGGGCACTGCCTGCCATCGGCACGGACTTCGAGGAGGTCGCGAGCAACGGCGATGCTCGGAGCGACAAGACGCTTCGACCGAACCGCCTGCTCGCGTCATGGGTCCCACCTCGAGTGGCCACAACTCGGTGAGAAGGCGAGTGGCAGCTCACATGAGAAGAGACCGTACTTACGGGAGCCGTGTGGCAGGCTCACATGAGAAGTCACACCGCCTCGTGTCGACGACGCATGCAGATTGTCTCTCTGCCAGACAGGCTGGCCGCTTTGGGCAGTTAGACAGACTAATTGGCGCTCGCCCACACGTTGAAAGGATTTGCGTTGCTCGGTGATAGCGAGCCCACGGTCCAAGACAAGGTCTTTCCACCCGTGCCACCGGCATGGCTTAGCTCAACAAGAAAGGCAAATCGGGCGCGTACACGCATTGGGCTTGTGGCACTCGTTGTAGATCGGGCAACGCGTTATGCGCGTCCACATACACTTTCCGAGCTCAACGCAGATTCGGTCCTGCAGAGCTTCTATTACGTGCTCCGCAAGCGTAGTTCGCGTCGGAAGCCGGCGAGACCGAAAACTTCTAGTAGAACAAAGAAGGATTTGAGCGTCTTCCGGTTGGGTGAACTTGATGTGACCCCATAGAAACCGCCATAATCCGGAGTCCGCGTATGTGACTCTGCTTGGCAGGCCGCCCCGGAGAAGTCGACCAATTCAGGTCCGCAAAAGTAAAGACGCGGGGTGCCCGAGGAGCGTATACATGAGGGACTCCGGCAGGTAACCGGGCACTCGCAACCAGTTCCGCACCTTTGCGTCGTCGCCTGTAGCTTTGGCGATCTCGATCAGTCGCTGCTCGGCATCCTCGTACAGATGCCCGACGCGGAGCGGTACGCCGTGATCACTGGTCATGAACTGTTCGATGGGACTGGGCTTGGTGCCATCGCGCCGGAATGACCATGCCCGCAGTCGCTCGTTGCCGTACGTCAGGTCGATGACGACGTTGCTGGATTGGGCGCGATGCCATACGTCGAGCACGTTCGTGGCAGGCTCGGATGCATCCTCGCCGATAGCCAGCGCGAGGTAGCGCAGGAATCGTGAAGTGAGAGCGGAGTTGTGCTGGACGAGAACGGGCACTAGGGCGGTAACGACGGCCTTGGCCCCGGCTCGGATGAGGAGGTCGCCGACGCTGACGACGCCTCCGCCCCTCGGGGTCGTGTGGCAGGCGCTGAGGATGACCAATGGAGGCAACTCCCCGAAGTCGTCGCCCATGCTTGGTGTATCCCCGATAATAAGGCCGGCGACATTCAAGGATGTGTCGTGGAACCCGTGGGCGCTGAGAACGAGGACGTCGGGGTGGACCCGTTCGATGGCGTCCCGGACTGCCGTCGGTGTGAGCGTCTCTGCCACGGTCACGTGAACGTGAGGTTGGGTGCTCATCTCCGCCTCGACGGTTGACCATCCCTTGCGGCTGATCTGGCCTACAGGGTCAGCGCCGGGAATGCATTCGGCGATGAGAATGGTCAGGCCGGACGAGAGGTCGGTTGGGTGCTGTGGTGACAGCTCGAACTGCAGAGCCCGCGTCAGGGGATTCAGAGGGCTGTAGCTGATGGGTAGCCGGCCGGCGAGGGGCTCCTGATCGCCGGGGAGGGTGAGCAGCCCGATCGGGAAGTTGCTGTATATGTCCAACCGAGACGCGACCTTAATCGCTTGGACAAGATCTTCGGTCCACAGAGGTGCGGCGGATTCATCAAGGCGCTTGAGAAGCTTCCGGACGCCAGCCGCGCTCGCATTCTCCGCCCAGCCACGTTCCAGATTCGCCAGGGCGACGAACATTGCGGGCGTTAGGGCGTCTTCCAGGACGACGCCGGTGCTGTCCTCGCGGACTGCCGCGTGACCGACGAGTATGGCTCTGACGTCAGGATAGTCATCGCGGAAAGTGCTCTGAGACACCCCGTCAACACCGGAGGCGAACCGGATGTACCGTGGCGCCGTACCCGACACCCCAAGAGTTAGGGGAGTCCTAGTCAGGGCCGCCTGCCGTCGCATCTCTTCTGGAAGTCGTTGAGCGTTCTCATCTGGGGAGATCCCATCGAGCTCCATTTGCACGAGAGCGTTGAGCCGCAGCCACGTGAACCGCAACTCATGCGCCGAACCGAAGGGGGTCTTTGGATTTGGAAGGACGGTCAGCGGCGATCCCATCAACCGGCGAAGGCGTTGTAAGGGGAGTAGGGATCCGTCGCCATCGATCGGCCACGACCACCGCAGCGGAGTCCGGTCCAGGGCTGGTGCGTCTGCTGGCCACTCTGCCGCCCAGCGGTCGGCGAGAGAACCCCAGTGCTTATCGAGCAGGGCTTGATCGATCTCGTCGACAGAGACCGGTGGCAGGGAGAAATCGAGTGAGGCGGCAGCGAGGGCCGCGTCGGCCATCGCGCGATCTGTCGCGATGATCAGCGCTGGCTCGTGGGGGCCGATCAGACGCCGGAGGAAATCGACGTCGCGAAGAAGTTGATCCGGCACTAGAGCGATGTTGTGCGATTTGCTGTATCGGCTGTCTCCGGCCTGCACGCCGCGCAATGGCAAGTCGAGGGTCTCGAACCTGTTCTTGGGCAGGTGCATGGCGTACCAGATGCCAGGAAGGACCGGAAGGAGGTCCTCGTCGAACGTGCCGCCGGGGAGAGTATCGGTCAGATAAGAAGGCTCTCCGTCGTCAAGGCCACCGCTCAGGGGGGCAGCGACAACGTAGAGAATAGGCCGGAACGACACCTCGCCCGGGCGCGGTTCGTGGGGTTGCACTCAATGCCTTCCTGTCGGTGAGCCTACGGTTGGACAGAAGTCCTCACGAGTTTTGTCGACCGTCTAGGTGACGGTCTCGGATATCGGGCCCAACTTTGAGCGAACAACTGATGCCAGCCCAGGGTCTTGCATGAGGCTTACTCTCACGTGCGATTCGTAGTGGGCGACGGAAGCGAAGCCAAGCGCCGAGGCCACGCGGTTCCGGAACGGCGTGTCGCGAATTGGCAGGAGCGCTACAAGTTGCTCCATATCCCCAGCAGAGGCCAATCCCCTAAGCCGTTCCAGAAGCCTTGGGTAGGGAGAAGGAAGTGTTATCTGTATCTGAGTGTCCTGCTCATCAACACTGTCGGGCACATGCTCCAGAGCACGCCGCCGTAACTCTGCGACAGCCAATTTCTTCGCGAGTCGCTCCAGGGTGGCTGGTTCCGTTAACGCAGTCAGGCCCGCGGAACGCGCGGTGCTCAGTAGGTCTGCGGGCTCCAAGCCCAGCGATGCCCCTTGGTGACCTGCGGCTGCCTCCAGACACTCGGGCAGGAAATACAGATTTTCGACTTCACTAACTTCTAAGACCGAAACGGACTTCGAAGCGAAAGAAAATTTTTCTTCGTCGTTTCTCGCATCACCGTCGATGAGCCCATGTGCGTTGATCCAGTGGAGTGCCGCGCTTCCACGGAGGCCTGCAACGTTGCGGCAAACTTCGTCCGCACCGCCGGACGGTTGAACGGTCCATCCGGGCAAGAGGATCTTGTAAAGTTGTGCGTCAACGCTTGAGCCTGCTCCCTCGACGAAGAGCACATCGCGGCGGCCGCCAAGGATTGCTTTGCGGGCTGCATCCGTGAGTGCGCTGTCCGAAGTTAGTTCATCCAAGTCCCAGCCGACGGTTGTTTCACCGCTCCATGTAGCCCCACGGAGGCTAAAGGCCTTTCCTGGCATGCGGTGGAGGACCTCCGCCAACTCCAAATCGTGCGTCACGACGATGAAGTGTGAGTCCGACCTTTGATCCAGAATTGCGCCGATGAGGCCGGCGGATATCGACCGGTGCAGATGTCGTTCCGGCTCGTCGATAATGACGATTCCGTTCTGGGGTGCAACGAGGACGGCACTTGCCAGCAGAACGGCGCTCTTTTCACCGTCGGACATTTGAAAAATCGGGTACGTGGCCCCGTTGGCGCCGTTGTTTGCACGGAACGTGCCGGAGGAGTCGGCAGAAAGCGAGACTGGTAGACCGGCCGCTGTGAGAACCGCGTTGAGTCGATCGATGGGTGCTTGACCGAGGTCGCGATCAATTTCGGCAATTGATACGCCTTGGCGGGCCATCTTCGCCGTAGCGGCGTTGTGGGCATTTATAGCCGACATGACATCGAAAAGAACGAGATTCGTGCGCTGCTCGTCAGAGTTGTCGATGTAGCGCGAAGTCGGTTCCTTTGACCACATTTGCAGATTAGAACCAACACCCTCGCGACTGGCCGCCGTTAATGCGGGCGCCGCGGATTGAAACCAGATTTTACGGTGAGCGATAATTCTAGTCACCGGCACGCCGCTTACCTGCTGGTCGAGCCACGCGCCCAGGGAAGACTTCCCGGCCCCATTTGCGCCAACGATTATGGTGTGCTCGCCTGCCAGAGCGTCGACCTTAGTGTAGGCGCCCTGTGTATTTGGAACTTGCCAGCTCGTCAAGAGTTGTGAGGACAGTTCTTGGGTCATGTCGCGATACTAAGCGTGCCCGGTACGACTTGAGGTTCGCTCGCACTGAAACAGGCAAAAAGGGCTGTAGACGCTTCGCGAGGGTGGCTTGTGAGGCAGAAGTCACTTAGTGCCTCGCGCTATTCTCGGAGCAGCCAAGTACATTCCGCGTCGGACCACCTATTTGGCGGACAACACGGACGAGTTGGTGGCGAAGAGGTGCAAACCTCCGCCGTAAGCGGATTATGTATCTAACTCGTCGACATGTTCTTGAACAGGTGAGAGAAGGTTTTGCGCAAGCAGCTCAGCTTACTCGCCATTCGAACAACGGGGTCGCCGCGCTGACGAAGGCAGGCTCGGGCGTGAAGACCAACACCTCACCATCGATCGTCCAGGTGCCCTCACCGGGCACCACCACGGCGGCGGCGTCGACACCGGAGTGGTCTACGAGACGGAGGGTGGCGGGGGAGACCGGCACCGCGCCTCCGTCATTTTCTGTGACCGTGAGACGCTGGGGGATGCCCTGCTCGCCGGTCGAGGTGTCGGGCCTCGCGACCTCGGTCACCGAGGGCGTCAGGGTGGAGGCGGCGGTCGCTCCGGCCGCGTCGGTCATGACGTAGGGCACCGGCGTCGCCGTTCCCGTGAAGGCGGGCTCGGGCGTGAAGAGCACGGTGCCGGCGGTGCGGTCGCGCTCGTAGCGTCCTTCACCGGGGACCACGACGCCCGTGCCGTCAGCGTCCACCGTCGCCCCGGCGGGCGCCTTGAGGCGGGTGGCCGCGGGGTCGAGCGGCACGAGCGCGTCACCCGCGGTGGCCACGACGGCCAGGGTCTGCGCGTCATTAGATGCGTGACATGTCGGCGTGATCTACGGTAGGCGTAGCTCGTGCTGGGCGGGCTCTGATCAGAGGAGAGATGCCGATGTTCGAGAACGAATTGCGCCGGGTCGAGTGAGCAGGCCGTGTCACGCTACGAATTGCAGTGGGCGGTCGTCCTGAACTGCTCCGTCATCGCTCTCTTCGCCGGTGTCCACGCCGTCGATCCCGAGGGGTCGGTCTTCTGGGGGCTCCTCTTCGTCGGCCTCATGATCGGGCAGATCGTCCAGGCGACACGGCCTGAACGTCACGCGAAAGCCGCGCAGCCCGAGGTGGACGAGATGTCCGAGAGCAGCGAGTGAGCGCCACGAGAAAACAGGCCGTGCTCGCTCTCTAGGCTGAGCAACACCTGTCGCCCACGTCTACCCTGGTGGGCATGACCAATCTGCCCGCCCGCACCCGTTTCGCCACCGTCGACGCCGAGCGCTCGGTCGCCTTCGCCGAGACTGACCTCGAGGCTCCGGGGGAGTCGCAGGTCGTCGTGCGCATCCGGTACACGGGCGTCTGCGCGACGGACACGCACGGGTGGGCGTCCGGCGGGCTCATCCCGGCCGCGGTGTTCGGCCACGAGTGGACCGGCACCGTCGTCGCGGCCGGCAGCCGGGTCACGACCGTCGCCGTGGGGGACCGCGTCGTCGCCAGCGTCGGCCCGCCCTGCGGCACCTGCGCCATGTGCCGCGCCGGACACCCCGACCACTGCGACACCGCCTTCGCCGAGGCCAACGGCATCTCGCCCGACGCCCCCACCCACGGAGCCTTCGCCCAGCACGTCGCCGTCCACGAACGCCGCGTCCAGCGCGCCCTCGACGGCCTCACCGACGAACAGCTCGGCCTCGTCGAACCCACCGCCGTCACCTTCCACGCCGTCCGCCGCGCGAGCCAGCGCCTCGGCGACGTCGTCGTGGTCCAGGGCGCCGGCCCCATCGGCCTGCTCACCGCCCAGCACGCCCGCCACGCCGGTGCCGGAGCCGTCATCATCGTCGAACCCATGGAGGCGCGGCGCGAGACCGCCCGCCGCCTCGGCTTCACCGACGTCCACGCTCCCGGCGATGCCTTCCGCGCCCGCGTCCTCGAGTTGACCGACGGACTCGGCGCGGACGTCCTCTACGAGTGCACCGGCGCCTCCTCGCTGTTCCAGTCGAGCGCCGAGCTGGTCCGGCGCGGCGGCACGCTCGCCCTGCTCGGCTACCCGATGACCACCTCGGAGGTCTCGTACGGCGACTGGCAGAGCCGCGAACTGACCGTCGTCGGCAGCCTCGCCTACACGCACTCCGACTTCGTCGGCGCCATGCGGGCACTGGCCGACGGCTCGGTCGAGGCCGGGCCTCTGATCACGGGGACGGTCGGGCTGGATGAGCTGCCGGGGTTGCTCGTGGAGCTCGACAGCGGCGAGACGCAGCACGCGAAGGTGCTGGTCGCGCCGAACGGGTGAGCCGGGGGTGCGGCCGCCGGGCCCCACGTGCTGCGGGCACTGGGATGATGAGGCCGACTCCCTAGACGTGAGGAAAGCACGAGATGACCGAGCCTGCCGTTCCCTCCCACGAGGTCTCGAATCCGGAGGAGTCGGATGAACTCGCGCCCCCGTCGACGCTTCTCTCCGAGACCACGTTGCGACTCATCACGCCGCTGACCCTTCAGGCCGGACTTCGCCTCATCGGCGTCGTGTGGAACGTCAGCGACAAGGAAGTCGCCGACGGCGCTGGCCTCTATTGCTGGGTGCATGGTGCGCGCGAGGGAGATCCGTTGCGATCAGGCGTGCTCTACATCGGCATCGCCGAGGGTGAAGGTGGGCTGAAGACGAGAACCACCAACGAGGAGAGTTGGCGAGGGGGAGACCACGCGCACGGCATCGCGCTCGAGCGCACGCACGCCGCGGTCGTCGCAGGCAGCGTCAAGACTGACGTCGACGTCGATCTCGGCTGGGTGGACGACCTGATCTCGGACGGTCGACTCTCCCCGACGGCGCGCCCGTTCGTGGATGAATGGCGAGAGGAAAGGGCGTTGAAAGAGGTCGAGGAAGTCGCCATCCGCCTCGCCATCCATCTGGGCGACACCGGTGCTCCCGTCAATTCGTTCCACGCCGGCGCCTGGCGAAACGATCGCCCCGCCGACTGGGTGGCCTTCGCCATCGCGCGCGAGCTCACTCGTCGGCACGGGGGTGGCTGAGGCCATCCACCCTGCGGGACCGCAGGAGGCGCTGGTCGCGTGACCCGCGCCTCCTCGGTTCACTGCTGGTCGGGCACGCAGGCGTAGTCGTCGCCGAAGGCCTCGGTGACGCGGCGGATGGCTTCGGGGGTGCCCCACTGCTCGACGTGCTCGCAGGCGTGGTCCGCCCGGGACGCGTACATGCCGAAGGCCCCGACGTCGACGTAGCCGTAGTCGTAGCGATCCGAGGGGCGTCCGCCGGCGCCGGGCTCGTCGGGCAGGTCGATGACGAAGCCGTCGGGGAAGCGCAGCTCGACCCCGTGCGGTGCGCAGGCCGGCAGCGTCTCCGTCGTGAGGTCGGCCACGATCACCGGCTCGTACGTCGTGCAGTACGGGAGGCGCGCGTCGGACCCCGACAGCACGAGCGGCACGTCCGGGTCGGCCCGCACCGCGAGCACCAGCAGCACCGACACCACGAGCAGCGCGGTCACGATGCCGGCCAGGACCTTCATGAGGTGAACCTACCGCCGGATCGACGTCGTGCGATCACGGGCGGAGCGGTGTTCCTGGGCATCACGTCAATCGACTGGCATCGACCGGCGCGAGCGTCCTAGCGTTTTCCCGACCGATCAGAACCGAGATGAAGGAGCAGTGCTTCTCATGACGAACTGGCTCCGCGCCCTCGCCCCGCTCGCCCTGACCACGATCGCCCTGGTCGTCTTCTTCACGGCCGACCGCACCGTCGGGATGCTCCTGGTCGTGGCCGCCCTCGCCTCGGCGTTCCTCGTCGGAAAGAGCGTCCTCGGCCGCCCGTCCCGGCGCCCCGAGCGTGACGTCGACCCTGCCGAGGTCCGCGCCTATCGCGAAGCCCACCCCGGCAGCACCATCAGTGATGCCGTCAGGGCCGGAGGTGTACCTACCGCCGGATCGACGTCGTGCGATCGCCAGTGATGAAGCACCCTCAAGAGGCGCAGGTCACCCAGTTCTGACGGGCGCGAACGGGGGGCTGCGAGGATTATTCGCTTTCCGCTATGGTAACGCGAGCAGGCAGTGGTGAAGCGGTCGAGGAACTCCCGATCGCCGACTCCTGACCTTCTGGTGCAGTCATCCCCGCTCGGACTCCACCAGGCTCCGCGACGATCCCTCGACGGACGTCCGACGTAGCTGCACGCCCCTGTCGACCCGACCCGAAAGATAGACACTTGCCTCACGAGACGCCCGCCGGGTGGTACCCGGCACCGCACGCCAACAACGAGCCGCGTTACTGGGATGGACAGCGGTGGCACGACGCAGCCCCCATGGTCGCCGAGGTGCCGTCGATGCCCGCCCCGGGTCCCGACGCCATGCAGGTTCCGCCCGCCCAGCCGGGTCCTGACGGGCAGCAGGCTTCGCCCGCCCAGCCGAACGGCGTTGCGCCCGGGGCTCGGTCCAGGAAGCTGGCTCTCGGAGCCCTCTTCGTGGGAATCGCCGCGTTCCTCACGGGCCTCGTCCCTGTGCTCGGCCTGTTGCTGGCACTCGGCGGCGTCGCTCTGGGCATCTCTGCTCTCGTCAAGAAGCAGCAGAAGAACGCCGCCATCACGGGCCTTGCCCTCGGTAGTGTCGCCCTGCTCACGGGCATCATCGCGACGTCCGCCGCTCTGGCAGGCCCCGGCACGACGGCGACCGAAGCAAGCGCGATCGAGACCGCCGAGGCCACGACCGAGGTCAGCGAACCTGCCGAGCCGACGCAGGAAGCGCCCGCGCCCGAGGCCTCCGAGCCCGAGCCGGCGGCGAGTGCGGCACCGGCCGCCACCGGCACGATCGAGAACCCGGCACCCCAGCCCTACGTCGCCAAGGGGTTCCTCGGGGGCGAGAAGTACAGCCTGACCGCGAAGATCGTGGACGCGAACGCCGGCGCACTCGTCGCGCAGTGGAACATGTTCAACGAGGAAGCCCCCGCGGGCTTCAAGTACGTCGTCGCAGAACTCGCCATGACGGGAATCGACCCGGATGGCGTCGAGCCTTCGCTGGCGTCGTACGACCTCTCGCTGGCGACGCCTGAGGGCAACCGATACGACAGCGAATACATCATCTTCGGCGACGGGATGCCGTCGATGAGTGATGGGCCGAAGCTCTATCCCGGCTCGGCCTTCACGGGTTACACGGCCTACATCGTGCCCGAGGCCGCTCAGTCGTTCGTCCTCTACGACAACGGCGAGTACATCGCGTTCTAGCCGCGAACGCGGCAAACGCAGGAGGCGCGGGTCACTCGACCCGCGCCTCCGGGCGCTACGCCGCGACGTCGAAGACGACGACCCGGGCGGACGCGTCGCCGAGGTAGCTCGCCACCGGCTGGTGGGAGGGGTGCGGCAGGTAGCCGTCGCGCGCCGCGGCGTCACGGAACCGCACCACGAGCATCCAGTCGAGGCCGGCCTCGAGCTCCTCGGGGCTGACGCTGCCGCCACTCGACACCGACAGCACGCCGTCGATGCCGGTCAGGTGCTCGGTCGACAGCCGTGACGCCTGCTCGGCCACGTCGGCCGGGGCCCCCTCGGCCCACTCCACCAACACCACGTGCACGATCTCGTCCGTGTCGGCCATCCGCGCATCCCATCGTCGTCGCCGCTCGCCGCGGCAGGTCACCCGATCCTGACACGGGCGTCGTCCCGGCGGTCGGCCCGGGCGACCACCGCACCACGCGAGAACGCAGGAGGCGCGGGTCACGCGACCCGCGCCTCCTGCGTTCCCGTCGTCGCGGCCTAGCGGCGGACGGCGTCGATCTTCAGCATGCGCGCGATGACCGAGTCGAGCTGGCTGTCGTCGAAGATCTTCCTCCAGTCGTCGCGGACGATCGACTCGCGGCCGTAGTCCATGGCGATGTGGCAGGCGTCGCTGAACGGGTTCGAGCCGCGCAGGCCGTTCGTCAGCGCGATCCAGGTGTGGCCGTAGAGCATGGCGCGGGCGGCCTCGTAGGGGACCCCGACGCCCCCGGGTCGCGCCTCCCCCCCCGAGCGGCAGCTCGCCGAACGCCTCGGCGTCGGGCGGTCGGCCGTCCGCGAGGCCCTGGCCGCCCTCGAGATCCTCGGCATCGTCACGGTGCGTCCGGGCTCGGGCACCTACCTGCGCGACCAGACCTCGGAGTTGCTGCCGACCACCCTCAGCTGGGGTCTCATGCTGAACGCGGCACGCACGCGCGAGCTCATCGAGGTCCGGGGCGGGCTCGAGATCCAGGCCGCCGCCTACGCCGCCGAGCGGGCCACCGACGCCGACGTCGACGCCCTGCGGGGGTACATCGAGGTGATGGCCGACTCGCTCGAGGACCTCGACGCGTTCCTCCAGGCCGACATCCGGTTCCACCTGCAGATCGCCGTCAGCGCCGACAACGTCGTGCTCAAGGACCTCCTGCAGAGCACCCGGTCGCTGCTGCGCCTCTGGGTCGAACGCGGGCTCACCGAGAAGGACCAGGCCGAGGCCGCGTACCGCGAACACCGGGCCGTCTTCCGCGCGATCGAGGCACGCGATCCCGACGCCGCGCTCGCCGCGATGCGCGACCACATGGCCGCCGCCGCCGACCGGGTCCGGAGCGCTACGGTCGTCTAGGTCGTCGCCCCCGACGGGCGGGGCGACGTCGTCGTCGCCTCCGCTCGAGCGTCGGTCGGCACCGGCGTCACCGTGCGAGAACGCAGGAGGCGCGGGTCACGCGACCTGCGCCTCCTGCGTTCCCAGCCGCTCGGGTCGCCCGTCAGGCGCGACGGCGCAGGACGCGGTGGGCCAGGCCCGCCAGGGCGCCGCCGACCAGGGGTGCCACGAAGAAGACCCAGACCTGGGCCAGGGCGTCGGGGCCGCCGTAGAGGGCGGCCGCCAGCGAGCGGGCAGGGTTCACCGACGTGTTGCTCACCGGGATGCTGATCAGGTGGATCAGCGTCAGGGTCAGGCCGATCGCCAAGGGTGCCAGGGCCTTGTACTCACCCTTGGCGGTTACCGACAGGATCACGCCGACGAACACGGCCGTCAGCACCATCTCGGTGACGAGGACGGCTCCGAGGCCGAAACCGCCGGGCGACGACGCGCCGAAGCCGTTCGAGGCGAAGCCCGAGTCCCGGGCCGCGGCGAAGTAGCCGGCGGGGCCGTCTGCGGCGACGAGCGCCACGACGCTGGCTCCGGCGGCCGCTCCGACGAGCTGCGCGACGACGTAGCCGGGCACGCTCGACCACGGGGTCCGACGGGCCAAGGCGAAGCCGACCGTCACGGCCGGGTTGAAGTGGCCGCCCGAGATGTGGCCGACGGCGTAGATGCCGGCCATCACGCTCAGGCCGAACGCCAGGGCCACGCCGAGGAAGCCGACCCCGAGCGCGTTGCCGTCGTCCGGGAACGACGACGCGAACACGGCCGTGCCCACGCCTCCGACGACGAGGAGGAAGGCCCCGAACGCCTCGGAGGCGTACCGCGCGAGGGGCGCGTAGGTCTCGGCGTGCTGCGTGCGCTGTTCTTTCGTGGACCGGCTGGCGGGTGTGGTGCGAGGCATGGGGGACTCCCTGGTGTCGGGTTGGGTCGGGTCAGGACGGGGTCGGGTGGGGCCGGGCCGGGACGGGTCGGGTGGGGCCGGGTCGGGCCGGGTTGGGTCGGGTTGGGACGGGGCCCGGTTCGGAGGGGCCGGCGGCTAGTCGGACGACGAGGTGAGGTTCTTCACCGTGTCGACCGGGACCGGCGGGACGCCCCGCTTGACGCCCTTCAGGCCGACGGCGACGAGCACCGCGGTGACGATGGCGAAGGCCGCGAACGTGATGAGCGCGGCGGCCCAGAGGGGCAGGGCCAGGGCCAGCAGGGCGACGGCGGTGCCGGCCAGGAGTATCACGGTCACGATCGCCAGGACGGCCCCGACGGCGAGAAACACGACGCCCGATCGCGCGTCCCGAGCCCGACCGGCGACCTCGTCGCGGGCTGACCTCAGTTCGGCGCGCACGGCCTTGATGATGGGCTCGATCGCCCGGCTGCCGAGCTGGTCGCGGAACCTGCCGGCGAAGCCCGAGTCGGCCTGCTTGTCGTCGTCTGCGCTCATGGTGGTCGTCCTTCTCTCGGCGCGGCCACTCGTCGGTGGCCGGGGATCGCGGTGCCGCGGTGCGGACGCGCTGTGTCTCGGTGACACACCATTCGGACGCGAGCGGCAGCCCACCCGTCATCGACCTCCAGCGAGCTTGCAGACTCGGGTCGACGGGCACTCGCGAAGCGGCCAGGCGGGGGACAGAGCGGGCCCGTCCGGCGGACGGCGTCGGGCGGCGGGCGGCGTGCGTCCGGCGTGCGGCAAGATGGCCTGGTGGCTCGACGCGAACCTCCCGTCATCCGCATCGTCGCGTCGACCAGCGCCGCGGTGCGCCAGGCCGACGGGCCCGACCGACTCGCGCGCACCGACGCCGCCGTCGGCCGGCTGCGCGAGGGGGGACGCTCCCGCGAGGACGCCCTCTACCTGCTGTCGTCCTACTGGACCGGCGAGCACGGCCGACAGCTGCCGAGCCCGCGCACGCTGATGATCACCCTCGTGGTGACGCTGGTCGTCTGCATCGGTGCGGTCGTCGCCTTCGGCTCGACCGGCATCGCCTGGATCGCCGCCGTCTTCTTCGGCGGGGGACTGCTCGTGCGGGGGATCGTCGAGCTGTGGCGTCTCCACCGCAACTGGTACGGCTCGCGCGAGCGGCGCACCGCCGTCCGCTCCCTCGTGGGCGTCGCCCTCGACGTCGTCGGCGTCTACCGCGACGGCTACCGCCTCCCCCGGGAGGCGCGCGCGGCCGACCGGCGCCAGGCCCGGTTCACGAGGTCGAGGCCGTCACCACGACGACGGTGACCGGGCGGCCCCGTGGTCGTCGCCCGGGTCGGCCAGGCGCCGACCGGCGTCGTCAGTCGACCAGGATGCGGAGGGCTTCGACGAGCGCGCGGTTGCCGGCGCGGAGAGCCGCGACCTCGGCCTCGAGGGCGGTGAGGCGGCTGTCGGCGGGTGCGGCGGGTGCGGGTGTGGGTGCGGGCACGGATGCCGGCTCGGGCTGAGGGCCGGGTTGGCTCTCGAGCGTCGGCTCGGGCTCGGGCTCGGCGGCAGGATCGGACGCCGCCCAGGGGTCCTGCTCGGGTTCGGCCTCCGGCTCAGGCTGCGGGTCGGGCTGCAGGTCGGCCTCCGGGTCGGACGCGGCCTCGGTCTGCGGAACGGCCTCGGCCTGCGGCACGGACCCTGTCTGTGCGTCGGACTCGGGCTCGCTCGCGGGCTCCGGACGTGCCGCGGGCTGCGGAGCGTCGATCGCTTCGTCGTCCTCGGGGGACTCGACCCGCGCCTCCTTGGTGGTCTTGACGACCTGCGAGAACTTGGGGCGGGGCTTGCGCTTCGGCTTGGCGGACTCGGGCGAGGCCTCGTCGACCCAGTCGCTGAGGGTCTGCCGCGGGACGTTGAACTCCTCCGCGACGACGGTGAGGACGTTGCGGTCGGTGGGGTTCGTCATCCGCCGCTGCAGCACGCGGGCCGTCGCGGCCTCTCGTGTCTCGTCGTCGTACCACTCGTCGAAAGGCATGCTCCGAGTCTAGGGACGCGCGAGTCCCTCTCCCGTCCGACTCGAGGGGGTGGTCCACGCATGACCGATTGACAGGACATACGGACATGGTTAGCCTCGTCCTGTCGCCGTTGCAGGGCGACGACCCGCACCGACGCGGGAAGCTGTAACCACAACCAATGGAGGAATCGTGGTCACCGACACATCGGGCAGTTCGCCCCGAGTAGCTCTTCCCGCCCTGGTCTCGGGCCCGCACACCAAGCGTCTCGGCACCGTCGCGGTCATCGCCACCTTCGGTGGCCTGCTCTTCGGGTACGACACGGGCGTGATCAACGGCGCGCTCGACTCGATGGAGGAGAGCCTCGGGCTCACGCCGGCCAGTGAGGGCATCATGGTCTCGGCCATCCTCATCGGGGCTGCGGTCGGGGCGTTCTTCATCGGGCGCATCTCGGACGCCTTCGGGCGGAAGCCGACCATCAACACCCTGGCCATCCTGTTCTTCTTCGCCGCGCTCGCCTGCGTGCTCGCCCCCACGTGGGAGTTCCTCACCGGGGCGCGGTTCTTCCTCGGCATCGCGGTCGGCGGGGCCTCGGTCACCGTTCCGGTGTTCCTCGCCGAACTCGCCCCCACCGAGCAACGCGGCGGACTCGTCAGTCGCAACGAGCTCATGATCGTCTCGGGGCAGCTCGCCGCCTTCACCATCAACGCCGTCATCGGCAGCGTCTGGGGCGAGCACGACAACGTGTGGCGCTACATGCTCTCCGTCGCGGTGCTGCCCGCCATCGCCCTCTTCATCGGCATGTTCCGTGTCCCCGAGAGCCCTCGCTGGCTCATCGCCAAGGGCCGCGACGACGACGCGCTCGCCGTGCTCAAGCAGATCCGTGCCGACGACCGCGCGGTGGCCGAGATGGCCGAGGTGCGCCTCCTGGCCGACGAGGAGAAAGAGGCCAAGAGCGCCCGCCTCGCCGACCTCATCGCCGAGCCCTGGCTCCGCAAGATCCTGTTCATCGGCATCGGCCTGGCCGTCGCTCAGCAGCTGACCGGCATCAACTCGATCATGTACTACGGCACCCAGGTGCTGCAGCAGTCCGGTTTCTCGCAGAGCGGGGCCCTGATCGCCAACGTCGGGGCAGGCGTCATCGCCGTCGTCGCGATGCTCGTCGCCCTGCGCATCATCAACAAGGTCGGACGGCGCACCATGCTCATGGCCGGCTTCGCCGGCGTCACGATCTTCCACCTGCTGATCGGCCTGTCGTCGCTGCTGATCCCCGAGGGGCTCGGCCGCGCGATCGTCGTCCTGATCTTCGTCATCGGCTTCGTCGGGACCATGCAGGGCACCATCGGCCCTCTCGTCTGGCTGATGCTCAGCGAGATCTTCCCCCTCAAGCTGCGCGGCGTCGGGATGGGGCTCACGGTGCTCATCCTCTGGTTGACCAACTTCGCCGTCAGCCTGCTCTTCCCGATCCTCGTCGCCGGCATCGGCATCTCGACGACGTTCTTCATCTTCGCCGTGCTCAACGCCGGGTCGTTCCTCTTCGCCGTGAAGAAGGTGCCCGAGACGAACGGGCGGTCGCTCGAGCAGCTCGAAGAGGACTTCAGCACCGGTGCCATCTACGTCGTGAAGAACGGCAAGAAGTGACCGCGACCGCACGCCACGCTCCCGAGAGGACGACCACGTCATGACCGACCACACCGACAACGACACCGCTCCGTACGACGTCCTCACCATGGGCCGCGTGGGCGTCGACATCTACCCGCAGCAGTCCGGCGTCCCGCTCGAAGAGGTCGAGACCTTCAGCAAATCCGTCGGCGGCAGCGCGACCAACGTCGCCATCGCCGCCGCCCGTCACGGCCGGCGGTCCGCGGTGGTCACCCGCACCGGCGACGATCCCTTCGGTCGCTACATCGTCCGAGAGCTCGAGCGGCTCGGCGTCTCGACCCGGCTCGTCTCGACCGTCGACGGGCTCAACACCCCCGTCACGTTCTGCGAGATCTTCCCGCCCGACGACTTCCCGCTGTACTTCTACCGGCAGCCGAAGGCACCCGACCTCATGATCACCGCGGGCTCGCTCGACCTCGCCGCCGTCGAGAAGGCCACGGTCTTCTGGGCCACGGTCACCGGCCTCAGCGAAGAACCGAGCAGACAGGCGCATCACGTGGCCTGGCAGGCCCGGGGTCGTCGGCCCCTGACCATCCTCGACCTGGACTACCGACCCATGTTCTGGAAGAGCCCGGAGGTCGCCACCCGAGAGGTCGGGCGCGCTCTCGAGCACGTCACCGTCGCCGTCGGCAACCGCGAAGAGTGCGAGATCGCCGTCGGCGAGACCGAGCCCGAGCGGGCGGCCGACGCCCTCCTCGACCGGGGCGTCGAACTCGCCGTCGTCAAGCAGGGCCCCAAGGGCGTCCTCGCCAAGACGCGTGACGAGCGGATCGAGGTGCCGGCGCACCTCGTCCAGGTCATCAACGGCCTGGGGTCGGGCGACGGGTTCGGTGGTGCCCTCTGCCACGGCCTGATCGAGGGGTGGTCGCTCGATCGCACCCTGCGTTTCGCCAACGCGGCCGGCGGCATCGTCGCCACCCGGTTCGAGTGCTCCACCGCCATGCCCACCACCGCCGAGGTCGAGGCCGTCCTCCAGGAGGCGCACCATGTCTGATCGCACCGCCCCGGTCCTCGACTTCGAGCGCCTCCGAACCCTGCGGGCCGCCGAGCCGCACCGGGTGGCCGAGATCCTCGCCGCCCGGACGCGACCCGCACCGCTGGGTGCGGACGGACGCCTCTTCATCGTCGCGGCGGACCACCCCGCCCGGGGTGCCCTCGGCGTCCGAGGCGACTCGAGCGCCATGGCCGACCGGTACGACCTCCTCCGTCGCCTGGTCGTCGCCCTCGGCCGACCCGGCGTCGACGGGGTGCTCGGCACTCCCGACATCCTCGAGGACCTCGCCCTGCTCGGCGCGCTCGACGGCAAGGTCGTCGTCGGCAGCATGAACCGCGGTGGTCTCCAGGGCGCCACGTTCGAGCTGGACGACCGGTTCACCGCGTACTCGGCCGCGTCGATCGCCGACTCCCGGTTCGACTTCGCCAAGCTGCTCGTGCGCGTCGCCCTCGACGACCCCGGCACGGCCTCCACGCTGGCCGCGACGGCACGCGCGGTGACCGAGTCGGCCAGGCTGCGCCTCCCGATCATGCTCGAGCCCTTCATGAGTTCGTGGGTCGACGGACGGGTGACGAACGACCTGACGGCCGACGCCGTCATCAAGTCGGTCGCCATCGCGTCGGGCCTCGGCGAATCCTCCGCCTACAGCTGGCTCAAGCTGCCCGTCGTCGACGACATGGAACGCGTCATGGCGGCGACGACCCTGCCCACCCTGCTGCTGGGCGGTGACCCCGCCGTCGACCCGGCCGACACCTACGCCCGCTGGGCCGCGGCCCTCGCGCTCCCGGGCGTCCGTGGGCTCGTCGTCGGGCGCACCCTGCTCTACCCGAGCGACGACGACGTCGCCGCAGCCGTGGACCACGCGGCCGGGCTCGTCCACCCACCCTCGACCACGAACGGATCGGCAGAACGATGACCAGCACCACCAGCACGCACACCGGCACCACCGCCACCGATCGGCCCCTGGTCGCGCACTGGATCGACAACGTCGAGGTGCCCGGCACGAGCGGCCGCACCGCGCCCGTCTACGACCCGGCCCTCGGCGTCGCGACGAAGGACGTCTCGCTCGCCGACGCCTCCGAGATCGAGGCCGCCGTCGCCTCGGCCCACCGCGCGTTCCCCGCCTGGCGCGACCTCTCGATCACGAAGCGTCAGCAGATCATGTTCCGTTTCCGTGAGCTGCTCAACGAGCGCAAGGGCGAGCTCGCCGAGATCCTCACGAGCGAGCACGGCAAGGTGTTGAGCGACGCCCTCGGCGAGATCACCCGCGGCCTCGAGGTCGTCGAGCTGGCGACCGGGTTCCCCCACCTGATCAAGGGCGAGTTCTCGCAGCAGGTGTCCACCGGGGTCGACGTCTACTCGACCAAGGCGCCGCTCGGCGTGGTCGGCATCATCAGCCCCTTCAACTTCCCGGCCATGGTGCCGATGTGGTTCTTCCCGATCGCCATCGCCGTCGGCAACACCGTCGTGCTGAAGCCGTCCGAGAAAGACCCGTCGAGCGCCATGTTCCTCGCCCGCCTCTTCGCCGAGGCCGGCCTGCCCGAGGGAGTCTTCAACGTCCTCCACGGCGACAAGGAGGCCGTCGACGGTCTGCTCGAGCACCCCGACGTCAAGAGCATCTCGTTCGTCGGGTCGACGCCCATCGCCCAGTACATCTACGAGACCGCCGCCAAGCACGGCAAGCGCGTCCAGGCCCTCGGCGGAGCCAAGAACCACATGCTCGTCCTGCCCGACGCCGACCTCGACCTCGTCGCCGACAGTGCGATCAACGCCGGGTTCGGCTCGGCCGGTGAGCGCTGCATGGCCATCAGCGTGGTGGTCGCGGTCGAACCCGTGGCCGACGAGCTGATCGAGAAGATCACCTCGCGCATGGCCGGCCTCACCGTCGGAGACGGTCGCCGCAGCTGCGACATGGGTCCCCTCGTCACCGAACAGCACCGTGACAAGGTCGCGAGCTACATCGACATCGCCCTCGACGACGGAGCCGACGTCGTCGTCGACGGTCGGGGCGTCGAGGTCGACGGCGAGGCCGAGGGCTTCTGGCTCGGACCCACCCTGATCGACAAGGTGCCGCTCACGAGCCGCGTCTACACCGAAGAGATCTTCGGGCCGGTGCTGTCGATCGTGCGCGTCGCGTCCTACGACGAGGGCGTCGCCCTCATCAACGCCGGTGCCTACGGCAACGGAACGGCGATCTTCACCAACGACGGAGGCGCGGCGCGGCGTTTCCAGGCCGAGATCGAGGTCGGGATGATCGGCATCAACGTGCCCATCCCGGTGCCCGTCGCCTACTACTCGTTCGGCGGCTTCAAGGACAGCATTTTCGGTTCGGACAAGGCCTACGGCCTGCAGGGCTTCGAGTTCTTCACCCGCGAGAAGGCGATCACGTCCCGGTGGCTCGACCCCAGCCACGGCGGCGTCGACCTGGGCTTCCCCCAGAACTGACGGCACGCCCGATCTGTCCCCAGGCAGTACCCCGCGGCCCCCGGGCCGCTCCGCTCGATGATGAGGTGGACGACATGAACGACGAACCCCGCTGGTTCTTCCCCCGCGGCGACCTGACCCGCGACGGCTGGCAGACCGTCGTCGACGGCGACCTCGCCGGCTGGCAGCACACCGGCCTGCGCATCGGCGAGCTCCGAGACGGCGTCTCGTCGACCCTCGCCGCCGGCGGGGTCGAGCGCATGGTGGTGCCGCTGGCCGGTGACGTCGTGATCGAGTGGAGTGATGACCGAGGTGGGTCGGGCACCGTCGAGCTCGCCGGGCGGGCGTCCGTCTTCGACGGGCCGGCCGACGTCGCCTATCTGGGCGTCCGGACGGAGGCGGTGGTCACCGGGCACGGTCGGGTCGCGGTCGCCGAGGCACCGGCCGACCAGGTGCTCGACGTGCAGGTGCTCCGTCGCGACGACATCCCCGTCGAGATCCGCGGTGCCGGCCGGTCGACCCGTCAGGTGCACAACTTCGGCACCCCGGACGGGCTGCACGCCCAGAAGCTCATCGTCTGCGAGGTCGTGACCCCCGCCGAGAACTGGTCGTCCTACCCTCCGCACAAGCACGACGAGGCCGTGCCCGGCACCGAGTCCCGCCTCGAAGAGATCTACTACTTCGAATCCGCCGTCGGCCGCGGCCTCGACGCCCCCGAGCAGGCCGACCCGTTCGGCATGTTCGCCACGTACGGCTCACCTGCGGGGCCGATCGACGTGAACGAGCTGGTCCGCACCGGAGACGTCGCCCTCGTCCCGTACGGGTACCACGGCCCCGCCGTCGCCGCCCCGGGCTACGACCTCTACTACCTCAACGTCATGGCGGGGCCCGACCCCGAGCGCGCCTGGCTGATCACCGACGACCCCGCCCACGGGTGGGTCCGTGCCGGCTGGGAGTCGCAGGCCCCCGACCCCCGGCTGCCCTACCTCCCCACCGCACCCTCGAAAGGACCGCGTCGATGACGACGAAGAGACTCACCGTCGGCCAGGCACTCGTCGAGTTCCTCGCCAACCAGTGGACCGTCGACGGCGACGTGCGAGAGCGCACGATCCCGGGCATGTTCGGCATCTTCGGCCACGGCAACGTGGCCGGGGTCGGCCAGGCGCTCAAGCAGTACCACGTGGACCGCCCGGGGCTCATGCCGTACCTGCAGGCCCGCAACGAACAGGCGATGGTCCACCAGGCCGTGGGCTACGCCCGCATGCACCGGAGGCGCGCGACCTACGCCAGCACCGCCTCCGTCGGTCCCGGTGCCGCCAACATGCTCACGGCGGCCGCGCTCGCGACGACGAACCGGCTGCCGGCCCTGCTGTTGCCGAGCGACACCTTCGCCACCCGGGTCAGCGACCCGGTGCTGCAGCAGATCGAGCTGCCCCACGACACGTCCCTGCAGGTGACCGACGCGTTCCGGCCGCTGTCGCGGTTCTTCGACCGCGTCGACCGGCCCGAGCAGCTCTTCTCGATCGCGCTCGCCGCGATGCGCGTGCTGACCGACCCGGCCGAGACCGGCGCCGTCACGATCGCCCTGCCCGAGGACGTCCAGGCCGAGCTGCTCGACGTGCCCGACGAGTTCCTGCAACCCCGCGAGTGGCACGTCAGGCGCCCCGTCCCCGAGCGGGGACCGCTCGAACGCGCCGTCGCCGCCATCAAGGCCGCGAAGCGCCCCGTCGTCGTGGCCGGCGGCGGAGTCCTCTACTCGGGCGCCGAGCAACAGCTCGACGCCTTCGCCCGGGCGACCGGCATCCCCGTCGGCACGACGCAGGCCGGCGGAGGGTCCCTCGCCTGGGACCACCCGCAGTACCTCGGGGGCATCGGTGCCACCGGCACGACGGCCGCGAACCGCATCGCCGCCGAGGCGGACCTCGTCATCGGCATCGGCACCCGGTACAGCGACTTCACCACCGCCTCCCGGACGGCCTTCCAGGACTCCGACGTGCAGTTCGTCAACGTCAACGTCACGTCGTTCGACGCCTACAAGCACGGCTCCCAGCTGCCCGTCGTCGCCGACGCCCGCGAGACGCTCGACGCCCTCGCCGAGGCGCTCGCCGGGCACCGGGTACCCGACGAGCACTCCGCTCGCGTGGCCACCGAGAAGGCGAGGTGGGACGTCCTCGTCGACGAGGCCTTCCAGCCGTCCGGGCTGGCCCTGCCCGGCCAGCCCGAGATCATCGGCGCCGTCCAGGCGGCCAGCGACCCCACCGACGTCGTGGTCCAGGCGGCCGGGTCGTTGCCCGGCGACCTGCACAAGCTGTGGCGGGTGCGCGACGCGCTCGGCTACCACGTCGAGTACGCGTTCTCGTGCATGGGCTACGAGATCGCCGGTGGCCTCGGCGTCAAGAGGGGTGCACCCGACCGCGACGTCATCGTCATGGTCGGTGACGGCTCGTACCTCATGCTGCACACCGAACTGGTCACCGCGGTCGCCGAGGGCATCAAGATCATCGTGGTGCTCGTCCAGAACCACGGCTACGCCTCGATCGGCCACCTCTCCGAGACCGTCGGGGCCGAACGCTTCGGCACGCTCTACCGCAAGCTCGATCCCGACTCCCTCGACTTCCAGGGCACCGAGGTGCTGCCCGTCGACCTCGCGATGAACGCCCGCAGCTACGGGCTCGACGTCGTCGAGGTGGAACCGACGCCGAACGCGGTCGCCGACCTCTCCGCAGCCCTCGCCGCGGCCAAGGCGTCGTCGACCAGCACGCTCATCCACGTGAACAGCGATCCGCTCGTCTACGCCCCGGACGGCGAGGGCTGGTGGGACGTCCCGGTCGCGCAGGTCTCGACCCTCGACAGCACCGCGGCCGCCCTGGCCGACTACCGCCAGCAGCGGGCCGCGCAACGCCCGCTGCTCGGCTGACACCGCCACACCTCACCCGCACCCTCTCGAAAGGCACCGCCGCCATGACCGACACCGTCACCGACCCCGACGCCACGCCCACCGGTCCGGGCGGGCGCGGGCTCCGCATCGGGACCGCACCCGACTCGTGGGGCGTCTGGTTCCCCGAGCACCCCGGTCAGATCCCCTGGCCGCGGTTCCTCGACGAGGTCCAGCAGGCGGGCTACCACTGGATCGAACTGGGCCCCTACGGGTACCTGCCGACCGACCCCCACCAGCTCGAGGACGAGCTCGGTCGGCGCGACCTCAAGCTCTCCGCCGGGACGGTCTTCACCGGGTTCCACAAGGGCGACGACCAGTGGCGACGCGCGTGGGACCAAGCGCTCGCCGTCGCCGGCCTCGCCTCGGAGCTCGGTGCCGAGCACCTCGTCGTCATCCCCGACCTCTGGCGCAGCGACGCCACGAGCGAGGTCCTCGAAGCCCGTACCCTCACCGACGAGCAGTGGGCGGCGCTCGGCGCCGGCCACGACAAGCTCGGCAAGGCGCTCCTCGAAGAATTCGGCGTCAAGCAGCAGTTCCACACCCACGCGGACAGCCACGTCGGCACGTATCGAGAGACCGAGCGGTTCCTGGCCGAGACCGACGTGCGCTACACGAACCTGTGCCTCGACACCGGGCACTTCGCCTACTACGGCGGTGACTCCGTGCGCCTCGTCGAGGAGTACCCCGACCGCATCGGTTACCTGCACCTCAAGCAGGTCGACTCCGACCTGCGGTTCACCGTGCTCAAGAACGACGTGCCCTTCGGGGACGCGGTCGCGCAGGGGGTCATGGTCGAGCCGCCCCGAGGCGTTCCCGAGCTGGCCCCGGTGCTCGACGCGGTCAGCCGCATCGACCCCGAGATCTTCGCCATCGTCGAGCAGGACATGTTCCCGGTCGAATCGATCGACCTGCCCCTCGGGATCGCGACCCGCACGCGTGAGCACATCATGAGCTGCTCGCCTCGCTCCCGTCTCGTCTGACGTCCCGCCGCTGACACCCCCGCCCCGAAGGAGAACACCCGTGACCACCACAACCCCCGACCTCCGCGTCGCCGTCGTCGGTGCCGGCATGATGGGCGCCGACCACGTCGCCCGCATCACGTCCACCATCAGCGGGGCCACCGTCGTCGCGGTCGTCGACCCCGACACCGCTCGTGCCGACGCCGCGGCGGCGACGGCCCCCGGCGCGATCACCGCGGCCGACTTCGACGAGGCGCTCGCCGCCACCGAGATCGACGCCGTCATCATCGCCACCCCGGGCTTCCTCCACGAGGCCGTCCTCCTGCCCGCACTCGACCGCGGCCTGGCGATCCTCTGCGAGAAGCCCCTCACCACCGACGAGGCCGCCTCGCTCCGCGTCCTCGAGGCGGAGCAGAAGCTCGACCGGCCGCACATCCAGGTCGGCTTCATGCGTCGCTTCGACCAGGGGTACCGAGACCTCCGGGCCCTCGTCGCGTCCGGCGAGCACGGTGCCCTGCTCGCACTGCACTGCGCCCACCGCAACGCCACGACGCCGCCGAGCTACTCCGAAGAGATGCTCATCCTCGATTCCGTCATCCACGAGATCGACGCCGTCCCCTTCATCGCCGGTGAGCCGATCGTCGCGGTCGAGGTCAAGAAGCCCCGCCGCAACTCGCTCGCGCCCGAGGGGCTCCGAGAGCCGCAGTTCGTGATCCTCGAGACCGAGTCGGGCACGATGGCGATCGTCGAGATCAACGTCAACATCCAGTTCGGCTACCAGGTCACCACGGACGCCGTCTTCGAGAGCGGCGTCGCCTCCATCGGGCGCGAGACCGGGCTCCAGCTCACCACGGCCGCCCGCTCGGCCGTGGCCGTGCCGCCGACGTTCAAGGAGCGTTTCGGCGCCGCCTACGACACGCAGGTGCAGCGCTGGGTCGACGCCGCGCACCGCGGCACCATCGACGGTCCGAGCGCCTGGGACGGCTACCTGGCGAGCGTCGTCGCCACCGCCGGCGTCGAGGCCCAGAAGACCGGTCGGCGCGTCGAGGTCGACTACGCGATGCCCAAGCCGTCGTTCTACGACCTGCCCGGCGTCGTCTCGCCGGGGGAGTGACCGATGGTGAAGATCGCCCTCGACCCCACTCCGCTGCACCACAGCCACTCGTTGCTCGAACTGCCCGCCAAGGTCGCCGAGCTGGGGTACGACCATCTGCAGCTGACCCCGCACCGCGACTTCATCCCGTTCTTCCGGCACCCGAAGGCCGACGACGACCTCGTCGACGCCTTCGCGGCGGCCTGCAAGGAGGCGCGGGTCGAGATCGCGTCCGTCCTGCCCGTCCTGCGGTGGTCCGGTCCCGACGAGGAGTCCCGTCGGGCCGCCGTCAAGCAATGGAAGCGCGTGATCGAGATCACCGCCCGCCTCGGCGTCGAGGTCATCAACACCGAGTTCAGTGGTCGTCCCGAGCTGTCCGAAGAATCCGAGCGTCAGTTCTACTGGTCGATGGAAGAGTTGCTGCCCGTCCTCGAACGCGAGGGCATCCGCGTGTTCATCGACCCGCACCCGGACGATTTCGTCGAGGACGGACTCGAAGCCCTGCGGGTCATCCGCGGCCTCAACACGAAGCAGGTCGGTCTCGCCTACGTCGCGTGCCACACCTTCCACTACGGCGGCGACATGGCCGGGATCATGGCCGCCGCGGGGCAGTCACTCGGCCTCGTCCACATCGCCGACACGTTCGACCACCGCCGCTCGCACGGGCTGAGGTACATCAGCAATCCGCCCGGCAACGCGGCCCGCGTCCACCAGCACCTGAAGATCGGGGACGGTGACGTCGACTGGGACGGCTTCTTCGGCGGCCTGCACGGGCTGGGCTTCTTCGATCGCGACGACACGATCGCCGTCTCGAGCGTCTTCGCCGAGGACGAAGCCGTCGACGGCGTCAGTCGCTACCAACGAGAGCAGATCCTGGCGCGCATCGACGCCGCGTCACGCGCCTGAGCCGCCGATCCGCCCGGCCCCTGCGGCACCTGCGGCACCTGCGGCACCTGCGGCACCTGCGGCACCTCACCATCCCCGACCACACCCGACGAAAGAAGAACCCATGCCCCTCGTCCGCATCGACCTCCTGCCCGGTCGCAGCCCCGATCAGATCACGGCGATCGCCGACGCCGTCCACGACGCGATCGTCGACGTCTACGGCATCCCGCCTCGCGACCGCTTCCAGGTGATCAACGAACTGCCGGCTGGTCGCATCATCGCCCAGGACGCCGGGCTCGGCTTCGAACGCTCCGGCGGAGTCGTGATGATCCAGATCTTCACCCAGCGGGGACGCACCGACGACGCGAAACAGGCCCTGTACGCCCGCATCGCCTCAGGCCTCGAGGCCGTGGGCGTGGCCGGCGAGGACGTCTTCATCGGCTACGTCGAGAACGGTCCGCAGGACTGGTCGTTCGGCTTCGGGGTGGCCCAGTACGTGACGGGTGAACTGACGGTGCCCTCGGCCGCGGGACAGGCCGGCTGAGCGGCAGGGTCCCGGACCGCGCAACCGATGACGCCCGCCGTCGGGTGCGCGGCGCGCGGTGCCCGGCGGCTACTTGTCGACGAGGGTGATCGAGAACGAGTAGAGGTCGGGCCGGTAGCAGTGGTGCCCGACCTCGACGGCCCGACCCGACGCGTCGTAGGCCGTGCGGGTCATGGTCAGCACGGCCCCGCGCGGCTCGATCTCGAGCAGCTGGGCCTCGTCGGCGTGGGCGGCCCGGGCCCCGATCCGCTGCTTCGCCACCCGGATCGTGACGCCGAGGGCCCGGAGCAGTTGGTACAGGCCCTGGGCGGCGAGGTCGGCGTCCGAGAACGGGGCGAGGTCGAGCGGCAGGTAGTTCTCGAGCACCGCGACGGGGACACCGTCCGCCAGGCGGAGGCGCCGCACGTGGCTGACCCGGTCGCCGACCTCGATGCCGAGAGCCAGGGCGGTCTTCTCGTCGGCCGCGACGACCTGATGGGCGAGCAGACGTGTCGTCGGGGCCTTGCCGCTGTCGGTCAGGTCTTCGAACAAGCTGGTCAGCTCGACGTTGCGGGTCACGGGTCCGTGGACGACCTGGGTGCCGATCCCGCGCCTCCGGACGACGAGCCCCTTGTCGACCAGCTCCTGGATGGCTCGCCGGACGGTGGGCCTCGACAGGCCGAGACGTTCGCCGAGTCCGACCTCGTTCTCGAGTCGAGCGCCCGCCGGCAGCTGGCCCCCGAGGATCGCCGCCTCGAGCCGCGTGGACATCTGGAACCACAACGGGATGGGGCTGCTGCGGTCGAGGTCGGCGAAGAGGTCGGCCGGAAGCTGCGCGTCGGTCATGTGGTCCCCTCAGCCGAACGTATGTCGTGACAACCTTACGGGCGGCACGGGCCGGTGGCCATCTCGGCGCCGGGTCGGTGCCTCGGCCGGTCCGTGGACGGGTCAGTCCCCGGTGAGCGCGGCCGCGTAGGCGCGGACGGAGCGGTGGTAGCGGGGGAGGGTCGGCTCGACGGCCTCGATCGCGACCCGCAGGGCCTCGTCGGAGCGGCCGGCGCTGTGCAGGGCGAGCGCGAGGAAGACCCTCGGCGCGGCTCCGGTGGCGGGGTGCTCGGGAGCGTCGCGCAGCATGGCGATGGCCTCGTCGACCCGGCCGAGGTTGCGCAGGGTCGAGGCGTGCTGCACGACCATCTGCGCAGCCCGGGTCGGGTCGACGGTGTCGAGGCCGGCCTCGGTCGCCGCCGCGTAGTGCCCGTGGGCCTCGGCCTCACGGCCCCCGGAGTCGTGCGCACCCCCGAGTTCGAACTCGCCCAGCGCAGGGTGCGGAGCGTCGGCGGCGAGGGCCGTCATGCGCTCGATGCGCTGCTCGTCGTCGACGGTCTCGTCGGCCCAGAGGGCGGCGACGCGGTCTTCCCAGGCCTCGGTGCTCATGCGCCCACGGTAGCGGGCTCCCCGATCGAGGCGACCCGCGCCTCCTGGTGTCGGAGCGCGGGCTCCGGGGTCGGAGCCGCGGGCGCCGGGCCCCGGCCCCGGGCCTCAGGCCCGCCGTGCGCGGCCGGACCGCGCCAGCTGCACGGCCACCGCCGCGACGGCCGTCGCGACCAGGACGAGAGCGCCCGCGAGGGTGCCGGCGAAGAACGTGAACGACTTGGCCGTGTGGACGTCGGTCGGCAGTCCCCGGGTCGAGGCGACGACCACGACGCCGGCGACGAGGGCCGCGATGAGCGAGCCCCAGAAGGCGAGGCGGATCCGCCGGGTCGAGACGGTGGCCGGTCTGCTGCTCGGCGGCGCCGGCGGAGTGCGCCGGAGGTACCGGGCGGCGGCGATCGCCAGCACGACGAGCCCGCCGAGCGACGAGGCCTACTGCGCCCACTGCGTCCCGACCAGTGGCCCCCACCGTTCGGCCAGGGCCGGGACCAGCGTGCTGCCGAACCGGTCCGGGTGCGTGAACGCGTCCCAGAGCACGTGGGTGACGACGCCGAGGACGAGGGCGAGGAGGGCCCACGGCACCGACCGGACGAGCCCGGTCCGCGAGCCGGCCACGGGCACGCGTCCGGCCTCGCGCCCGTCCCACGACGCGGGTAGGCGCGCCCCGACCGACGTCGGCAGCAGGGCCCGCGCCGCCGGCCGCAGCAGCAGGCGCCAGACGAGGTACAGCAGCACCGCGACGGGCACCGAGAACAGCAGCAGGCTCGGGAACCCGTGGGTCTGCTCGTAGGTCACGCCGACGGGGAAGAACAGCGGCACGTCCGGCGCCATGGAGCCGACCGCGACCGCCCCGAACGGCAGGGGCGTGCGGACGAACGGCAGGGCGACGACGGCATGGCTGGGGGTGAACGGCACATCTCATCGTCGCGACCGGGGGCGAGTGTCGGCATCCACCCGTGGGTTGACACCGTGAGGCCTCGGGGGTGATCCGGCCCGATCGCGGATCCGTCGATCCCCGGTCCTGCGGGCTGGCCGCCACGAGGTCGCCGACCGCTCGCAGCAGCCGGGTCGCCGCCGTCTCGACGAAGGAGCCGCCGCCGCAGACGGTGTCGCGAATCCGGGATACCGAGGACCGTGATACGAGGGTGGTTCCGAGGGATCACCCCAGTAGGGCCGGGCGTGAAACAAAGCGTATTATCGATGTAACCTGTCCGAAACCGATTCCGGGATACAAAGTGAGGACTTCGTGCAACTGACCTCGTCGCCAGTCGCCACTCAACCCTCACCTGCCGTGGAGTCGCTCATGACTGCTGTATCCCGCACCACCGCACCCCCGTCTTCGTCCGGCGCGTCCGTCGCCTCCGTCCTCGACTCGATCGGGTTCACCCGTGCCCAGTTCTGGATCTTCCTGCTGATCCTCGCCGGGGAGTTCTTCAACACCCTCGAGCAGAACTCGGTCGGTGCCATGGGCAGCCACCTGAAGGACTCGCTGCAGATCGGCGACGTCCAGCTCACCGGCATCAACACGGCGACCGTCATCGGCGGCCTGATCGGGCGGCTGCTCGCCGGGTACCTGGCCGACAAGTACGGTCGACGCTTCTCGCTCGGCCTGAACCTGCTGATCTACACGCTGGGCGGTCTGCTCAGCGCGGTCGCCATGAACTACGAGTGGCTGCTCGTCAGCCGACTGATCGTCGGCATTGGCATCGGCGGCGAGTTCATGATCGGCATCGTCATGTTGTCCGAGATGGTGGCCACGAAGTTCCGGGGCACGGCCATCGGCATGATCAACGTCGGTGCGGGCGGCCTGGGCAACTTCATCTCATACGGACTGTTCCTGCTGCTGCTCGGCCCGCTTGAGGTCAGCCTCGGTGGTCCCGACGTCGTCTGGCGCTGGACCTTCGTCATCCTGGCCGTGCCCGCCCTGTTGGTCGTCCTCTACCGGCGGCGACTGCCCGAGACCCCGCGGTTCCTGCTCTCGAAGGGTCGCGTCGACGAGGCCAACCGCTCACTCGCCATCCTCGCGTCGAACTCGTTGCGCCCGACCGATGCGAAGCCGCCCGTGCAGCTGTCGCCGGACGACCTGCCACCCATGCCCGTCCACGCCAACCCCGCCGCCGTGTTCCACCGGTTCGTCCTGCGCCGCACCGTCGCCCTCGGGGTCGCGTCCTGGATGGCCTTCGGATCGCAGGTGACCCTGAACTTCCTGATGCCCACCCTGCTGGTCGAGCGTGGGTACAGCGTCACCCAGAGCCTGCTCTACACGATGATCATGAACATCGGCTCGCTCCTCGGCGCCACCACGGCCGCCCTCATCGCGGGCCGGGTCGGCCGCCGGACGGCGGTCACCACGGCCGGGGTGCTCGGCTGCGTCACCGCCCTCGCCTTCGCGGCGCTCGGCAACGGCACCGGGGCCATCCTGGTGCTGGGTGCCCTGTTCCAGTACTTCACCATGGTCACGAACACGACCCTCGCGACGTGGACCGCAGAGGTCTTCCCGACCGCGATCCGCGCCTCCGGGGCCTCGATCGTCAACGGCATCGGAAACATCGCCGGGGCGATCATGCCGTTCCTCGCCGTGGCGCTCTACGGTTCGTACGCCTTCGCCGGGGTCTTCGGCCTCGCGGCCGCCATGTACGCCGTCCTGGTGGTCGCCGCCCGCTTCGCTCCCGAGACCCGGGGGCGCTCGCTCGAGGACGTCAACGAGAACGCCCTGATGGCCCCGGCCCCCGCACCGACCCCGGTCGCGACCCGCGCGACCGACTGACCCCCCGACGGTGTCGCGGGTCGCCGACACCACCAGAACCGAACACCACCATCCCAGGAGGAACCCCATGGACCAGCTCAACGTCACCGCCACGGCGAACGGCCTGAACTACCTGCCCGAGTACGTCGCCGACGTGGGCGGACTCTTCGCCGCCGCCGGCCTCGAGGTCACCGCCACGGCACGCGACCCGTGGACCGGAGTGCTCGACGACCTCGAGTCGGGCGCGGCCGACGTGGCGTTGGGCGGTCTGTGGGTGCCCGGCATGTACGCCGGCATGGACCGTCGCGTCACGGTCGTGGGACAGCTGAACCACCGGTTCCCCATGACGATCGTCGCCCGGGACGCCACGGGTCCGGTCGGTCTCGACTGGCTCGCCGGGAAGGTCGCCCTCGCCCCGGGGGCCGGCGGCAGCGCACCGTACGAGTTCACGGCGGGCCTCATCCGCGAGGCCGGTCTCGATCCGGCGGCCACCCGCTGGGTACGTGACCTGTCGACCGCCATGATGATCGAGCTCTACCGGGGCGGTCTCGGCGACGCCATCGTGCTCGACCTCCTGTCGGCGTCCGAGTTGGTCGCGGCCGGCCACGGCACGATCGTCTTCAGTCACCTCGCCGAGGGCGGCGTCATGCCGAACAGCGTCTACTACGTGCGCACCGACCGTGTCGACGAGATCGCGGACAAGGTCGAGCGCTTCGTCGGCGCCGTCGAGCAGGGCATGCGGAAGATCACGTCGGGCGACGCGGATGCCGAGATCAGCGCCGTCCTCGCCGCCCGCTGGCCCGAGAAGGACGCCGCGCTGCTCCGCTCGGCCGTCGAGCAGATGGCCGAGGGAGGCGTCTGGGACACGACCGAGATCGACGCCGCCGCCTCGGACCGCTGGATGCGCATCCTCGTCGACGGCGGCCTGATCGGACGCGCACCCACCCTGGACGAGCTCACCGGCGGCCACGCGGTCCGCACGGTGGGCGCCGCGTCGTGACGCTCGTCCTCGCCTCGACCGAGATCGCCGACCTGCTGTCCGGGGTCGACGCGTTCGCCGCCGTCGAGGCGGTGCACGCCGACCTCGGCACCGGGGCCATGGCGCAACCGGCCCCGGTGACGTTGGCCGGGTCGGACGACACGGTGTTCCTGCCCATGGCCGTGCGCTCGGATCGACTCGGCCTGGCCGCCGTCAAGCTGATGGCCGACGTCCCCGGCAACACCGCCCGGGGTCTGCCGTCCCAGCGCTCGACGATCGTCGTCTCGTCCGTCGAGACCGGTGAGTGCGTGGCCGTGCTGGACGGGGCCATGATCACGCGGGTCAGGACGGCCGCCGCGTCCGCCGTCGCCACCCGGCACCTGGCACGTCCCGACTCACGCGTGCTCGGACTGGTGGGGGCCGGGAACCTGGCCGTCGAGCACGTCCGCGCGTTGCGGGCGGCCCGGGTCGCCCCGCAGTTGGACCACGTCGTGGTGTGGTCCCGCTCGTCGTCGACCGTCGACCGCTTCGTGGCCGCCGTGGGCGACTTCGCTCCCCGGCTCGCGGTGACGGTGGTGGACGACGTCCGGACCGTCGTCGAGTCCTCCGACGTGCTCTGCACCCTGACGCCCTCGGTCGAACCGATCGTCCGAGGTGCCTGGTTGCACGCGGGGCAGCACGTCAACGCCGTCGGGGCCCGACCGAGGCCGACCCACCGAGAGTTGGACGGCGCGGCCATGGCCCGGGGCACCCTCGTGGTCGACGGCGCCGCGACCGCCCGGGCCAAGTCCGGCGACCTGCTCGAAGCCCTCCGTGAGGGCGCCCTGCCGACCGACACGCGCCTCCGTGAGCTCGGCGAGATCGTGGCGGGCATCGCACCCGGACGGGTGTCCGCGCACGAGGTGACCGTGTTCGACTCGGTCGGACTCGCGGCGCAGGATCTGGCGGTGGCAGGTGCCGTCATCGACCTCGCCCGGGCCCGCGGGGTGGGTGACGAGCATCGCCTCGCACCCGTCGCGGTGTCGGCGTGACGGGCGGTGTCGGCGTGACGGGCGGTGCCGGGGTGGCCGGCGGTGCCGGCGGGCTCCGCATCGCCGTCGTCAACTGCAACACGACCGAGTCGATGACCGAGACGGCCGTCGCCCGTGCGCGACTCGCCGTCGGGCCCGGCACGACCGTCGTCGGCATCACGCCGAGCTGGGGCGTGGCCTCGGCCGAGGGGTGGTACGACAGCTTCGTCAGCGCGGCGGCCGTGCTGGACACCCTGGGCAGCTTGCCGGGCGACGTCGACGGGGTCGTCCTGGCCGGGTTCGGTGAACACGGCCGCGAGGGCGCCCGTGAACTGCTCGACATCCCCGTGGTCGACATCACCGAGGCCGCGGCGCACGTCGCCATGCTGCTCGGGCGGCGGTTCGGCGTGGTGACGACGGTGCGTCGCGCGGTCGGCCAGATCGCCGACAGCCTCACCACGGCGGGGCTGATGGAGCACTGCGTCGCGATCGAGGACACCGGCCTCGGCGTCCTCGAGCTCGAGGCAGACCCCGTGGCCACCGCCGAGGCCTTCGTCGCCGCGGGACTGCGCGCCGTCGCCCGCGGAGCGGAGGTGGTCTGCCTCGGCTGCGCGGGCATGGCCGGACTCGAGGAGCACGTCGGGGAGCGCCTCCCCGTTCCGGTCGTCGACGGCGTCGCGGCCGCCGCGTCGCTCGTCGAGACGCTCGCCCGGCAGAGGCTGACGACGAGCAAGATCGACAGCTACGCCACCCCGCTGGCCAAGGCGCGCAGCTGGCCCGGTCCGTCCCGGGCGGCGGCTCGTGTTGAATGAGGTGATCCCCCTCCGAACGGACCACGTCATGACCGCCGTCACCCCCGAGTCCTCCCTCGCCGAGCAGACCTACCGGACGCTCCGACGGCGGATCATCCTCGGTGACTACACCCAGGGCGCCCGGCTGGTCGAGGCGACCCTCGCGGCCGAGCTCAACGTGTCGCGCCTGCCCATCCGCGAGGCGTTGCCGCAGCTCGAGAACGAGGGTTTCGTCCGCACCCTGCCTCGACGGTCGTCCCGCGTCGTCGAGTGGACCGAGGCGGACATCACCGAACTGTTCGACGCCCGCCTGAGCCTCGAGACCCTCGCCGCCCGGCTGGCGGCCCGCGCGGCGGCGGGCGGTGCCTCGCTCGAACCCCTGCGGAAGGCGATCGCCGACGAGCACCGGGCGCTCGACGGCAACGACTGGCTCGAGGTCGCCGAGACGTCCACGGTTGTGCACGAGGTCGTCGTCCAGATCGGCGGCAGTGCCCTGTTGAAGTCGCTGATGCGGGCCGTGACCGGTCGGATGACGTGGCTGTTCTACCTGACCTCGGCCCGTGACCAGCGCCAGCAGTCCGACGAACACCACGAGATGCTCGAGGCCATCGGCGCCGGCAACGAGCGGCTCGCCGAGTCCATCGCCTTCACCCACATCGAGAAGGGGCGGGCACCGTCTCTGGGCCTGCTGACGCAGGCGACGACCGCCGAGGGCGACACCGGCGGCGGGCGGCTCACCCGGCCCTGAGGCGTGCTCGAGGCGGGCCGACGTCCGTCACCGACCCGCGCCTCCTGGTTCTCGGTCAGGCCGGGGTGGCGGTCACCGCCGCGGCACCGGTCCGTGTCGCGAGGACGTCGCGCACGGTCGTCCAGCGTGAAGGACCGTAGCGGTCGCCGTCGACGTGCCGCAGCTGCGCGTCGCCGCTGAACATGTTGACGAAGTACTGCATGCCCTGCCAGGCGGGGAAGGTGTCGTCGCCCTTCGACGTGCGACGCATGACGGCCGCCATCGCCGACAGGGTGCCGGTCGTGCCGGCCCACTGCGGCTTGAAGGACGTGCCGGTGAGCTCGCTCATCGTGCGGGCGACCTGGCGGGCCGTGACCCGGTCGCCGGCGACCTCCACCACGCGCGGCGCCTCGGGGTCGAGCGCGACCCGGGCGACGACGTGGGCGACGTCGTCCTTGGTCGTGAAGTCGAGCACCTGGTCGGCCGACGACCAGAACAGCACCCGCTTGCGGTCGAAGAGGACCAGGGGCGCGTCCCCGGTCAGCAGGTCGGTGAACATGCCGTTCAGCACCGACGTCGCCCGGATCGGGGCCGCGTCGACGTCGGCCGCGAACTCGCGACGCAGCTCGAAGTTGCGGTTGCTGCCCGGCGGGATGCTGCGGTAGTCGGCCGAGTAGTCCGAGGGCATGAACCGGGGCACGCCCGCCGCGACGGCGGCCTTGAGGAGGGCGCGCTGCGCGTCGACGATCACGCGGCGGGTGCCGCTGACGGCGGACACGACGACGTCGGCGCCGCGGGCGGCGTCGGTCAGGGCGGGCACGTCCGTGTAGGAGGCGCGGGTCACCTCGACCCGGTCGTCGTCAGCGAACAGCGTGGTCGCGCCGGTGCTGCCGGGGCGGGTCAGGACGCGCAGGCGCACGTCGTCCGTGGCGTCGCGGAGCAGCTCGCGGGCGATGCGCTGGCCGAGGTCGCCGGTCGCGCCGGCGAGGAGGACGGTGGTGGTCATGGGGGAGTGGCTCGTTCCGTCGGAGGGTCAGAGGCCAGTCTGCGCGCTCGACGGCGACGCGGTGCGGTGCGATGCGGCTGGTGGGGTCGGGTGCTGCGGATCGCCCGGCGCCGGGATGTGGGCACGACGCCGGGACGTGGGCACCACGCCAGGTTGTGGGCACGACGCCAGGTTGTGAGCACGACGCCAGGACAAGGGCTGGCGCTGTGCTCACATCCTGGCGTGGTGCGTGGTGCGTGGTGCGTGGGGGAGGCGACGTCCTCGGGGACGCGACCCGCGCCTCCTGCGGCCCGGCGGTGCCGGTCGTGCGCACCCTCATCACCCGGAGGGGAGCACGATGGCGGGGACCCGTGGCGCCCGTGCACGGGCGAACGGAGAGAGCCGCATGAGCACCACCGACCCCGACGACTTCGTCACCCGCGCCGCACGACGGGCCCGTGAACTCATCGACACCTCCGACGTCGTGCCGCCCGTGGCACGCGGTGCCCTGCACGACCTCGCGGGCCGGGCCGAGACCGTGGTGCGCGACGTCACCGACCGGGCCGGGTCGTCGGCCCACGACCTGGTCGACCGCGCCGAGGTGATCGCCGACCGGGCCGAGAAGACCGTGCGCGACGTCGCCGAGACCGTCACGATCGCCGCGATGGAGGCCACCGACCAGGCCCACCAGCGCTACCGCCGCCGGGCCCGCGTCACCAACGCCGTCGGCGCCACCGTCATCACCGGGCTCGTGGTCGCGCTGGTGGCGAGCAGGCGTCGGGGGTAGCAGGCGTCGGCACCGGCGCCGCCGCCGAGCGGCCAGCCCGCCGGCACCGCTGGCCTGCCGTCCCGCAGTCCGGCCGGCCCGCCACCCCGCCACCCCGCCACGAAGTGAACACCCCGCCACGCAAAAAGATGGCGGGGTGTTCACTTCGTGGCGGGAAGACCCGGAGCGGCACGGAACGGCGCTCGGCGTCCGGCGTCCGGCGTCCGGCGTCTGGCGCCCGGTGCTCGGCGCCCGGCGCCCCGACGCCGGGCGGGGCGGCCAGGAGCGTCACGCGGTGTCCCGCGTCACCCAGGCCGCTCAGGCGGCGAGCAGCACCTCGCTCGTGACGACGGTCGCGAAGCTGCCGTCGAGGGCGGCCATGAAGGCGGCGTGCACGTCGCGGCCGGCGACGGTCGTCCCGCCGTGCACGAGGTCGGGGGCCGCGCAGGCGTCGGTGACGACGGTGCAGGCGAAACCGAGCTCGTGCGCGGCCCGCGTGGTCGAGTCGACGCACATGCTGCTCATCATCCCGACGATCACGAGTTCGGTCACGTCGCGCTCGCGGAGGCTGGCCTCGAGTCCTGTGCCCACGAAGCTGTTCGGCACGTGCTTCTCGACGACCAGCTCGCCGTCGCGGGGTTCGACGGCCGGGTGGAACGCGAGGCCGTCGGTCCCGGGGCGGAAGAACGTCGCACCCTCGCCGGTCGAGACGTGGAAGATGTGGACGACGGGCTCACCCGACGCCCGGAACGCCTCGAGCACGTCACCGGCGGCAGCGGCGGCCGCCTCGGGCTCGACGAGCGGGAACGCGCCCCCGGGGAAGTAGTCCAGCTGGATGTCGACGATGAGCAGGGCGCGGGTCATCGGGCCAGCATGCCAGGCCGCGGGGCTCAGGGACGCGCCGGCACCGACGTCGGCACGAGCGTCGTGGCGACCACGGTCACGTCGTCGCTCCGGTCGCGCTCGAGGGCGAGCCGCTCGACGACCTCGACGATGCGTGCCGGCTCGGGCGTCGCGGCGAGCAGTCGCTCGAGGTCGTGCATCGCCTCGAGTTCGACGGGGAACAGGTCGAGCACGCCGTCGCTGACACAGACGAACACGTCGCCCTCGTCGAGCTGCGAGCGGTGCCGGTGCCAGCCGGTGCCCACGCCGATGGGCAGGTCGGCCGAGTTCAGGCGGTCTACGGCCCCCGAGGCTCGACGGATGAAGGCCAGGCCGTGCCCGGCGTCGGCCCAGAGCACCGCGCCGTCGGCGTCGATGCGCGCGTGGAACGACGTCGTGAACTGCGTCTCGGTGTCGTACGCGCTCGTCGTCAACCCCACGGAGGCGCGGTGGAAGGCCTCGGCCGGGTCACCGTCCTCGACGCTGCTGCGGATCACCGAGCGCACCGCCGCCGCGATCATGCCCGCGCCGACGCCCTTGCCCATGACGTCGCCGACGGTCACGGCGATGCCGGTCGAGGTCGGGTACCAGTCGAAGAAGTCGCCGCCGACCTCGCGGGCCGGCACGCAGGCCCCGAACACCGCGAAGGCGTCGGGCAGGGTCGAGGCGTCCGGCGGCAGCAGCGACTGCTGCACCACGGCGGCCCGGTTGAGCTCGCGCTCGAGGGCGTGCTGCTGGGCCCGCGCCCGCTCGAGTCGGGCCTTCGCCTGCCGGGCGAGTTCGTTGACCGCCGCGGCGACGGTCGCGTAGACGACCAGGGCGAACGCCAGCCGGATCAACTCGCTCGGGCCCCGACCGTCCGCGGTGAACAGGTACGGCAGCAGCAGGGTGACGGACGTTCCGACCAGGGGCAGCAGGACGTTGCGCCGACCGGGCCAGGACGCGACCCAGACGACCGCGAGCAGCACGATCGGCAGGAAGACCGATCGCTGGTCACCCGTGCCGTAGCGCAGCAGCCCCACGGCGACGAAGTCGGCCGCGGGCACCAGCAGCTCCCATCGCCGGAGCCGGGTGTGGCGGGCCATCGTGGCGGCGAACGCCAGGGCCGCGACGGCGACCGCCACGCCGAGCCACATCGTGACCGGATCGGTGACGATCAGCCAGGGCAGGGTGGCGCTGAGCACCGCGGCCAGCGCGATCAGCAGGGCGATGAACGACTGCCGGAACAGCGGCACCTTCTCGACGGGCACGCGTCGCAGGGCCGTGTTGAGTGCCCGTCCGATCGCGTCGGCGCCCTCCGTCACGCGTCCCATGCCGGTCCCCTCGCCCCTGGGTCGCCCGTCGACCACAGGTGTCGTCTTGTCTCGTCTCCCGACGACGCTACAGGGTGCCGCCGACGGGCCGCGGACCCGGGGAGGCGCGGTGTGGGCGGAACCGGCACCGTGCCTCCTGGGGGCGAGGCGTCGTCCACAGGCGACGCCTGTCTCACTCGGTCCGGTCGGACCCCTGGGCATCCTGGGCGGAGGAGGAGGAGGAGGAGGCGGCGGCGGCGGCGGTGGTGGCCGTGGCCTCCGGCTCGCGGGCTGGGGCCGCCGCCTCGGGGGCCGCGGCCTCCGGCACCGACGCGACCCGCGCCTCCTGGGCGTGGGCGCCGAAGCGCAGCACGTCGGCGCCGTACGACGCGAACAGCCGGGCGAGGTCGTCGACCCGTGCCCGGGACAGCTTCTTCGTCGGACGCGAGGTCAGTTCGCGGACGACGCCCGCCAGCTGGGACCGGTGCGACACGATCGCCGTGGCCGCGCCTCCGTCGGTGGCGTCGCGCTCGGTCGCGAAGACCGTCGCGTCGCGGTGCGAGTAGAAGACGCAGGTGTCGAACCAGAGCCGGACGCCGGTCTCGGCCTGCACCCGGTCGGACAGCCGCTGCGCCTGGCGCCGCACCTGCGACGCGGGGGCCTCGCGGCCGAGGTGGGTGCGCACGGTCAGCACGGTGGGCGAGTCCTTGACGACCTGCAGCGCGAACGGCGGCGTCATCGTGCTCTCGTCGAACAGGCCCGCGAAGGCCGGGAACACGCTGCTCGGGGTCAGGCCGTCGAAGACGATGCCGTTCCAGCCCTTGTTCTCGATCACCATCACGCCGGTCTCGGCGAGCAGGACGTGGTCGACCTGCGCGACGAACCGCGAGGAGGCGCCGGTCGCCACGGGAACGAAGACCACGTTGGTCAGCAACACCGCGTCCACGCCCAGCTGTCGGCAGGTGTCGGCGATGTCGTCGCGCGAGGTGGCCTCCCACTTGAGGCCGGACGCCACGAGGTCGCGCGCCTGCTTCGCCTCGGTGAGGGCGGCCTGACGCTCGGCGCCCAGGGCGTCGCGCTCGCGGGCGTGGTCGGCGGCGGCCTTAGCGAGGGCGTCGTCGTGGGCCGCGGCGAGGGCCTCGTGCTGCTCGCGGGCGGCCCGGGCCTGCTCGTCGGCGGCCGCCTTCGCGGCGGCCAGGGCCCGCTTCGCCCGCGCCCGCAGCACGACGGCCACGACGATCAGGGCGACGAGCAGAACGGCGGCGATGATCCACGGGACGAGGCTCTGGTCGAACGGCATGCCTCCAGCAGAACACGGGGTGTGGGCGGCGCGAGGATGCCTCGCCGGGTCCCGCCCGGTCGGGGGGGGTCAGGCGGGCAGGGCCCCGAGCAGCAGCCCGCCGGCCGCCGCCACCGCGACGACGGCCCACGGCGGGGTCCGCCACACGACCAGCAGCACGAAGCAGACGAGCGCCAGGCAGAACGGCGCCACCCCGGTGATCGCGGTCGTGACGACGGGGTCGTAGAGGGCGGCGACCAGCAGGCCCACGACCGCCGCGTTGGCCCCGCGCATCAGGGCCCGGACCGGTGCCCGGCTCCCCAGGGCGTTCCAGAACGGCAGCACCCCGACGAGCAGGAGGAACCCGGGCGCGAAGATCGCGACGGTCGCGAGCGCGGCCCCGAGCGCGCCTCCCGGCCCGATGTCGGCCACGGTGCCGAGGTAGGTCGCGAGGGTGAACAGCGGGCCGGGGACGGCCTGGGCGGCGGCATAACCCGTCAAGAAGGTGTCGTCGTCGACGAATCCCGGCTCGACCAGGCCGGCGTGCAACAGCGGCAGGACGACGTGCCCTCCGCCGAAGACCAGGGCGCCTGCCCGGTAGAAGACGTCGACGAGCGCGATCGTCCCCGACCCGGTCGTAGCGGCGACGGCGGGAAGGCCGACCAACAGGGAGGCGAAGGCCACGAGGCAGACGACGCCCGCGGCCCGCGAGACGGGGAACCGGAGGGGCTCGGGATGGACGGCGGGCACCGCCGCTCCGGCCGTCGGGTCGGACCGCCGACAGAAGGCGAGCCCGGCCAGCGCCCCCAGCGCGATCGCCGAGAGCTGCCCGGCCGGGCCGGTCAGTGTCAGCGCGAGGACGGCCGCGGCCACCGCGATGCTCGCTCTCGTCGGGTCCGGTGCCAGTGCGCGGGACATGCCGATCACGGCATGGGCGACGATCGCGACCGCGCCGATCCCCAGCCCCGTGACGATCGCCGAGGCCACCGGGCCCTCGAACAGGCCGACGCCGGTGGCGATGACGAACATGACGAGTGCCGACGGCAGGGTGAAGGCCACGAAGGCGACGAGCGCTCCGACGGGCCCCGCCCGGAGCAGGCCGAGCCCGAACCCGACCTGGCTCGACGCCGGGCCGGGCAGGAACTGCGCGATCGCGACGAGGTCGCCGTACGCGGTGTCGCCGAGCCAGCGTCGTCTGCTCACGGCCTCGGCCCGGAAGTACCCGAGGTGCGCGACCGGGCCGCCGAACGACGTGACCCCGAGCACCGAGAACGCCGCCAGCACCTCACGCACCCGGGCCGCGCCGCGGCTCGACGGCTTCTCGGGTCGGGCCGTCGGATCGGGTGCGCGCTCGGTCACGAGGTCATCGTGGCAGGTGGCCGCCCCGCGCGGTACCGCGGCCACGAGGCCACCCACGAGGAGGCGCGGGTCGTCACCCCGGGAGGCCGCGACCCCGCCAGGTCCCCAGCTCGGCGACCTCCCGCCAGCCGAGGCTCTCGTAGAGGCGGCGACCGTCGACGCTCGCGAAGAGCAGACCCGTCGTCGCTCCTCGGGCGGCGGCCCCGTGCTCGAGGCCGGCCATGACGCGGCTGCCCAGCCCGCGCCTCCGGAAGTCGGGCTCGGTCGCGATGCGGTCGAAGACGACGTGGTCGCCGACGACCGCCGCCTGGCCGCGGGCGGCGACGACGCCGTCGACCTCGACCCGGACGTGCACGACCCGGCCGTCGCCGTCGCCGTCGTCGTCGTCGATCACGCCCGCGGGGAGCGGCCGCACCGACACCTGGCTCGTCATCATCCGCTCGGCATGCGTCACGGCGTCGAGCCGGGCCAGGGTCGCGCGGGCGACGTCGTCGAGGGGGCCGATCACCGACAGCCAGACGTCGGGCGCGGTCGTCTCGTCGACGAGGCGGGTGAGCTCGTCCGGGGTCGGGTGGGCCACGATCCGTTCGACGACGCGGGTCGCGGCGGCGACGTCGACCCGCCAGGCGTCGCCGTCGCGGTGACGGGCGGCGCCACGCGAGAGCGCCCAGCCCTCGACCCACCGGTCGACGAGCGGGATGAGGCCGTCGGTCGTCTCGATCACCCCTCGAGCGTAGGCCGGGTCGGCGGCCACGAGGGGCGGCGAGAGGGCGGCGGGCACGTGGCACGTGGCGAGTGACGGGGGTGGTGGGTAGCGTCGTCGCCACGAACCACCCACGCACCACCAGAGGAGCACCTCATGACCTCGACCGGCACCGACCAGCCGCGCCCCCTCCCCGACGACGTCCGGCCGCCCGCCGTGGGCGCCCCGCTCGACGAGTTGTACCGGCATCTCCACCGACACCCCGAGTTGTCGTTCCACGAGGACGCGACGGCCGCGATCGTCGCGGCCGAGCTCACCGCCCTCGGCTTCGAGGTGCACACCGGCGTCGGGGGCACGGGTGTGGTCGGCGTGTTGCGCCGCGGGGACGGCCCGACCGTGCTGCTGCGCGCCGACATGGACGGACTGCCCGTCGCCGAGGCCACCGGCCTGGACTACGCCAGCACGGCCCGAGGCACCGACCCCGACGGGCGCGACGTGCCGGTGATGCACGCCTGCGGTCACGACGTGCACGTGACCTGCCTCGTCGGTGCCGCACGCCGACTGGCGACCGGCGACACCTGGTCGGGCACCCTCGAGGTGCTCTTCCAGCCCGCCGAAGAGCTCGGTGCCGGCGCCCGCGCGCTCGTCGCCGACGGGCTGCTCGACCGCGTCCCCACCCCCGACGTCGTCCTCGGCCAGCACGTCGCGCCGTTCCCGGCCGGTCTCGTCGCCCTGCAGTCCGGCCCCGCCTTCGCCGCGCAGGACGGCATCCGCATCACGTTCCACGGTCGCGGCGGGCACGGGTCGCGCCCCGAGACGACCGTCGACCCCATCGTGCTGGCGGCCGCGACCGTCCTCCGGTTGCAGACCGTCGTGTCGCGTGAGACGTCGGCGGCCGAGCGGCTGGTCGTCACCGTCGGGTCGATCCACGCGGGCACCAAGAACAACGTGATCCCCGACACCGCCGAGATCCTGATCAGCATGCGGTCGTTCGACGAGCACGTCCGAGAGCGGGCGCTCGCCGCCGTCACGCGAATCGCCGAGGGCGAGGCCGCGGCGGCCGGCGCACCGCAGCCGCCCACCGTCGAGCACTACGAGAGCTTTCCGGCCGTCGTGAACGACCTGTCCGCGGCGGACCGCACCCGCGCCTCCTTGGTGCGTCGTTTCGGCGAGCAGCAGGTCATCGCTCCCGGGCCGGTGACGGGCAGCGAGGACGTCGGCATCCTCGCCACCGCGGCCGGTGCGCCGTGCAGCTTCTGGCTGCTCGGGGGTGCCGACCCCGCGTCGTTCGCCGAGGCGACGTCGGCCGCGGACGTGCCGCGGATCGTGGCTCAGCTGCCGTCGAACCACTCGCCCCTCTATGCGCCGGTCGTCGAGCCGACCCTGACGAACGGCGTGGACGCACTCGTCGCGGCGGCCCACGAGTGGCTGGCGGATCACGGTGCGTCAGGAGGCGCAGGGCACTGAGCGCACGGCCGCGCGCCTCGGTACGTCGTGAGGTCTCGTCGACGAGCTCAGGGCGGCCTCAGGGCGTCGCGTCGTCGTACACGGCGATCAGTCGGTCGAGGAAGCCCTGCACGACCGCCCGCTCGGCCTCGTCCATGCCGTCGACGAGGTGCTCGATGCCGTCGATCATCGGCAGCACCTGCTCGTAGGCCCGGTCGGCCGAGGCTTGCTCGGCCGTGACGATCAGCTTGCGGCCGTCGGAGGGGTGTCGTTCGCGCCGCACGTGACCGGCCGACTCGAGGCGGTTCAACACGAGGGTCATCGCGGCCGTCGACACCTCGACGCGGCGCGCCAGCTCGCTCGGGGTCGCCGGGCCGGTCGTGATCAGGTGGTCCATGGCGTCGAGCCCGGCCCGGTCGACGCCGAGACGCTCGGCCAGGTGCCGCTCGAAGCGCTGCTGCCGGACGGCCACCTGCTGCACGCGGGCACGGATGTCGTCGGCGGGCAGCTCGCGACCGTCACGCCGGGCCCGGGTGCGGTCGTCGCGATCGGGGCGGTCGCGGGGGTCGATGTCGGTCACCACTCAACGATAGCCGTGTAGATTGCCAATATCGTTGATAATCAATCCAGGGAGCAATTAGTGACCATCCCCACCACGCGCACCCGCGTCCTCGTCTCGGGTGCCAGCATCGCGGGGCCTGCCCTCGCCTACTGGCTCGACCGATACGGCTTCGAGACGACGATCGTCGAACGGGCCCCCGAGCTGCGGACCGGCGGGCAGAACGTCGACGTCCGCGGTGCGGGCCGCGAGGTCGTGCGCCGCATGGGCCTCGAGGACGACGTCCGCGCCGCCACCACGGGTGAGGTCGGCACCCGGTTCGTCGGGCCGACGGGCCGCACGGTCGCCGAGTTCCCGGCCGGCACCTCGGACTCCGGAGGCGCGACCGCCGAACTCGAGATCCTGCGGGGGGACCTCGCGCGGCTCCTCGTCGGGCGCACCACGAGCGACGGCAGGGGTCGTGGCACCACGTACCGCTTCGGCGACCGCATCACCGGAATTCGCGAGGACGACGGGGTCGGGGTCGGCGGCGGGGTGGGGGCCGCCGGCGCCGCCGCTGATGCCGCCACGGGAGGCGACCCGACGACCACCGCGGCCTCCGCGCTCGCCGGCACCGCGCCTCCCGGATCCGGCTCGCGGCGCGTCGTCGTCTCGTTCGAGCACGCTCCCGACGAACGCTTCGACCTCGTGGTCGCCGCCGACGGCATCGGCTCGTCGACGCGGCGCCTGGTGTTCGGCGACGAGCCGACGATCCGGTCGCTGGGGCTCGAGACCTCGTACGCGACGATCCCGCGCACGGCCGCAGACGACGACTGGTGGCGCTGGTACAACGCCGCCGGGGGTCGCTCGATCACCCTGCGGCCCGACGCGCACGGGACGATCCGGGCCGCGATGTCGTTCGTCACCGACCGCACCCGTGAGCGGGGCGGGGCCGAGCGCCGCACCGTCGCGGAACAGCGGGCCCGACTGCACGAGATCTTCGACGACGCGGGCTGGGAGGCCCGACGCGTGCTCGACGGCTTCGACCACGCGGACGACCTCTACTCCGAGTCGATCGGGCAGGTGCGGGCGCCGCGCTGGTCGTCGGGCCGGGTCGTGTTGCTCGGCGACGCCGCGTACTGTGCCTCGCCGGTGAGCGGCATGGGCACGAGCTTGTCGCTGGCCGGGGCCTACGTGTTGGCCGGCGAGCTCGCCTCCCATCGTCACCACCGCGACGCCTTCGCCGGGTACGAGCGCCTGATGCGTCCCTACGTCGAGCAGGCGCAGCAGCTGCCGCCGGGGGTGCCGCGGGTCGCCAACCCGAGGTCCCGCGCGGGCGTCGCGGTGTTCCACGCCGGGGTGCGGCTCGCGTCGACCCGGGTCGCGGGTCGGCTCGGCGCACGCTTCTCCACCCCGCCGGCCGACGCGCTCGACCTGCCGGACTACGCGCACCTCGAGCCCTGACGCCCTGACGCTCCCGACGAGTGGTCCCGGATCGTCCTCCACCCCGCCGGGAAGGACGATCTGGGACCACTCGACCGAGCAGTCGGGACGAGGAGGCGCGGTGCAGGCGTCCGACGGAGGGCCCGGACACGCGCGGCGCGGCCCGGACGCGCAGAACGGGCGCGCCCGGGGGAGGCGGGCGTCCGGAGACGCCCGCTCGCACCGGACCCGCCCGTCCTGGCGGGAGGTCGGCCTAGCGGGCCGAGGCGGTCTCGCCGACGCGCGTGCCGTCGGCGTCCGTCGGAGCATCGGCGGAGCCGTCGCCGGCACCGCCGTCGCGGCCACCGGCCCGGCGGGCACGGGCCCGCACGAACAGGCTCGACGCGTAGACCAGCACGAGCGAGGCGAGGATCGCGACGATGACGGCGATCTGACCGCCGGCCAGGCTGATCTGGCCGAACAGGATGCCCACGACGCCGTAGTCCGAGTCGGAGAACGTCGAGTTCGACAGTCCGATGTCGCCGAGCACCGGCAGCAGGAACAGCGGCAGGAACGTGATCGCGAGACCGTTGGCGAAGGCACCGAGCACGGCACCGCGTCGACCGCCCGCGGCGTTGCCGATGACGCCCGACGCGGCTCCGGTCATGAAGTGCGCGACGACGCCGGGGATCACGATGGCGGTGCCGGCGAAGATCATCACCGACATGCCGACGATGCCGCCGACGAAGCTCGCGAGGAACCCGATCAGCACGGCGTTCGGGGCGAACGTGAAGGTGATCGGGACGTCGAGTGCGGGGATCGCGTTCTTGACCAGGCGCTCGCTGATGCCCTTGAACGCGGGCACGATCTCGGCCAGCACGACGCGCACGCCGGCGAGGATCACGAAGACGCCCGCCGAGAAGGTCGCGGCCTGCATGACGACGTAGACGATGTAGTTCTGGCCGTCGCTCAGCTCGGTCTCGACGAAGGCCGACCCGGCGAACAGGGCGACGATCACGTAGATCACGGCCATCGACAGGGCCACGATCACCGTGGTGTCGCGCAGGAACCCGAGCCCCTTCGGGAACGTGATGTCTTCCGTGGACTTCGACCGGGTGCCCTTGCCGCGGGTCAGCGTCGCGACCAGGCCGCTCAGGGCGACGCCGGCACCGCCGGTGTGGCCGAGGGCGACGTCGTTCGAGCCGGTGACCTTGCGCATGAAGGGCTGCACGATCGCCGGCGACAGCGTCGTGACGAGACCCTGCAGCAGCGCACCCCAGAGCACGACGCCCCAGACCGGGAACCCGGCGACGCCGAGGATCACGGCGATCATCGCCGCCATGTAGAAGGCGACGTGGCCCGAGAGGTAGATGTACTTGAAGTGCGTCGTCGCGGCCAGCAGCACGTTGACGATGAACCCGAAGAAGAAGATCAGCGCGGCGGCCGAGCCGTAGTCGAGCAGCACCTGGCCGACGATGGCCTCGTTGTTCGGCACGACGCCCTGGACGTCGAAGGCCTCCTGGAACATGGCGCCGAACGGGTCGAGCGAGGCGACGACCACGCCGGCTCCGGCGGCCAGCACGAGGAACCCGACGAGGGTGCGCACGGTGCCCTTGAGCACGTCGCTGAACGCCTTGCGCTGCAGCAGCAGCCCGACGAGCGAGATCAGCGCGACGATGATCGCGGGCTGGCGGAAGACGTCCAGCAGGACGGAGAGCACGCCCTCCATCAGTTGGCCCCGGCGTCGGGCACGGTCACGCCCTTGCGCACGGCGGTCTCGCGCACCTTGGTGCGCAGCTCGGCCAGGTCGATGATGCTGTCGAGCACCACGACGTCGCCGAGGCCGCCGACGGAGTCGGCCAGGTCGGCGCCGACGAAGATCACGTCGGCGGCACCCGGGCCGACCGAGCCGAGGTCGGCGTGGTCGACGTCGACCCCGGTGATGCCCTGCTCTTTGAGGACCTTCTCGATGTTCATGTGGACCATGAAGCTCGAACCGAGGCCCGAGCTGCAGACGGCGAGGAATTTCATGCGTTCTGTCCGATCTTGGTGAGGACCGCCAGGGTGTCGGCGGGGGTGGAGGAGGCGAGCAGCTCGGCGCGGAGCGTCTCGTCGGAGAGCAGGGTGGCGAGGGCCATCATCGTGTCGAGGTGGCTCTGGGGGTCGGTCGCGGCGAGGCAGAAGAAGAGGTCGATCGGGTGCGCCGCGTCGTCGTTCAACAGCACCGTCTCGCCGACGCGCAGGCTCGAGAGCCCGGTGCGCTCGACGCCGTTCTCGGGCCGGCTGTGCGCGAGGGCGATGCCGAAGCCCAGGTCGATGTAGGTGCCGCCCGCGGCGATCGAGTCGGTCATGGCCGCGACGTAGTGGCTGCTGATGGCGCCGTTGTCGAGCAGGGGCTGAGCGACGCGTTCGACGGCGTCGCGCCAGCCGTCGACGCGGTCGGCGAAGAGGATGGTCTCGGGGGTGAGGAGGTCGGTCAGCACTGTCGTTCCTGGTGGGGGTCGGTGACGTCGGCGTCGGGACGGGCGTCGGTTGCGGTGGTGGGAAGGGGGTTCAGGAGGCGCGGCTCGGCGGGCGAGGCGCGCCCGGTCGGTCAGCCGTGCAGGCCGAAGAAGATCTCGCTGTTCTGCGGGGTGAAGTGGCTGGTCCCGTACGCGACGGCCCGCTCGTCGCCGTCGAACACCGTCGACGCGATCTTCAGCAGGGTCGTCCCGAGGGGGACGTCGAGTTCGTCGGCGTGGAGGGTGCTGGCCCCGTCGAGCGAGACGAGCAGGTCCTGTCGGGCGAGCGTGACGCCGTGCTCGCGGTCGAGGTGCCCGTAGAGCGAGCCGTCGGTGAAGTCGACGGTCGCCGTCTCGGGGAAGAGCGCGTGCGGCAACCAGGTCACGACGAGGTGGTGCAGCGAGCCGTTGACGAAGCGCAGGCGGGTCAGCTCGACCACCTCGTCGGCCGAGTTGATGTCGAGGTGGCTCGCCACCGTCTCGCCGGCCCGGACGACCTTCTGGTCGAGCACGCGGGTGCTGACCGCGAAGCCCTCGCCCGTCTGCTGCGCGTGGAAGCCCTTGACCTCGTCGGCGAAGCGCTCGCGGTAGTGCAGGCGGTACTGCGGCTCGGTGACGAAGGTGCCCCGGCCGTGCTCGCGCACCAGGTGGCCGTCCGCGATGAGGCCGTCGACCGCGTGCCGCAGCGTGATGCGGCTGACGCCGTACTCGTCGCAGAGGACGGGCTCGGCGGGCAGCTGCGACCCGGGTTCGAGCTTCTGGATGCGGGACAGCAGGTGCTCGCGCACGGCCACGTACTTGCTCGTGCCGCTCGTGGTGCTCATCTGGTGCCTCCGCGCCGTTGCTGAAGTGGGTGGTGCCCGCCCGACGACGTCAGGTCGTCGAGTCGTCAGGTCGTCAAGTCGTCATGATGACTTCGACGAGGGTACGTCTCGCCGACCACCGGTGCAAGTCGACAGTCGTCTTGATTCATCATGACGTCCTGATGACCGACGCTACGGTCGTCGGAGACCCAGCCCGCCCCTCCCCGAACCGGAGCCCCTCACGTGATCCACGACCTCGACGCCGCCGCCGTCACCACCGCCCGCCTGCTCGCCCTCGACGCCGTCGAGCGCGCCGGGTCCGGACACCCGGGGACGGCGTCCGCGCTGGCCCCCGTCGCGCACCTCCTCTTCCAGAAGCACCTGCGGCACGACCCGCAGGCACCCGACTGGGCCGGCCGTGACCGGTTCGTGCTGAGCTGCGGACACGCGAGCGTCCTGCTCTACACGCAGCTGTTCCTCACCGGCTACGACGTGTCGCTCGACGACCTCAAGGCGTTCCGGTCGTTCGGGTCGCGCACCCCCGGCCACCCCGAGCTCGGCCACACCCCCGGCGTCGAGACCACGACCGGGCCGCTCGGGCAGGGCCTCGCCACGGCCGTCGGCATGGCGATGGCGATGCTGCACGAGCGTGCCGTCAACGACCCCGACGCCGCCCCGGGCGAGTCCGTCTTCGACCGCCGCGTCTTCGTGCTCGCGTCCGACGGCGACCTGCAGGAGGGCCTCTCGTACGAGGCCGGTGCGCTCGCCGGACGTCACCGCCTCGGCAACCTGACGGTGGTCTACGACGACAACGACATCCAGATCGAGGGCGACACGAGCCTCACCTCGAGCGAGAACGTCGGCGCCCGGTTCGCCGCGCAGGGCTGGCGCGTCGACCACGTCGGACTCGCCCCGGACGGCGACGTCGACGTCGAGGCCCTCGACGAGGTGCTCTCGACGACCGACCGCCGGGGCGACCGCCCGCACCTCGTGGTGCTCAAGTCGCAGATCGCCTGGCCCGCGCCGAACGCCCGCAACACCTCGGCCTCGCACGGCGCCCCGCTCGGTGCCGACGAGGTCGCCGCGACCCGGGTCGAGCTCGGCGTCGACTCCGAGCCCTTCACCGTGGACGACGCCGTGCTCGCCCACACCCGGTCCGTGCTCGAGCGGGGCCGGGCCGCCCGCGAGGCCTGGCAGGTCGCCGCCGACGCCTGGGAGGCCGCCCACCCCGTGGCCGCCGCCGAGCTGCACCGCTCGCGGTCGCGCACCCTGCCCGCGGACCTCGGGTCGCGCCTCCCCGTCTTCTCCCCCGGCGACACGCTCGCCACCCGCGACGCGTCGGGCACGGTCATCCAGGCGCTCGCCGAGGCGCTGCCCGAGCTGTGGGGTGGTTCGGCCGACCTCGCCGAGCCCAACCGCACGGCGATCGCAGGAGGCGCGTCGTACCTCCCCGAGGAAGCCCCCGGCACCGGCCGCGCCGGTCGCAACGTCCACTGGGGCGTGCGCGAGGGGGCGATGGCCTCGGCCATGAACGGCATCGCGCTGATCGAGGGCTCGCGGTTCTTCGCCGGCACGTTCCTCGTGTTCAGCGACTACCAGCGCCCGGCGATCCGGCTGGCGGCGCTCATGCAGCTGCCGGTCACCTACCTCTGGTCACACGACTCGGTCGCCCTCGGCGCCGACGGGCCGACCCACCAGCCGATCGAGCACCTGGCGAGCCTGCGCGCGATGCCCGGGTTCTCGGTCGTGCGCCCGGCCGACGGCGCCGAGACCGCCGCCGCCTGGCTGGCGATCCTCGAGAAGGACGGCCCGGCCGGTCTGGTCCTGGCCCGACAGCCGCTGCCGGTCGCGGCGACGCCCGCCGACGTGGTGCGTGCGGGTGTGCGCCGCGGGGCCTACGTGGTGCAGGACGGCGGTGCTGCGGCCGCGGCTGCGGCTGCGGCTGCGGCCGCGGGCACCGGCACGACCGGCGGCGGCACGACCGAAGCCGGCGCGACCGACGCCGGCACGACCGATGCCGGCACGCCCGATGTGGTCGTCGTCGCCACGGGCAGCGAGGTCGCCCTCGTGCTCGAAGCCGTCGCGCAGATCGACGACCTCGCCGTGCGCGTCGTGTCGATGCCCTGCCGCGAGTGGTTCGACGCCCAGCCCGCCGAGTACCGCGAGCAGGTGCTGCCCCGCGCGGTGACGGCCCGGGTCGTGGTCGAGGCGGCCGCGAGCTTCGGCTGGGAGGGCGTCGCCGGCCCCGACGGCGTGGTCGTCGGCATCGACGAGTTCGGCCTGTCGGCCCCCGCGGCCGACGCGCTGCGCGAGCGCGGCATGACGACCGACCGCGTCGTCGCCGCCGTTCGCGGGGCTGCCGCCCGGGCTGCTGCCGCCCGGGCGGCGACCTCCGTCGCTTCCTGACCCGCGCCTCCTCGTCCTGGCCCGCGAGTGGGCAGAAGGTGCTGCTCGGCTCGCGCTGAAGAGCATCTTCTGCCCACTCGGCGGGGCGGCAGGGGTCGCTGCCGGGCCCGAGCCCGGGACCGGCCTACGGCTGGCTGGGCGAGGTGACCGTCACGGCTCCGCTGGCGATCTGGTCGCGCAGGGCGTCGAGCTCGTCCGACAGCTCGGGGCTGACCGACGACGCCAGGTCGTGGAACGGCGCGAGGCCGACGCCGCCGTTGTCGAGCGTGCCGACGTAGGGCTCGTTGGTGAACGAGTCGTCGGTCGACGAGACGGCGATCTGCTGGACGGCCTTCTCGGTGTCCTTGATGACGCTGGTCAGCACGATCGGCCGGTACTCGGCGGGCAGCGTGTCGTAGCCGTCGTTGTCGACCCAGATCACGTCGACGCCGCCCGTGGCGAGCGCGGCCGACGCCGCCCCCTCGCCGACCTGCCCGGCCACCGGCATGATCACGTCGGCACCCTGGTCGATCAGCGCCTGGGCGAGCTGCTTGCCCTTGTTGACGTCCTCGAAGTCGCCGGTGAACGAGCCGTCCTGCGCCTCCTTCGACCAGCCGAGCAGTTGCACGGTCGTGCCGTTCGCGGCGTTGTAGGCGTCGACGCCGTCCGCGAAGCCGTCCATGAACAGGGTGACCGGGGGCTGGTTGCCGCCGCCGAAGGTCGCGACCTTGCCCGTCTTGCTCACGCCCGCCGCGAGGTAGCCGGCGAGGTACGAGGCCTGCGCGGTGTCGAACAGGATCGGCTTGACGTTCGGGGCCTCGACGGTCTCGTCGACGATGGCGAAGTCGATGTCGGGGTTGGCCGCCGCCTGCTCCTCGGTGGCGGGGGCGAGCTCGTAGCCGACGGTCAGCACGAAGCCGCAGCCCGAGTCGACGGCCTGCGCGACGTTCGGGGCCAGGTCGTTCTCGGTCGTCGAGACGAGCACGCGGGCCTGGATGCCGTCCTCCTTCTCGGCCTTCTGCAGGCCGGCCCAGCTCGACTGGTTGAACGAGCGGTCGTCGAGCCCGCCCGAGTTCGTCACCATCCGGGCGCAGTCCTCGCCCGCGGCGGAGGTGCTGCCGCCGCCCTCGGCGGGAGCGCTGGCACAGCCGGCGAGCAGGGCGAGACCGGCGAGGCCGCCGGCCACCCCGAGGAGGCGCGGGTGACGGAGGCGGGACGACGGGCGGTCCCCGAGGCGGGCGGGTGCGGGGCGTGCTGCCGGGCGTGCGGACGTGGCGGGGCGGACGGACATGAGGCGGGACCTCCGGGAAGGGGTGTGCTGTGGGGGTGCCGGCGGTGCGGGCCGGGCGGGTGGACACAGTCAACTGCCTGCGGGGCTCCGTGCCAAGCGTGTGACGGGGGCGGGCTCCGTCGGCGGCCGGCGCCGCGCCTCCTGCGCTCGCCGCGCCCGGCCGACACCGCGCCTCCTGCCTTCCACGCCACGAGATGGCCACAGCGCCAGGACTGGTCGTGGCGTTGTGACCACATCGTGGCGGGTTGGCGGGCTGCACCAGACCTCTCTGCTCTCGCCGCCACGAAGTGAACATGCCGCCACTTTTTCTCGTGGCGGAGTGTTTAGTTCGTGGCGGGCTGGCGGGCTGGCGGGCTGCGGCGGTGGTGGCGGGCGAGACGGCGGGTCGGGTGCAACGGGTGTTTGCTCGGGACAACACGAATCCACGGCCCGGACCAGCACTGGAGGCACGTCATGCGAGAACTCGGAATCGTCAGGACCCTGACCGCCCTCGAGAACGCCGAGCGGCTGGACCCGCTCGTCGACCGCGTCGCCGGCGTCGTCGACCGGGTCCTCGCGCCGCGCAGCCTGCGCGACGTGCTGCACGGCGTCCCCGCCGGCCACCCGTTGCACCCCGTGATGGTGCTCGTGCCGACCGGCGCCTGGATCAGCGCGGCCGTGCTCGACCTGCTGCCCGGCCAGGACCGGGCCGCCCGGACCCTCGTCGGCGTGGGCGTGCTCGCCGTGGCGCCGTCCGCGCTCGCCGGCTTCGCCGACTGGGCCGCGACGCACGAGCAGCAGAAGCGCGTCGGCCTCGTCCACTCGGCGGCCAACCTCGTCGCGACGGCCCTGTACGGGGCCTCGTACCTGCAGCGCGTGCGAGGACGGTCGCTCAGCGCCAAGCTGCTCGGCTTCGCGGGGCTCGGTGCCGTCTCGGCCGGCGGCTTCATCGGCGGACACCTCGCCTATCGTCAGGCCGTCGGCGCCAACCACGCCGAGGACGTCCCGCACCTGGTCGCGCCCGGCTGGCACGAGATCGCCCGGGTCGACGAGCTGCCCGACCGCGAACTCACCGCCCTCGAGGTGTCGGGCCAGCCCGTGGTGGCGTATCGCCACGGCGACCGCGTCGAGGTGCTGTCGGACACCTGCAGCCACCTGTCGGCGTCCCTCGCCGACGGCCGCGTCGGCACGGAACGCGGCGAGGCCTGCGTCACCTGCCCGTGGCACGACAGCGTCTTCTCGCTCGCGACGGGCGAAGTCGTCCACGGGCCGGCGACCTCGCCCCAGCCGCGCTTCGAGACCCGCGTCGTCGACGGCACGCTGGAGGTGCGGCTGCCGAACGCCGGCTGAGCCCAGCCGTCCGTCGCTCGCCGCGCCTCCCTGCCCTCGCCGCCACGAAGTGGACATCACGCCACGAAGTAAACAAGCCGCCACCTTTTTGCGTGGCGGAATGTTTAGTTCGTGGCGGGCTGGCGGGCTGGCGGGCCGGCGGGTGCGGGTGCGGGTGCAGGTGCGGCGGCGTCCAGGCGGGCGGGGCACACTGTCGGCATGTACCGAGGCCTGCCGACCATCTCGTTGCCCGAACCCGAGCGTCCGCCGTTCGTCGACCGGCTGCAGCGGGCACTCGACCTGGCCGCCGCGGAGGAAAGCGGGCGCCTGCGGGTCGTCCATTCGTGGGTCGGCGACGAGGTGCCGGGCACGACCCTGCGACGCGTCGGCTGGCAGTCGCGCGTGCTGACGATCACCGGGCCACGACGCGCCCCCGTCGACGTCTGGTTCGACGCGGACGACGGGGACGTCAGCGTGATCGGCGACGTGTCCGTGCCGGACTGGTCGCTGCACGACGCCGAGGCCGAGTCCGCCTGCCTCGCCGCGTCCGGCCAGCTGCTGCACGACCTCGCGGCCGGTCGCCTGCCCCGCGGTCGCCGCTCGGACTTCGTCCGGTCGAGCACCGTGCTCGCCCTGATCGGCGCCGGAGCCGTGGTCGGCGCGGTCGTCGTCGACGTGCTGCGCGCCCGGGGTCGGGGCCGCTCGGTCTGACGGGCGGCGCGTCCGCACCGGACGACCCGCGCGTCCTCGCCTGACGACCCGCGCCTCCGCGGACGGGCGGCGCGTCCTCACCGGACGACCCGCGCGTCCTCACCGGACGACCCGCGCCTCCGCTGACGAGCGGCGCGTCCTCGCCTGACGACCCGCGCCTCGTCGCCGGACGAGCCGCGCCTCCTCGGGGCGTCGTGGAGCGCCGACGCGCCTAGCGGGCGTGCCGCTCGAAGAACGCAGTCGACGGCGGCAGCAGCATCAGCAGGGAGGCGATCAGCGCGCAGATCACGGACGCCCACTCGAGCACTCCGCCGCCACTCGCCCCGCTCACGCCGCCCAGCACCTGCAGGATCGTCAGCACGAGCAGCACGGTGCGTGCCCAGCGGCGCCCGTCGCGCATCGACCGCACGACCGCGAGCTGCACCAGGGCGACCACGATCGCGAACACGCCGCCGGCGATGTCCGCCCCGCGCGGGTCGGCCAGGGCCCCGCCGGACGTCGACACCCGGGCCGGCCCGCCGAAGAGCATCAGCAGGACGGCACCGACGACGCCCAGGGCGACGACGGCGATCCACAGGGCGTACGCCGCCGAGATCGTGCGGGGGGCGGGTGGGGCGGCGTCGCGCATCGGGCCTCCTCGATCGGCGGGCGGGGCCTCCAGGGTAGGCCCGGCCGCCGTCGGTGGTGCGGCGTACCCTCGACGCCACGAACCCCGAAGAGCACGAACGAGCAGGAGCGACGGCCGGGCACCGTCCGCCGCCCCACGACGAGCGCAGGAGGCGCGGCGCATGGACCGAGAACCCGAACGACGACCGCAGGGTCGCGACCACCGCGTCGACGCGGCCCGCTACCGGGTCGACGGCGACGTGCCGAACGACGACGCGCCCCGCGACACCCGCACGGCCGCCGAGATGCGGGCCTGGGCCCGCACCGCCATCGACCAGGCGATCGCCCGTGGCGAGTTCGACGACCTGCCGCTCGCCGGCAAGCCGCTGCCCGGCCTGGCCGGCGGCACGGTCGACCCCGACTGGTGGCTCCGCGGTCTGATCGAGCGCGAGGGGCTCACCGGGCTCGCCCCTCCGGCCCTGTCGCTGCGCGCCGAGAGCACGGGTCTGCACGCCGAGCTCGACCGGCTGCGCTCCGAGGCCGCCGTGCGGTCGCACCTCGAGGACTTCAACGCGCGCATCGTCGAGGCCAGGCGCCAGCTGTCCGGCGGACCCCCGGTCGTGACGCCCACGCGGGACGTCGACGGCGAGGTCCTGCTCTGGCACGAGAGGCGGCAGGCGCGCCGGGCCGCCGAGGCCGCCGCCGTGCCGCCACCACCCCCGAGCTGGCGCGAACGGCGGGCCCTGCGACGCGAGCTCAAGCGGCGCCGAGGCGACCCGGGACCGTCGTCCGGGCCGGGTGAGCCGCCGTCATCCGACGAGTGATCACCGCCTGGCCTCGTGACCTGTTCGTGATCTTTTTCCGACGAGAACTACACCTCGAGGATGATGCGCGCTAGGGTCGAGTGTTCGCACCACCCCCAGACGAGAGGACCGCACGCGTGACGAAGCCCGCCTCCCCGACCTCTCCGGATCAGGGTGGCGCGACGGCTGGTCACGTCGAAAGTGCTGGTCAGCGTCCTGCGGGTCAGGCTGGCTCGACCGGTGTGAGGCCGCTCGGAGAGCGTTCGGCCCGCCTCGCCCTCGAGCGTCGCGAACGCCGTGCCCGACGGGACGTCCTCCCCACCTCGCACCGTGAGTCCTTCGTCGAGTGCCCCGCCCTCGTCGGTGCTGCCGAGGCCTCGGTCGCCCCGCGCGTCCGACCCCGACGCGCCGACGCGCCGGTTCAGACCGGCCCCCTGCTCGGTCTCGAAGAGTCCGCCGCCACGGCCAGCGCCGCCGCTCGTCCCGAGGACGCGGCCCGCGCCTCCTCGTCCACCGGCCACCCGGCACCTGTCCGTCCGTCGCGCCGCGCTCGCCGTGCCGCGGTCGTGGCCGCACGTCCTGCGTCGCCGACCCGTGCGGCCGCCGGCCGCCCCGGTGCGGCGCGCAGCGTCGGCACCGCCGTCAAGAAGCTCTCCATCGTCACCGCGATCGTCGGATTCGCCGCCAGCGGCGTCCTCCCCCTGCTCGCGACCACCGGCGACGAGGCCCAGGCCGTCGCCGCGGGTGCGACGGCGCGGTCGTCGCTCGGTTCGCAGACGCTGTCGGTCGACACCGCCTCGCTGACGGACGAGTCCGACGAGACCGCCCGCGACGCCTACTCGGCCACGTCGATGGTCGACGTCGTGACGCAGAACCTGCAGAACCGCAAGGCCGCGGCGAACACGACCTACGAGGGGCCGACCACGGCCGACTACCTCGCGAACCCTCTCTACCCCGAACTGGACCGCGACCAGGTGCTCGCGGTCGCGCTGCAGTACATCGGCACGCCGTACGTTCACGGCGGTGAAGACCCCTCGAAGTTCGACTGCTCCGGCCTCATCACGTTCGTCTACGCGCAGTTCGGCATCGAGTTGACCCACTACGTGCCGACGCAGAACACCGAGGGCCGGACCATCCCCGAGTCCGAGGCGGTCCCCGGCGACCTCGTCGTGTTCGACAACCTGGCCCACGACGGCATCTACGCCGGCAACGGCATGATCCTCGACGCCCCGAAGCCCGGCGGCTTCGTCGACGTCCGCCCGATCTGGAACCAGGCGCACCACTTCGTCCGCATCGACGGCTGAGCCGTCCCTCGGGCTCGGCTGCGTCTGCCGCTCTGACGTCCTGATCTGACGACCCGCGCCTCCGGGGCTCCGCCGTCCGCCTGCCCTGCGGCAAGCACCGTGCCGCGGTGTCGCGTGCGCGTGCTCCGGACCCGCTACCCGAGGCGGCCGGTGAGACGGCCGTGGAACGCCTCGCTGCGATCGTCCAGCCCGACGAACGTCGCCGTCACGCCGTGTGCGCGGAACTTCTCGTCGACCGAGTCGAGGGCGGCGACGCTCGACGCGTCCCACACCTGGGCGCGGGACAGGTCGACGGTGACCGTCGCAGGGTCGTCTCCGTAGGAGAAGTGCTCGACGAGGTCGTTGCTGCTGCCGAAGAACAGCGGGCCGACGACGTCGTACCGCACCGTCTCAGGGGCCGGGGGTCCGTCGACGACGGCACCCGCGCCTCCTGCGCTCGGGGTGACCCCGACGGTGTCCCTGGCGGTGCGGGAGGTGCCGTAGGTGTCGGAGGTGTCGGTGGCGCCCGCGGGGGCCGGCGTCACGTGCCGCTCGACCGTGATCACGTGGGCCACGCGGCGGGCGAACAGCACCATCGCGAGGAGCACGCCGACCGCGACGCCGAGGGCGAGGTTGTTCGTCGCGACGACCACCGCCACCGTGACCACCATGACCAGTGTCTCGGGCACGGGCATGCGGCGGAGGGTCGACGGCTTCAGCGAGTGCCAGTCGACGGTGGTGATCGCGACGATCATCATGACCGCGGCCAGCGCCACCATCGGGATCGTCGACATCACCGCGCTCAGCCCGGTCACCAGCAACAGCAGGAAGAGCCCCGCCGCGATGGTCGACACCCGCGTGCGGGCCCGCCCGATCTTCACGTTGACGACGGTCTGGCCGATCATGGCGCAGCCGGCGATGCCGCCGTAGAAGCCCGCCGCGATGTTCGCGACGCCGAGCGCCCAGGACTCCTTGCCCTTGTGCGACGGGGTCTCGGTGAGGTCGTCGACGAGCTTCGCGGTCAGCAGGGTCTCCATCAGGCCGACGAAGGCGACGCTGAGGGCGGTCGGCCAGATGATCTGCAGCGTCTCGAGGGTGAACGGGGCGAGCCACGGGGTCAGGCCGGGCAGGCCGCCGCCCATCGGGCCCTCGTCGCCGACGGTGTGCACGTCGAGGCGGGCGGCCACGGCGATGACCGTCACGACGACGATGGCGATCAGCGGCGCCGGCACGGCCTTCGTCACCTTCGGCAGCAGCACGACGATCGCGATGGTCAGGGCGAACAGCGGGTAGACGACCCACGGCTGGTCGATGATGTGCGGCACCTGCGCCACGAAGATCAGCACGCCGAGCGCGTTGACGAACCCGATCATGACCGAGCGGGGGATGAACCGCATCAGCCGGGCGAGGCCGGCGAGCCCGAACGCGAGCTGCACGAGTCCGGCCAACACGACCGTGGGCAGCACGTAGTCGGTGCCGTGCTCGCGGACCAGCGGCGCGATGACGAGGGCGACCGAGCCCGCGGCGGCGGTCACCATCGCCGGCCGGCCGCCGAGGACCGACATGACGAGCGCGAGCACGATCGACGCGACGAGGCTGACCATCGGGTCGACCCCGGCGATCACCGAGAACGAGATGACCTCGGGCACGAGCGCGAGCGTCGTGACGACGCCGGCCAGGGCCTCGCGGGTCAGGAGGCGCGGGTTGCGCAACACGGACAGCACCGTGTCGGTGGGGCGGACGGGGAGGACCGACCGCGCGGCGGGTTCAGGGCGCGCGCGGTCGGAGTCGTGGGCAGTGGTCACGGAGGACTCCTGGGGTGTGCGGAAGAATGGGGAGTCGGCGACACTGCCGTACGATGCAACCCTACCCTTACGTGAGGGTAGAGATGAAACGAGATCCCATGCCCGACGAGACCGCCACGATGCAGATCGGCGAGCTGGCCGAGCGCACCGAGATGTCGCTGCGCACGATCCGCCACTACGACGAGGTCGGTCTGCTGACGCCGTCGGGCCGCAGCGAGGGCGGATTCCGGCTCTACACGCACGACGACTACCTGCGGCTCATGGTGATCCGACGCATGAAGCCGCTCGGGTTCAGCCTCGACGAGATGGCCGAACTGCTGCGGGTCGTCGACGCACTCGACGGCGGGGCGGGTGACGAGGGCGGGGCGGGTGACGCGGCCGCCGCGGTCGACGGCGCCGGGGCGGGCGACGAGGGCGACGGGCGCGGTCAGGCGACCCGCGCCTCCTTGGCGGCGTTCATCGACGAGACCGTCGAGCGTCGCGCGAAGCTCGAGCGTCAGCTCGCGATGGCGGACGAGTTCCTCGAGCTGCTGCGCGCCCGCCTGGGCTAGACACCGCCGGCCCGGCCCGGCCCGGCGCGGCCCGGCCCGGCCCGGTCGCTCGGCTCAAGCCGCCACGAAGTAAACACGCCGCCACTCGATGATGTGGCGGCGTGTTCATCTCGTGGAGCGGTGGCGGGGCGGGCCGGCCGACCGCGCGTCAGCTGCGGGCCCACTCGGGGCGGCGGTCGACGAGCATCTCGGCGTACGACGGGTACCACTCACCGGCCGGGGGGCCGTCGTTGCAGGTGCCGTCGCTGATGCCCGGCGTCTTGACCCAGAGCAGGGCGTCGAGGCGGCCGTCGTCGGACACCACGCGGGGGTCCTGGCCGAGGCCGACGTCCTCGGGGTTGCACCACGTCCCCTTCCAGCCGCGGCCGTTGCGGGACACGTCGATCACGTAGCGGCTGCCGCCCGTCATCGCCGCGACCTCCTCGGCGTAGGGCTGCTCGTCGCCCACGGGGTAGAAGCCCGCGACGTTGGTGAAGAAGCCGCGGGCCTGGGCGACGCCCGCCGCCTCGAGCCGCTCGGCCATCACCTCGGGCGGCACCCAGTGCGAGTTGCCGCCGTCGAGGTAGGCGGGCACGCCGGCCGCCGCGAAGTCGGCGACGGCCTGCTTCAGCAGGGGGAGGCGCGTGTCGGCCAGCTGCGGACACCGGCTGAGGATGCCGAGCGAGTCGGGTTCGACGATGACGACGGCCCGGTGCCCGGCGAGGGTGGCCGCGATGGTCGCGTTCCAGGCGGGGTAGCGCTCGACGGACAAGCCGCCGGCCGAGTAGTTGCCGCAGTCCCGGTCGGGGATCGCGTAGGTGACGAACACGGGCGTCGCCCCCTGGTCCTCGGCGGCGGCCAGGTAGTCGGTGATCACCTTCACGAGCTGGGCGTCGTCGTAGCCGTCGCCGATCCACATCGCCACGGGGCGCTCCGCGATGAGGGCCGCGGCCCGCGCGGCGTCCGTCTCGCCGTCGGCGCTCAGCGTGGCCTCGGCCCGGATCGCCAGCGAGTTCGGCTCGAGCGCGATGCCCCCGTGGAACACCGTGCCGGACGGAGCCGTGCGGATCGTCTCGGGCGTCACCCGGGTCGCCTGCGACGTCGGGGTCGGCGTCGGCGTGGCCGGCTCGCCCGTCGGCGTCGGACGGGTGGCGTCGCCCGACGAGCACGCGGTCAGCAGGACGACGGCGGCCGCGGCGATCAGGCCGAGGGTGGTGCGGGCCGGTCGGGACGATGCCATCTGCGCCTCTCTCGGCGCACTCGGGGAGCTGCCCCGACGGTGGTGGAAGGGACAGTCGACCACGGATGCCGGCCGACGCACAGGGGCCGAAAGGGGGACACGACCGTACCTCGCGGGCGCCGGGTCGGCGCCGCGTCGCCGAGGCGTCGGCATCGCTGACGGCGCCGCGTCGACGTCTCGTCCCCAGCCCGGCGACCGCCCCGAGGAGGCGCGGTGCGGGGCGAGCGCGCCGCTTCCGTCCCGGAGCGCCTCGGTAGTGTGGGTGCTCCGCGAGGCCCGAGCGCGGACGCCCCTGCACCACCGCACGCGACGCGTGCACCAGACAGACAGAGAGCCATGTCCCACTCCGTCCGCCCCGTTCCCCTCTCGAGCCCCCTCCGCCGCCGGACGTCGGCAGCCACCGTCGCCCTCGTGCTGGCCGTGCTCGCCACGCTCCTCGTCCCCGATCGAGCGATCGCCGCCGCCCCGACCTGGCAGGCCGTCCTCGCCGCCCGCGACGACGAGTCCGCCAAGAAGAAGGCGCTCGCCGACCTGCAGACGGCGCTCGACGCGGCCTCGGCCCGTGCCGAGGCCGCCCGCACCTCGGCGGACGAGGCCGGACGCGTGCTGGGCGAGGCCCAGGCCGCCGTCGACGAGGCGACCGCACGGCACGAGCGGCTCGAGACGCGCCGGGCCGAGGCCCGCGAGACCGCCGACTCCTCACGACGGGTCGTCGGCCAGGCCGCCGCCCTGCTGGCCCGCCCCGGCAGCGGGGGCATGGTGGGCGACCTGCTCGCGGCCGGCGACGGCGCCCAAGAGGTGCTCAAGGGGCTGAGCCTGTCGAGCAAGCTGGGCGAGAACGTCGGTCGCCTCCGCGAGCGGGCCCAGGCCGCCGACAACCTCGCGACCTCGCTGGCCGACCAGGCCGCCGTGGCGCTCGCCGAACGCGACCGGCTCGCGGCCGACGCGCAGACCGCACTCGACGAGGCGGCCGTGGCCAGCGTGACGGCCGAGGCCGACCTCGCGGCCGTCGACGACGAGAAGGCCACCCTCGCCGCCCAGGTCGCCCTGCTCGAGGACGACCGCATGACGCTCGAGCAGGCCTACGCGCAGGCACAGGCGGCCGCGGCTGCGGCCGCCGCCGCCGCTGCGCGTCCCGCCCCCGCCGCGGGTGGTGGCACGGGCCCCGTCGCGCCGGGCACGGGCGGTCCCGGCCCGGGCGTCACCGTGCCCGACCCGGGCACCGGGTGGGTCGCCGCCATCCGCGCGTTCGGCTCGTACCAGGCCTACGGCTACCGCATCCACCCGATCACGGGCGAGTACAAGCTGCACGCCGGAGCCGACTTCGGGGCCTCCTGCGGCACGCCGATCTACTCGGTCTCGGCCGGTCGCGTCAGCTACGCCGGGCCGTCGAGCGGCTACGGCAACCTGATCGTCGTGGACCACGGCGGCGGGGTCAGCAGCGCCTACGCCCACATGGAACGCAACGGCATCTACGTCTCGGTCGGCCAGCAGGTCGCGGCCGGCCAGAACATCGCCGGCGTCGGCACCTCGGGCGGCTCGACCGGCTGCCACCTGCACCTCGAGGTGCGGCAGGGCGGCGTCCCGACCGACCCCGTGGTCTTCCTCGCGTCGAAGGGCGTCCGCTGACGACCCGAGTTCAGCTCGAGTACTGGTAGCGGCACTGCGCGATCAGGACGTCCGTCTCGGTCACCTTGTAGACCAACCTGTGCTCGTCGGTGATGCGGCGAGACCAGAATCCGTGGAAGCCGTGCTTCAAGGCCTCGGGCTTGCCGATGCCTTCGTTCCCGTTGCGTTCGATGTCGCGGATCAGGGTGTTGATGCGCTTCAGCACCTTCCGGTCTTGCGTCTGCCAGTACACGTAGTCGTCCCAGGCGTCGTCGTCGAAGACGATCCTCATCCGTGCAGTTCTCGCTCGCTCCCGCCGCCCTCGCTCAGACGCTCGATCGCGCCGAGCAGGCGCCGCGCGTTGGCCGGGCTGCGCAAGAGGTAGGCCGCCTCTTTCAACGACTCGTAGTCGTCGAGCGCGACGAGCACGACGGGATCGTGCCCGGCGCGGGTGATGACGACCTCTTCGCGATCGTCGATGACCGCGTCGAGCGTCGCTGCGTAGTTCGCCCGCGACTCGGAATAGGTGAGTGTCTTCATCGTTCCTCCTGAGTACAGGAAATTGTACGTCCGAGAGGTCCGTGTCACAAGACGGCGAGGAGACTTCGCGCGCCTCGTCCATCGGTTCGTCAGATCGACGCGGCTTCGGCCCGGATCTCGTCGACGACGGTGCGGACGGCCGGCCGGGCCGCCCGGTCGGGTCGCATCAGCGCCTCGAGGTGGCGCCCGGCGCGGACGTTCTCGAGCGTCGCGAGGTGGAACCGACCGGGCGCCCGTGAGGCCGACGTGTGACGCGGGACGAGGGCGACCCCGTGGCCGGCCGCCACGAGGTTCTCGATCAGGGGCAGGTGCACCGTGCGGTGGACGACCTCGGGTGCGACGCCCGACTGCAGGGCCATCGACACCAGCACGCGGTCGATCGGGTAGCCCTCGGGCACGCCGATCCACGGCTCGCGGATGACGTCGTCGACGGCCACCCGACTGCGGTCGGCCAGTCGGTGGCCGAGGGGGAGGGCGACCTCGAGCGGTTCGCGCAGCAGCGACACGACGGTCGTCGAGCCTCGGCCCGGCGGCAGCACGCCGTCCGACCGGTGGGCGAGCACCACGTCGAAGTCCGCCGTCAGCGGGGCGAACTCGTCCTCGGAGACGTCGCGGTCGGCCACGTCGAGCTCGATGCCCGGGTGCGACCGCATGCGGTGCAGCACTCCGGGCAGCAGGAGCTCGGCCGCCGAGGCGAACACGGACACCCGCACGACGCCACCCGTGCCTCCGCGGACGGCGTCGAACGCCGCCTCGGCCTCGGCGACCGCGGTCGCGACCCCGACCGACGCCCGGGCCAGCGCCCGGCCCTCCTCCGTGAGCACGACGCCCCGGCCGACGCGACGGACGAGCTCGACCCCGAGTTGACGCTGCACCGTCTTCAGCTGCTGTGACACGGCGCTGGGTGACCGGTGCGTGGCGGTCGCGACGGCGGTGACGCTGCCGCGGTCGGCGAGTTCCCGCAGCAGGTCGAGATGGGACAGGTCCATGAAGGCAGCCTACAAAGTGCACGCGGGGATCTGCGCTGGTCCTGAACGGTCCGGCACGCCACGATGGAGACGTGACCGTCCGTGACCGCCTCCTCGCCCTCGTCGTCGCCGTCTGCTGGGGCATCAACTTCCCCGTGACCGCGATCGCCCTCGAGCACTTCCCGCCGTTCCTGCTCGTGGCGTTGCGCTTCACGTTGCTCGCGGTGCCGACCGTGCTGCTGGTGCCGCGTCCGGCGATCCCGTGGTCGCGCCTCCTGCTCGTGGGGGCGACGCTCGGCATGCTGCAGTTCGCGTTCCTCTACCTCGGCATCGCGGCGGGCATGCCCTCGGGTCTCGCCTCGCTCGTCCTGCAGGCGTCGGCGCCGTTCACGGTCGTGATCGCCGGCTTCTGGCTGCGAGAGCGCATCACCCGCCGACAGGCGATCGGCATCGGCATCGCGGTGGTGGGGCTCGTCGTCATCGCGGGGCACCGGTCGCAGGTCGCCGCGTTGCTCCCGGTCGTGCTGACGCTGTGCGGCGCGCTCGGCTGGGCGATCGGCAACGTGGCCGTCCGACGGGCCGCGCCGCCCAACCCGATGCACCTGACGCTGTGGATGTCGATCGTCGCGCCGGTGCCGATGCTCGCCCTGTCGTTCGTCGTCGAGGGCCCCGAACGCATCGGTGAGAGCCTCGGCACGGTCTTCACGCTCGAGGCGCTGCCGTCGGTGCTCTGCCTGCTCTACCTCGTGCTGATCGCCTCGGTCGTGGGCTACGGCATCTGGACGCGCCTGCTCTCGGTCTACCCCTCGGCCACCGTCGCACCGTTCTCGATGCTCGTGCCCGTGGTCGGCGTGCTGGCCTCGTGGCTGGCGTTCGGCGAGGTGCCCGACCTGGTCGAGCTCGTCGCCGGCGTCGCGGTGGTCGGCGGCGTGCTCTACGCCAGCCGGGTGCCGAGAGCCCGCGCCGCGGACGGCGACCCCGAGGAGGCGCAGGTCGCCCCGCCCGAGCCGGTGCCCGTCCCCGAGACCGACACCGCGCCTCCCGGGTCGCCCCTCAGGCGGTGACGGGCTTCTTCATCTGCACGGCGGTCGTCTCGTAGCCGAGCGATTCGTAGAGGTGGCGGGCGACCTCGTTGTAGCCGAACACATTCAGGCCGAGGGTCTCGGCGCCGTGACGGGCGGCGGCCTGCTCGGCGAGGAGCATCGTCGCCCGGCCGAGTCCGGCACCGCGGTGGGCCTCGTCGATCTCGACGTCGAAGACCCACCAGTCCGACGAGCCGGGCACGCGGGGTGCGATCCAGAGGATGCCGACGGGCTCACCCGGTCGGGCGTCGTCGATGACGTCGTAGACGAGGTGGCCCTCGGCCGGTGCCCCGTCGGGGAAGGCCTCGCCGAACGAGCGTCGGGCGGCCTCGGCGGCCTGCTCGGGGGTCTCGCCGGCGAGCACGCGGGACTTCTCGTACTCGGCGGTCGAGCGTCGCATCAAGGGCACGAGGCGGGAGGTGGGCATGGGCACGAGGCTGAGCGTCATGCCCGCACGCTAGCGCGCCGTGACCATGCGCGGCACGCGACGTCACGAGCCGCAGGCGGACCGGTCGGTCGTACCCCGAAACGCTTCGCCACGCGTACCCCGGCGACGGTCGGAGGGCGCAGGTCGCCCCGGTAACGTGTGCAGCGGCCGGCGGGGGGCGGCCGTGCGGTGCCTCGCAGGGGCACCGTCTCGACCCGCAGGAGAGACCCACCCGATGCCCCAGCAGAAACGTGCCCAGGCGACCCGCGCCGCCATCATCCGAGGGGCCGCCGTCGTCTTCGACGAGCACGGCTACAGCGAGGCCTCGCTCGACCTCGTCGCCGAGACCGCCACCGTGACCAAGGGTGCGCTCTACTTCCACTTCCGCTCGAAGGCCGACCTCGCGAACGCGGTCATCGCCGAGCAGCACGCGCTCTCGCGCGCCTACGCCGACCGGGTGTCCGAGACCGCGGGCAGCGGTGCCGAGGCGCTCATGCTCTCGTGCGCGTCGCTCGCCACGCAGCTCACCACCGAGGTGCTCGTGACGGCGGGCATCCGTCTGACCACCCAGTCGCCGAGCCGCGACCTCCGGGTCGAGCACCCGTACCTCGACTGGCAGGCCCAGATCTCGGGGCTCGTCGAGCGCGCGGTCGCCGAGGGCGACTTCCGGGCCGACACCGACGTCGAGAGCGTCGCCCGCTTCGTCGTCGGGTCGTACGCCGGCGTGCACATCGTGTCGCAGGCCCTGACCGCCCGCGCCGACCTCTTCGACCGGCTGCGCGACATGTGGGCGTTCGTGCTGCCGACGGTCGTGGCCCCCGGGCACGAAGGCCTGACCAGCTCGTTGCCCCCGCTGATCAGGCCGTCGGACGTTCCCCCGTCCCCCGACGTGTCCTCTGTGGACCCAGTTTAGATACTGGCCGACCGGTTTCCCAGTCCCTCGAGGAGGGGGCGGGTCAGGACGGTGGCCGCGGTGGGGTGAGCTCGGCCAGCACCCGCCGGATCTCCGCGTTGTCCGCGGCCAGGGCCGCCGTGTCGATCCCGGAGAGCAGCTCGCCGTCGTCGTGCGGCACGGTGAGTTGTCGCTGCCACTCGGCCTCGTAGAGGGCGTCGCGGTAGCCGGAGGACTCACGGCACCGGGCGTCGGCCGTCGCGATCTCGATCTCGTCGTCGGTCGGCGACGTGCTCGAGTCGAGCGTCTCGAACCGGTCGGCCATCTCGAGGGTCGGCATGCCCGACGGGTCGGAGGCCACGTCGCCCACCCGGGCGTCCTGCATGCACCCGCGCCAGTCGTCCCAGGTCGCCGTCACCGTGGGGTCGTCACGGGCCCCCTCGAACGCGGCGTTGTTCAGGCGGACGAGCGACTGGGTGCGGTTCGAGTAGTCGTCCAGTGACGGCACCGTCCCGCGGGCGCGCTGCACGCAGGTGTCGAACCGGGCGGACCTCTCGTCCGTCCAGGGTTGCGACGAGAACTCGGACCAGGCGGCCGCCCCCGCGTCGATGACCGACAGGGCGTGGTAGCCGCGGGTCTCGGCCGTCGCCAGGTCGAAGGCCCGGAGGCGCAGCGAGCCGTTCATCGACAGCTCGCCCGCCCGGTCGCCCGCCGCCACGTCCCGCCACGGCACCACGAAGTCGTCGTGACCGGCCGCGACCATGCACTGCTGCGCGACGAGCAGGAGGGCGTAGGACGACGAGGTCTCGCCGACCGGCACGTACCGGTCGAGCGGCATCGTCCACGCGTCGACGTCCTTCTCGGGGAGGTCGGGCAGGGCGTAGGCCGCATTGGCCGGGATGCCGTAGGCGACGACGCCGGCGACCACCGCGACCACGGCTGCGAGCGTCACCCGCTTCGCGCGTCGCTGTCGAGGCGAGACGCCGCCGGGCGGGACGTCGCGGGTCGGGACGTTCTCCTCGTCGGTCATCGCGTGGCCCCCTCGTCGTCGCGGGCCGGGCCCACCAGGTCGTTCTCGTAGGCGAAGACGACGATCTGCACGCGGTTGCGCATGCCGAGCTTCTGCAGCACGGCGCGCACGTGGCTCTTGACCGTCGCCTCGCTCAGCCACGCGCTCTCGGCGATCTCGGCGTTGCTCAGGCCCCGTGCCACGAGCAGGAAGATCTCGCGCTCGCGGGGCGAGAGCACCTCGAGCGGTTCGGTCCGCCGCTTCGGCGACGGGGTCGGCACGGCGAACGCGTGCACGACGTCGAGAGCGGCGGCCGTGGTCGGGACGGGCTCGCCGGCCGCCGCCGCGCGGATCGTCGTCAGCACCTCGTCGGGCGTGGCGTCCTTCGTGAGGAACGCGTAGGCCCCGGCCTTCAACGCGCTGAACACGGCCTCGTCGCGCTGGATCGTGGTCAGGGCGACGACGCGCGGGGCCGAGTCGGGGTCGGTGCCGGCCGCCGCCACGATGCGCGTGGTGGCCTCGAGACCGTTCATCACGGGCATGCGCAGGTCCATCAGCACGACGTCGGGCCGCTCACGCTCGACCAGGGCGGCTCCGGCCGCCCCGTCGACGGCCGTGCCCACGCAGACCAGGTCGGCTTGCGCCTCGATCAGCATCTGCAGCCCGGAGGCGAACAGCGGCTGGTCGTCGACGACGACCACCCTCACGAGGGCGGGAGGCGCGGTGCGCGTCGTCGCGGTCGTCACGTCGGTCATGCGGGTTGCTCCGTCCAGGACTGCAGGAGTCCGATCGGTTCGGGAGTCGGCAGGAAGGCGGTGACGACGAAGACGCCGTCGTCGCCGAGCTCGGCCGTCAGCCAGCCACCGGCGAGCCGGGCCCGTTCGGTCATGCTGGCGATGCCGGTGCCCCGGCCGGTGCCGCGGCGGGCGGCGACGAGCGGGTCGTCGCCCGAGGACGTCACCAGCAGGGCGAGGCCGGGCCCCCGCCAGTCGAGAGCGACGTCGACCGTGCTCGACGAGCCGGAGTGCTTGAGGGCGTTGGTCAGGCTCTCCTGCACGATGCGGAAGACCGCGAGCTCTTGCGAGGGCAACAGTTCGGAGGCGTCGCCGAGGTGCCGCAGGGTGACGGTCATGCCCACGTCGCGCATCGTCGTCGCGAGTCGGTCGAGGTCGGCGAGGGTCTCGCGGGGCGTCACGTCGTCGGCGTCCTGCTGGATGCGCTCGACCAGGTGCCGCACGTCGACCAACGAGGTGCGGCCGACGTCGGCGATCGTGCGCAGCGCCTGCTCGACGACCTCGGGACGGGTCGCCGACAACGCGAGGGCGCCCTGCGCCTGCGACACGATCACCGCCAGCGAGTGGGCGAGGGCGTCGTGCACGTCACGGGAGATCCGGGCACGGTCGTGGGCGAGGCGCAGCTCGAAGTCCGTCTCGTGGAAGCGCGTCTCGGTGCGCTCGAGCACCTGCCCGATGCGGCGGACCCGCAGCACGCTCGAGAGGAAGATGCCGACCGCCCAGGCCGCGGCCGCGGCACCGAAGAGCGAGGCCGCCAGGGTGATCACGTCGGTCTTCGTGCCCTGGCCGCCGCCCACCCACGACGACCACACGTACGGTCGCGCGAGGGTGGGCACGGCCATCGCGATCGCGGCGAGTCCAGACGCGAGGCCGGCGGCGGCGAGGGCGACCAGCCGCACGGCGACCGAGCGGGCGAACGCCGCGAAGAACGCCACGAACGCGAGGGCGAGGTACGTCGGCCAGGTGGTGTCCGTCGGGGGCTGCACCCAGCCGGCGAGCTGCAGGGCCGGGATCGTCACCATCAGGCCGATCGACGTCCACGGCATCCAGACCGCGAGGCCGACGGCCAGGCCGAAGAGCCCGAACAGGACGACGTTCTCGACGATCTCGCCCCGGCCGGCCTCGGCGATCGTCCACAGCAGCACGAAGACCGCGGCGCCGACGGGGGCCGCGAGGCGCGGCACCCAGGTGCGCAGGTCGTCGGGGATGGTGTCCATGTCGACGACCGTAAGGCGTCGTCGACCGGCCGCGCGCGCCTCCTGCGGGGTTTTCATCCTTGAGGACGAACGCGCCGGGGTGGGGACGAGCCGTCGGGCCCCGGGGACGCGGCGACGGCGCGCCCCCGGGGGGGGACGCGCCGTCGGCGTGGTGGTGCCGGAGGGACTAGAGCGTGATCAGACCGTCGGTCTTGGTCGTCGCGGCGGCGAGGCGGGCCTCGACGTTGCTCCAGTTCACGATGTTCCAGAAGGCCTTGACGTAGTCGGCGCGCACGTTCTGGTAGTCGAGGTAGTAGGCGTGCTCCCACACGTCGAGCATCAGCAGGGGGACGAGGCCGAAGGGCACGTTGCCCTGCTGGTCGAAGAGCTGGAAGACGCTGAGGCGCTGGCCGAGCACGTCGTACGCGAGCACGGACCAACCCGAGCCCTGCACGCCGAGCGCGGTGGCGGTGAAGTGGGCCTTGAACTTCTCGAGATCGCCGAAGTCGCGGCCGATGGCCTCGAGCAGGTCGCCGGTGGGCTCGCTGGTCTCGGGGGTGAGGTTCGTCCAGAAGATCGAGTGGTTGACGTGGCCACCGAGGTTGAAGGCGAGGTCCTTCTCGAGCTTGTTGACGTTCGCCAGGTCACCCGTCGAGCGGGCCTCGGCGAGGGCGGCGTTGGCCGTGTTCGCGCCGGTGACGTACGTGTTGTGGTGCTTGGAGTGGTGCAACTCCATGATCTTCGCGCTGATGTGCGGCGCCAGAGCGGAGTAGTCGTAGGGCAGATCGGGCAGGGTGTACTCAGCCATGTGGGGTCCTTTCGAATTGACCTGCATCCACCGTACGACCTCCACCCATGCCGGGGTCAACGTTCTCCCAGCGCGGACGCAGCCTCGGGGCCCGGCGCCGTCGGGGGTCGTGCGTAGGCTGACGGGCGTACGACGCACCCGCGAACGACCCCGCTCCACCCCGAGGAGGCGCACCATGGCAGGATTCACCGGCTTCGGCAGGCGACGCGCGGCCGACCCGCGACTGCCCCCGGGGCAGTACCTCGAGAGCGGGTTCCCGGTCCTGTCGGCCGGCCCCACGCCGAACATCAAGCGGTGGGAGCTCCAGGTCGCCACCGAGACCGGGCAGCGCTCCCTCACCTGGGCCGACTTCCAGGCTCTGCCGCACGAGGCGATCGAGACCGACATCCACTGCGTCACGAGCTGGTCGAAGCTCGGCACCCACTGGCGGGGCGTCTCGCTCGACACCCTCTTCGACGGCCTCGAGACCACGCACGAGTTCGCGATGGCGACCAGCCACGGCGGGTACACGACCAACCTGCCGCTCGGCGAGCTGCTCGGGGGCAAGGCCTGGGTGGTCGACACCTACGAGGGGCAGCCGCTGCACGCCGAGCACGGCGGGCCCGCGCGCCTCTTCGTGCCCGGGCTCTACTTCTGGAAGAGCGCCAAGTGGCTGCAGGGCATCCAGACCATGGCCACCGACCGCCGCGGCTTCTGGGAGAGCATGGGCTACCACCCGCACGGCGACCCGTGGAAGGAAGAACGGTACGCGTGAGCGACCCCGTTCCCGACCCCGGGGTCGGCGGCGTCGCCGGGCTCGACCCCGCGGGTGATCCGTACGCCTGGCTGCCCGCCACGATCGTGTCGTCGGTCGCGCAGACGCCGCGGGCCCGGTCGCTCACCCTCGCGGTGCCCGGCCTCCGGCCCGCGCGAGCCGGCCAGCACGTCGACCTGCGGCTGACCGCGGACGACGGGTACACCGCCGTGCGGTCGTATTCGCTGAGCGACGTCAGGGCCTCCGGCGGCCCCGACGGCTCGCGGGGCGCAGGAGGCGCGGGCCCGGTCCCGCAGATCGAGGTCACCGTCGAGCGCCTGGACGACGGCGAGGTCTCGCCCTACCTGGTCGACGCGGCCGAACCCGGCGATCCGATCGAGGTGCGCGGCCCGATCGGCGGCTGGTTCGTCTGGCCGCCGACCGAGTTCGAGCCCGACTCGGCCGTCCACGCGGTGCTGCCCGAGCCCGAGGGGGCGACCCCGCCGACGGCGGCCCCCGTGCAGTTGATCGGTGGGGGGTCGGGCGTCGCACCGCTGATGGCGATGGTGCGGGCCCGAGGCCGGGACGCACCCCCGATGCGTCTGCTCGCCTCGGTGCGCGACCCGGGTTCTCGGTGGTACGTCGGCGAGTTGGACGAGGCCGCGCGCGCCTCCTCGACTCGCGACGCGACCGGGCCTCGGGCGCCCCTCGTGGTCGACTGGGTCTTCAGCCGCACGGCTCCCGAGGGGCACGCGCGGCCGGCGGGCCGACTCACCCGCGACGAACTCGAGCGGCTCGTGCTGCCCGCGTCCGAGCATCCGCTGGTCTACGTCTGCGGGGCGAACTCGTTCGTGGCGGTCGTCGCCGGCTGGCTGGTCGAGCTCGGGCACGCGCCGACCCGCGTCCGCACCGAGCGCTTCGGCGGCGTCTGAGGCCGCCCGCTGCTGGCCCGGGCCTGCGCCGTGCTGGCCCGGGCCCGCGTTGTGCTGGCCCGGGCTCTACGGGACCAGCGAAGAACCCCGTTTCGAACCATGCACCCAGAAGAAAGCGGGTGCATCGTTCGAAACGGGGTTCATGGCCGTCCGGCGGAGGCACCAGCCCCCACCCGAACGCCGGGCGTCAGGCGGGTGTGCCCTTCTCGGGCGCCGTGGTGCGGAAGTCGCCGCGCGTGACGTGCTGCTGCCAGAGCAACTCGGCCAGCGCCTCCGGGCTCTTGTCGCTGCTCTCGGGCTCGATGCCGCCGGGGATGATCAGCTGACCGACGTGGATGCCCTCGCCGGCGAGCTCGTCGTGGAGCAGCTGTGCGTAGGCGGTCAGCCCGGCGAAGGCGATGGAGGTGCCCGTCACCTTCGCGCCGGGCGTGACGGCCGAGCCGCCGTTGACGAAGAGGATGGTGCCGCCGCCGTCGGGCAGGAACCGCATGCCGGGCAGCACCTGGTGCACGGCCGCGACCGGCCCGTAGATCGAGAACTCGACCGGACCGACCAGGTCGGCGGGCATGGTCTCGAGCACGGGACGCATGAAGTCCTTCTGCGGCAGCGGGCTGTACTGCATGACCTGGATCGGTCCGAGCTGCTCGGTCGCCTGCTCGAGCGCGGCGGCGATGCTCGCCGGGTCGCGCACGTCGGCGGTGAAGCCCTGGGCCGTGACGCCGTCGGCCTCGAGTTCGGCCGCGAGGGCGTCGAGCCTGCCCTGGTGGCGGGAGATGAGGGCCACGCTGAAGCCCTCCGCGCCGAATCGTCGGGCCACGGCAGCGCCGAGCCCCTTGCCTGCACCGATGATCGCGAGTGTCGTCATGGGACCCATCCAACCGAGGAGGCGCGGGGCGGCACCCAGCCGGAGGGGTACGCGGGCCGCGTGACCGCGTGACCGCGTGGCCGGGTCGCCGGGTGGCCGCGTAGAGCGGGCAGGGCCGCGTGGCCGAGTCACCGGGGCGAGCGGGCAGGGCCGGCGCTCAGCAGGGGGCTGCGAGCATGGACGCGTCCCCGTCGGCCCCTCACCAGGAGCAGCTCGTGTCGCCTCGCACCCTCTTCCGCTCGTTCGCCGTCGCCGAGGTGGTGACCTGGTCGCTGCTCATCGCGGGCATGATCCTCAAGTACGCGGTGGGGGTCGGCGACTGGCCGGTCAGCGTGGCCGGGCCGATCCACGGCTTCGTGTTCCTCGCGTACCTCGTCGCGGGCGTCGTCGTCGCGGTGAACCAGCGCTGGTCGGGCGGGGTGACCCTGGCCGCCCTCGCCAGCGCCGTCGTGCCGTTCGCCTCGTTGCCCGTCGAGCGCTGGATCGACCGCCGCGGCCTCCTCGCCGGTGCCTGGCGCCGCACGGCGACCGACGACCCGCGCGACCGCCGCCCCCTCGACCGCCTGTTGCGCTGGATGCTCGGGCACCTCGTCCTCGCCCTCCTGCTGCTGGTCGTCGCCGTGGTCGTCGTCTTCGTGGTGCTGCTGATCGCGGGGCCGCCCGTGCAGGTGGGCTGACCGCCCGCCCGCCCGCACCGCGCCTCCTGGGCTGTGCGCCCGGGCTGCACCTTCCGCACCGCGCCTCCTGGGCTGTGCGCCCCTCCCTCGCCGCCCCTTCCCTGACAATCCTCTTAGCAACTAAGAGATCGACCGGCGGGCACGACTAGCGTCCCCCTCATGAGCACCGACACGAGCACCCGACCCCCTGCCGAGACCGCGACGTCGCGTGACGTCGTCCGCCAGATCGTCGTGGTCGTGACCGCGGTCCTCGCGATCGTGCTGGCCGCCTACGGATCGGGCGCGTTCGGCGGCGTCTCGGTGTCCGACGCGGCGGGCGGGGCCCTCAGCGCGACGGCCACGACGGTCGCCCCGGCGACCACGGCCTTCAGCATCTGGAGCGTCATCTACCTCGGCCTCGTCGCCTACGCGATCCACCAGGCCCTGCCCGGTCAGCGCGCCGTGACCCGACACCGTCGGCTGGGCTACTGGGTCGCGGCCTCGCTGCTGCTCAACGCCGCCTGGCTGTTCGCCGCCGTGCAGCTCGGCAGCGTCTGGCTGGGCGCCGTCGTCATCGTCGCGCTGCTGCTGGTGCTCGCGCGCATCTTCGTCATCCTGTTCCACACCGCGTCGAGCGGGTGGGTCGACGCGGTCGTCACCGACGGCACCCTCGGCCTCTACCTCGGCTGGGTCAGCGTCGCGACGGTCGCCAACATCGCCGCCGGCCTGGTCGACGCGGGCTTCGACGGCTTCGGTTTCGCGGCCGGGTTCTGGTCGTCGGTGGTACTCGCCGTGGCCGCCCTCGTCGGCGTCGTGCTGGCCTTCGCCGGGCGCGGTCGCCTCGCTCCCGCCCTGTCGCTCTCGTGGGGACTCGCCTGGATCGCGGTCGGCCGCCTGACCGGCGAACCCGAGAACGTCGTCGCCGGGGTGGCCGCGATCGTCGCCGCCGCCGTCGTGCTGGTCGTCACGATCGCCGTGCGGGTCGCGCGCGGTCGGGTCGGCGCCACCGCCTCGCTGCAGCGCTGAGCCCCCGCCGCACCGCCCGCACCGCCCCGCCCCGCACGGCGCCGCCCCGCCCCCGGGCCCCGGGCACGCCGCCACGAAGTAAACGTCCCGCCACAGGATTGCGTGGCGGGACGTTTACTTCGTGGCGGAGGGCTCGGTCACGTGCCGCTCTACCGCACAGCACCGCGAAATGGTCACGGCGCCAAGGGAAAACCTGGCGCGGTGACCATCTCGCGGTGTCGTGCGGGATGAGCAGCGTGGGGGAGGAGCGGGGACTGCAGGAGGCGCGGTGCCCGCAGGAGGCGCGCCGCGCCTCCTGGTCAGCGGCCGCCGGTGATCTTCCGGTCGCGCTGGGCGACCCCTGCCGTGCCGTAGGGGTAGTCGTCGACCCGGGGTGCGCTCGCCGCGGTGAGGCGGGCGACCTCGTCGTCGGTGAGGGCCGCGGCCAGCGCCGACGAACCCAGGTTGTCGTCGAGCTGCTCGACCGTGCGGGCGCCGAGGATCACCGAGGTGACCGCGGGCTGACGCAGCAACCAGGCCAGCGCGACCTGCGAGGCCGAGGCGTCGTGTGCCGAGGCGATCGAGGTGACCGCGTCGAGGACGGTCCAGGTGCGCTCGTCCGCGTTGCGCGCCTCCCAGGCCTCCATGCCGCGTTTCGGGTCCTCGCCGAGGCGGGTGGCCCCGGTGGGCGCCTGGTCGCGGACGTACTTGCCGCTCAACCAGCCGCCGGCCAGCGGCGACCAGGGCAGCAGCCCGATGCCGGCGTCGAGCGAGGCCGGGACGACCTCGTGCTCGATGTCGCGGACGAGCAGGTTGTACTGCGGCTGCAGCGTGACGGGCGGGGCGAAACCGAGGGCCTCGGCGCGGCCGACGGCCTTCGTCACCTGCCACCCGAGGTAGTTCGAGAAGCCGTAGTAGCCGATCTTGCCCGCGCTGATCGCGTCGTCGAGGAACCTCAGCGTCTCGTCGATCGGGGTGAGGTGGTCCCAGGCGTGCATCTGGTAGAGGTCGACGTGCTCCACGCCGAGCCGGGTCAGCGAGGCGTCGAGGGCCTTCGCGAGGTGACGACGCGACAGCCCGACGTCGTTGGGCCCGTCGCCCATGGGGAAGCGTCCCTTGGTCGCGAGCACCACCTGGTCGGCGTCCGTGGGGTGGCTCGCCAGCCACCGGCCGATGATGGTCTCGCTAGTGCCGGCGCTGTAGACGTCGGCGGTGTCGACGAGCGTGCCGCCTCCGGCCACGAAGGCGTCGAGGATGGCGTGCGAGGTCGGTTCGTCGGCTTCGGCGCCGAAGGTCATGGTGCCGAGGGTCAGCTCCGACACCGAGGCTCCACTGTTTCCGAGGGTTCTGTAGTCCATGACCCGACGCTACGCGGACTGCGACCGCACCCGACCGGGCGGTGCCCTGCCCCAGGATGCGGCGCGCGTCCAGTTCGTCTGTTGGATACTCTCGGGTAGGTCACTCGACACCGACGTCGGGAGGACCACCCGGGACCAACCACCCCGGATCACCGTCCCACCCGAGGGGAACGACCGTGACGTCCACACCGCAGGCGGCCTCACCAGTCGCCGGATCAGCTGCACTCCGCACCACGCCCACGAACACCGCGCCGACGAACACCGCGCCGACGGACACCACGCCCACGGACACCGCGCCGACCGACGCCACCACCGATCCGACCGCGGCGCCCCCCAGGGCGCAGACCTTCGAGGCGCTCGTCGACCCGCGGGTCCGCAGCGTCTCGACCACGGATCGCGAGGTCGCGCACGCGCTGATCCGCAAGAACTACAAGATCACGCGACTCGAAGGCGAAGGCCCCGAGCCGTTCACCTACAGTCGCGCCGTGTCCGGCGACACGCGCTTCGCCCTCTGTCGCTTCGAGTACCGGCGGGGACGCCTGCTGTCCGAGAGCGATCCGACCGGGTTCCTCGTCGCCGGCGGCGTGATGGCCGGCCGGTTGTCGCTGCGGACCCGCGACCACGAGCTCAGGGTCGAGCCGGGCGCACCGTTCTCGTTCCCGTCGCACGACGCCAAGGTCATGCTGTCGTACGACCTCGTGCTCGGGCAGGTGATGCTCGACCGCACCGCCGTCGAACGCGAGCTGGAGGCCATGCGGCTCACCGCCCCCGGGGGGCTCCGGTCGACCGCGGCCGAGGCGGTCTCGCCCTCGCTCGGCCGCTACTGGTCCGACCTCGTCCGGCACGTGCACGAGCACGTCATCCGCAACGACGCCGCCATGGCCAGTCAGCTGGTGCGGGGCTCGGCGTTCCGGTCGCTCGTGGCCGCCTACCTCGAGGCCTTCGAGACGAACGTGGTCGGCGTCGGCGGTGCCGACGGCCTCTCGCCCCTCCCGTCGACCGTGCGTCGGGCTCGCGACTACATCGAGCAGCACGCCCACGACGACATCGGCGTCGTCGAGATCGCCGAGGCGGCTCGGGTGACCCCCCGCGCCCTGCAGTTGGCCTTCCGTCGCCACCTCGACTCGACGCCCATGGCCGAACTGCGGCGGGCGCGGTTGCGCGGCGCGCACGGGGACCTCGTCATGGCCGATCCGACCCTCGGCCACACCGTCGCGGGCGTGGCGCTCAGCTGGGGTTTCGCCCACGCGGGCCGCTTCGCGGCCCAGTACACGGCCGAGTTCGGGCGGTCACCCCGCGACACCCTCGAGGGGTGACGGGTGACTTTTCGCCACCGCTTCGCAACCTGAGCTTTCATTTCGTTTTTCGGACAATGCCGGGTTTGCCCGAGGAGCGGAGAGCCGCAGAATGAAATGGCCTCGCGGTGACAGGTTCAGGACCGCGAGTCACAGCGCACGAGATCGACGTCGGGTTTCTCTCGTGTCGCCGGGGTGCGGAGGGAGTCGGGTTCCTTCCGCACCCCTTTCTCGTCTCCGGAGGAGGCGTCCGTCGGGGACGCGGCCCGCGCCTCCTGCGTTCTCGACGAGCGCGGCGCGAACGCGCAGCGCGAACGCACGGCGCGAACGCGGCGCAAGCGCGGGGCGAACGCGCGCAGCGCGAGCGCGCAGCGGTCAGTCGCGGGCGGAGACGTCCGTGTGCACGAAGCCCTGGAAGGACCGGCTGGCGGTCGGGCCGCGCTGGCCCTGGTAGCGCGAGCCGTACTGGGACGAGCCGTACGGGTGCTCGGCGGGTGAGCTGAGCTTGAAGAAGCAGAGCTGGCCGATCTTCATGCCGGGCCAGAGCTTGATCGGCAGGGTGGCGACGTTCGACAGCTCGAGCGTGACGTGCCCGCCGAAGCCGGGGTCGATGAAGCCCGCGGTCGAGTGGGTCAGCAGGCCGAGGCGCCCGAGCGAGCTCTTGCCCTCGAGGCGGGCCGCGACGTCGTCGGGCAGGGTGACGAACTCGTAGGTGCTGCCCAGCACGAACTCGCCCGGGTGCAGGATGAACGGCTCGTCGGCCTTCGCCTCGACCAGGCGGGTCAGCTCGGGCTGGTCCGCGGCCGGGTCGATGAACGGGTACTTGTGGTTGTCGAAGAGCCGGAACAACCGGTCGAGCCGCACGTCGATGCTCGACGGCTGGATCAGCGTCGGGTCGTAGGGGTCGAGGCCGATTCGGCCGGCGTCGAGTTCGAGCTTGATGTCGCGGTCGGAGAGCAGCACGCGACAAGACTAGTCAGCGCGTGCGGGGCCACGGGGGGAGGATGGACGCATGCGTGCCATCACCGTCCCCGTGCCCGGAGGGCCCTCCGCCCTCGTCGTCTCCGAGGTCGCCGAGCCGGTGCCCGGCCCCCGCGAGGTCGTGATCGACGTCGCCGCCGCGGGCGTCAACCGCGCCGACGTCAACCAGCGGGAGGGGCACTACCCGTCGCCCGCCGGGGCGCCCGGCTGGCCCGGGCTCGAGGTCAGCGGCACCGTCGTCGCGACCGGCGAGCACGTCACCGCCGCGGCCGTCGGCGACTACGTCGTGGCCCTGCTGCCGGGCGGTGGTTACGCCGACCGCGTGCAGGTGGACGAGGGCCTGGTGCTGCCCCTGCCGCGCGGCGTCGACCTCGTCGAGGCGGCGGGCCTGCCCGAGGCCGTCGCGACCGTCTGGTCGAACGTCTTCATGAGCGCCGGGCTGAAGCCGGGCGAGACCCTGCTCGTGCACGGCGGCGCCAGCGGCGTCGGCTCGATCGCGATCCAGATGGCCGTGGCGCTCGGCTCGACCGTCTACGCCACCGCCGGGACGGCCGACAAGACGTCGTTCTGCGAACAGCTCGGCGCCGCGCGCGGCATCGACTACAAGACCGAGGACTTCGTCGCGGTCGTCGACGAGCTGACCGAGGGCCGCGGCGTCGACGTCGTTCTCGACCTGGTCGGTGGCGACTACATCGCCCGCGACGTCGAGGCGCTCGCCGTGAACGGCCGGATCATGGTGATCGCCGTGCAGGGCGGCCCGTCGGCCACGATCGACCTGTCGCGCCTGATGGCCAAGCGCGGTCGGGTCTGGGCCACCACGCTGCGCGCCCGCCCCCTCGACGAACGCCGCGCGATCATGGCCGAGGTGCGCGAGCACGTCTGGCCGCTGGTCGAGGCCGGGTCGGTGCGACCGGTGCTCGACAGCGTCTACCCGCTCGAGTTCGTCGCCACGGCCCACAAGCGCATGGAGTCCGGCGGGCACAGCGGCAAGATCCTGCTCGCCGTCCGCTGAGGCCGAGCCGAGGAGGCGCGGGTCGCGGAGCCGAGGAGGCGCGGGTCGCCGAGCCGAGGAGGCGTGGGTCGCGGAGCCGAGGAGGCGCGGGTCGTCAGGCCACGCGGCTGTCGGCCCCCTTGCGCACGGCCGAGGCGCCGGTGATCTCGACGAGCACGGGCACCGTCTCGCCCAGCACGCGGTCGAGCCCGCGGGCGACGTCGGACGCCGCCGCGACCACGGGCGCCGGGGACGATCCCGCGGTCAGCCGCACCCGCACCTTGAGGGCGGGCCGACCCGCGACCGTCCACGCCGAGACGCCGACCGAGGCCACGTCGCGGCGGTCGCGGAGCGCGTCGGTGATCGCGGTGTCGGCGAACGAGCTCGACACGGCGATCGAGCCGGCCGGGTCGTCCTGGACGACGACGCTGTCGGTGCGACCGTGCCCGTGGGCGGGGATCGCGACGACGAAGACGATGACGAGCAGCAGGCAGAGCAGGGCGAGGGCCACCGGCAGCCAGCTGCCGCCCGTCGCACCGGACGGGTCGATCGGCGTCGCCGCCACGGCGTCGTCGAGGGCCGAGGACGCGGGCGACAGCAGGTCGCGCAGGACGCCGCCGCCGGGCAGGGCGACGATCACGAGGAACGCCCCGACGGCCAGGGCGACGAGGCCGACGACGAACAAGAGGAGGCGGTTCGCGAACCGGTTGCTCGAGGTCATGCGCCGACCCTCCCCGTGTCGGTCGTGCGGACGCGAGCCGTGAGCTCGGGCCGGTAGGCGACCGACTCGAGTTCGGAGCGGGTGGCGGCCTCGACCGACTGCTCGTCGACCGCGAGGCCGGACGCGGGCGTCAGGTCGATCTGGGCCCGACGACGGGACACCCACGCCGAGACCTGCTGGTCCGAGAGGCGCCCCGAGACACGGGCGGCCCGGGCGAGCGAGGACGCGATGACCCGGTCGTCGACGACCACCGCCACGCGGTCGTCGTCGACGGTGTGGCGTCCGCGACGGCCGGGCGTCACGGCGAGGCCGATCAGGACGAGGCCCACGATCGCCGCGACGACGCCGGCGCCGAGCACGAGGCCCGAGGTGCCGCCGCCGTCGACCGACGACGTCAGCGTCGCGAGGACGTCGACCGGGGAGAAGAGCAGGGCCCGTCGACCGAGCGCGGCGTAGACGGCCTCCACCCCGACGTACCCGACGAGGAGCGTGAGCAGCACGAGCACGACGACGGCGCTGCCCGAGCGCGAGGAGTGCTGCTCGCGTCGGAGGACGCGGCGGTACAGGCCGGGGTCGATCCCGCTCACGAGGTGCGCCCCGTCCGGTCGGTGCGGCTGCCGCTGACGGTGACGTCGACGCGGGACACGGTGCGCCCCGCGAGTTCGGAGAGCCGACGGGTCAGGGTGGACTGGAGGTCTCGGACGACGGCGACGACCCCGCCCTCGGGCATGGTCACGGCCTCGGAGAGCATCGGGACGCGGACCGGCGTCGAGACGCGGAGGGCGAGCCGACCGGCGTCGTCCTCGGCCAGGACGCGGACGTCCGCCCGACGCACGTGGAGGGTCTCGGCGACGACGGCCACCGCCACCTTCTGCAGCACCTTGGCGGGGATGCCGACGTGCCCCGCGACGACGCGTCCCGTCTCGGCGAGATCCGTGCCGGCGGTGGTCATGACGACGAGCGCCGTCCGCGCAGGGCGTCCAGCAGCCCGGCCACGTCGGTCCTGCCCGAGACGATGCGCCCGACGAGCGCGCCGACGGCGATGAAGACCGCGACGAGCACGAAGCCCCAGAACCCGAAGGCCAGGGCCGAGACAGCGAGCACGGCGCCGACGGCCATGCCCGTGGTGGTGGCGGTCACGAGACGCGGCTCTCGCTGGTGGAGTCGACGTCGTCGTCACCGGGGATGTTGACGTCGACGATCGCGACGTTCACCTCGGCGACCTCCATGCCGACGAGCTGCTCGATCGCACCGGCCACCGCGGCACGCACCTGTCCGGCCACCGTGTGCAGGGGGGCCGGGTACCCGACGACGATCGTGACGTCGGCGGCGACCTGGGTCTCGCCGACCTCGACGCGCACGCCCTGACCGAGGTCGGTCGTGCCGATCACGTCCCGCAGGGCGCCGAACGCCCGCGCGGTGCCGCCACCGAGGGCGAAGACGCCGGGCACTCCACGGGCGGCGATTCCGGCGATCGTGGCGACGACGCCGTCGGCGACGACCGTCCTGCCGGGCACCCCGACGGTGCCTCTCGGGACGGTGCTCGTCGGGGTGTCGTCGGTGGTGGCCATCGGTGTCTCCTTCTGATCGGACGATGTGCGACGGGTCGGCGTCGCCCTTCGGTCTTACCGGACGCGCCGCCGACGGGTCCGGTCACGGTCTCCCGCGCGCACCGATTCCGGTGTATCCAGGGATGAGACGCCTTCCGTGGCCCGAACGTCACGGAATGCGTCACCATTCATCCACGGGTCGTGACTCATCCACGGGTCGTGACCCGCGCCTCCTCGTCCTGGGGGCCCGGGCGGACGCAGCAGCAGAGGAGGCGGACATGGCGGCGGACCTGACCGAGGCCACCGACGCCGTGCTCGCGTCGCGTGCCGCCGAGGGTGACGAGCGGGCCTTCGAGGTGTTGCTCCGACGCCATCTGGGGCTGATGACGGCGTACGCCACCCGACTCACCGGTTCACGAGCCGATGCGACCGACGCGGTGCAGGAGGCGTCCATCACGATCTGGCGCGAACTCCCGACGCTGCAGACGCCCGCGGCGGTCAAGGGCTGGATGATGCGCATCGTGTCGCGCAAGGCCTTCGACCTGATCCGGTCGCGACGTCTCACCGACGACGTCGACGACCTCGAGCTGCCGGCGGCGACGCCCACGACCGATCCGGAACGCCGGGCGTCCTCGAACGACGCCATGGAGGCGCTGCGTGCGGCGCTCGCGCGGCTCCCGGCCAGCCAACGGCAGGTGTGGGCGCTGCGCGAGGTCGGTGGCGAGTCGTACACCGAGATCGCCGAACGGACCGGCACCACCGTGACCGCGGTCCGGGGGCAACTGGCCCGGGCACGAGAGACCCTGACCCGCGAGATGGAGGCCTGGCGATGAGTGACCGTCCTCACGGCACCGACCACGCCCACGAAGACCCGACCCCGCCCGACGTGCCCGTCGCCCTGGGCGAGTCCGTCGACCCGGGTGGGCCCGTCGACCCGGCTGCGCCCGTCGAGCCGGGTGCGCCGGGCGACGCCGGCCCGTCGCCCGACGAGCCCGTCGACGGTGCCGAGGACGGGGTCTCGCCCGAGCGTCTCGTCGACTACCTCGACGCCGGTCGGCAGCCCTACGACCCCGAGATCGAGGAGTCGCCCGAGGCCCGGGCCCAGCTCGCCGCCCTCGAACGCCTCCGGGCGATGGGGGCCCGACTGCTCGAGTCCGACGCCGCGGCGAGCCCCGCACCGGACCCGAGCTGGATCTCGGGCGTGATGGACCGCGTGCGCCTCGAGTCGCGGGCCGGGAGGCAGATCCCGCTCGCCTCGATCGACGAGCGTTCCACCCTGCACATCACCGAGGGCGCCGTGCGGTCACTCATCCGCGAGGCGGGCGACGGCGTCGAGGGCGCCATGGTCATCTCGTGCACGATCCACGGCGACGTCAGCGTGCCCGGGGCGCTCGTCCGGGTCGAGGTCGTCGTCAGCGGCCTGTTCGGCGAACCGCTGCCCGCGCTCGCCGAGGCGGTCAAGTCGGCGGTGTCGTCGAGCCTGTCCCGTCAGACCGAACTGACCCTCGAGAGCGTCGACGTGGTCGTCGACGACGTCCACCTGCAGAGCGAAGGAGGCGCGGCGTGAGCGACGACGACGGCCTGCGGGCCCCGATCAGCCCGGCCGACCTGTCCCTGCTCGCCGCCGAGCTCGGTGAGATCGCGGCGTCGGTCGACGGCGTCGTGCACGTCCGGGCCCGGCCCGGATTCGGCAGCGTCGTCCGCTCGGCCCTCCAGGGGTTGAGCGCCGTCGTCGGTGGCGGAGGGGTCGTGGGCTCGACCGTGCAGAGCGACGCCTCGATCGCCGGAGCCACGTCGGCCGACCCGGGCGTCCCCGCCTCCGAGATCCCCGACGCAGAGCGCGCCGACCCGGCCTCCGCCGAGGCCGCCGCCCCCGGCCGACCCGTGCCCCTCGTCGGCATCGCCGTGGCCGACCTCGAGACCCGCATCACCCTCGACATCGCGGTCGACGAGAGCGGCTCCGGCCCGCTCGTGGCCCGCGCGGTCGCCCAGGCGCTGCTCGACCGCGTGAGCGGGGAGCCCGTTCCGCCGGCATCGGTCGACCTGCGCATCGTCTCGGTCGCGACCGGGGCCTGAGCGCGCGCCTCCTGCCGGTGGTGCGCGGAGTCGCACCGCCTGCTGGACGTCGCACCGCGGAACTCGGCGGTGCGATGTCCGTTCGTCGGTGCCACACGCTCGGCAGGGCGGAGGGAGCACGGGAGGCGCGGGCCGCTATAGTGGTCTGACGCGCCTCCGAGGCGCCGCGCGAGTGTAGTTCAATGGTAGAACTTCAGCTTCCCAAGCTGATAGCGCGGGTTCGATTCCCGTCACTCGCTCTCTTCTTCTCTGAGGTGACGTGACGGCCGGGCTGACGGCCTGGTCACCACCGCCGTCACGTCTCTTCCCAGATCATCGGGGTACGGGCTCGTGGGGCGTTCGGCCGACGGCGGCCGGGAGCGCCGCCCCCGTACGATGGTCGTCGCCGCTACCGGGGGGAAGCCATGACCGACGATGCCACGACGACCGTCTCGTTGCTGCACCCGATGCTCGACACGCACGGGCCCGGCTGGGTCGAGTCGCGGTCGAGCAAGCCCGTCGTCGGGGTGTCCAGCGGCCTCTCGGCCCTCTTCGTCGACTGTGCCGGGCCGGGCACCCGCGTCGCCCTCGTCACCGATCCCGCATCGCGGCTCACGTACTCGCTGTTCCACCTGCTCGACGTGCTCGGCGGGGTCTGGCTGACCCGCGCCTCCGACGGTTCGCTGCGTCGGGCGGTCACGCTCGAGCCGGTGCGCTCACCGGCCCACGGCCTCGGGGTGACCGAGGACGGCTACCCGCTGCCGCAGGACGAGGCGCCGTCGTCGGTCCGGCTCGACGAGGGACGCACCGTCGACCCCGACGCCGTCCCGTGGACGCAGCTCGCCGTCGTCACCCACCACCGGGCGCGGGCCGAGGCCCGACTCGGTGGCACGCTCGAACGACTCGTCGAGTCACTCGCTCCCGGCACGCGCACCCTGTGGGGGACGACCGAGCCTGCCACCACGGTCTGGGACCGGGACTTCTTCACGGCCGCCGCGCGCAGCCGCATGCCGTCCGAGACGCGGTTCCACGTGGCCGGCGGTGACGCCTCCGGGCCGAGGTACCGGGGCTGGGTGCGTATCGCGCGCAGCGACGACGGCGTGATCGAGGAGACCCGCATCGTCGTGACCGGAGCCGTCGCGCCCGGTGTCGTCGCGGACGCCCTCGCCGACGTGGCCGGTCGACAGCAGGTCCTGCTCGCCACGGCGTGGTCGATGTCGGGTCGGGCCGACGGGACGGTGTCCGCCCACGACCGGGTCGCACCGCAACCGCTCGCCGCCGTCGTCGGGGCGCGGAGCGTCCGGGGCATGCAGCTGGACGTCGAGGGCCTGGTCCGTCGGGTCGGCGGACGGGTGCTCGGGTCGTCGCGGACGCCGTCGGTGCTCGTGTCGTTCCACGAGACGCCGGCCGGTGACGCCGAGGTCGGTGCTGGTGCTGGTGCTGTCGAGGCTGCCGCGGCCGCAGCCCGTTGGCACCGCTTCGCCGACGCGGTCGAGGTCGTCGGCGCCGACGGGATCCTCGCCGCGATGACCCCGCCGGGGGTGCACCGTGCCTCGTGAGTACACCGTGGTGACGCCCGAGCCCGTGACCGCCGTCGACGGTGCCCGCGCAGCCGCCGAGATCGACCCGTACCTCGGCCTGGGCAAGCTCTGGAACGGCGGCGGGCTGCAGATCGCGACCGACGACGGGCTCGTGCTGGCGATCGTGCGCAGCACCTACGTCGAGGACCCGGCCGACGCCTCCGTCCTGCTCGGGGTCGACGTCGAGGCGGGCAGCTGGCTGACCGAGGCGTACGCGCCGGGGACCGACCCGGTGTCGGACGCGGTCGTGCAGGCGCTCGTCCGCAACACCGGGGGGCGCGTCGTGGTCGAGGCGGTCCCGGGTGGGCCGAGGCCCGCGACGGCTGCGCCCGCGACGGCTGCGCCCGCGCCGACCGACGAAGGGGCACGCTCATGAGCTCGTGGTCGATCTCGCCCAGCGGGGCGCAGTCGGTCCTGGCCGAGGTCCAGGTCTCGGCCGGCGACCTCGGCACCGCGGCCGGAGGCCTGGAGACCGGTCACGAAGAGCTGAGCGGTGGTGTCGGCGACCTCCTCGTGGGCGTGGCCAACGCGGTGCTCGGGTTGATCGAGTCCGAGGCGACGACCCTCACGTCGGTGGTGAACCGCATCGAGTCGTGCGGCACCGGTGCCGCCGAGGCGACCATCGCCTACGTCGCCGGCGACGAGGAGATGGCGGCGAACGCTCAATCCGCCGCCGTGACGGCGGCCGCCGAGGCACCCGCTCTGGCGAGCGAGCAGAGCGCCGCCGGCATCCCGCCCGTCTCGACCCCGGGGGTGCCCCGATGAGCCCCTCGCTGATCGTCCCCGGTGCGATCCCCGGCGTCACCATCGACCCGGCGGCGATCTCGACGTCCGCCGCCACCTTCCGCAGCACGGCGACCGCCATCGCCGAGAAGGGTGCGGGCGTCGTCACCTCCTGGTCCGGGCTGTCGGGTGTCTACGCGGCGCCCGAGGCCGAGCAGTTGTTCGTCGCCATGGACCCGGTCGGCACGAGCACGCAGACCCTCGGCGACACGTTCGGCCAGGTCGCGACGTTGCTCGACGACCTCGCCACGGCCGTCGCCGCGCCCGTCGCCCGGCTCAAGGAGCTCGTCACCGAGGCCGAGGCCTTCACCGCCGAGGTGTCCGGCGGCGTCACCTACAGCACCGAGAGCTACAACTCGTACATCTCGAGCGGGCCCGACGAGACCACGGTCGAGTGGTACGACCACATCCCCTCGCGCAACCGCAACGACGAGTTGCTCGGCGAGGTGAACGCCGAGGTCGCCAAGATCGACGCGGCCCGAGCCGAGTGCGAGAACGGCATCAACGCGTTGCGCACCGACCCGATGTGCTTCCCCGAGCAGGTCGGCCTGTCGGCAGAGCAGCTCGACTCGATGAAGGACCTGCCCTACGGCGCCCCGGGCGACCCGCACAAGACCTGTTCCGAGTCGATGGGCACGGGCCTCGGCATGTTCATCGCCGAGGCGGCCTACGGCGCCGGTGCCCTGGTGGGTTGGGACATCCAGGGCGGCACGGGCGTCACCATGGAGTTCGGCCTCAAGGCCTGGGGCGGCCTGCTCCAGGGGCTCGGGGCCATCGCGATCACGAGTCCGGCGACGATCGCGCTGGCGTACGCACCTCCCGGCACGGTGCCGGCGGCCGCCCAGCCGGCCGTCGACTGGTACCGCACCACGATCGAGGGCGTCACGCAGGGCATCGTGGGCACGCCCGAGATGTACGACGAGGACCCGGTCGCGGCCGGCACCTACGCCACCCTCGGCGTGGCCTCGTTCTTCGTCCCGGTCGGAGGCGCAGCCGTCGGCGGGACGAAGGCGGCGACGGGCCTCGCACGGCTCGGCGGCGCCGCGGAACGAGCTGCGCTCCGTGCCCCCGAGGGTTCCCTGTCGCGGATCGGCCTGACGCACGCGGGTCACGCCCTGAACGCCATGTCGGAGACCACGCGTCTGTTGACCGGAGGGCACGGCGAGGCCGGTCGCGGGCCGGACGCCGCGCCCTCGCGGTTCGACGAGCAACTCACCCGCCTCGACGACGTCGTCGGCGTCCGCGCCGACGGCCTCGCGCCACCGCCCACGCGCGTCGACGGTCCCGACACGACGCCCGGGCCGGTCCGTGGTGACGACGCGTCCGCCCCGCCCGTCCGCGACGACGCGTCGGCCCCGCCGGTCCGCGACGACGCGTCGGCCCCGCCGGTCCGCGACGACGCGTCCGCCCCGCCGGTCCGCGACGACGCGTCGGCCCCGCCGGTCCGTGACGACGCGTCCGCCCCGCCGGTCCGTGACGAGGCGTCGGCCCCGCCGGTCCGTGACGACGCGTCCGCCCCGCCGGTCCGTGAGGACGCAGGAGGCGCGGGTCACGCCGACGACGCCCCCGCGGCCGACCAGCCCGGTCACGCCGACGGCGATGCCGGAACGGGTGGCTCGGGCGGCGACGCCCCCGCTCAGCCAGCCCCGGTCAAGGACGCCCCGACGGGTCCGATCACCGACGCCACGGGGACGAGGGACCTCACCCCGATCATCGACGGTAGCTCGATGACCCGTAACCAGCTGGCCGACTACCTGGACGTCATGGACCCGGCGGCGGGCGCCGCCTTCCGCGATCGCGGCGTCTGGCCCTCAGATCAACGCGTCCCGGCTGATGCTCGGTACCTTGGCGCGGACGGGCGAATAGATTGGAACGATGTTCCTCCGATGGGGTTCGCTCTCGATGAGCACGGTGTATCCATCATCGAAAAGGACCCGAGTATTGCTCCGGGATCGCTACTCGACAGGGCTGGCTCAGCCGAAGGAATTTTCGTTTCACCTGTTCCCGACAACGGTGTGCCCTTTAGTCATGAACAGAGGGCCACGCCTTGGGTCCGGGACGAAGGTGTCGAACACGTTTATCAAGTAACGGGCGACCTATCCGACATTCGTGGCGCTTTCGACCGGAGTAACGCAGGGGTCCGTCTAGCATTCGAGACGCAGATGGTCGTCTTCGGCGTCACCTGGGACGACATGCACCTTCTCCGGGGGCCCATCGCGCCGGGCTTCGGCCAGGCTGGGGGAGGCACGCAGATCGTTCTCCCCATGAGCGTCGAGGATCTGATCAGCATCGGCTTACTCAAGGAGATCCATGACTGACGGCGACTGCAACACTTTGGCCTCGTTGCCGAACCGCGTCAACCAACTCGGGCTCGGGCATCTGAACTTTCTGATCGGTGACGGGGAGACACAGCGTCCATACGCACTCGTCATCGCCCAGGGCGAAGATGGCTGGAGCACCTTCGTCAGGGATGAAAGAGGGCTGACCAGGGTCAAGAGCGTCCGGACGTATCCGGACGAGCGGTCGGCAGTCGAGGGGTTCCTCGTTCTGCTCGACGGCATCGCGCTCGTCAAGCGGCTTCGTTCCGAGGCCACGGCTGAGAAGGACGTCTAGCCGGTGCTTGAGGGCTGATGAGTAGGACCGACGTGGACGGACTGAGAGCAGAAGTGGAAGCGGCCGGGCTCGGGCACCTCCGTTTACTCATCGGGAACACGTCCCTGCCCGTCTCCGGCGCGCACGTGATCGGGCAGATCGACGGAGTGTGGGTGACCTTCTTGCGCGACGAACGAGGTCTGGTCGAAGAGCTGACGCTCGTCGAGCATCCGGATGAGGGCTCTGCCGTGACGGAGTTCATGTTCCAGTTACAGAACCTCGCCCGGTTGGAGGAATTGCGGGCCCTCCTCGATGCAGGCGCAGATCCCGATGACTGATTGCCGACCGCGAGGGTGTCGTGCCGACGCTTGACGAGACCCTGGCCGTCCTCAGGGATGAAGCCCTCCTTCGTTACGACCACGTCATCGACGGCGACTACACGGGGAGGATCAACTCATGACGACGCTCCAAGAAACGGTCGCCACGATCGAGGCCGAGGGGCTCGACAGGTTCGCCTACGTGATCGGTGATGATCACGCCAGCTCGGCGGACGCCCTGGTCCTGACCCGACGGGACGGCGTCTGGACCTCCTTCTCGACCAATGAACGTGCCGGTGTCGAGGAGACCAGCGTTCGCACGTACGAGGAACTCTCCGACGCTCTGGACGACTTCCTGCGTCTCATGAGGCTGAGGGCCGACGAGGATGCGCTCATGTCGCGCATCAGGGAGAAGAACAGGCGTGCCCACGAGACGTGGCAGGCGTCACGAGACGACCGACCGGAGAAGGCCTGACATGGCGACGATCGATTCGGTGCGCGCCGTCATGGCGGCAGAGGGACTCGACGACCTGGCGCATGTCATCGACGGTGACCCCGCGAACAGGACGGACTGCCTCGTCGTCACCCGACGCGACGATGCCTGGGTGTCCTTTTCCACCGACGAGCGCGCGGCGGTCGTCGACGGGAGCGTACGGACCTACCCGAGCGAGTCCGAGGCCCTGGAGGACTTCCTCGTCCTGCTCCGGCTGAAGAAGCTCCTCCGCGACCTGCAACGGGAGCGCGACCTCGAGCGCGTTGAGGGGGCGGCGATGAGCCTCGCGTCGTTGCCTGCGCAGATGGAGGCGGAGGACGTGAACCGCATTCGTGTCGCTCTCGGTGACGATTACCTCAGGCGCCCGGACTGTCTCGCCGTGGCGCGACGTGACGGCGTGTGGAGCACTTTCTACGTCGACGAACGAGCTGCCGTGGAGGAACGGAGCCTGCACACGTTCCCCGACGAGGTCTCGGCCGTGGCCGACTTCCTCGACCGTCTGAGGTCCCAGCATCGCAAGCTCGAGATCCAGGACGAACTCCGTGACCGACGCCGACGAGCAGGAGAACCGTCATGACGATGGTCGCGCGCACCCTGGCCGACCTCCGAACCCAGGTGGACGCCCGTGGACTCGGCCACCTGAACGCCGTCATCGGGGACGCGACGACGGGGAAGCCCTTCGCGCTCGTCCTCGCTCGACGGGACGAGGTGTGGCGCACCTACTTCCTCGACGAGCGAGGCCTCGTCGAGGAGCAGAGCATCCGCACCTACGACGACGTCGAGGCAGCCGCAGCCGACTTCCTCCGGTTGCTGGGCAACCTGGCCCGCATCGAAGAGATCGGCGCCGAGCTGGCCGCCCGACGGCAGGCACAGCGTCCTCAGTGATCTCTCGGCAGCGTTCAAGCTTGGTTTGAGGTACGAAACGCTGGTCAGAGGTACATTCGTGTCGTCAACGAGCCGGGGCCACGGGGTCCCGGGTCACACCGATCAACCGAAAGGGGACTCTTCATCATGGCCATGTCTTTCGATCCTTTCACCGAGCTCGACCGCCTCACCGGCGCCCTCACGGGCATGCGACAGGGGCCCAGGGTCATGCCGGTCGACCTCTACCGCGACGGCGACCGCTATGTGCTCAACGCCGACATGCCGGGCATCGATCCGGGGTCGGTCGACGTCGACGTCGACGGTCAGCTGCTGACCATCCGGGCCAACCGCACGCCCGACACCCGTGACGGCGTCAAGTGGCTCGCGCAGGAGCGGCCGCACGGCTCGTACCTCCGCCAGTTCAGCGTGGGCGAGGGCATCGACTCGAGCCGCATCACGGCCCACTACGACAACGGCGTGCTGTCGCTGGTCATCCCGGTCAGCGAGAGGGCGAAGCCGCGCAAGATCGAGGTCGTCTCGGGCCAGGCGCACGAGACCGTCGACGCGATCGACGCGTCGCCGGCTCGCGACACGGCGAGCTGACCCCTCAGGCGGTCTGGTCGTCGACCCCGGCCACGCCGTCGGCCCCACCACCCCGTCACGATCCGTCGTGGCGGGGTGGTCCCCGTTCCGGCGACGCCGGCGCTCGACCGCTCCGCCGGCGCTCGACCGCCCCGTCGTTGGTCGCGGGCGCGCACGTACTCGGCCGCGGGCGCACGAGTACTGTGCGGTGCCCCGGTCGGCCGTGTCACCCGGCACCTGACCGTTGCCTCCGCACGTGGGCGAAGCCGACCCGCGCCTCCTACCGTTCACGGCAGGGCACGACGCCGACACGGCGTCGCCCGACAATTCTGAACACCGTCAGCAAGGAGTGCACCATGGCACAGGCCATCGAGACCATCGACGTCAACGTCCCCGTCAGCGTCGCCTACAACCAGTGGACCCAGTTCGAGTCGTTCCCGAAGTTCCTCGACGAGGTCGAGTCCATCACCCAGACCACCCCCACCCTCACGGTGTGGAAGGTGAAGGTCGGACCGGTCGAGAAGACCTTCGAGGCCGAGATCACCGAGCAGCACCCCGACGAGCGCGTCGCCTGGAACAGCACGGGCGGCGAGGTCGACCACGCCGGCGTCATCACGTTCCACAAGCTGAGCGACGACGTGACGCGCCTCACGGTGCAGATCGACTGGACCCCCGAGGGCTTCCTCGAGAAGGTCGGCAACACGCTCGGCGCCGACAACCACGCCATCAAGAAGGACCTCAAGAACTTCAAGGAGTTCATCGAGCGCGAGGGCAACGTCGACGGCGCCTGGCGCGGAGACGTCCAGGCCTGAGCCCCGGCTCCACCCGACGAGGCCCCCGGTCGGCTCCTGCTCGTAGGACGCCCACCGGGGGCCTCGTCCGTGTCAGCCGCCGAAGCCGAACGAGTGCAGCCCGTGCTCCTCGCTCAGTCGGCGGCTCCACTCGGCACCGCGGACGCTCGTCCCCTGCTCGTCGATGGGCGGGCTGAACACCGCCGCACCCAGCCGGTTCGGCGCCGACAGGACGATCGCCCCCGAGACGCTCGACTTCGCGGGCACCCCGACGCCGCGCATCCAGCGGCCCGACCCGTCGTAGACCCCGCAGGTCGCCATGACCGACACCACGTCGCGGGCGACGCGGGCGTCCACGACCTGCTCGCCCGTCACCGGGTTGCGGCCGCCGAACGCGAGCGTCGCGCCCATCACGGCCAGCGCCTCGCTGTCGACCAGTACCGAGCAGGCCCGGGCGTAGAGCGCGACCGCGTCGTCGGCCGTGTGCTCCAGGCTGCCCTCGGACCGCATCAGGTGGGCTAGCGCGTGGTTGCGGTCGCCGTGCAGCTGCTCGGACTCGCTGACCTCGCGGTCGTAGTCGAGCTCGCGCCCCGCGAAGGCCCCGAGCCCCGCCAGGATGCGCGTCGTGCGGGCGTCGCAGGTGTCGCCGTCGACCAGGGCGGCCGTGAGCAGGGCTCCGGCGTTGACCATCGGGTTCGGCGGTCGGCCGGTGCCGCCCTCGAGCTTGATCGCGTCGAACGCCTCGCCGGTCGGCTCGATGCCGACCGCGTCGAGGGCCGCTCCGCCGGTGTCGGCGAGGGCGAGCGCGAAGAGGAACGGCTTCACCGCCGACTGGATCGAGAACGCGTGGCCCGAGTCGCCGGACGCGACCACCTCGCCGGTGGACCGCACCACGGCGACCCCGAAAAGCTCGGGGTCGGCCTCGGCGAGCTGGGGGATGCTGTCGTCCACCGCGCCTCCTCGGGTCGGGAGGACGGAGGCGCGCAGGGCCTCCAGGGACGCGGCGTCGGACGACGGGATGGGGGACGGCATCGTTCCACCCTGACAGGCCGGGGCCCGTGCGTCCGGGCCTGCAGGAGGCAACGGGGGCCCGGGGTGGGGTACAAGGATCACGCCGGGCCCTCGGAGTCAACCCCTCCCGTTGTCAGGTCGCGTGTCTAACGTGCACCTCGTCGGGCCGCATCGGGGCGGCCCGCGAGAAGGGGCGACCATGCTGAACGACGGTGGGGGACGCCGGTCGGGCACGGCCTGGCCGGGACGGGGCCCGCTCGCCAGTGCCCTCGACCTGAGGCTCGACGTGATCGGCCGCGGCCGCTGGCGCATCGTCGACGTCCGGCGGTCGGAGCGCGGAGCCCCGGTGGTCATCGGATCGGTCGCACAGACCGAAGCGGGCTACGAACTCACCCTCGCCGCGACCCCCGGTCGCCGCCTCTGGTGCACCGACCTCTCGAGCGCCCTCGACACCGTCGTGCGGGCCTCCTGGAACCGTCGCTGACCCGAGGAGGCGCGGCTCCGATCGGTCGGGACCGCCGCCGACCCGAGGAGGCGCGGCTCCCGTCGGTCAGGACGCCCGGCGCACCAGCGCGGCCGGCCGCCACCAGGTGACGCTCCGCCAGGCCCACTCGACCGGGCCGTAGACGAACCGGGCGAGCCAGAGGCGGCTCAGCACGGACTGCACGGCGATCAGGGCGACGCTGATCGCCAGCCCCGGGACGACGCTCGTCAGGTGCCCGAAGTCGATCACGAGGGCGAGACCTGCCACGACGATCGCCGCGACGACGTAGTTGGTCAGTGCCATGCGGCCGAGCGGCTCGAACACCGCGGCGACGACGCGGCGGGCGGGGGTGCGCCAGAGCAGGGCGAGGGCGGTGGCGTAGGCGACGGCCATGACCAGCCCGGCGATGCCGCCCGGCGTCGAGAAGCGTGGGTCGCCCGGGGTCGTGGCCTGCCAGAGCAGGGCCGGCACCGTGAGCACCGCGGCCGCGGCGAAGACCAGGCCGACGCCGCGCCCGGCCGACTCGAGCACGCGGGGCAGCCCGTACGCGGCGGCGCCGGCACCGAGCAGCATGAGGCCGGGAGTCGAGGCGAGGCCGCCACCGGTCAGGGCGTAGGCCGCGACGGTCAGCGCGGCACCGAGGGTCAGGGTCGCCCAGCGTGGGGCGAAGACGACGATCGGCAGCACGACGAGGCCGACGACGCCGTACTCGAGCAGCACGTTGCCGGGGTAGACGAGCATGAGCAGCCCCCCGATCGCGACGAGCCCGATCAGCCGGCGCACCATGACGAGTCCGGGCCGGGGAGCGCGCGCCCGGGCACCGGCGAGCACGAACCAGAGGCTCATGCCGAAGAGGAACACGAAGATCGGCACGAACCGGGTCTGCACCGTGAGGTACAGCAGGTCACGCGCCGGGTCGTCGACCGGGCCGGCGTTCTCGATCGCCAGGTCGATGCCGAGGCGGGTGATGTCGAGCGTGTTGACCAGCAGGATGCCGAACAGCGCGAAGCCGCGCAGCGAGTCGACGAACCTCCAGCGGGTGCCGGTGGTGGGTGGGGAGTCGACGGCGGGCGCAGCGAAGGTCATGTGCCCAGCCAAGCCGACCCGCGCCTCCCGGTCGTCCCCCGCGGCGATGGTGCGCCTCCGTCTGAAGTATCAGATGTGGATCAGGCGAGCGCCCACTCGGCGCGGAACTCGTCGCAGGTGAGTCGGTCGAGGTCCGCCTCGATCTCGACCTTGGACTCGTCGGCGCCGGTGAGGCCCTGGGGCGGCAGCCGGTGGATCTCGCGACCGGTCGAGCGCTCGCGGACCACGACGTCGAAGCCCGGCCACTCGCCCTCGAACGAGCCGAGGAAGAACCCGACGACGACCGAGACGAGCCATCGCCCGGCGACGAGCGGCCGCGGCCGCCGGGTCGTGACGATCTCGGCCTGCCACACCGAGGAGGCGCGGGGCACGTCGTCGGGGTCGGTCACCGGGGGCATGCCCCGAGGCTAACGGCGGGACCGTGCGGGCCGCCTCCGTCGCCCGGGTGACCCGCTGCCGTCGGGTGGGTCAGGAGGCGCGGCTCGTCACGGCCACGCGGGCGGGCGTGAACGAGACGCGCACCGACGACCCCGGCTCGCGCCGTTCGTCGGCCCGGTGGTCCAGCACGAGCAGCGTCTCGCGGTCCACGCGCACGCGGGTGCGGCACACGGCCCCCAGGAACGACACCGACTCGACGACGCCCGCGAGCCCGCCCTGCGCGACGAACGACACGTCCTCGGGGCGCACGTACGCCCAGACCGGTCCCTCGGCCGGCGTCCCCACGACCGGCACCTCGGGGCAGCCCGCCAGCCGCACGAGCCCGCCGATGACCTCGCCGGAGACCCGGTTGCTCGTCCCGACGAACTCGGCCACGAACGCCGTCGCGGGGGCCGAGTAGAGCTCTTCGGGCGTGCCCACCTGCTCGATCGACCCGGCGCGCATGACGGCGACGCGGTCGGCGACGGCGAGGGCCTCCTCCTGGTCGTGGGTGACGAAGAGCGTGGTGATCGACAGCTCGCGCTGGATGCGCCGGATCTCGTCCCGCAGCTGCACCCGCACCTTGGCGTCGAGGGCGCTGAGCGGCTCGTCGAGCAGCAGCACGCGGGGTCGCGTGACCAGCGCCCGGGCCAGCGCGACGCGCTGCTGCTGTCCGCCCGAGAGCTGGTGGGCGTAGCGCTCGCCCAGGTCGCCGAGCCCGACCAGGTCGAGCATCTCGCCCGCCCGGGTGGCGCGGGCGGCCTTGTCGACCCGACGCATGCGCAGCCCGAACTCCACGTTCTGCCGCACGGTCAGGTGCGGGAACAGCGAGTACGCCTGGAACACCATGCCGACGTCGCGGCGGTGCGTCGGCACGCCGACCACGTCGCGGCCGTCGATCGTGATGCTGCCGCCCGTGACGTCCTCGAGCCCGGCGAGGCTGCGCAGCGCGGTGGTCTTGCCGCAGCCCGAGGGGCCGAGCACGGCGACGAGCTCGCCGGGCTGCAGCTCGAGGTCGAGCCCGGTCAGCGCCCGGTGCCCGGCGAACTGCTTCGTGACGTCGTGGAACGCCACGGCGGCGCCCGCGCCCGCACCGGCGGCGGTCGGACTCGTGACGGAGGGGCGGGGGAGCGTGGCGGTCACGAGAGGGCCTTCCGGGTGGGGATCGGGCGGGCGGCCCCGAGGGCTCCGACCCGCCCGATCACGAGCAGCAGCACGAAGGCGAAGGCCAACGAGATCAGGGCGAGGACGACGGCGGCGTAGGGGTCGGATCGGGACACCTGCACCAGGGCGGTCTGCAGGTTCACGCGGTTGAGCAGCGAGGCGATGGTGAACTCGCCGAGCACCACGGCCACGGTGATGAACGCCGCCGCGAGCAGTCCCCGGCGGAGGCTCGGCACGACGACGAGGGCCATCGTGCGCGGCCAGCTCGAGCCGAGCGTGCGCGCGGCCTCGGTCAGCGTGCGGAGGTCGGTGGCCGCGAGGTCGGACTGCACCGCACGGTAGGCGTAGGGCAGCACCGTGACGCCGTACGCGAGCGCGAGCGTCCAGGCGCCCGAACCGGCCACCCGCGAGACGACCGAGTAGACCGGCGCCAGCCCGACCACGAGCACGATCGCGGGCACCGTGATCGGCACGAGGCAGACGAACTCGAGGGGCCGGACGAGGCGCGGGTGGCGGAGGTGCACGAGCACCATCGCCGGCACCAGCAGCACGAGCACGAGCAGGGCCGAGACGACGGCGAGCAGCAGCGAGTTCGTGACCCCCTCGACGAGGTTGCGGTACATCCGCTCGTTCTCGGGGTCGACGATCGCCAGCCAGTGGTTCAGGTCGTGACCCGTGCCGTCGGCGCTGCGCAGCGAGAACGCGACCATCGCCGCTATCGGCACCGCGAAGAGGGCCCCCACGACGACCAGGGCGGCGCGGCGCGCGACCGTACCCGCGCCTCCTGCGCTCGTCGACCGCGGAGCGCTCGTCGTCCGGGGCGTGCGCGTCGTGCGCGTCGGCTCCGTCGTCCGGGCGCTCATCGCTGCCACCGCTCGGTGCGGCGCTGCAGCAGCGAGTAACCCGTCATCAGCACGGCCATGACGACGACCATGCCGAGCGCGAGCGCGCCGGCGACGTTCTCGCGGCCGAGCACCGTCTCGCTGATCAGTGCGGCGCGGATCTGCAGCGGCACGATCTGGGCGCCCTGGCTGATCAGGGCGGCGGCGGTCGCGTACGACGAGAAGGCGTTGGCGAAGAGCAGCAGCAGGCTGCCGACGAACGCCGGGGCGAGCACCGGGACGACCACGCGGACGAGGTGCTGCCACCGGGTGCCGCCGAGCGTGGCCACGGCCTCGCTCCACTGCGGACGGAGGCCGCTGACGGCGGGCATGAAGGTGATCACCATGAGGGGCACCTGGAAGTACAGGTAGGGGAGCAGCAGCCCGGGCACCTGGTAGAACCAGACCCCGTCCGCGTAGAGGTCGACGCCGGCGACGTCGATCAGCAGCCGCGTGACGACTCCCTGGATGCCGATCGTCGCGATGAAGGCGAACGCCAGCATGACGCCGCCGAACTGGGCGAGCACGCTCGACGCGGCGTCGATCGCGTTGCGGACGGCTCCGTCGGGGCGCAGCGAGGTGAGGCCCCAGCAGACGACGGCACCGACGACGGCCCCGGCCACGGCGGTGACGGCCGAGACGGCGGCCGAACTGGCGAAGGCCCGGACGATCAGCGGGTCGCCGAGCGCGGCCAGGTTGTCGAGGGTCAGGGCGCCGTCGCCGTCGACGAAGCCCGTCCCGAGCGCGAGCAGGCACGGCACGATCAAGAAGGCGAGCACCCAGACGGCGAACGGGGTCAGCCCCCACCAGGCCGCCGGACGGCGCCGACCCCGTGCGGGGCCGACGCCGTCGGAGGACGAGGAGGCGCGGGTCGGCAGGCCGCCGCCGTCCCCCTCGTGCGCCGACCGCACGTCGGCGGTCGCGTCCGCCGCGCGGGTCGACGTCGTCACCATCAGCCGATCGCCGTGGCCCAGGTGTCGGCCAGGACCTTCGAGGCGGCCTCGGTCTGCTCCGCCGTGAACTGGACGGTGTCGGAGGGCTGCTCGCCGACCTTCTCGAGGGCGTCCTGGTCGACGGTGCCGGCCTCGGTCATCGCCGCGAGGCGCACGGGGTAGGCGCCGGCCGCGAGGTACAGGTTCTGCGCGTCGTCGCCCATGACGTACTCCTGCCACAGGCGGGCCGCGGCGGGGTGCGGTGCGTCGACGTTGATCGCCTGGTTGTAGTAACTCCCGAGGGCGGTTCCGGGCAGGACGGCCGTCTTCCAGTCGCGTCCGCCGGCGTCGGCCGCGGCGGCCAGGTTGTTGTAGCTCCAGTCGAAGACGACCGGGGTCTCGCCCGAGGCGATCGTCGCCGGGGTCGGGTCGGTGGGCAGGAAGTTGCCGGCGTCGGCGAGCTTCGAGAACCAGTCGACGCCCGTGCTGACGTCGTCGGCGCTGCCGCCGGACTGCAGCGCGGCCCACTCGACGGCCGCGGCGGCGGCACCGGCCTGGGTCGGGTCGCCGTTGATCGCGACCTTGCCCTCGTAGTCCGAGCCGAGCAGGTCGTCGAGGCTCTCGGGGGCCGGCACGGCGTCGGCGTCGTAGCCGACCGACATCAGGCCGGTGTAGTCGTAGACCCATCTGCCGTCGGCGTCCTTGTGGTCGTCGGCGATGTCGTCCCAGGTCGACACCTCGTACGGCGCGAACTGGTCGAGGTTGGCGAGCGTCACGGCCGAGCCGAGGTCGAACACGTCGGGGGCGGTGTCCTGCCCCTTCAGGTTCTGGGCGGCGGTGATCTCCTCGGCGCTCGAGACGTCGGGGCTGTCCGAGTTGACGGTGATGTCGTACTTCTCCTCGAACCCGTCGATGATCTTGCCGTAGTTCGCCCAGGTGTCGGGCAGGGCGATCACGTTGAGCTCGCCCTCGGCCTGCGCGGCGCTGACCAGGGCGTCCATGCCGCCGAAGTCCTCGGCGCTGGTGGCGGTGGCGGCGTCGGTGCCGTTCGCCGCGCCTCCCGAGCTGTCGGCGTCGGCGCTCGCCGAGCAGCCGGTCAGGGCGAGGGCGGCGATGCCGAGGGTGGCGGCCGAGACGAGCAGGCGCTTGTCGATCATGCGGTGGAGTCCTTCGGGTGCGGGGCCGGGGTTCGCCGGGGACGGCGACGGGGGACCGGACGGCCCGCTGGGCACGCTAAGGAGGCGCGACGACGTCCCGGGGGAGGCCGCGTGAACGAGGGGCGAACAGGTGGTGGCGGGGTGGGCGTGCCGACGGGGGCGTCGCCCCGCTGGTGGTCGGCGACGAGTGGGCAGAAGATGCTGCTCGTCGCCGCGGGAGGAGCATCTTCTGCCCACTCGACGAGCGGTGGGGAGGAGAGGAGAGGGCGGGGGTCGAGGGGGCGGGCGGGGTCGGCCGGGTCAGCGGGCGGCGGCGACGGCCGAGAGGGCGACCTCGGCCGCGGCGGCGACGAGGGCGTCGTCGTACGACGCGGCGGGGTCGTTGCGCGTGGTGAGCACCGAGATCACCACGGGGTCGCCCGACGGGGGGACGACGATCGCGACGTCGTTGCGGATGCCGCCCGCGCCTCCGGACTTGTCGGCGACCTGCCAGTCGTCGGGAGCGCCGGCACGGATCAGGGTGTCCCCGGTCGCGTTGCCCGACATCCACTCGAGCAGGGTGGCGCGGTCGTCGGCGGCGAGCCAGTCGCCGTCGCTGATGCGGGCGAGGGTGGCGGTGAAGGCGGCGGGCGTGGTCGTGTCGGCCGTGCTGCCCGGGGTGAGCCGGTTGAGCTCGGGCTCGCCGTGGACGACGTCGGTCACGCCGTCGCCCTGCGCGGCGAGGGCGGCGTCGAGCCCGGCCGGGCCGCCGAGCTCGGCGAGCACGAGGTTCAGCGCCGTGTTGTCGCTCTTCCGCACGGCCGCCTCGGCGAGCTGCCGCAGCGGGAGCCCGTCGGCGACGTGCGTGCTGGTCAGCGGCGAGTACCCCGCGGCGTCGACCTCGGCCTGGGTCCAGGTGACCACGCGGTCGAGGTCGGCGTCGTCGGTCGCCTCGAGCAGGGCCGCCGCGGCGAACGCCTTGAGGCTGGACGCGTACCCGAAGCGTTCGTCGGCGCGGTGGTCGAGGGTCGCGCCCGAGCCGGTGTCGAGCACGCTCAGGCCGATCCGTGCGTCGTACCGCGTCTCGAGGTCGGCCAGTGCGGCCTCGACCTCGGGGGTCGCGAGGTCGGGCGCGACGATCGGGCTGGGCAGGGGGACCGGCGTCGCGGTCGGGCTCGGGGCGGGTGCCGAGGACCCGGGCGTCGAGCAGCCGGTCAGCGCGAGTCCCAGGCCCAGGGCGCTGGCCGTCAGGAGGGTCGTCGTCTTCGTCGTCCGGGAGGTCATCGCTCCAGTCTCGCCGACGCCCCGGAGGCGCGGGTCGGCTCGACGTCGAGAGGTCGGGTTGCGGCACCGGGGTGAGGTTAGGCTAACCTAAGCGCGTGACCACCGACCTGCCCCTCGCGGCCACCGCACCCGCCTCGGCCACCCTCCGTGCCGACGACGTCTCGGTCGCCTACGACGGCGTCGACGTCGTCCGCGGGGCCCGCCTCGAGCTCCGACCCGGCTGCGTCACCGCCCTCGTCGGCCCGAACGGCAGCGGCAAGTCGACCCTGCTGCGCACCCTCGCCCGGCTGCAGAAGCCGCGCACGGGCTCGCTGACCCTCGCCGCGCCTCCTGCGGGGGTCGAGTGGTCCGAGGACGTCGTCCGCGCCTCGGGGAGGGACGATTCGCGCCCGCTCGACCGCCCGAGCGCGAGTGCGAGCACGAGCGAGGACGAGGACCCGGGCGACGAGACGGTCGACGGGTTCGAGCTGTCGCTGCGGCAGTTCGCGCGGCGGGTGGCGCTGCTGACGCAGGGGCGCCCGACCCCCGGCGGCCTCAGCGTGCGCGACGTCGTCGAGTTCGGCCGCTACCCGCACCGCGGCCGCTGGGGGCGCTCCGACCCCGACGGCCCCGCCGCCGTCGACCGCGCGCTCGGACTCACCGGCGTGGCCGACCTCGCCGACCGCGGCGTCGACCAGCTCTCGGGCGGTCAGCTTCAGCGCGTCTGGCTGGCCAGCTGCCTCGCTCAGGACACCGGGGTGCTGCTGCTCGACGAGCCCACCACCTACCTCGACCTGCGCTACCAGGTCGAGCTGCTCGACCTCGTGCGCGACCTGGCCGACTCGGGCCGCATCGCGGTCGGAGTCGTGCTGCACGACCTCGACCAGGCCGCCGCGCTCGCCGACCGCATCGTCGTGCTGAGCGAAGGCCGCATCGTCGCCGAGGGCGACCCCGGGGACGTGCTGACACCGCGCCTCCTGACCGACGTCTGGGGCATCCGCATCGACGTCGACACCGACCCCACCACCGGCCACCTGCGCACCCGCGCGATCGGCCGACACCACACCCGGGCCGAGACGCCCGTCCGATGAGAGAGACACCACCCGTGACCCAGCGCCTGATGACGACGCCCCGCCACACCCCGACCACCGGCGGTCCCGCCCGCCGCCCCGCCCGCCGGCTGCTGACGGTCACCGCCGTCGCCGCGGCCGCGGCCCTGACCCTCGCCGGCTGCGGCACCACCGAGTCGGCCGACGCCGGCTCGACCTCGGGCAGCGGCGAGCAGATCACCCTGACCGACGGCACGGGGGCCGAGATCACCCTCGACGGTCCCGCGACGAAGGTCGTCGGCACCGAGTGGAACGTCGTCGAGGACCTCGTCGCCCTCGGCGTCGAACCCGTGGGCGTCGCCGACGTGAAGGGGTACAACGAGTGGGACGCCGCCGTGCCGCTCACCAACGAGCCGACCGACATCGGCACCCGCGGCGAGCCGAGCCTCGACACCGTCGCGTCGCTCGCACCCGACCTGATCGTCGCGACCGACGGCCTGAGCGCCGACGCCGTCGAGCAGCTGAAGGAGATCGCTCCCGTGCTGCAGATCACCTCGGCCGACGCCTCGCGCCAGATCGAGCACAGCATGGACAACCTCGACCTCATCGCCAAGGCGACCGGCACCGAAGAGAAGGCGACCGAGGTGAAGAAGGAGTTCACCGACGCCGTCGAGGCGGGCGGGCAGGCCCTCGCCGACGCCGGTCTCGCAGGTCAGCCCTTCGCCTTCGCCGACGCCTACGTCGACGCCGGCCAGGTGAGCATCCGCCCCTACGCCAAGGGCTCGCTCGTGTCCGACGTCACCGAGGAGCTCGGCCTGACGAACGCCTGGACCGTCGAGGGCGACGAGGCGTACGGCCTCGCCACGACCGACGTCGAGGGCCTCACGCAGCTGCCGGCCGACGTGCAGTTCCTCTACATCGACAACACCGCCGCCGGTGCCGACGACCCGTTCGCGGTGTCGCTCGCCTCGAACGCCGTCTGGACGTCGCTGCCCTTCGTGCAGTCCGGTGACGTGCACCGTCTCGACGACGGCATCTGGATGTTCGGCGGCCCCGCCGCGATGACCGCCTACGTCGACTCGCTGGTGTCGACCCTGACGAAGTAACCGGCACCGTGAGCACGACCGTCACCCCCACCGACCCCGCGCCGCCCCGGCTCGGCGAGCCCGCCGCCGGGCGCGACGAGCGGGCGCTCCGCGCGGCGCGAGCCCAGGAGGCGCGGCTCGCCGCCCCCCGCCGGGTCACGCTCGGGTCGGTGGGCGTGACGGTCGCGCTGGTCGCCGTCGTCGTGGTGCTCGCCCTCGTGGACGTCACGCAGGGCACCGCCGACGTCGGCGCCCGGCAGGTCTGGCAGGCGCTGACCGGCACCGCGACGGCAGGCGACGCGTCCGTGGTCGTGGCCTCGCGCCTCCCGCGGATGGTCGCCGGTCTGCTGGTCGGCGTCGCCCTCGGAGCCGCCGGTGCGGCCCTGCAACAGATGAGCCGCAACGTGCTCGCCTCGCCCGACACCCTCGCCGTCAACGCCGGCGCCTACGCGGCGCTCGCGCTCGCGGCCGTCACGGGGCTCAGCCTGCCCCTGCTCGCCTCGTCCGGCGTCGCGTTCGTCGGCGGGCTGCTCGCCGCGGGCCTCGTGCTCGCGGTGTCCGGGCTGGGCGCCGGCACCGTGCGGCTCGTGCTCGCCGGCAGCGCCCTCGGCCTCGGCCTGGCCTCGGTGACGAGCGCCCTGCTGTTGCTCTTCCCGCAGCAGACCGCCGGGCTCTACGCCTGGGGCCAGGGCAGCATCTCGCAGAACGGCTTCGACGGCGTCGTCCAGCTCGCCCCGGTGATCGTCGTGGGGCTGCTCGTGCTCGTCGCGATGAACGTCCGCGTGGACGCCCTCGCGCTCGGGGACGACGCCGCCCGCAGCGTCGGCGTCGACGTCCGCACGACCCGCGTGGTCACCGTCCTCGCCGCCGTGCTGCTCTCGGCCGCCGCCGTCACCCTCGCGGGGCCGATCGGCTTCGTCGGCCTCTGCGCCCCCGCCCTCGTCCGCCTGCTGCGTCGGGCCGTGCCCTCCGTCCGCCGCTTCCTCGTCTTCCTGCCCCTCGCGGCCCTGGCGGGCGCCGCCCTCGTGCTCGGCGCCGACGTGCTGCTGCGCGCCCTGGTCGGTGCCGAGACGTCGGTCCAGGTGCCGACCGGCGTCGTGACCTCGCTGCTCGGGGCGGTCGTCCTCGTCGTGCTGGCCTTCCGTGCCCGCGACCACGGCGGCGTCACCCCGACCGACCGGCACCCCGTCGTCTCCCGCCTGCGGTTCGTGGCCGTCGTCGTGGTCGTGCTCGCCGCGCTCGTCGCCGTCGTCCTCGGCTCGGTGCTGCTCGGCGACGCCAAGCTGCTGCTCGGCGACGTCGCCAACTGGGTGGCCGGTCGGTCCGGCCGCGTCGTCACCTACGTGCTCGACACCCGCGTCCCCCGGGTCGTGGCCGCCCTCGCCGCGGGGGCGGCGCTGGCGCTCGCCGGCACGCTCGTGCAGGCCGTCACGCGCAACCCGCTCGCCGAGCCGGGCATCCTCGGCGTGACGGGCGGAGCCGGCCTCGGGGCCGTGCTGCTCGTCACCACCGTGCCGCTCGCGACCGGCTGGGGCATCGCCGGCGCGGCGTTCGCCGGAGCCGTCGTGGCGGCCGTCGTCGTGTTCGGCCTCGCCTCCCGCGGTGGCTTCCCGCAGAACCGGCTCGTGCTGATCGGCATCGGCGTCTCGACGGCGACGGCGGCCGCGATCAGCCTGCTGATCGTCCTGACCGACCCGTTCAACGGCGCGAAGGCGCTGACCTGGCTGTCGGGTTCGACCTACGGCCGCACGCTGGACGATGCGCTGCCGGTGTCGCTGGTGCTCGTGGCCGCGCTCGTCGTGGTCGTGCTGCTGCGCCGTCGCCTCGACCTGCTCGGGGTGGACGACGACACCCCGCGCCTCCTCGGGGTCTCGCTCTCGCGGTCGCGCCTGGTCTTCCTGTCGCTCGCCGTGCTGCTCACGGCGACGGCCGTGGCCGCCGTGGGCGTGGTCGGATTCGTCGGACTCGTCGCCCCGCACGCCGCCCGGTCGCTGGTCGGACGGCGGCACGCGCGGGTGCTGCCCGTGGCCGTGCTGCTCGGCGCGGTGCTGGTCTGCGCCGCCGACGTGCTCGGCCGCACGCTGATCGCCCCGGCACAGCTCGGCGCCGGCCTGCTGACCGCCGTCATCGGTACGCCGTACTTCGTCTGGCTGCTCTGGCGCGGGCGGGCCTCCGCGAGCTGACGCCCCGGCGCGCTGACGCCCGGCGCCCGGGGCCCCGACGCGCTGGCCCCCTGGCCGGTCGAGTGGGCAGAAGATGTCCTTCCCGCCTCGACGAAGGACGTTTTCTGCCCACTCGACCCGCGCCTCCCGGGGTCGGGACGTCAGGAGGCGCGGCGCAGCACCCGGAGCAGCACCAGCCCCGCGACGCCTCCCGCCAGGTACCCGAGCAGGTCGGTCGCCACGAAGGTGGAGCCGAGCACCCACGCGACGGGCGGGAACGCGTCGGCGGCGGCGGGCAGTCCGGTCAGCTGGAGCAGTTCTATGCCGACCGACGCCGCGGTGGCGGCCCCGGCCGCGGCGGGGGCGGCCAGGCGCGGGGCGACGAGGCGCGGGGCGACGAGGCGCGGGGCGACGAGGGCGAGCAGCAGGGCGAGCAGCACGGTGTAGAGCGCCGAGCCGAGCAGGTCGCCCGTCAGCCCGGGGACGGCGAGCTTCGCGACGACGCCGAGGGCGACGGTCGCCGCCGCCGCGACCGCCGTCAGCAGCCGCCGCCGCCGCGCCCGCGGCCGCAGTCGTCGAGCATCCCCCGGATCTGCGGCCCGCGGGTCGAGTGGTCCCGAATCGTCCTTCCGCACAGCGGGAGGGACGCTTCGCGACCACTCGACGGGCGGCGTCACGAGAGGCACCCGGTCTGGACGCCGAACGACAGGCCGTCGGCCGTGCCACGGATGCTCGCCGACTCGATGCCGTCGGGACGGCCGGGAGGCGCGGACCAGTAGTCCCGGCCCATGGCGCGACCGGCCTGGTGGAACCCGTCGGCCGACCAACCGTCGACGACGGCGTCGAACGGGCCCTGCGCGTCGTCGTGGACGGTGAACACCGGCACGACCACCGAGCCGACCACGCGGGTGCCGTACTCGGTCTCGCACAGTTCGCGCCTGGTCTCGACCTCGGCCGGCACTCCCGTCGCCGCCACGGATGCCTCGACGTAGGCGCGCACGGCGGCCTCCTGCTCGGGCAGTTCGGCGAGCGGGCCCTCGTTGACGAACGGGCTCTCACCGATGTCGCCCGGCTGGGGCTCCGGACCGTCGTCGGGCTCGGGCGCGCCGAGCGGGAGGCCGATCCAGCCGGTCTCCGGGGTGGTCGCCCGAGGCTTCCGCACCCAGAACTCGGTGCGGCGGGCGACCCCGGCGTCGGCCTGCTCGTCGGCCGCACCCCGCAGGACGGCGAGCACCGTGTCGGGCTCGTAGGTCGAGACGTCGAGCGACGGTCGACTGCTCGCGGTGACGTCACCGGGGGTGAAGGCCAGTCCGGTGACGCCGTCGAGCGCGAGCACCGCGTCGATCGTCGCGAGCATCGTCGGTGCCGGCGAGGTGGGGCTCAGGGCCACCGACGAAGGGACGGACGTCGTGGTCGTCGCCTGGCCGAGGTGGAGGGAGAAGGTCGGGCCGGCCGTGCCGAGGTGCGGCTGGACCGCCGCCGCAGCGTCCGCGAACGAGTTCCCGGGTGCGACGACCGCCGAGTAGGCGTAGCGGGTGGTGTCGACGGAGGCCAGGGTGCTCTCGCCGCGCAGGTCGCCCGCCAGTCCGACCTGGACCTCCGACGTCGGATCGACGGTGACCGGGGCGAGGCCCGGGCCGCCGGGGACGTCGAGGTCGATGTCGAGGGTGGTACCCGTGACGCCGTCGCCCACCACGCCGTCGACGAGGGCGGCGACCGCCAGGTCGGGGCCGTCGGCGGTGACCTCGACGTAGGCGTCCCAGGTGAAGGGGTCGTCCTTCGCGTCACGCTGCTGCAGGCGGGTCTCGACCGAGGCGACACCGTCGACGGCTGCGATCCGATCGGCGAGCTCGGCCAGGGACTCCTCGGACCCCTCGGGCGGTGGTTCGGCGAAGAAGCACGACGTGAGGCCGCACGCGACGACGACGGTCGCCACCGATGCCGCGATCGCCCGGTGCAGCGTGGGAGAGGCCATCTCTCGAGCCTACGAACGGGCGAGCCGGGTCGCGTCCGTCTCGGGGACCACGCCGCGCGCCGGGAGGACGACCCCGACCAGCCGAACGACGGCGCCACGGGGGCGTTCCTCGCCGACGCGACCCGCGCCTCCTGGGCGGTGGAGCTCAGGAGGCGCGGGTCGCGTGCTGCAGGTCAGGCCGCGTCGACGACGCGCGAGACGTCCGCGCCGACGCGCTCGCCGGCGACGGTGCCCGTCAGCCCAGCGCTCGCCAGGAAGCGGTCGGCGGTGCGCAGGCCGAGGGCCATGATCGTCAGGGCGGGGTTCGCGACGACGGCACTCGGGAAGACCGAGTTGTCGGCGACCCAGAGGTTCGGCACGTCGAAGCTGCGCCCGTCGGGGTCGACCACGGCCGTCGCCGGGTCGGTGCCCATGCGGCAGGTGCCGATCGTGTGCGCCGTGCGGGCCAGGACGCGGATGTCGCGGCCCCCGGCCGCCTCGACGATCGCGGTCATCGTCTCGACGGCGTGGTCGTCGATCGCCTTCTCGTTGTCGCCGGGCGTGAAGGTGACGACGACCTTGGGCATGCCGAACTCGTCGACCTCGTCGGACAGCGTCAGGCGGTTCTGTTCGCTCGGCAGGCACTCGGCGTTGATGCCGACGCCGGCCATGAAGCGGTAGTCGTCGAGCGCCTCCACGAGTTCGGGGCCCCAGAGGCCGGCACCGCGGGCCAGGGTCGTCGCCAGCGTCAACGGCATTGCGCCGAGGCTCTGGATCAGGTAGCCGCCGACGAAGTCGACGCCCTCGGGCCGCATCGTGTCTTCGGTGATGATCGACGACGGGTAGCCGCGGTAGCCGCGCATCTCGGTGTCGAAGGTGCCCCAGACCTGCGTCGCGCCGTGGGCCATGAAGTTGCGACCGACCTGGTCGCTGCTGTTGGCGATGCCGGCGTGCAAGAGCAGGCGCGGGGTCTCGACGCCGCCCGCGCAGAGGAAGAGCGCGGCGGTGCGCTGGCGGTGCTCGACGCCGTCGCGGACGTAGACCACGGCCGACACCTCGCCGGCCTCGTCGAGCTCGATGCCCGTGACCATCGACTCGGGGCGGATCTCGGCCCCGTTCGCGACGGCCATCGGCAGGTAGCTGGTGTCCATGCTGACCTTGGCGCCGCTGCGGCACCCCTGGTGGCAGCTGCCGCAGCCGACGCAGGCCGGGCGGGTGCCGACGTGCTCCTGACGCCAGTCACGGCTGACCAGGGCCGCCGGGGCGTCCGTGGCCCGGATGCCCAGGGCCTCGCACCCGCGGATCATCATGTCGCTCGACGCGTTGCGGGCGGGCGGCGGCATCAGGTACGACCGCGACGGGTCCCACGGGTAGTCGGTCGGGCCGGAGACGCCGACGAAGTGCTCGACCTCTTCGATGTACCCGATCAGCTCGGCGTGGTCGACCGGCCAGTCCTCGCCCTTGCCCGTGAGGGACTTGAGCTTGAGGTCGCGCTCGTCGGGACGGGGGGTGAAGGCGCCCCAGTGCAGGGTCGAACCGCCCACGCCCTTGCCGCTGTTGTTCTGGCCGAACGCGGTCGGGGTCTCGCCGCCGCTGAGGCGCTCGTCCATCCAGTTGATCTTGACGGCCTCGATCTCGTCCTGCGTGTACTCGTCGGGCTCGAAGTTGCGGCCGGCCTCGAGCGCGACGACCGAGAGGCCCTGCAGGGCGAGCTTCGCCAGGATCGGGGCGCCACCGGCGCCGGTTCCGATCACGACCGCGTCGACGACCTCGGACTCGTCGTAGGTGCGTTGTCCGTCGAGCTTCATCGGGTGACCTCCATGGCTGGTTCCCAGCCCTCTCGTTGGCCGGCACCGAGCCGGCTGAATCCTTGCAGGGCGCGACCGGCACGGCCGTTCGCGAAACCGTCGAAGCCGATGCGTTCCATCGTCGCGGGGTGGGCGAGCCAGAGCTTGACCAGGTCGACGCGGCAGTCCTCGAACCACGCGGTGAGCTGCTCGACCGAGAAGGGGTGTGCCTCGTCGGGGCTGGGTTGCCCCGTGCGCCCGGGGGTGCCGCCGGTCATCCCGGCGTCGTCCTGGTCGCCGCCGTGGTGCGAGTCGCCGCCACCGCTGTCGCCGACGGTGCCGAGGGCGTCGTCGGGATCGCCCGCGACGATCGCGGCGAGCCGCTCGTCCTTCTGCTCGTAGGTCAGGCCGGTGAAGTCGGCGAGGGCGTCGAGGCCCAGCGCGTAGGCCTCGGGGTCGCTCGGCAGGTCGGCGTTGCGCCAGCCGTCGCCGTAGCCGGCGGCGAGCTGGGCGTCGACCCGCGCGGCGAGGTCGACCGAGTGGTCGGGGTCGTCCTGCGGCACGACGCGGGAGGCCACGGCACGCAACGTGGTCAGCTGCGCCTCGGTCAGCACCTGTGGGACGTAGCGCGGGTCGTCGGCGACGGCGCGCCGGGCGAGGATGCCGCGGGTGTTCGAGGCGGTGCGGCTCGAGGCGATGACGCGGGCGAAGTCGTCCGACATGACGGGAGCCCGCCCCGCGTCGTCGCGCCAGAAGTCGAGGATGGCCGAAGCGACCTCGGTCGGGCGCTCGAGCGGCAACAGGTGCCCCGCGCCGTCCAGGGTGAGGTGCGTGGCACGCGGGTAGACGGCGCCGTTCAGGCGACGCTGGGCGTCCTCGCCCAACGGCCCGTCGGCGCCCCCGGCGACGATCAGGGCGGGCACGTCGAGGGTGCCGACCTCGGCCGACCAGTCCTCGCGGCTGCCGCGGTCGAACCATGCGGTCCACGCCTCGGGGGAGGTGCGGTGCAGGTCGGCGAGGGCCTGGTCGTCGAGCGGCGTGGCCAGGGGAGCGCCGACGTTGTCGTCGACGAAGCTGCGGGCCGTGTCGGCGTCGAGCGGGCCGTCGGCGGCCGCGGCGATCATCTGCTCGCGGTTCGACTCGCTCATGGGCTCGGGTGACGGCGGGGACGCCGCGAGCAGCACGACCCCGGCGAGGCCGAAGAGCCCGCCCTGCCCGGCGAGCGTGCGCGCGGCGACGATCGACGCGATCTTGCCACCCATGCTGTGACCGACGAGCAGCCAGCGGGTGGCGCCGTGCCGGCGGATCTGCCGGGTGACCTGACGGACCATGTCGTCGACGGTCACCCCGTCGGCCGTGGTGGCGTCGCCGAAGCCGGGCAGGTCGAGGGCGACCACCTCGACGTCGTCGCCGAGCGCCTCGGTGACGGGCCCGTACTCGAGCCGGCTCATGCCGAGCGCGTGCAGGCAGAACAGGGTGGGGCGTGTGGTGGTGTCGCTGGTCACTCGGACTCCTCGGAGAAGACGTGGGGCCGGGTGACGTCACCCGTCGTCCCGGCGGACTCGACGCTACGGCGCGCCACCGTCATCGGGCCGAATGAGGGCGTGCGGACCGTGCCGGTGGTACGACTGACTGCCCACCGCGGGTGGTCCCGACGCTGGGAGGCGTACCCCGAGGAGGCGCTGGCGGCGGATGCTCAGGAGCCGCGCCTTGTGCCCGCCCCGCCCGCCCGGGAGGATGGGCGGATGGAAACCGTCATCATCGCCCTCATGGTCATCGGGTCGATCGTCGTCATCTTCGGCATCGTCTTCTTCCTGGTCGCGGCGGTGTTGCCCACCCGTGCGCCCCGTGCCGACCGCCGGGGCCGCGGCGGACGTCCCGCCGTCCGCACCCGCTAGTCGGGGCCCGGGGTACGACGATGGACGAGGGACTCGTCGTCCACCTCCAGCGGTGTGCCGCCCAGCTGGTCACCCGCGACGAGCTCCGTGATCGGTTCGACCTCGCACGGACCGTCACGCACGCGGCCGACTTCTCGCGCCGATCGGCTGCCGAACGCGCGGCCGACGAACTCCGCACGGCGGGCTACGACGCGACCGTCACCCGGCACGGTCTGCTGGGGGCAGATCTCCGGGCCAGCCGGGAGGACGCGCTCGACGACGACCGCGCCGTGACCTTCACCCGAGAGGTGTTCGACGTCGTGCAGCGATCCGGCGGTCGGTACGACGGCTGGAGCGCCGAGGTCATCGCCGAAGCCCAGGCCTGACCCGCCTGCACCCGCCTGTGCCCCCGGGTCGCACCACCGAGGTGGTGTCGAACCGCCGATGTGCATGGTTCGACACCACGTCGGTGGTTCGACATCGCCTCTCGCCCTACGGGACGATCGCGTCGACGTAGCCGCCGTCGACCCGCAGCGCCCCGCCCGTCGTCGCCGAGGCGAAGCGCGAGCTGAGGTAGACCACCATGTTGGCGATCTCCTCCGGCTCGATCAGTCGCTGGATGAGCGACTGCGGCCGGTGCTTCAGCATGAACTCGTGCTGGGCCTCGTCCCAGGGCAGGTCGTCGCCGACCAGCTCGCGCACGAACTCCTCGACGCCACCCGTGTGCGTCGGCCCGGCGATGACGCTGTTGACCGTCACGCCCGAACCCGCGGCCGCCTTCGCGAACCCCCGTGACACCCCGAGCAGGGCCGTCTTCGACACCCCGTAGTGGATCATCTCGACCGGCGTCACGATCGCCGAGTCGCTCGCGATGTACTGCACGCGGCCCCAGCCGCGCTCCATCATGCCGGGCAAGTAGGCCCGCGTCAGGCGCACGGCCGAGAGCACGTTCGTCTCGAAGTAGCGGCGCCACTCGTCGTCGTCGATGCTCAACGCGTCGGCCGAGCCGAAGACGCCGAGGTTGTTCACCAGCACGTCGACCTCGGGGAAGGCCTCGACCGCCGCCTGCGCGCCCGCCTCGGTGGCCAGGTCGGCCGCGAGCGTGACGACCCGCGCCTCCCGGGTCCCGGCGTCGAGGGCCGCGAAGGCGGCGTCGCCGGCCAGCGAGTCGAGGAGGCGCGCTCGGGCCGCCCCCGTGGTCTCCGTCGAGCGTCCGTTCACGATGACGCGGGCCCCGGCGGCGGCGAGCCCCCGGGCGATCGCGAAGCCGATGCCCTGGGTCGAGCCGGTGACGAGTGCGGTGGTGCCGTCGAGTTCGATCTTCATGGGTCCATCCTGCTCGCAGGAGCCCCGGGGGCCCACCCGACCTCAGCGGCGGCGCGGCACGACCATAGGCGACCCGGTCACGGGGTCGGGCACGACGACGCAGGGCAGGTCGAACACGTCGGTCACCAGCTGCTCGGTCAGCACCTCGGCCGGGGTTCCCGTCGCCACCACTTCGCCGTCGGCCATCACGATCAGGTCGGTCGCGTACCGCGCGGCCTGGTTGAGGTCGTGCAGCACCGCGACCACGGTCGTGCCCTGCCCGTGCAGCCGGGCGAAGAGGTCGAGCAGGTCGTACTGGTGCGCGATGTCGAGGTAGGTCGTCGGCTCGTCGAGCAGCAGCACCGGGGTCTGCTGCGCGAGCGCCATCGCGACCCACACTCGCTGGCGCTGGCCGCCCGACAGCTCGTCGACGGGCACGTCGACCAGCTCGGTGAGGTCGGTCTCGGCCAGGGCCGCGTCGACGGCCTCGCGGTCGGTGCCGGTCCACTGCCGGAAGAGCCCCTGGTGCGGGTAGCGGCCCCGGGCGACGAGTTCGGCGACGGTGATGCCGTCGGGCGCGGTCGAGGTCTGGGGCAGCAACCCGACGATGCGCGCCACCTCTTTCGCCGGCACGCCCGCGAGCTCGCGTCCGTCGAGCAGGACCGACCCCGACCGGGGCTTCAGGAGGCGCGCGAAGGCCCTCAGCAAGGTCGACTTCCCGCAGGCGTTCGGCCCGACGATGACCGTGAACGAGCCGTCGCGCACGTCGGCGTCGACGGCCTCGCTCACCGTTCGCCGGTCGTAGGCGAGGTGCGCGCCGCGGGCCACGAGGCGGGAGGGGCGGGTGTCGTCGGCGTTCACGCGGACCTCCGGGATTCCGAGACGAGCAGGGTGATCAGGTAGACCCCGCCGATCACGAGGGTGACGAGGCCGACCGGCACCGGGTTGGCGGCCACGTGCTGGGCGACGAGGTCGGCGACCAGCAGGAGCACCCCGCCGACGAGTCCGCCGGCGACGAGCGGCACCCCGGCCGACCGCACCAGGCGTCGGGCCAGCTGCGGCGCGGCCAGGGCCACGAACGCGATCGGCCCGGTGCTGGCGGTCACCACGGCGGTCAGCGCGACGCCGACGACGACGAGCGCCAGGCGCGACCGCTCGGCGCCCAGGCCGTGCGACCGGGCGGCGTCGTCGCCGAGCTCGAGCTGCCGGAGGGGACGCGACAACCCCATGACCAGCGGGGTCAGCACGACGAGCAGCACCAGCGCCGGGACGAGCTGCTTCCAGCCGACCAGCGCGAGCGAGCCCGCCCCCCAGAACGACGCGGTCAGGGCGACCTCGTTCTGCGCGCGCAGCAGCAACCAGCTGTTGACCGAGTGCAGCAGGGCCGTGACGCCGATGCCCACGATGATCAGCCGTAGCCCGTGCACGCCGCGACGGTAGGCCAGCAGGTAGACGACCAGCGCGGTGACGAGCCCGCCGATCAGGGCGCCGGCCGCCGTGCCGATCGCCGAGGCCGCACCCGACACGATGACGACGATCGCCCCGGTGTAGGCGCCGGTCGAGAAGCCGATCACGTCGGGCGAGCCCAGCGGGTTGCGGGTCAGGGACTGGAAGACGGCGCCCGAGACGCCGAGTGCGGCGCCGAAGACGAGGGCCGCGAGGACGCGCGGCAGCCGCCAGTTCAGCACGATGGTCGAGGCGAACCCGTCGCCGCCGAACAGCGCCCGCACGACCTGGGGCGGGCTGAGCGGGTAGTCGCCGATGCCGAGGGCGACGATCGCGACGACGACGGCCACCACGACCAGCGTCAGCGTCGCCGTGCGTCGCCGCCCGCCGGTCGAGCGCCACGAGCGCAGGAGGCGCGGGCCGACACCCGGGGAGGCCGACGTCGTCCGCGTACCCGACGACGTGCCCGTGCCCCGGGTCGGGCGCGTGTCCGGCCCCGTGCCCCGGGTCACGCGCCACCCACCCGTCGGCGTCGGGCGATCGCGATGAGCACGGGGGCGCCGACGGCGGCCGTGACGAGGCCCGCGGCCAGCTCGCCCGGGGGAGCGACCACGCGGCCGAGGACGTCCGCGAGCAGCAGCAGCACCGGCCCGAGCACGGCCGAGAGGGCGGTGATCCACGGCTGGCTGGGCCCGACGACGCCGCGGGCGGCGTGCGCGACCATGAGCCCCACGAACGCGATGGGCCCGACCACCGCGGTCGCGCCTCCGGCCAGCAGGGTGACGACGACCAACGAGACGACCCGCACGGCCGGCACCGAGACGCCGACCGAGGCGGCGTGCTCGTCGCCGAGCGCGACGGCGTCGAGCGGGCGCGAGGCGATCAGGGCGACGACGACCCCGGCCGCGACGAAGGGCAGCACCGTGAGCACGGGCTCCCAGCCGCGGTCGGCGAGCGAGCCGACCTCCCACGCGCGGACGGCGTCGAAACGGCGGGGATCGGCCAGCACGATCGACGAGGTGATCCCCGCGAGCACCGACCCGAGCGCGAGGCCGGCGAGGGTCAGGCGGGCGGGACCACCGCCTCCTCGTCCGGCGCCGCCGATCAGGGCGACGGCGACCGTCGCGAGGCCCGCACCGACGAACGAGAACCAGACCCAGCCGCTCGCCGAGGTGACCCCGGCGAAGCCGACCGCGAGGGCGACGGCGAAGGCGCTGCCCGAGGTGACGCCGAGGATGCCCGGGTCGGCCAGCGGGTTGCGCGTCACGGCCTGCACGACGGCCCCGGCGACCCCGAGCCCGGCCCCGGCCACGATCGCGGCGACCGTCCGCGGCAGGCGGAGGTCGAGCACGGCGGTCGCGTCGGCGGTGTCGCGGCTCGCGGCACCGGTGAGGATGCGCAGCACCTCGTCGAACGCGACCGGCCGCGCGCCGACGGCGAGGCCCAACACGACGGCGAGGGCCAACAGGGCCAGGGCGGCCACGAGGGCGAGGAGGCGCGTGCGGGTGCGCCGGGAGCCCCGCGTCGGTCGCGGGGCACGGCCGACCGTGAGCGCTCGGGGCATCGCCATGATGATTAGCTTAGGCTACCCTCACTTGGAGTCCGGCCGGGTGGCGCACGTCGCCGTCCAGGCCCGACCCCCGCACCCGACCTTCCGCCCGACACCACGTCACAGCACCGACGTCACAGCCCTGAGGAACACATGCGCAAGACACTCTCGATCGCCGCCGCCGTCGCGGTCGCCACCCTCGCCCTGGCCGGCTGCTCGGCCGACGCCGACCCGGACGACGCCACCGGCGGCGGAGCCTCGGGCGGATCGGGCGCGTTCCCCGTCTCGATCGACACGAAGTTCGGCGAGGTCACCATCGACCAGAAGCCGACGCGCGTCGTCGCGCTCGGCTGGGGCGACGCCGAGACGGCGCTCGCGCTGGGGGTGCAGCCCGTGGGGGCCTCGGACTGGCTCGCCTTCGGTGACGAGGCCGACGGCGTCGGCCCCTGGGCACAGGGTCTCTACGACCAGGCCCCCGAGATCATCGGCACCCTCGAGCCCTCCTACGAGGCCATCGCGGCCCTCGAGCCCGACGTCATCCTCGACACGAAGAGCTCGGGCGACCAGGAGCGCTACGACCGCCTGTCGAGCATCGCCCCGACCGTGGGCGTGCCCGAGGGAGGCGACAGCTACCTGACCGACTTCGAGGACCAGATGGAGCTCGTCTCGAAGGCACTCGGTGAAGAGGCCAAGGGTGAGCAGCTCGTCGACGAGAACGAGAAGGCCGTCGAGGCCGTCGCCGACGCCCACCCCGAGTGGAAGGGCAAGACGATCACCGCCGCCACGAAGACCAGCGAGGGCTGGGGTGCCTACGTCGAGGACAGCGAGCGGGTCGAGCAGCTCGAGGAGCTCGGCTTCGAGCAGAACCCCGCCATCTCGGCGCTGTCCCCGAACGCCGGTGGCTTCTCGGTGTCGATCTCGAGCGAGCAGCTCGACCAGATCGACGCGGACGTCATCGTGGCCTTCCCGATCTACATCGACATGACCGAGATCACGGACGACCCGCAGTGGAAGGCCCTGTCGGCGGTGCAGGACGGCCACGCCGTCGTCATCGACGGCGACGTCGCCGCGGCGTACTCGCTCGGTTCGGCGCTCTCGCGCCAGTACGCGCTCGACCAGCTGGTGCCGCTGCTCGAGGGCGCCACGGAGTAGTCGCCGCACCCGTGCGGGCCGGATCGCTGCAGAGGGTGAAAGATGTTCTGGTGACCCACGAGCTGCACGACCTGATGACCCCCGAGAAGAACGTCCAACGCATCATGTGGACCGGCACGATCTGGTTCGTCGCCGCGGTCGGCAGCGTGGCGGTGGCCCTGGGGCTGCTGCTCGCGACCGGCTGGCGGCCGGCCCTCCTCTCGGCCGGGCTCGCGACGTTGTTCTGGGTCGGTGCCGCGCTGGTCGCCCTGAGCGTCGGGCTCATCGGGTGGTCGGGCTGCCCGATCCTCGAGGTCGACGTCCCCACGGCCGACCGCAACAAGACCCGCACGATGCAGGCCGGCACGATGCTGTTCATCGTCGGCGGGGCGGCCGCCCTGCTCGCCGTCCTGCTCGGCCCCGCGAGCTGACGCCGACGCCCCGCGAGCTGCGCCCCGCGAGCTGGGCGGGGGACACCTCACGACCGCCCGTCACTAGGGTGGCGCGAATGAGCGAACACGAGTCCCCGACGACGGCCACCGCCCTGCCGGGCCCCTCCTGGACCGAGCACGTCGTGTGGTGGCACGTGTACCCCCTCGGGTTCGTCGGGGCGGACACGACGGGAGCGGACCGCTCGCCGGCACCGCGCCTCCTCGATCTCGTGCCGTGGCTCGACCACCTGGTGGCCCTCGGGGCCAACGGGCTCGCCCTCGGGCCGGTCTTCGCGTCGTCGACCCACGGCTACGACACCATCGACTGGTTCGCGGTCGACCCGCGTCTCGGCACCGAGGCCGACCTCGTCATCCTGATCGAGGCCGCCCACGCGAAGGGCGTCAAGGTCATGCTCGACGGCGTCTTCAACCACGTCGGCCCCGAGTTCCCCGCGCTGGTCGAGGCACGTCGCGACCCCGACTCGAGCGCGGCCTCCCTGTTCCGGCGCGAGGACGACGGCAGCCTGGGCACCTTCGAGGGGCACGGAGGGCTCATCGCCCTCGACCACTCGTCGCCCGAGGTCGCCCGCACGGTCACGGACGTCCTGACGTACTGGGCCGACCGCGGTGCCGACGCCTGGCGGCTCGACGCCGCCTACTCGGTGCCGTCGTCGTTCTGGGCGACCGTGCTGCCGCCGCTCCGCGAACGGCACCCCGACGTGTACGTCGTGGGCGAGGTGCTGCACGGCGACTACGCGGCGGCCGTCCGTGACGGAGGCCTCGACTCGGTGACCCAGTACGAACTGTGGCAGGGCGTCTGGCACGCCCTGGCCGAGGTCAACCTGTTCGAGCTCGAGTGGGCGCTGCAGCGTCACGACGGGTTCCTCGACGACTTCGTGCCGCTGACCTTCGTCGGCAACCACGACGTCACGCGCATCGCCAGCCAGATCGACGACGACCGCCACCACGCCCACGCGATCGTGCTGCTCTTCACCCTCGGCGGCACGCCCTCGGTCTACTACGGGGACGAGTTCGGCCTGCGGGCCGTCAAGGAGGCGCGGGTCGGCGGCGACGACGCGGTGCGTCCGGCGTTCCCCTCGACGCCTGCCGAGGCTCCGGGTGCCGGCGTCCCGGACGCCCTCCCCGAGGTCCTCGCCCTGCACCAGGAGCTGATCGGCGTGCGACGTCGGCACCCGTGGCTGCACACCGCCCGCAGCCGCACCGTGTCGGTCGCGAACGAGTCGCTCGTGCTCGAGGTCACGGGCGTCGGGGCGGGCCGGTCGCTCGTCGTCGCGCTGAACCTCGGCGACGACGAGCTGCGCGTGACCGACCCGGCCCCGGGCGAGTGGGTGGCCGGTCGGGACGCGGGCCTCGACGGCGACGTCCTGTCGGTGGGGCCGCACGGCTGGGCGGTCGTCGCGCGCGCCTGACCCGGCCCGCACGGCTGGGTGGTCGTCGCGCGCGCCTGACCCGGCCCGCGCCTCCGGGGTCCCTCCGACGCTCGTGGGCATCCCCTGGGAGTCGCGACGAACCCGGGCGGGCCGTCGCTACCGTGCCACGCATGGCTAAGACACGAGAGCTACTCATGACCTCGACCCTCGCCGTCGGTGCGCTGGTCGCCGCCACCGGATGCACCTCCGATCCCGCCGTGACGGCCCCGACCGCCGCGGCGACCGGCGTGCCGAGCGCCCCCGCGACGAGCGCGACCCCCGCCGGTTCCGAACAGGACTCGGCCGAGCAGGCGCTCGTCGTCCGCTACCTCGACGCGATCTCGGGCGGCGACACGGCGGCGGCCTGGGCCCTGCTGACCCCCGAGGCGCAGCAGTTCTACGGCGCCGAGCGGACCTTCGCCGAGTACTCGCCGGTGGACGGCACGGTGACGCCCGACGAGGCGTCGGTCCTGGTCGACGCCGACCTGGCCGTGGCCGAGGGGCCCGAGGGCGCGTTCACGCTGGTGAGCGCCACGACCGACGACCTCGCCGACGCCTGGATCGTGCGCGAGACGGCCGACGGCCTGCGCGTCGACGACGCCGGCGTGCCGCCGACCGGCGACTCGGTCTACGAGTGGGACAACCCGGCCGTCGGGGCCGAGGACCAGAGCGCAGGAGGCGCGGTGTACGACACCACGGCCCCCGCGTCGATCTCGTTCGCCAGCCCGTTGAGCCAGGACCAGACCGAGCCGAGCGTCGTCGGCTACCCCGACACGCTCTGGGTCTTCCTCGACGGTCAGCAGCTGCCGTCGATCGAGGCCGTGTCGGCCGGCTCGGGCAAGCGCTTCACGACCGAGGTCGGCGAGTCGAGCGGGGCCGGCCGCGGCCTCACCGTCGTGTGGCAGACGGGTGCCGACTCGCTCGGCTGGCGCAGCAGCACCGTCGTGCTCTGAGCCCTGGGCTCTGAGCCCTGCCCGGCGGGACGTCCGCCGCGAACCCCGTTCACGAAGACGAACCCCGTTCGATCGGGGTTCGTCTTCGTGAACGGGGTTCGTCGTCGGGAGGTGGCGGAGCGCTCAGCGGCGGCGCAGCAGGGCCATCGCCTCGAGGTGCGTCGTCTGCGGGAACATGTCGAACACGCGCGCGGCGACCACGTCGAACGACGGCATCGCGTCGAGGTCGCTCGCCAGGGTGACGGGGTTGCAGCTCGAGTAGACGACGTGCTCGACGCCCGACCCCTCGAGCCAGCCGGCCAGCGTCGCCCCGATCCCGCGTCGCGGCGGGTTGACTATCACGAGCTCGGGAGGCGCGGTGCCGGTACCCGAGGACGCCGCCCCCGCGGACGCGCCCGTCGCGAACCGGGTCGCGTCGTCGGCCGCGAAGCGCACGTGCTCGAGGCCGGCGCGACGGGCGCTGCCCCGGGCGCTGGCCACCGCCTCCTCGCTGGTCTCGATGCCGACGACCTCGCGGTGCGCGTGTCGACTCGTGCGGCCGGCGCCCGGGCGCGCGACGTGCAGGGCGAAGCCTCCGACGCCGCAGTAGAGGTCCCACACCGTGGCCGGGTCGATCGCGTCGACCCACTCGGCGGCCTGCGCGTAGAGCCCGGCCGCGATCGCCGTGTTCGTCTGGAAGAAGCTCTGGGGGCGCAGCTCGAGGTCGACCCCGCCGAGCTGCATGGTGAGCGTCTCGCGCTCGGTCAGCACGATCTCGTCGGTGCCCTCGAGCACGGCCTTGTGCTCGGGCAGCAGGTTGACCGACACGACCGCGACCCCGGGCAGGGCCTCGAGCAGCCAGGGCAGTTCGGACCGCAGCCGGGGCAGGGCCTGCTCGCTGCGCAGCACGAAGCGCACCATCAGCTCGCCCGAGGGCGACTCGGTCACGTGCACGTACTTCGCCTCGCCGCGGCGACGCGGGACGTCGTAGGGCAGGAGGCGCGCCCGGGTCACGAACGCCGCCAGCGTGGGCAGTGCCTCCTGGATTCCTGACGTGTGCAGCCCGCAGCCGCGCAGGTCGACGCCCTGCCCGCGGCCGTCGAGGATGCCGAGCGTCGGCTCGTCGATCGTGCCGCCGACGACCATCTTCGCCTTGTTGCGGAACCCCGACTCGGGGCCGGTCAGCGTCGGCAGCCAGGCCGAGGGCGCATGGCCCTCGCCGAGGAGGTCGCGGACGCGCGCCTCCTTCTCGGCGACCTGGACCGGGTAGGGGCGGTCGAGGAGCGTGCACGAACGGCACAGCCCCGCGTCGAAGTAGTCGCACTGCATGGCGGGCCGAGTCTAGGCGAGGGGCGTGGGGTGGCGACCCGCGCCTCCTCGGCCGGGCGCGGCCGGGTGCGGCCGGGTCAGAGCTGGGTGATGCCGCGTACGAGGGCGAGGGCGCTGCCGACGGCCGCGAGCGTCAGGACGAGGATGCGGCCGACCCGGGCCGGGACGACCTTGCTGAGGTGGTGTCCGACGAAGGCGCCGACGAACAGCAGGCCGAGGGCTCCCGCCCAGACGGGGACCGGCTCGGACGGGATGCCCTTCGTCAGCACCGAGGTCAGGTTGATCGCCAGCAGGAACACCTGGCCGGTGCCGACGAAGACCTCCCGGGGCCAGCGGTCGCTCGTGGCGTGCACCGTCAGCGCCGGACCGCCGACGCCGGCCGTGACGTTCATGAAGCCGCCGAGGGCGCCCGCGGCCACGGCGCCGACCCGCCCGGGCAGGAGGCGCGCGCGGCTCGAGAACGCCATCACGAGCACGCCGACCAGGGCCAGGGCGCCCACCGCGATGGTCAGCGGGCCGGTCGGGGCGGTCTGCACGACCCACGCGCCGATCGGGATCGTCACGAGGGCGGGCAGGACGAGGAGGGCCGCCGTCCGCCACCGCACCGTGCGCCAGGTGCTCGCCAGCACGACCAGCGCGAGCACGGCGGCGAGGGCGTTGCCGACCGAGACGCCGGCCTCGGGGCCGAGCACCACCACGAGGAGGGGTGCGGCGGTCAGCGCGAAGCCGATGCCCGCCATGCGCTGCGTGAGGGCGCCGACCACGATGGCCGCGGCGGCGAGGGCGAGCGTCAGCGGGGTCACGCCGCCACGCTACCCGGCGGGCTGGGCCGGGCTGCGCCGTGCCGGGCGTGCGTGCCGGGCCGGCATGGCGCCAGGAGATGGTCACAGCGCCAGGACTAGTCGTGGTGCGGTGGCCATCTCGTGGTGCTGTGGGGCTGGGGCTGGGGCTGGGGCTGGGGCAGGAGCGGGGGCGCGGCGTCAGTAGGGTGGCGGCATGACCGACTCGTCGAAGACCGTCCAGTTGCGCCGCTACGAGCTCGTCGAGGGGGTGCTCGACGACTTCGTCGCGTGGTTCACCTCGACGCTGATCCCGGCTCGGCTGTCCGAGGGCTTCGCGATCGAGTTCGCCTACGCGGACCGTGACGCCAACCAGTTCGTCTGGGCCGTCAGCACCCCCGGCGACGCCGCACGGTTCGCCGAGGTCGAGGCCGCCTACCTGCAGTCCGAGGCGCGGGCCGCGGCGTTCGCCGGCCAGCCCGTGCGGGTGGCGACGCAGCACGTCGCGCTGGTCGAGCCGATCGCCTGACCGCCCCGCCCCTGCGACACCGCCGAGTGGACAGGACACCGCCGAACGCCGCGGCGTCCTGTCCACTCGGCGGTGCCTCGTCAGCACGGCCGACGTCGGTGCGGTGACGGCTCCGGGCAGGCCCGACTAGAGGGCGTCGACGAACATCTGGGTCGCGAGCGGCACGTTCGTGGCGTTCGACGACGGGTCCCAGCCGACGACCGCGACGGCGTCCCCGCCGACGCGGGCGGTCAGGCCGACCAGGGTGAAGCTGCCGCCGCCGACGGTGCCCGTGACGCGCCAGCCGAGCGACTCGTCGGTGCCCGTGAGGGTCGGCTCGGTGGTCTCGACCGTGGTCTGCACGGGCTGGCCCTGCATCGTGAAGAGGGCGGTTCCGTCCGCGCAGCGGGTCAGGGCGTCGGACGCCTCGGCGACCAGGGCCGAAGCCGCGTCGTCGTCACCCGTGCTCGCGACGACGGTGGTCATCGAGCGGTCGTTGCTCGTGCCGAACTCGAGCGCGCCGTCGGGGGCGGCGTCGTCCCAGCCGACGCCGAACGGGGCGAGGCAGCTCGGGTCGCTCGCGGTCAGCCCCGGGTAGACCGAGTCGAGCAGCTGGTCGGTCGTGTCGAACTCGTCGGGCACGAACTGGATGCCCGTGAAGACGGACGCCAGTTCGGCGTCCGAGAGGGCGGCCGACGAGGCGTCGGCAGTCGCCGTGGCCGACGGACTCGCCGTGGTGGTGGCGCTCGGCGTCGTGGTCGGCTCGTCGCCGGCACCCCCTGAGCACCCGGTCAACAGCAACACGAGAGTGGCGGCCCCGACGGGCAGCGTGGTCCTGATCGACATGTCGTCCCCTCCGTCCGGGCACCCCCGTGGTCCCGCGACGCCCCGAGGCTACCAGCGGGTCGTGATGCTGCTCGGGCCCGCGCGTCGCACCGCGGACCGGACGTCGCACCGTCGAGATCGGCGGTGCGACGTCCGGTTCGTGGTGCGACCCGGGCCGATGACGGGAGGCCGATCGGCCTCGGCCCCGGGCTCAGGGCAGCAGGCCCGAACGGTAGGCCCAGACGACCGTCTGCAGTCGGTCGCGGGTGCCGAGCTTGGTCGTGATGCGGGTGAGGTGCGACTTGACCGTGCTCGTCTCGACCACCAGGCGCTCGCCGATCTCGTCGTTGGACAGCCCCTCGCCGAGCAGGCGGACGAGCTCGCGCTCGCGCTCCGTCAGGACGTCGGGCGACGGCTCGACCGCCGATGCCCGCCGGCGTCGGGTGAACTCGGCGATCACCCGCCGCGTGGTGGCACCGTCGATCGCGGCCCGCCCCGATGCGAGTGCCCGCACGGCGCCGACGAACTCGTCGGGCTCGACGTCCTTCAGCACGAACCCGCTCGCACCGGCCTCGAGGGCGCCGAACACGTACTCGTCGAGGTCGAAGGTCGTGGCGACGAGGACCGCGGGGGTGCTCGCCGACCCGACCCGCGCCTCCTGCCTGTCGACGGCATCGCCGCCGAGGGTCGCATCGCCGCCGAGAGCCGGACCGCCGCCGAGGGGCGCTGACGAGCCGAGGCCGCCGGCAGCGGCCGTTCCGGCGGCACCGGGCCCGACCCGCCCGTCGACGATCGCCCGCGTCGCCTCGATGCCGTCGCCGCCGGGCATGCGCACGTCCATCACGACGACGTCGGGTCGGGTGCGCCGCACGACGTCGACCGCCTCGCGCCCCCCGGAGGCCTCGCCGACGACCTCGATGCCGCCTGCCGTCTCGAGCACGACCCGGAAGCCCGTGCGCACGATCGCCTGGTCGTCGACCAGCACGACCCGGATCACTCGGCACCCCCGCCGGTGATCCCCGTGTCCGGCCCCGGCCGGAGCCCCGAGGTGGGCCCCGAGGCGGCCCCGCCGTCGGCCCCGGTCGCCGCAGCGGTCGCCGACGGCCCGCCCGCCGGGGCCTCCGCCGAGGCCTCGGCCTCGACCGGCAGCTCGAGTCGCACTCGCCAGCGGCCGTCCGCGGTCGCTCCGGTGTCGAGCCGCCCACCGATCAGGTCGGCCCGTTCACGCATGCCGACCAGCCCGAAGCCGCCGCCCCCCGACGTGTCGCGAGCCACGGGCAGGTCGTTCTCGACGACGATCACGAGGGACCCGGCCGTCGCGGTCAGGTGCAGCTCGACCGTCGCCCCCGGCGCGTGCCGACGGGCGTTGACGAGCGCCTCTTGCACGGTGCGGTAGGCCGTGACGTCGGCGAGCGGGGCCAGCGACGGCAGCGTCCCGTCGACGTGCGACGCGACGACGGCCCCGGAGGCGCGGGCCTGGTCGACGAGGTCGGCCACGTCGCCGAGACCGGGGACCGGCACGGTGCCGCTCGGTCCGTCGCCCGTCTCGCGGAGGATGCCCACGATCGACCGCAGCGCGTCGAGGGTCTCGCGGCCCTGGGCGCGGACGCTGCGCAGGGACTCCTTGGCGCGCTCGGGGTCGCCGTCGACGAGGCGTTCGGCGGCACCGGCCTGCACGACGAGCCCGGTGAGGTGGTGCGCGGCGACGTCGTGCAGCTCACGGGCCATGCGGGTGCGCTCGGCGGCGACCGCGGCCCGGGTGAGCGTCGCCTGGTGCTCGACGCTCTCGGCCGCGCGGGCCCGGGCGTCGCGGTCGTGGGCCCGGCGCAGGGCCACCCACGAGCCGACGGCGGCGCTCACGCCGTTGATCAGCACGGCGCTGGCCACGAGGGCGAGCGCCTCGACGACGACGCCGACCTCGCCGAGCCCGGCGGGGGCGCCCAGCTGGTCCTTGACGATCGCCGTCGCCCCGACGGCGGCACCGACGGCCTCGATGCCCACGGCGGCGAGCACCGCCCCGACGACGTCCCGGGTCGGCCGCAGGGTGGCGACCGTGTAGGCCGTGACGACGGGGGCGGCCGTCCAGAGGGCGAGGCCGGTCGGCAGCACGGTGAGCAGGGCGGCCTGCAGGACGGCGACCGCGAGCAGGGCCGTGACGGGTCGGACGCGTCGGAGTGCCAGGGGCACGTGCTGGACGAGCGCCAGCACGATCACGGCGACGATCTGGGCGGTCGGGATGCTGCGGTTCGCGCCGTAGAACTCGCCCGCGGCCAGCAGCGTGGCGAGGAAGGCCACCGTGACGAGCGCCCAGACGCCGGCGAGGGCGACGTCGCGGCCGAGCACCGTGTGCACGCCCAGCCGATCGAGGACGCGGCGCACCGTCGCCATCCCGGGCCCGGCCGAACCGGCCGAACCGGCCTGCCCGGCCTGCCCGGCCTGCCCGGCCGAACCGGCCTGGCCGCGCGGACCGCCCGGAGCGGGCGAGGTGTCGGGGGTCGTGGTCACCGTCCGAGCATGCCAGGTGCCGCGGGCGTCCCGGCCCCGGGCCGACGACGGCTGTGCACCGTCGGCCCGGGTGTCGCGCTGGGGGCGGGTCATCAGAAGCTCACGCTCGGGGCGATGAGGCGGAAGCCGAAGGCGAAGCCGGCGAGCACGACGAGCGACACGAGCACGAGCACGCGTCCGGTCACGACGGCCCAGCCGCGACGCTCGCGCACGGCCTGCCAGGCGACCAGGGCGGCCGGCACGATCGCGACGACGCCGAGCAGCTGCAGTCCCTGGAGCAGGCGCAGGGTGACGGCCGACACCTCGGCGAACGACATGGCCTGCACCGCGACGACCGCCCAGCCGACGAGGGCCAGCAGCGTCGACGCCTGTCCCAGACGCGACAGCAACAGGGTGCGGTCGCGGCGACGCGGGGTGGTGGTCGCCGACCCGGTCGACAGGCCGGCCCGGAGGTCCCGACGTCGGCGTCCCACGCCGGCGAGGGCGGTGGAGGGCCAGGCGATCATCGAGGCGAGCAGCACCACGACGGCCAGGACCACGCTCGGCAGCACGGCCGACGCGGCCTGCCAGGGCTGCGCCCGCAGCATGGTGAAGGAGGCGCCCCACGAGATCGCCTCGACGGACGCGTCCCCCTCGGTGTCGGTGGTCCGCGTCGCGAGCAGGGCGTCCCCGCCGACCTCGCGCCACAGGTCGGTCCCGACCTTCTCGTAGACGCCGGTGGTCATGCCGAGGGGTTTCGGCGTGACGGCGACCGTGCCGTCGGAGCGGGGGACGATCGTGGTCTGACCGCTCAAGGCGAGCAGGGCACCGGGGTTGGTGACGGGGGAGCGCGACGAGAGGTACGTGCCGGCCAGGTCGGCGGCCACGGGGCCGTCGGAGGCGTCGCCGGAGCCGTCAGCGGAGCCGGAGCCGGTCCCCGAGGCGACCGTCTCGGAGCCGGAGGCGTCGCCGTCGACCGTGCCCGCGCCTCCTCGGCTGTCCGTGTCGGCCATGCCGACGGTCGCCGCGTCACGCAGGTACCGGTCGGCGAACCCCTGCAGCACCGTGGTGCGCAGGTCGAGCGAGGCCGTGGCCGATCGTCCGCTGCCGTTCATGCTCAGGAAGATGCCGGTGTCGTGCTCGGGGAACATCCGCATCGCCGAGTGGAAGACCTGCGTGTCGCCGTCGTGGCCGAAGGCGGCCAGGCCGGGCGTGCTGTCGTCGAAGAACGCGAGGTCCATGCGCTGGCCGGCCACGAGCGTGCCGAGGTCGTCGGCGTCGAGGGCGGGACGGTGCATCTCGGCGAGCGTGTCGGGCTGCAGCAGCGCCTGGTCGTCCGGCAGGTCGCCCAGCTGGGCGAGCATGAAGCGGGCCATGTCGGTCGCGGTGGCCGACATCGCACCGGCCGGGGCCGCGTTGACGACCTCGGTGGCGACGGCGGGCTTCGAGTCGTCCGGGTAGCCGTGCGCCAGTCGGGCGTCGAGGTCGGCGGGCAGCGGCTGGGCGAACGACGACGAGGTCATGCCCGCACGGTCGAAGACGTCCTGCTGCAGCAGGTCGGCGAACGGGACGCCGCTGACGCGCTCGGCGACGTACCCGGCCAGGGTGGCTCCGTAGTTGGAGTACGCCGGGGTGGTGCCGGGCGTGAACACCTGGGCGGGAGGCGCCTCCGAGACGGCCTCGCGCAGCGTCTTCTCGCTGCCGGGCGTGCCGATCAGCCCCGCGATGACCTCCTCGAAGCCGGCCGTGTGGGTGAGCAGGTGCCGCAGGGTGACGGCGCCCTTCGGGGTGTCGAGGTCGAAGTCGAGGTACTGCTGCACGTCGGCGTCGAGGTCGAGATCGCCCTTCTCGACGAGCTGCATGATCGCGGTGGCCGAGACCACCTTCGACACCGAGCCGATGCGGAACAGCGTGCGCTCGGGGTCGACCCGGCGCGCGTCGGTCTCGCCGGTGCCGGTGTCGGCCATGCCGTAGCCGCGGGCGGTCAGCACCTTCCCGTCGGCGACGACCGAGACGGTCGCCCCCGGGATGCCGGTCGTCTGCAGGGCCGATCCGACGGCGCCGTCGAGCCACGTGTCGACGTCGTCTTTGGCGAGCGAGTGACCGCCGGGCTGGTGCTGAGGCGGTGCAGGAGGCGCGGGGTCGGCGGTCGCGCCCGTCGCCCCGGACGCGCACCCGGCGAGCGTGACGCCCAGGGCGACGACGGCTGCGGCGGCGGCGAGACGGGTCGTGCGGGTCGTGCGGACGAGGAGGCGCGGGTGGCGCCGCCGGGACGAAGGGGCTTCTCGGGTCGGTGTCGTGATCATGCCTCTACGCTCGCGGCTGCGCCGCGGCCGCACCGGGTGCAGGAGTCGGGACCTGCCGTACGACTTTCGTCGTACGCCGGACGTCGGTGGTCGCGCCTACGGTCGCCGACATGGGCGTGCAGACGAAGTTCGAGAACGCGCGGGCGGCACTGCGCAAGCCGCCGGCCGAGCATCCGTGCGCGATCCCGCCGATCCCGGGCGGGCAGGGGCTGTGGCTGATCCGGCAGGGCGAGGCGGCTCCGCTCGGTTACGTGCGCCAGCGGCCGGTCACGGGCGGCTTCGCGTTCGACGTCTACGCCCACTGTCGTGACGAGGGCGGGCGGCGCCCGTGGTTGCGCACGGCGTCGTCGCTGAACTCGGCCGTGGCGTGGACGCTGCAGCACGACGCCGACGTCCGCGCGCTCATCGCCCGCAGTGCAGCCGAGCCCGACCCGTGGCCGCCCGCCGCGCCTCCCGAGCCTTCCGCCGGTCGCCGCCGCACCCCCTGACCCCGGGCCGGCCCCGGGCGGCAACGGAAAAACCCCGCCCCGTGCGTGAGCACGAGGCGGGGTCCACCGGGATCGCCGACCCCGTCGAGCAGGGCGGGGCCGGTGCGTCGTCACGGAGACGACCCGGGTTCCAGGCCGCACCTCGCGAGGCGGGGTGCGGCCCTGGGGCCGGGCCGGCGGGTAGCCGGCCAGGCAGGTACTACTCCGTGGCGGCGGTGATCTTCGCGACGCCGACGAGCATCTCGTCCTGGACGGCGTCGGTCTTGAAGGTCTGGTTCAGCAGCGACGCGGCGTCGGGGCTGATGTGCACCGTGGTGCCCTCGAGGACGGCGTTGGAGCCTTCCATCTGGATCGGCTTCAGCGTGCCACCCCAGAGGTTGAAGAGGTAGGCGTCTTCGGCGGCGACGGTGCCGTTGGCGGTGACGGTGCCGTAGAGCTTCGACTCGCCCGGGTCGATGCGGAAGTCGGTGAGTTCGACGACGGTGCCGTCGGCCGAGGTCAGCGACAGGCCGGAGCCGTCGTGGTCGATCTCGCCCTGGACGTAGGGTCGCACGTCGCTGTCGGGGCCGTAGTAGTCGACGTTGCCGCCCGTGATGGGGAAGGCGAAGGTGCCGTCGGTGAAGGTCGCGGTGCCGACGACGCCGGGGGTCAGGCCGAGCGAGGTGATCGCGTCGACGAAGGACTGGTCGACGGCGACCTGGGTGTCGACGCCGTTGCTGAGGTCGGCGATCGACGCGGCGGGCGTCGACGCGGCCGAGGGCTCGGACGAGGAGGACGACGACGTCGAGGAGGTGTCGGTCGCGGTGCCCGAGTTGGACGAGCAGGCGGCGAGCGAGAAGATCAGGGCGCCGGAGGCGGCGATGCCGAAGGCGGCTTTCGTGATGCGCTTGCGAGTGAAGGCGTTCATGGTGAAGCTCCTTGTCAGTTGGTCCCGGTGGGGATGTACAGGGTTCGCCACCGAGGGCGAGAAGGTTTGGATCTCGGTCACTTCGTTACCCGCCCGTGACCTTCACCCCCGGACGAGGGGTGGTCGTGTCCGAGGGGTCGACGCCGGTGCGCAGGAGGCGCGGCACCGGTCTCGAGGACCGGCACCGCGCCTCCTGCGGTCGCGTCGGGTTCCGCTCTACTTCTTCAGGAACTCGAGCACGACGCGGTTGAACTCGTCGGCGTCACTGACGTTCGCACCGTGCGGCGCACCGGCGATCACGTGCAGCTCGGACCCGGCGATCGCCGCGTGCGTCCGGGCGCCCGAGCCCTCGTACGGCACGGTCGCGTCGCCGTCGCCGTGGATGACCAGCGTCGGCACGGTGACCTTGGTCAGGTCGTCACGGAAGTCGGTGTTCGCGAACGAGGCCATGGCCTCGAGGGCGGCGGCCTTGTTCGCCTGCTTGGCGAGACGGAGGGCGTCCTGGCGGTCGGCCTCCGACACCTTGAGGACGCCGTCGACCGAGAAGAAGCCGGTCGTGAAGTCGTCGTAGAACGAGTCCTCGTCCTTGGTCAGGCCGGCCGTCATCTCGGCGGCGGCCTCCTTGGTGAGGGGTCCGTCGGGGTTGTCGTCGGTCTTGAGCAGGTACGGCGGCACGGCCGAGGCGAAGACGACGCTGTGCAGGCGCTCGGTGCCGTATTTGCTGAAGTATCGGGCGACCTCGCCGCCACCCATCGAGAAGCCGACGAGCGTGACGTCCTGCAGGTCGAGCTCGGTGAGGACGGTGTGCAGGTCCTCGGTGAGGTGGTCGTAGTCGTAGCCGGTCTTCGGCTTGTCGCTGCGTCCGAAGCCGCGGCGGTCGTAGGTGACGACGCGGTAGCCGGCCTCGACGAACGCGGGGACCTGCTTGCTCCACGACTCGCCCGAGAGGGGCCAGCCGTGGATCAGGACGACGGTGCGGCCCGTGCCGCCGGTGTCGTCGACGTGGAGGTTCGTGTCCTTGAAGAGGCCGTGGTGTGCGGTGATCTCGGTCATGGTCGGGTGCCTTCTCTCTCCCGCCGTCCTGGCGGGTACCCCTCCGTTAGTAGTCGGCCTCCCTGGGGGCCGGGCCGTCTCGGAGGCATCTCGGAGGTGGGGGACAACCGGCGGGCAGGCCTGGCAGGGATACCCCTAGGGGGTATAAGCTGAGGCCCGATCGAGAGGACAGCGCATGACCGACACCACCATCACCACCCTGCAGGTCGACGGCATGACCTGCGAGCACTGCGTCGCGAGCGTCACCGAAGAGCTCTCCGAGGTCGTCGGCGTCGACTCGGTCGAGGTCGACCTCAACCCCGGAGGCGCGTCCACCGTCTCGGTCCAGGCCGACGCCACCGTCGAGCACGACCAGCTGCGCGCCGCCGTCGAAGAGGCCGGCTACCAGCTCTCCGCACGATGACCACCGCCGGAGGCGCGGGTCGGCCGGGCGAGGGCGTCACCGGGAGCACCCTGCCACCCGACGCGGTGCAGTTGGACATCACCGGCATGACCTGCGCCTCCTGCGCCAACCGCATCGAGCGCAAGCTCAACAAGCTGCCCGGCGTCGAGGCCTCGGTGAACTACGCGACCGAGAAGGCGCACGTGCGGGTCGTGGCCGGTGCCGTCGACGATGCACGCGACGGCGACCCCGGGGTGCCCGACGTCGACGCGCTCATCGCCACGGTGGCCGCCGCGGGGTACGGGGCCACCGTGCCCGCGCCTCCTGCGTCCCCGACCGGCGCGGCCGACGGCTCGTCCGACGCTGCCCCGGACGCCCGCGCCACCGAGGTCGACGCCCTCCGCCGGCGCACCCTCGTCAGCGCCGCCCTCGCCCTGCCCGTCGTCGTGCTGTCGATGGTGCCGGCCCTGCAGTTCACGAACTGGCAGTGGCTCGCGCTGACCCTCGCGGCCCCCGTCGCCGTGTGGGGGGCCTGGCCCTTCCACCGCGCCGCCGCCGTCAACCTCCGCCACGGCACCGCGAGCATGGACACCCTCGTCAGCGTCGGCGTGGTCGCCGCCTTCGCCTGGTCGCTCTGGGCCCTGTTCTTCGGCGACGCCGGCCGGCCGGGCATTCACATGTCGTTCAGCCTGGTCGCCACCCACGGCGGTCCGACCGAGCTCTACCTCGAGGTCGCGTCGGCCGTGACCGTGTTCATCCTGCTCGGCCGCTGGCTCGAGGCCCGCGCCAAGCGCCGCTCGGGCGAGGCCCTGCGCGCCCTGCTCGAACTCGGCGCGAAGGAGGCCACCGTCCTGCGCGACGGTCAGGAGGCGCGGGTCGCCACCGCGGGTCTGGTGCCCGGCGACCTCGTGGTCGTCCGTCCGGGCGAGGCGATCGCCAGCGACGCCCTCGTACGCGAGGGCACCTCGGCGGTCGACCTGAGCATGCTGACCGGCGAGTCGGTGCCGGTCGAGGTCGGCCCGGGCGACCGCGTCGTCGGAGCGACCCTCAACGTGGGCGGACGCCTGCTCGTCGAGATCACCCGCGTCGGGGCCGACACCGAGCTCGCCCGGCTCGGACGCCTCGTCGAGGAGGCGCAGAGCGGCAAGGCCGAGGTCCAGCGACTGGCCGACCGGGTCTCGGCCGTGTTCGTGCCGGTCGTGATCGGGCTGGCGGTGCTGACCTTCGTCGGCTGGCTCGCGTTCGGCGGCTTCGTCGGGGGTGCCGGGGGCGGTGGCTTCTTCGCCGGGTCGCTGCAGACCGCGTTCACCGCCGCCGTCGCCACCCTGATCATCGCCTGCCCGTGCGCGCTCGGGCTCGCGACGCCCACCGCGCTGCTGGTCGGCACGGGCCGCGGCTCGCAGCTCGGCATCGTGATCCGGGGGCCGCAGGTGCTCGAGCGCACCCGCACGGTCGACACGATCGTCCTCGACAAGACCGGGACGGTCACGACCGGGCGGATGAGCGTGCGCGAGGTCGTCCTCGACGACGCCGCGGCCACCGGGGTCGACGACGTCCTGGCCCGGGCCGCCGCCGTCGAGTCCGGCTCGGAGCACCCGGTCGCCCGCGCGGTCGAGGCCGAGGCCGCCCGGCGCGGGGTCGTCGTCCCGGCCGCCGAGCAGTTCACCGCCCACGCCGGGGCCGGCGTCCAGGCCCTCGTCGACGGCACGCTCGTGCTGGTCGGCCGCCCCGGGTGGCTGGCCGACGAGTGGTCGGTCACCGCGCCTCCCGGGCTCGAGAGGGCGTTCGCCGCCGCCGAGGCGACCGGTGCGACCCCCGTCGCCGTCGCCTGGGACGGTCGGGTGCGCGGTGTCGTCACCGTCGCGGACACCGTGAAGCCCGGTGCGCGCGAGGCCGTCGAGCGGTTCCGCGGCCTGGGCCTGACGCCCGTGCTGCTGACCGGCGACAACGCGGGCGCGGCGCGGCACGTCGCGGCGCAGGTCGGCATCGCCGCGGCGGACGTCGTGGCGCAGGCGACCCCGCAGCAGAAGGTGGAGGCGGTGGCCCGGTTGCAGGCCGAGGGTCGCGTCGTCGCCATGGTCGGCGACGGCGTCAACGACGCGGCGGCCCTCGCCACCGCCGACCTGGGCATCGCCCTCGGGACCGGCACGGACGCGGCCATCGCGGCCGGCGACCTGACCGTCGTCAGCGGCGAGCTCGCCGGGGTGGCCGACGCCATCCGCCTGTCACGGGCCACGCTCGGCACCATCAAGGGCAACCTGTTCTGGGCCTTCGCCTACAACGTCGCGGCGATCCCGGTCGCGATGCTCGGGCTGCTCAACCCCGTGCTGGCCGGCGCGGCGATGGCGGCGTCGTCCGTGTTCGTCGTGACGAACAGCCTGCGCCTGCGGCGGTTCCGCGCCGGGTGAGGCGGGGCGGGCTCCGCGTGCCCGCGTGCCCGCGTGCCCGCTCGAGTCGCACCGCCGGAACGACCCCCGGGCATGGCGAAGCCCGAGACCGTCCAACCGATCTCGGGCCTCGATGTGCTCTCCGTGAAGAGAACCAGGGACCCAACAGAGATCCCGCTTCATCTCATCGGAAGTGTAATCCCATGACGATCGACGTGCAAACGTCGATCCCACGGGGTGGGTCCCTGGCTCTCTCGCGGTGTTCGCCGGCGCGAACACCGAGAGGAGGGAGCGGATGTCCGACGACCGCCGCCCGCCCGGCTGCTCCGACGCCGCCTAGGGTGAGCGCATGATCATCTTCGGCACCAAGGGCACGAGCGCCCTGCTCGGCGTTCTCTTCTTCGTCTGCCGGGTCTGCGGGAACGAGGCCGCGCAGCGACTGGTCAAGCACCGTCGGTGGTTCACGCTGTTCTTCATCCCGGTGATCCCGTACTCGACGAAGCACGTCTACACCTGCGCCTACTGCGGCGCGGGCACCGAGCTCGACGCCGAGGCGGCCGGCCGGTTCCAGGCCGACGCCGAGCATGCCGCGGCCTCCCGCGGCGGCCGGTCGCAGGGCTGACCGACCGCTCCCGCGGCGGCCGGCCGCAGGGCTGACCGACCGCTCGGCGACACGGGACGCCCAGGGAGGCACGGCCGCGGCGTCAGGGCAGCGCGCGGTACCAGCCGGCCACGCGGGCACGCAGGCCGACGGGGCGGGACCGGAGCCGCGCCTCCTCGGGGGCGTCGGCGACGGCCGGGGCGAAGCCGACGGTCGCGCACGAGGTGCAGACGAGCACGTGACGGTGCACCGAGAGGGCCGTGCCGTAGAACGGGTTGGGCTCGAGACGGGTCGGCGACGCGCACAGCGTGCACAGGGGGAGTTCGCGCGTTTCGTCCATGAGGATCACCACGACTCATGTTCGGCCACGAGGGCCCCCTCGGTTGTCCCCCACTTCGGGTGGCGGGGTACGCAGCGACGGGCGTCGGGGGGACCCGACGCGGCGCCGGCTCGGCCAGGGCGGAGCCCGACGTCGGGACGAGGAGGCGCGGGTCGGCCACCTAGGATCGTCGCGTGACGGACTCCCACGCTCCCGGGCACGCCGCTCCCGCTCACGGTTCCCTCGGCCACGCCCACGGCGGCTGGTCCCCGCTGGCCGGCAGCGCGCAGGCCGTGGTGCTCGACATCCTCGTGCACGGCGCCCGCCCCCGGACCGAGCTCGCCGCCCGGCTCGGCCTGTCGGGCCCGAGCCTCACGCGCATCACCAGACCCCTGCTCGAGAGCGGGCTGCTGGTCGAACGCGCGTCCCTCGCGCCGTCCGGCTCGGGTCGCCCGTCGGTCCCGCTCGACCTCGACCCGGACGCCCACCACTTCGTCGGCGTCAAGCTGACCCGTGACCGCCTCTTCGTCGTCGTGACCGACCAGCGGGGCAGGGTGCTGGACGGGCACGACGACGACCTGCCCGACCCGTCGCCCGCCGCCGTCGTCGCCCAGGTCGCGGCGGTCGTGACCTCGGCCCGCGGCCGGGACGACCGCATCCGCGCGGTCGGCGTCACCGTCGGCGGACAGGTCGTCGACCGTGCCCACGTGCGGCACGCGCCGTTCCTCGGCTGGGACGACGTGCCCCTCGCCGAGTTGCTGACCGCCATGACCGACCTGCCGACCTGGGTCGAGAACGACGTCCGCGCGCTGACCCAGGCCGAGCTCTGGTTCGGCGAGGGACGCGGGCTGCGCTCGTTCGCCCTCGTCACGATCGGCGCCGGCGTGGGGCTCGGCCTCGTCGCCGCGGGCGAGGTGCTCGGCGGGGCGCACTCGTCGGCGGGCAGCGTCGGGCACCAGCGGATCGTGGCGCCCGAGGGCGTGCCCGCGCCCGTGGCCGTGCCCGTGCCGGTGCCGGTGCCGGTGCAAGTGCCCTTGCCGGTGCCGGTGCCCGTGCCGGTGCCGGTGCCGGCGCGCGTGCCCGCGTCGGCCGCCGCTGCGGCCCGCGCCGACGTGCCGGCCCCCACCTGCGACCTCGGACACCACGACTGCGCGAGCGCGTTCCTCACGGTCGCCGCGGTCGAGGCCGCCGCCGCCCGGGCCCTCGGCCGCCCGGTCGCCTACGACGACCTGCTCGTCCTCGCCGCCGACGGACACCAGGAGGCGCGGGTCGTCGTCGACACCGCCGCCGACGTCCTGGGCCAGCTGATCGCGGGCGTGCTGAACGTGCTCGACCCCGAGGTGGTCCTCATGTCGGGCGAGGGCGTGCGGCTCGCGACCGTCGGCGGGGCCGCGGTGGACGCGGCGATCGCACGCGACGCCCACCGGGCGGTCCCGCCGCCCCGCCTGCTCGTCCAGGAGTTCCGGTTCGACGAGTGGGCCCGCGGCGCCGCCGCCGTCGCCATCCAGATGCACGCGCTCGGTCGCTGACGCCGCGCGCGCTCGGTCGCCGAGGCCGCGCGTGCTCGGTCGCTGACGCCGCGAGCGCCCCTCGGGACGCGACCCGCGCCTCCTGCCCGCCCCGCGCCTCCTGCCCGACCCGCGCCTCCTGCCCGACCGTTCGCCGATGAACCCCGAATGCGAAGACGAACCCCGATTCATCGGGGTTCATCGTCGTGAACGGGGTTCCTCGGGCAGCGAGCCGGGCAGCCGCCCCCACCTCACCCCGCGGCGGTGACCCGCAGCAGCACGACCCGCTCGGGGAACGACGACGGCGCCTGCAGCCCGGCGACCGCCAGGGCGCGCCCGTCGAGCACCACCCCGGGGTACGCGCCGCCCTCGTCCGCCGCGCCCCACCACGGCGGGGGCGTCAGGCCGTGGTCGGGCGAGCCGACGGTGACGGGGGCGACCCGGTACCGGCGCTCGGGGTCGAGCCCGGGCAGCAGCACGCGGCCGAGCGGTGCGACGTCCGACCGCCCCACGTAGGCGAGGAAGAACAGGGCCTCGCTCGCGTCGGCCGCGACCGAACCGTAGACCAGCAGCGACGGGTCGGCCTCGTCGACCCGCACGAGGTCGCCCGTGTGCATCAGCTGGCGGTGCTCCTTGTAGAGCGCGATCCACGCGGCGAGGTCACGGTTCTCGGCGTCGGTCGCCCGGGCGAGGTCCCACTCGATGCCGAGGTGGCCGAACAGGGCGGTGCCCGCCCGGAACGACAGCTCGTGCCAGCGGCCGGTCGAGTGGCTGACGCCCGAGGCGATGTGCGAGCCGAGCAGCTCGGGCGGCAGCAGCTGCATCGTCCAGCGGTTCATCTGCTGCCGGTCGAGCGGGTCGATGCAGTCGCTGACCCAGACGCGGTCGGTGCGCTCGAGCACGCCGAGGTCGACGCGGGCGCCGCCGGACGAGCACGACTCGATCTCGAGACCGGGGAACCTCGCCTTGAGCTCGTCCATCAGCCGGTACGCCGCGAGGGTCTGCTCGTGGACGCCCGCGGCACCGGTCGGCCAGGTGCCGGCGTCGACGAGGTCGCGGTTGTGGTCCCACTTCAGGTAGGCGATGTCGTACTCGGTGAGGATCGCCGTCATCTGGCCGAGCACGTGCTCGAACGCCCCGGCGATGCCGAGGTTCAGCACCTGCTGGTCGCGCGACCGCGGGGGCAGGCGGTCGCCGGTCTGCAGGATCCACTCGGGGTGCTCGCGGGCGAGGTCGCTGTCCTCGTTGACCATCTCGGGCTCGAACCAGAGGCCGAACTCCATGCCGAGGCCCGTGACGTGGTCGATCAGCGGTGACAGGCCGTCGGGCCAGACGTCGCCGTCGACCACCCAGTCGCCGAGGCCGGCGTGGTCGTCGCGTCGCCCCCGGAACCACCCGTCGTCGAGCACGTACCGCTCGACGCCGAGGGCGGCGGCCCGGTCGGCCAGGTCGCGCAGGCGGGCGAGGTCGTGGTCGAAGTAGACGGCCTCCCAGACGTTGATCGTCATCGGGCGCGGGCGGGTCGGGTGCTGCTCGCGGGAGCGCAACCACCGGTGGAACCGCCGGGCCTGGTCGTCGAGGCCGTCGCCGTACGAGCCGAACACCCACGGGCTGCGGTACGACTCGCCCACTTCGAGCCGCAGCTCGCCCGGCAGCAGCAACTCGCCGCCGCCCAGCACCTGCGCCCCGGTCGACAGGCGTTCGGCGTAGTGCCGGTGGCCGCCGCTGAACCCGACGTGCAGCCCCCAGACCTCTCCCGAGCCGGCGCCGAAGCCGAACCCGGGCACGCCGACGCTCAGCACGGTCGCGGCGTCCGGGCCGGTGCGGCCCTTGCGTCCCTCGCGTTCGTGCACGCCGACGACGAGCTCGCGGCGCTGGGGCGTGCGCTCCTTGCCCCAGCGGCCCGCGAAGTCGAGGATCTCGCGGGCTCGTGGCGGCACCGGCAGGGCCAGGTGCAGGTCGGTCAGCGTGTACACGTCCGCCGCCGTGCTCGCGGCGCCGGCCGCGGTGCTCGCCGCCCGGTCATCGCCGGGGGTCGACCGACCGCCTCCGCGTCGCCCGGCGACGTTCGTCAGCTCGGCCCGGGTGCGGACGAGCCCGCTCGCCGTCAGCTCGATCTCGAGCACGACGGCGAGCCCGGCGACGTCGTCGTGCGCCTCGACCGTGACGACGGCGGCGCCGGCGTCGACCAGCTCGGGACCCGAGGAGGCGCGGGTCGCCTCCGCCTCGCCCGTCACGTCGAGCGCGTCGACCATGAACCGCGGCGACCAGTCGGCGCCGTCCGAGCGGTGGCCGCCGACGCCGGGCTTGCCCGACCAGCCCGCGTGGTGCTCGGGCAGGATCGCCAGGCGCACCGGCTCGTCCATCAGGTTGTTGACGTACGGCGGCACCGCCGCGGCGGCGAGGGACCGCACGTCCTCGAGCGTCGGCCGGCCGAGGGCGGCGCCCCAGTGCAGGACCGCCGGCAGGCGCGCGTCGGTGACGTCGAGCAGCAGGCTGACGCCGGCGCTGCTCAGGTGGACGAACGCGTCGGGTGCTCGGGACGGCGCGACGACGGTGGGCGACGGGGTGGGGTGCGACACGGGTGCTCCAGACGGCGGCAGATACTTTCGTCCGAAAAGTATCTCCGACGCCGAGCGGGGGTCACAACCCCGGCGGGCGGACCGCGGGCCGGCGGGCCCCGGTCAGCAGGCCCCCGTCAGGAGGCGCGGGGCGAGAACAGCCCGTCGGTCACGTCGGTCGGCTGGTCACGGAACCAGCGCAGCAGGGTGCGGACCTTGTGCGACGACGACGGGGACAGGTTGCTGAAGTCGTCGCGGACGGCGGCACGCGCGACGGAGGCGGAGCCCGTACCGGAGCCGGAGCCGGTGCCGGTGCCGGTGCCGGTGCCGGAGTCGAAGACGTCGGCGTAGCCCGGGAGGACCGTCGCCAGGTCGTCCGTGACGGCCCGGTAGCCCATGGTCCAGGCGGGGAACAGCCGGTCCTCGACGAGTTCGTCGACGATGGTGTGCACGGCCGTGTGCCGGGGGTCGCGCGCGATCACGGCGAGGCGCTCACGGACCGCCTCCTCGGGCCCCTCGAGCACCTGGATGAAGCGGCCCTCGCGGTGCAGCAGCATGCCGGTGATCCCCAGGCGGGCGTTGTTCGAGCGACTGGTCATCAGCAGGTTGGCCAGGTCGTCGTCGGTGAAGGGGTACGACGATCGACTGACGTACACGGTGGACAGCACGGGTGGGCCTCCTCGGGCTCGGGGCTGGACCGATTCTGCACGGCGTCCGGCCCCGCCGCACTCCCCACTTCTGGGCGCTGACAGGTCCGACCCCGGCCCCTACGTCCCGGCCGCGTCCCGGCCACGTCACCGCCCGACCAGTTCGCACCACCGACGTGTCGTCGAACCACCCTCGTGCGTGGCTCGACGACGCATCGGTGGTGCGACCTCACTCGGCCCGGGGCATCGTCCGCCCTCCGCTGGAACCGTGCCGCCGACCCCCGAGCCCGAACCACTCGGCCTGCCCTGACCGGCCGCGCCGCGTCACCGTCGCACCGCCGACCCGGGCTCGCACCGTGACCGGCGGGTGCCCCGAGGTCGCACCACGCTCGCGTCGTCGAACCACCTCGGAACACGGTTCGACGACGCGACGGTGGTGCGACCCGACCCGACCCGACCCGACCCGACCCGACCCGACCCGACCCGACCCGACCCGGTCCGGCACGGACCGGATCAGCTGCCGCGCGGTGCCGCCCCCCGGGCCCGACGTCCCTCGAGCACCCCGGCGAGCAGCACCACGGCCACGCCCACCACGGGCACGAGCAGCAGTCCGTACCGCAGCCCGGCCGAGTCCGCGACGAACCCGACGACGGGCGGCGACGCCAGGAACCCCAGTCGCAGCAGCCAGCTCACCAGCGTCAGCCCCGTGCCGGCCCGGAACCCGGGCAGGTTGTCCGCCGCGTGCATCGCCGCCGGGATCAGGGTCGCGACGCCGAACCCCGCCGCCGCGAAGCCGAGGATCGTGCCGATCACCGACGGGAACGCCAGGGCGATGCCCATGCCCACCGCGACGAAGACGCCCCCGGCCCGGGCGACGGCCTTCTGGCCGAAGCGGTCGACCATGCCGTCGCCCAGCAGTCGTCCGACGAACTGGGCCCCCTGCAGCGAGACGAACCCGAGGGCGGCGACGGTCACGCCGGCCCCGAGCGACCCCAGGTAGAGCGCGGCCCACGTGCTGCCGGCGTCCTCGACGACGGCGCCCGACGACGCGATGACGACGAGGGCCAGCAGCACGCCCCACTTCGCGACGAACCCGGGCGAGACGCGGTGACCGTCACGAGCCGAGGAGGCGCGGGTCGCGTCGTCGACGGAGCCCGCCCCGGTCGCCGAGCCGGCCCGCGCCTCCTGCGCTCCGCCGTCGGGGGCGTCCGTCGCCACGGGTGCGGCCGCCGCCCCGGCGCCCGCGGTCACGTCGTCGCCGGGCAGGACCGCCGCGTCGGCCGTCTCGGACGGACCCTTGGACGGGCCCCCGGCCGCCCCCTCGGCCGGTTCGGGCCCGGCGAGCAGCAGCGGGTAGGCGACGAGCGCCACGACGGCGAAGATCAGCGCCGAGGCCCCGAGGTGCCAGACGATCGGGATGCCGAGTCCCGCCGCCGCCCCGCCCATCAGCCCGCCGAGGACGGCCCCGATGCTCCACACGGCGTGGAACGAGTTGAGGATCGACCGGCGGTAGCGGTACTGCACGCGCAGTCCGTGCGAGTTCTGCGAGACGTCCACGATGGCGTCGAGGGCGCCGGCGAGCAGGAAGCCCGCGGCGAGCAGCCCACCGACCGGGGCGATGCCGGCCAGCAGGACGGCGACCCCGGTGACGACCGTGCCGACCACGGCCACCCGTGACGACCGGAGGCGGCGGATCAGCCATCCGGCACCGAGCCCCGCGACGAGCGCGCCGACGGGCATCGCCGCGACCGCCAGGCCGAAGTCGGCGTTGGACAGCTCGAGGCCGTCCTTGATGGCGGGGTAGCGCGGGAGGAGGTTCGCGATCAGGGCGCCGTTGGTGAAGAAGAGCAGGGCGACGCCGAGTCGGGCTCGGCGGTCCTCGCGCGTCGGTACGGTGCGGGCCGGCACCGCGGGAGAGGTCGTCGATGACGTCATGGTGTACGAACGTACACTAAGGCCGGGCGGCGGCGGACCGCTCGCGGGGACGCGCCGCCGAGGTGATCAGCGAGGCGCCCGCGACCACCACCAGCACGACGATCATCGCGCTGCGCAGGCCCACGTGCTCGCCGACGAAGCCGAGCAGCGGCGGCCCGACGAGGAACGCCACGTAGGCCATCGTCGCGACGGCTCCGACCGCCGTCGTCGGGTCGTCGCCGTCGGCCGCGGCCGAGACGGTCACCGGGAAGCCCAGGGCAGCGCCCAGTCCCCACAGCACGACGGCGACGCCCGCGACGACGACCGAGTCCGAGAAGACGACGAGGGCGATCCCGACCGCCGAGACCAGTGCGCTGGCGCGCAGCACGGTGGCGTGCCCGAAGCGGGCGAGCAGCGGTTCGCCGAGGAAGCGGCCGACCGTCATCGCTGCCGCGAACGCCGTGAAGACGACCGTGCCGGCGGTCGCCGAGACCCCGTGCCCGTCGACGAAGAGCAGCGGCAGCCAGTCGTTGGCCGACCCCTCGGCCAGGGCGAGCGCGAGCACGATCAGGCCGAGCAGCACGAGCCGGCGGTCGTGCCAGACCGCGAGCGACCCGGCGAGCCGGGCCCGCACCCCGGAGGCGCGCTCGGCCCGCTCGTCGGAGCGTCCGGTCGAGCGCGGCACGATCGGTACCGCCCAGGCCAGTGCGGCGCCACCCGCGAGCGCGACCCCGAGCAGGTGCCACTGGACGGGGACGTGCGTCGCCGTCAGCAGGATGCCGAGGCCGGCCCCCGCGACCGTGCCGAGGCTGAAGCAGCCGTGCAGCACGGGCAGCACCGACCGGCCGGAGGCGGTCTCGATGGCGGCGCCCTCGATGTTGACGGCGATCTCGGCCAGGCCGACCCCTGCCCCGACCAGGGCGAGGCCGACGAAGACGCCGGGGGTGATCGAGAGCGAGGCGGCCACGCCGACCAGGGCCACGCCGGCGACCAGCGAGCTGCCGCCGATCGCCACGGCGCGGTGGGCTCCGTGACGTCGCACGATCGGGGCGGACGACACGATGCCGCCCATCGACCCGACGGACAGGCCGAAGATGACGAGGCCCATCTCGCCCGTCGACGCCTGCAGCAGGTCGCGGATGGCCGGGGTCCGCACGACCCACGAGGCGAGCGAGACGCCGACGACCGCCATGAAGACGAACACCGCCGCCCGGCGTCGGGCGAGCTCGGGGCTGAACGGCGGTCGGTTGGTCATGGGTCCAGTGTGTACGTTCGTACGCTCGTCGTCTAGGGTGTCGTGCATGACCACCACCGACCACTTCGCCGGCGACCCGCGCACGAACCACGAGCGGATGCTCGCGGGCGACCTCTACATCGCGGACGACCCCGAGATCGCGGCGCAGCAGCAGCGGGCGATCACCTTGCAGGCGCGCTTCGCCGCGGTCTTCGCCGACGACGTCGACGCCGCGCAGGCCGTCGCGCGCGAGCTGTTCGGCAGCATGCACGAGACGGCCCACGTCCGGCCGCCGGTGTACGTCGACTACGGCAGCTCCATCACCATCGGGGCCGGCACGTTCGTCAACTACGGCCTGACGGCGCTCGACGTGGCCCCGATCACGATCGGGGCCGACTGCCAGATCGGCCCGAACGTCCAGCTGCTGACCCCGACGCACCCGGTCGAGCCGCAGCCGCGTCGCGACAAGCTCGAGGCCGCGAAGCCGATCACGATCGGCGACAACGTCTGGCTCGGCGGCGGCGCGATCGTGCTGCCCGGGGTGACGATCGGCGAGAACAGCGTGATCGGCGCCGGGGCGGTGGTGACGAAGGACGTCCCGGCGAACGTGGTCGCGGTCGGCAATCCGGCCCGCGTGCTGAGGAGCATCTGATCGTGGGCGCCGTGCGACGTACCGAGCCCGACCGTCGTGACCGCCTCATCGACGTGGCGCTCGACGTCGTGGCCGAGGTCGGCGTCGCCGGCGCCTCGCACCGCAAGATCGCAGCGCGCGCCGACGTGCCCCTGGGCTCGATGACGTACCACTTCGACGGCATGGACGAACTGCTGTACGAGGCGTTCTCCCGCTTCGCCGAGACGATCATCGTGCGGTTCGAGCGCCGGCTCGGTGCCGCGACCACCCGCGACGACGCCAAGGAGGCGGTGGTCGCGTTGGTCCACGACGACCTGACCGGCCCTGCCGCGGTCCGCGACCAGGTGCTCAGCTACGAGCTCTACACGCTGGCCGCGCGGGAGCCGAGGTTCCGCGAGATCACCCGCGAGTGGATGCGCCGCAGCCGGGTCGAGCTCGAGCGCCACTTCGACCCGGACACGGCCCGCCAGGTCGACGCCCTGATCGAGGGGCTCTCGATCCACCGCGCCCTCGACCCGTCCCCGCCGAGTCGTGCGCTGACCCGCGAGGCCGTGGACCGCATCACGCGCGCCTCCTGACCGTCGTCCGCCGCGCCTCCTGACCGTCGCCGGCCGCGCCTCCTGCGGTTCCGCTCGACATGGCCACAAACCGAACTGACGTCGCACCGGGATGCGACTCACAGTAGCTAGGCGCTCTAATGGAACCGGTGCAGAAGATGCACGGCGGTGAGAAGGTACGCACCGGATCGGGACGAGAGTCGAGAAACCAGTGGACGCAGAGAGCGACATGTCGCGCCGCGCCCCCGAGGTCGACGCTCCCGGGGCCGCCGGTTCGGACGCCTCCGACACGGCGTTCGGCGACTTCAACGTCGCCAGCGACTTCGGCGAGATCGGCGACGCGACCCGCACAGCGGCGGCCGACCTCTTCTTCGGCGACTTCGCGCCCCCGCTCGACCCCGACCTGGTCTTCGAGTGCTCGGCGTCCATGAACGGCGAACACGGTGCGGTGGCCCTCTACGAGGACCGCGTCATCGTCGAGAGTCCCGACGAGCCCGACGGCGAGGCCGTGTTCTCGACCGAGACGGTGCGGGCCTGGTGGCTGGTCGAGGGCGAGACGTTCTTCGCGCTGGTCGTCGAGGCCGACGTGCTGCACCGCACGCGGCTGCCGACGGGCTTCAAGGCCGTGCTCAAGGCGGCGTTCACGAAGGCCTTCGGCCCGGCGACGAGCCCCGCCGGCGCGTGAGCCCCGCGCACCTCCGCCCCCGCTTCGGGGCTTCGGCCCGGTCAGGGCGTTCTTTCAGGGGCCCGGTCATGGCAGGATCACTGTGATGGAACCCGAACAGACCCTGCCCCCGGTGCGTTCCGAGATGGGCGGCCGCGACATGGACCAGGCGCGCGCCCTGTTCGAGGACACCTACAACGGCGCCGGGTTCCGCACCGACACCCGGCAAGAGACGTTCGCCTACCGCTACACGACGGCGGGCGACGAGGACATGACCCTGCGGTCGGCGATGTTCCTCGGGGACATCCGCGGGGCCATCCAGCCCGAGCGCGAGTACGTCGTCGCCTGGATCACCGCGGGCGAGGGCCGGGTCGACGTGGGCGCCGAAGAGGCCGCGTTCGAGATCGGCCGTCCGCTGATGTTCCCGACCGGCAAGGCCTTCGAGTTCGAGGTGCGCGAGTACCGCCAGAACCTGGTGCACTTCGACGCCGCCTACCTCGAGCGCATGGCCGCCGAGCACGAAGGGGCCCTCGCCGGGCCGTTGCAGTTCGACCACACGGCCGTGCCCGACCTGGCGAACCTGCGTCGTTGGCAGTCCACCATCACCAACGCCGCGAAGACCATCCTCGGCGGCGAGTCCACCGAGCTGCTGCGCTCCGAGCTCAAGCGCGAGTCGGCGTTCGCCCTGCTCGACACGTTCTCGCACCGGTCGATCGACCTGCCGCCCGCCCTGCTCGTGCCGCGCAACGCCCGGCTGCGCGAGGCGGTCGAGTACCTGCACACGCACTCGCACCTGCCGGTCAACATGACCCAGCTGGCCGAGTCCGTGCACCTGACGCCGCGAGGGCTGCAGCAGGCCTTCAGCCGACAGCTCGGCGTGACGCCCACCGAGTACCTGCGCACCATCCGCCTCGACCACGTGCGGGCCGAGTTGATCGAGCTCGCCCCGGGCGAGGCCACCGTCGGCGCCGTCGCCCAGCGCTGGGGCTTCACCCACCTGAGCCGCTTCACGGCGTCGTACGTCGGACGCTTCGGCGAGTACCCCAGCGCGACGCTGCAGCGCTGAGCCCCCGCCGTCAGCCGCGCCGGCGCGAGCAGGCCGCGCCGCGCCTCCTCGAGTGGGCACGCCGCCACGATGTAAACAGTCCGCCACGTCTTTGTGTGGCGGACTGTTTACTTCATGGCGGGATGGGGCGTGGCGCGACCAGCCCACCAGCCACCACGCCAGGAGGTGGTCACCGCGCCACGGGAAAACCTGGCGCCGTGACCACGTCCTGGCGCCTTGACCACCTCCTGGCGTGGTGCCCGTCACCCGGCGGCGTGCGCGCGACGCGGGGCAGCCTCCTGGAGGCGCGGGTCGCCACCCGACGCGGGTCGCGCCCGACGGCGCGCGGGTCGCGGACCGCGGGTTGTGCCCGATGGTGCGCGAGGCGGGTCGCGTCAGCCGCGTAGCGCGCCGGCGACCCGGTCCCACCAGGCGGCCGACGCCGCGCGGGTACCGTCGAGGCGGTCGGCCCACGCCGAGCGCACCGCGTCGCGTCCGGCCCAGGCCGCCAGCGCGACCGCGTCGGCCTCGCCCGCGAGCAGCTGCGCGGCCGAGACGACGCTCGTCTGCCCGAAGTTGCCGAGCGCCCCGGTCAGCTTGATCGTCGTGTAGTCGTCGACCGCGAGCCCGACCGTCGGCACGCCGCCCGCGACGGCGAACACGGCCGGGTGGTAGCGGCTCGTCAGGTGGAGGGCCGCCCCGCGGGCGAAGCGTGCGGCCGCGGGGGAGTCGGTCGTGGGTTCGACCCGCGCCGGCACGGTCAGCTGGTCGAGCACGGCCCGGTGCAGCAGCGAGTCGCCGCGCTCCTCGGTCGGGTCGAGCGAGCCCCAGTGCGCGAGGAACACGACCTCGAGCCCCGCCTCGCCCGCCGCCCGGTCGAGCAGTCGGGCGACGGCCGTGGCGAAGGCTCCCCGGTCGGCGTCGCCCACGTGCGCGGACAGGCTGACGGCGAGGTACGGCGCCGCCGCGCCCGCCACGGACGCCGCGCCCGCCGCACCCGCCGCACCCGCTACGGACGCCGCACCCCCGGCAGTAGGCGCGGCCTCGAACCCGAGGAAGCTCGCGTCGTCCACCGTCCCCACGGTCGTCGTCGGGTCGACGCCGAGCGACCGCACGAGCTCGAGAGACGCGCCCTCGCGCAGGCCCACGAGTGCGGCGGCGTCGAGCAGTTCGGTGACGAGCTCGCGGTCCTCGCCCTCGAGCACCGGCCCGATGGTCTGCCCGCTGACGACCAGCGGCTTGTCGAAGCGTCGGGCGATGAGCCCGAGCGTGTTCCGCTCGTAGACGTGCATCGGCCAGAGCGAGGCCATGTTGCCGCCGCCGGCGACGAGCACGCCGTCGGCTTCGCGGACGGCCTCGACCACCTGCCAGGCCGGGTCGTCCTGCGGGAGGTGACCCGCGCCTCCGTCGATCGCCGACAGCACGCGGGCGCGTCGCTCGCGCTGGCCGAGCCGGCCGCCGGTCGTCGCGGGGTGGAAGCCGATCGCGGGCACGGCGTCGATGCCGTAGCGCTCGGCGGTCTCGGCCGGGTTCGACGAGACGCCGGTGATCGTGGCGCCGCGGGCGCGCAGCTGCACGGTCGCCTCGTGGAACATCGCCTCGTCGCCGATGTGAACCATGCCGTCGAGCACGCCGACGTCTCCGATGGTGACGATTCGCACGGGTGTGACCTCTCGCTGCGGGACTCGGCAGCGGGATCGATGCCGCCCACGACGGTACCGGACCCCCGCGGCGTCGAGCACACCGGCCCGCCACCGGGCGGCCACCGGGCGGCGATAGGCTCCACCAGGCCCCGGGCTCCCCGGGCCGGGCACCGCACCACCACCCCGCCGCACCCGAGAGGCACCGCCATGGGCATCCAGACCTCGCTCGACGCGATCCACGAGGCCGACCGCCTGGTCGACTCGATGCGCCTCGCCGACGACCTCGCACTCGACGCCGCGCGCACCGGCGGGGCCCGGACGATCCGGGTGCTGCGCGGCGCCCTCGGCAGCCCCGACCAGCTCGTCGCCATCGCGGCGACGAACGCCCTCGCGCAGGTCTTCGACGAGCAGGCCGACGTCGTGCTGAGCGACCTGCTGTCGAGCGACCGCACCTTCCTCCGCGAGCACGCCGCGTCGGCGCTCAGCCAGCGGCTGCCCCGCTACGACACCGTCGGTCGGCTGATCGGGCTCGTCGTCGCCGGGGGCTTCACCGGCATGGTCGCCCAGCGCACCCTCGAGCAGTGGTCGTCGGCCGCCCCCGCCGTGGTCGGCGTCGCCCTCGAGGGCGCCCTGATCGGCGTGCACGAGCCCGACGCCCGGTACCGCCTGGTCGAGACGCTGGGCCTCGTGCGCGCCCGCATCGCCTCGCGCCCGCTGCTGACGATCGCCCGCGACCGGGGCGAGGACGAGCACGTCCGCGTCGCCGCCGTCTCGGCCCTCGGCCAGCGTCGTGGCGACCAGGCGGTCGCCGCCGTCGTCCACGAGCTCGCCCGCCACGACGGCTACCTCGGCGACGTCGCGCGCCTGTCCGCGATCGACCTGTCCGCCCCCGACGAGGTGCCGGACGGCCACCGGGTGCACGACCGCGGAGTCGAGGACGGGCCCGACGGCGACCACCCCGCCGGGCGCGACGGCCTCACCATCGCGCAGCTCTTCCTGCACGCCGACATCGACGCCGGCCTCACCCACGCCGGCAGCGGCGACAACGGCGGCATCGCGACGCTGCTCGTGCGGCTCGGCGACGCACTCGCCGCGGGCGGCGTGCTCCCCGCCGGAGCCGTGCTCCCCGCAGGAGGCGCGGTGCCGGCCCTCGGCGACCGTCGCGTCGAGCGGGTGGTCACCCTCTCGCGCGGGTCGGCGGACGCGGCGGTCGAGAGCGTCCACGACCTGGCGACCCGCGCCTCCGGACACGTCTACGGACGCGTGCCGCTGCTCAGCGACCCCGTCTCGTCGGCGACCGCGTGGCCGCTGCGGGTGGCGGCCCGGCGCGGCATCCGGCGGGTGCTGCGCGCCGCGGGCGGCGTCGACCTGCTGCACCTGCGGATGGCCGACGTGGGCAGCCTCGCGGCGGCAGACGTCGCCCGCGAGCTCGACATCCCCGTCGTGTTCACGGTCGCGCCGGACCCGCACGCCGTCATCCAGTCGCTCGACCTGTCGGGCGCGCTGACCCGGGAGACCTTCGGCGACGTCGACGAGGTCGAGCACTTCTGGTTCCGCACCCGGCTCGTCCAGCAGCTCGCGTCGAACGCGTCGCACACCGTGCTGTTCCCCCGGCCCGAGCTCGAGCGCGACATGCGCGAGCTCGTCGGCATCGACGTCACCTCGCACCCCGAGCGCCACACGATCGTGCCCGAGGGCATCGACCTCGGCGTGGTCGACCGCTCGGTCGCCGAGGCCGCCGAGCACGCCGCGGGCCTGCCCGCGACCCCGCCGCTCGCCGAGCTGGGCGCGCTGCTCGAGACCCTGCCGCCCGAGCGTCGCGGCCTGCCGCTGCTGGTCAGCGTCGGACGACTGCACCGGGTCAAGGGCATGGCGACGATCGTCGAGGCCTGGGCCGACGGACCCCTGCGGGACCGCGCGAACCTCCTGCTGATCGGCGGCGACCTCGAGCACCCGAGCGCCGACGAGCGCGAACAGCTCGACCTGATCGACGCGATCGTCCCCGCGAGCCGGCACCGTGCCTCCGGACTCCTGTTGCCCGGCCACCGGCCGAACGACACGGTCGCCCGGTGGGTCGCCGCGGCCCGCTTCGGCCTGCCCGGGCTCGCGGCGCCCCGCGGCGTCTACGTCTGCGGCAGCCTGAAAGAAGAGTTCGGCATCGCCCTGCTCGAGGCGATGGGCTCCGGTCTGCTCGTCGTCGCGCCGCAGGGCGGCGGGCCCTCGACCTACGTGCGTCAGGGCGACACCGGCTGGCTCACCCGCACCTGGGACGTCGACGCCCTGCGCCTCGCGATGGGCGAGGCGCTCACCGCGGCCTCGGTCGAGACGACGGAGGCGCGCGCGGCCCGGTCACGCGACACCGTCGAGCGGTCCTTCACGATCCAGGCCATGGCGCGGTCGCTGTCGGGCGTCTACGACACGGTGCACCACGACGAGCTCGAACAGCGCGAGTGGAGCGTGAGCGCACGATGACCCTGCTCGTCGTCAGCCCCGACTACGCGTCGCACCTGCTGCCGCTCGCGACCCTGGCCACCGAGTGGCGCGACCGGGGCGAGCGCGTCGTCGTCGCGACCGGCCCGGCCACCGCCGCCATCGTCGAGTCGTTCGGCTTCGAGCGCGTGCACCTGCAGCTCGGGCGCGGCTCGAACCCCGGGGTGATCCGTGCCGAGGAGCAGGTGGCCGAGGAGGACGCGTCGCTGCGCGGCTTCTTCGACGCCACCCGGCTCGGCATGGTCGAGACGCTCTCGTACCAGGCGCGCGAACGCCTCACCGACCTCATGTGGCAGCCGGTCGCCACGGCCCGGGCGGTGCTCGACGTGGTCGCCGCCGTCCGGCCCGACCAGATCGTCGTGGACCACCTCGCGTTCAGCGCCCGGCTCGCGCTCGTGGCCGGCGGCGTGCCGTTCGCCGACGTCGTGCTGGGGCACCCGACCGCGCTGCCCGTGGGCGACGAGGTGTACGGCTGCCCGCCCGAGTGGCCCGCGGCGTTCGGCGGTGCCGGCGCCGGTGCCGACCCGGCGCTGGCCGGAGGCCGCACCACCGTCGAGTCGTCGAACCGCCCCGGAACGTGGTTCGACGACGCGAGCGTGGTGCGAGCTGCCGGAGATGCGTCGGTGGCGCGGGCCGACGCCGGCGCGGCGCCCGACGGCGTCGCCGGGCTGCGCGAGTTGTGCGAGCGGGTCGACGCCTCGTTCACCGCCGAGTGGAACGCCGCGCTGGCCGAGCTCGCTCCGCACCTGCCGCCGTCGACGAGCGCCTTCGGCGAGCACGGCGACCTGCTGCTCTACAACTACCCGGGCGAGCTGGCCGACCCCGAGCGCGAGGCCCTGCTGCCCCCGCACGTCTGGCTCGGATCGGCCGTGCGTGCCGAGCCGGTGGACGCCGAGGTCGCCGCCTGGCTGGCCGGCGGCGCCGACCGCGCGCCCGCGCCAGCGCCCGACCTCGACCCCACCCCCGATCGCGACCCCACGTCCGATCCCGACCCCGACCCCACGCCCGCCCCGTTCGTCTACGTCAGCTTCGGCAGCTTCCTCTCGGTGCGGTCGGACGTGCTGGGGCGCGTGGCCGAGGCCCTGCGTCGCGTGGGGGTGCGGGCCGCGATCGCGCTCGGCTCGGGCGACCGGGCCGATCTCGGCGAGGTGCCGAGCGACTGGCTGGTGCGGGAGTTCCTGCCGCAGGTGACGCTGCTCGACGCGGCGACCGCGGCCGTCACGCACGGCGGCAACAACAGCGTGACCGAGGCGATGACCGCGGGCGTGCCCGTCGTCGTCCTGCCGTTCTCGACCGACCAGTTCGCCGGGGCCGCCGCCCTCGAGCGCACCGGGGTGGGCGTGGCGCTCGCCCCGAACACGGCGACGGTCGACGAACTGGCGGAGGCGCTGCGGCACGTGCTCGACCTGCCGACGCGCGACCCCGGTGCGGCCGGGCGCCTGGCCGGGCTGGCGGCGTCCCTGCGCGAGACGCCCGGACGGGCACGAGCCCACGCGGCGCTGACCGGGCGCGGCTGACCGAGACGCCCGGACGGGCACGAGCCCACGCGGCGCTGACCGGGCGCGGCTGACCGAGCCGGCCCGCGCCTCCTCGGCTCGCCCCACCTCTCGGGATGTCACGACGTGCCGCTCGCCTTCGCAGGCGAACGGCACGTCGTGGTGTCTGGTCCGTCCGGCCGAGGGCCGACCGGCAGGAGGCGCGGGTCGGCCTACATCGTCCGGGTGTGGAGGATGCCGCCGTCGACGTCGAGCAGGGCCCCGTGCACGAAGGCCGCCTCGTCCGACGCCAGGTACCGCACCGCGTGGGCGATGTCGACGGGACGCACGGGTCGACCGGCCGGGGTGGCCGCGGTCAGGCTGTCGAGGACGGCCGCCGACCCGGCGTTGCCCGGAGTCGACGTCGCACCGGGTGCGACGCTGTTGACGCGGACGCCGCGGGGGCCGAACTCGGCCGCCCAGGTGCGGGTCATCTGCTCGACGGCGGCCTTCGACGCGGTGTACATGGCGCCGAACGGCACCCCGACCCGGGTCATCCACGAGCCGATGTTGACGATCGAGCCGTCTCCAAGGTCGGCCATCGCCGGGGCGAGGGCCCCGACGAGCACGTGCGGCGCCCGGACGTTCGTCGCCAGGATGGCATCGAGGTCCGCGTCGTCGAGGGCGTCGGTCGGCATCGTCGGGTAGACGCCGGCGTTGTTGACCAGGATGTCGACGCGACCGCCGAGCACCTCGGTGGCCCGGGCGGCGAAGGCGCGGAGGTCGGCATACGGGCCGGCGAGGTCGGCGGGCACGGCGTGGGCCGAGCCGCCCCGGGTGGTGATCGCGTCGACCACCCGTCGGGCCCGGGCGTCGTCGCGGCCGCTGACGACGACGGTGGCACCGGAGGCGGCGAGCACGCGGGCGATCGCCTCGCCGATGCCGCTGGTCGAGCCGGTCACGAGGGCGGTGCGACCAGCCAGGCGGTCGTCGGTGGGCAGGGAGTCGAGGACTTCTTCATTGGACTGCATGGTCCATTGCTAGCACGGACTGGACCATCGAGTCCAGTGTTCGTGGACCGAATGGTCCAATCGACGTAGGATCTCTCCGTGGACGAGACGAAGATCACCGAGCGCGGGCGGCTCACCCGCCAGAGGATCATCGACGAGACCGGTCGGCAGATCCTCGCCGCGGGCATCGGCGGGACGACGCTCGACACGGTGCGGGCCGCGACGCTGACCAGCAAGAGCCAGCTGTTCCACTACTTCCCCGGCGGCAAGACCGAGCTGATCCACGAGGTCGCCCGGTGGGAGGGGCGCCAGCTGCTCGAGGCGCAGGAGCCCGAGATCCACGACCTCGGCACCTGGGAGTCGTGGGAGCGCTGGCGCGCCGCCCTGGTCGAGTACTACATCAGCCTCGGCCGCTGGGCGTGCCCGATCGGCACGCTCGCCGCCCAGGTCGCCGCCACGGACGCCGAGGTCGAGCGCAGCGTCAAGGCGAGCTGGGACGCCTGGCGCGAGCAGCTGGCGGCGGGCATCCGGCGGCTGCAGGCCTCGGGCTCGGTCGACGCCTCGGCCGATCCGGTGCGCGTCGCCACCGCGATCATCGCCGCGATCCAGGGGGGACTGCTGCTCAGCCAGTCGGAGCGGGCGGGCTGGCCGCTCGAGGCCGCACTCGACCACGCGCTCGGCCCGTTGCACACCGTCCGCCGCGACTGACGCGGGTCGTCCGCCGGACGTGCCCCGCGCCTCCTGCCCTGTCGCCCTCTTGCTCTGTCGCTCTGTCGCTCTAGCCGCCGAAGACGACCGCGCGCATCGCGTCCTCGCCGACCGCCGCGTCGCGGTACCGCTGCATGAGCGCGGCGTTGGCGTCGTACTGCGGCCCCTCGCGCACCTCAGCCTGGTGGTGCAGGGCGAAGACCATGCCCTCGTGCCGTCGCGGGGCCTCGCCGAGCAGGGTGGTGTGGGCGAGGTACCAGGCGGCGTCCTCGAAGCCCCAGCCCCGGAAGCGTTCGTCCTGCCCACCGTGACTGCGCCACGAGGAGGCGCGGGTCACGTAGACCCCCGAGCAGGCCCCGCGCACGAGCTCGAAGTCGCACCGCTCGAGGGGGGTGCCCGCGGCCGCCTGCGCGGTGCCGTCGCGTCCCAGCCAGTGGTACTCGGTGTAGGGCAGGTGCACCCGGCCGCTCGTGCGGGCCGCCTCGATCGCCGCGAGCAGGGGCTCGCGTTGCGGCAGGGTGTCGGCGTCGCCGATCACGGCGACCTCGTCGTCGGCCAGGCCGGCGATCCCGAGGTTGCGGCACTGGGCCAGGTTGAACACCGGGTCGGGGGAGTCGATCGTGCGGATCTCGGCCTCGGGCAGAGCGTCGGCGTACCAGGCGCGGACGACCTCGAACGCCGCGACGCGACTGGGTTGCGGACGCCAGGGGAGCACGACGGTGACCATCCCGCGAGCCTAGCGGCGTGCGCTGGGCCGCCCCGCGCCTCCCGCCCCGCCGCGCACCGCGTCTCCCGCGCCGCGCCGTCCCGCCCCGCGCTGTACCTCCCGCCGCGACGAACGATGCACCCGGTTTCGAACGATGCACCCGGAAGCAACCGGGTGCATCGTTCGAAACCGGGTGCATCGCCGTCCGATCGCACGCCGAGCAGGCCTCAGGAGGCGCGGGTCGCGTCCGCCGCACCCGGCAGCGTCAGCTCGAGTGCGTGGCCGCGCACGTGCGCCAGGGCCCGCTCGACGGCGCCCGTGGTCACGACCGCGTCGCCCAACGTCGAGGCGACGACCTCGGGCGCGGCCCGGTGCGTGAACCGGCTGAGCCACGGTGTCGTCCGGTCGAGCAGCAGTCCGAGGGAGGGCGCCACGGCCCCGGCGACGACGATGCGGTCGACGTCGAGCATGCCGCTGAGCATGGCGCAGACGCGTCCGAACCGTTCGGCGGCCTTCTCGACCAGGCGCAGGGCGGTCGGGTCGCCGGCGTCCGCCGCGGCCAGCACGGCGGGGGCCTCGAGCTCGTCGAGCGGGATCGCCCGCAGCGGCGACGAGGCCGGCACGGTGCCGAGCTCGCGCGCGGCCCGGGCCCAGTCGCGCAGCAGGGCTCCGAGGCCGTCGGCCGATCCGACGCCCTCGACCAGGTCGAGGAGGCGCATCTCGCCCGCGGCACCGCGGCTGCCCCGCACGAGGGCTCCGTCGAGCACGAACCCGGCGCCGAACCGCTCGCCCGCCAGCAGGGTCACGAACGACGTGGCGGCGCCGGCGCCACCACCGACCTCGCGGTCGGCACGGGACGCGGCCGCCGCCTCGGCCACGGCGGCCAGGTTGGCGTCGTTCTCGACGACGACGGCCCAGCCGCGCTCGGCGAAGAGCCCGGTGTAGTCGGGGTTCATCAGCACCCAGAAGTCGGCGCCGACCTCGATCGGCGACCGGCCCTCGGAGTCGGTCGGCGCGGGCACTCCGAGTGCCACGGCGAGCACGTCGGCGTCGCCCAGCGAGGCCTCGCCGAGGACGTCGTCGACCAGCCGTGAGACCGTCCGGCGGCGGTCGTCCGCCGTCCCGTCGGGGTCGATGCGCCGTGCGACGCGGGCCACGACGTCACCGCGCAGGTCGGCCACGACGGCGGTCAGGTGGTGGCGGCCGGCGTCGACGCCGACGACGTGCCCGGCGGAACGGGCCAGGGCGTAGCGACGAGCGGGGCGGCCCTTGCGGTACTCGCCGGTCGAGCGGGCGTCGGCGAGCGACACCATCCAGCCGTGGTCGATGAGGTCGTCGCAGACCCCGAGCACGGTGGACCGGGTGAGTCCGGTGAGGGCGATCAGGTCGCTCGCCGTGACGGCGTCGGCGGACCACGCGTGCCGCAGCACCTCGGCCGCGTTCATGCGGCGGAGCAGGCTCGGCGACGACACCCCGGTGCTCAGCGCCACCCGCGCCTCCTCGTGCTGTGGCCGGTGCCTCGCGACACGGCGGATCTTTTCGACGACGACCCATGGTGCCACGCCGCGAATTGATCTAGGGTCTAAATCTACACACCAGATCAACTCGGTCCCGACGCTGTCGTCGGGGTCGCGACCCGGGAGACGACGACGTGCCCACACCCCCACTGCCCTCCGGTGCCGGCCTCAGCCGACGCACCCTCCTCGGCGGGATCGGTGCCGCCGGGGCGGCGCTCCTCCTCGCCGGCTGCGCCCCGTCCGGCTCCGGCCGCGGGCGCACCGAGATCACCTTCTACGCGACCAAGCCCGAGGCGATCCCGTACTTCTCCGACCTGGTCTCGCGCTTCAACGAGTCGCAGTCGGCGGTCCGGGTGATCCACGACTCGACCTCGGGCATCTCGGCCGGTTTCGTCCGGGGCAACCCGCCCGACGTCGCGGCCTTCACGTACAACCTCGAGATGGCCCGCTTCATGGAGCGCGGGGCGCTGAGCGACCTGGGCGACCTGCCCGAGGCGCGCACGATCCGCCCCGAGGTGCAGGAGCTGGTCGACCAGTACGCGACGTACCCCGGCCGGACGAGCGTGCTGCCGTACTCGATCACCGCCGCGTCGGTGATCTACAACCAGCAGGTCTTCGCCGACCTGGGCGTCGAGGTGCCGACCACCTGGGACGAGTTCCTCGCGGCGTGCGACACCTTCACGGCGGCCGGCGTCACGCCGATCTACAGTACCTTCCGCGAACCGTGGACCGTCGCGCAGGGCCTGTTCGACTACACGACCGGCGGGTCGCTCGACGTCGCGGCCTTCTACGAGAAGATGAACGCCGAGGGCACGAGCGTCGGCCAGGGCGGCTCGGTCTCGTTCGAGAAGGACTTCCGCGAACCCGTCGAGCGCATGGTGCAGCTCGGACGGCTGTCGAACGCCAACCGCAACAGCCGCGGTTACGGCGACGGCAACCTCGCCATGGCGCAGGGCGAGGCGGCGATGCTCATGCAGGGGCCGTGGGCACTCGGTGAGATCACCAAGGCGAACCCCGAGGCGAGGGTCGGCACGTTCCCCTTGCCGATGACCGACGACCCCGCCGACCGCAAGGTGCGGGTCAACCTCGACCTGGCCCTGTGGGTGCCCGAGCAGTCGCGCAAGCAGGACGCCGCCCGCGAGTTCCTGACCTACCTGATGCAGCCCGAGATCCAGGACGCCTACAACCGCGACTTCCTGGCGTTCGGCACCACGAGGTCGGCCCCCGCCGTGACCGACGAGCGCATCGTCGGCATGCAGGGCTACTACGACGACGCGCGGTTCTACCAGGGGGCGTCCAAGGCGATCCCGCTGACGATCCCCGCCGAGAACTACGTGCAGGGCATCGTCACCGGCGCCAGCGTCGAGGGCACCCTGCGCACCATGGACGCCGACTGGCGCCGCCTGGCACTCCGCGCATGAGCGCGATCGACGGCGCGGGCCGCGCCACGGCCCCGGCCACCCCGACCACCGCCCGAGTCGAAGGAGACCCGATGGCCACCACCACCCCCACGGCCGTGCGAGGCGCCCGCACCTCGCTGAGCGGCAGCACGACCGGCAACCCGCGGCGCCGCGGCAGGCGCGTCGACCCGGTCTTCTACTTCTTCCTCGTGCCGACGCTCGTCCTCTTCTCGCTGGCGATCACCCTGCCGGCCGTGATGGGCGTGTTCTACAGCTTCACGAACTCGATCGGCTTCGGCGAGTTCGACATGGTCGGCGTCACCAACTACCTCGCGATGGCGACCGACCCGGCGATCCTCGGCTCGTACGGCTTCACGATGGGCTTCGCACTGGTCACGGTGATCGCCGTCAACGTGATCGCCCTGCTGTTGGCGATCGGCCTGACCTCGCAGATCAAGGCGAAGACCGCGCTGCGGGCCGTGTTCGTGATCCCGATGGTCATCTCGGGCATCATCATCGCCTTCGTCTTCCAGTTCCTCTTCTCGAACTCGCTGCCGGCCCTCGGCACCTCGCTCGGCATCCCCGGGCTGCAGGACAGCATCCTCGCGAACGCCGACACCGCCTGGATCGGCATCGTCGTGGTGACCGCGTGGCAGGCGATCCCGAGCACGCTGCTGATCTACATCGCGGGCCTGCTCGCGATCCCCGGCGAGGTGTACGAGGCGAGCAGCCTCGACGGCGCCTCGGGCTGGAAGCAGCTGCGGTCGATCACGCTGCCGCTCGTCGCGGGCTACGTCCTGATCAACACGATCATCGGCTTCAAGAACTTCCTGAACTCGTACGACATCATCGTCGGCCTGACGAACGGCGGCCCCGGCACGTCGACCCGCAGCATCGCGATGACGATCTTCACGGGCTTCACCGGCGGCGACTACGCCTACCAGATGGCCAACGCGACCATCTTCTTCGTGATCGCCGTCGCGATCGCGCTCGTCCAACTCCGGATCACCCGCGGAAAGGCGGCCGTCTGATGGCGAACACCGCACTCGTCACCCCGGCCGCCTCGGCGGCCCCCACCCCAGGAGGCACGGGTCGCGACGCCGACGCCGTCACCCGTCGTCGACGCGGTCGCGTCGGTCGGGAGCGCCCGAACCGCCTCGTCACCGTGCTGCTCGTGCTCGGCACGATCACCGTGCTGATCCCGATCTACGTCACCGTCACGATGTCGCTCAAGACGTCGGCGCAGGCCGTCGACGGCAACGCGTTCAGCCTGCCGGCACCGATCGACTTCTCGAACTTCGCGACCGCCTGGCAGCTGACCGACTTCCCGCGGGCGTTCGGCATCTCGACCCTCGTGACGGCCGCGACCGTGGTCGGCACGGTCGTGCTCGCCTCGATGGCGTCGTACGCGATCTCGCGCAACTGGGACCGCAAGCTGTTCCGCTTCTCGTTCTTCTACCTGCTGGCCGCGATGTTCCTGCCGTTCCCGGTCGTCGCGCTGTCGCAGATCAAGTTGACCGGCATCGTCGGCCTCGACAACCCCGCCGGCGTCGCGCTGCTGCACGTCATGTTCCAGCTGTCGTTCTCGATCCTGCTGTTCACGGCGTTCCTGCGGTCGTTGCCCGAAGAGCTGGAGGAGAGCGCGCGGCTCGACGGCGCCACCACCTGGCAGGTCTTCTGGCGCCTGGTCTTCCCGCTGCTCGCCCCGATGAGCGCCACGGTCGGCATCTTCGCCTTCCTGGCCTCGTGGAACGACTTCGCGATGCCGTCGCTGATCACCGCCGACCCGTCGCTGCAGACCCTGCCCGTGCTGCAACAGATCTTCCAGACGCAGTTCAGCAACGACTACAACGTCGCCTTCGCCTCGTACCTCATGGCGATGGCCCCGGCGATCGTCGTCTACCTCTTCACCCAGCGCTGGGTGATGGCGGGCGTGACGCAGGGCGCGATCAAGTAGGCGTCCGTCGGGGGCGCGGCCCGCGCCTCCTGACCCCCAGGCAACCCACCACCACCGAGAGGACCTCGCTCCACGATGACCGACACGCTCCGCACCGCACCCTCGACCGAGCTGCTGACCGACGACCCGACCTGGTGGCGCCAGGCGGCGGTCTACCAGATCTATCCCCGCAGCTTCGCCGACTCGAACGGCGACGGCATCGGCGACCTGCCCGGCATCACGGCGGCGGTGCCCTACCTGCAGCGGCTGGGCGTCGACGCGGTCTGGCTCAGCCCGTTCTATCCGTCGGCCCTCGCCGACGGTGGGTACGACGTCGACGACTACCGCGACGTCGACCCCAAGATCGGCACGCTCGCGCAGTTCGACGAGATGATCGACGCGCTGCACGCGGTCGGCATCCGGGTGATCGCCGACCTCGTGCCGAACCACTCGTCCGACCGGCACGTCTGGTTCCAGGAGGCGCTGGCCGCTCCCGCCGGATCGCCCGCCCGGGCGCGCTACATCTTCCGCGACGGTCTCGGCGAGACCGGCGAGCTGCCGCCCTCGGACTGGACGTCGATCTTCGGCGGCCCGGCCTGGACCCGCGTCGCCGACGGCCAGTGGTACCTGCACTCGTTCGCGAGCGAGCAGCCCGACTGGGACTGGGACAACCCGGAGGTGCGCGAGGACTTCCTGACCACGCTGCGGTTCTGGTCGGACCGCGGGGTCGACGGCTTCCGGGTCGACGTGGCGCACGGGCTGGCGAAGAGCCTGCCCGAGGTGCTGCCGTCCACGGCCGAGCTCGAGGCGCTGCCCAAGGCCGACGGCGACCACCCGCTGTGGGACCGCGACGAGGTGCACGAGATCTACGCCACGTGGCGTGAGGTCTTCGACGAGTACGACCCGCCGCGCATCGCCGTGGCCGAGGCCTGGGTCGAGCCGTCGCGCCGTGCCCGCTACGCCAGCGCCGAGGGCCTGGGCCAGGCGTTCAACTTCGACCTGCTCGAGGCCGACTTCGACGCCACGCAGTTCCACGACATCATCACGTACAACCTCGACGCCGCCGAGGCCTCGGGCTCGTCGACGACCTGGGTGTTCTCGAACCACGACGTCGTCCGTCACGCGACCCGGTACGGCCTGCCCGCCCTCGACGGTCGCGACGTCAAGCAGGGCGCCGAGTGGCTGCTCTCGGGCGGCACCTCGCCCGAGGTCGACGTCGAGACCGGCCTGCGTCGGGCCCGTGCCGCGTCGCTGTTCATGCTCGGCCTGCCCGGTTCCGCCTACGTCTACCAGGGTGAGGAGCTCGGGCTGCCCGAGGTCGCCGACATCCCCGCCGACGAGCGCCAGGACCCGTCCTTCTTCCGCAATCCCGGCGTCGACATCGGTCGGGACGGCTGCCGCGTGCCGCTGCCCTGGACCCGGTCGGGGCCGTCGTTCGGCTTCGGCGCGGGCGAGGCGCACCTGCCGCAGCCCTCGTGGTTCGGCGAGTACTCGGTCGAGGCCGAGGAAGCCGACGCGACGTCGACGCTCGCGCTCTACCGGGCGGCCCTCGCGGCGCGGCGCGACCTGCAGACCGACGAGACGCTCGACTGGCTGCCCGTCGACGGCCGCGACGACGTGTTGCACCTCGTCCGCCCCGGCGGATGGCACGTGGTGTGCGTGTTCGGCACCGAGCCCGTCGACCTGGCAGCGCTCGGGCTGGGCTCGGGCGAGGTGCTCGTCGCGAGCGGGCCGCTGACGGATGCCGGGCAGCTGCCGGGCGAGACGGCGGCCTGGCTGCGCGGCTGACGGCGGCCTGGGCTGCGCGGCTGACGTCGGCCGTCCCCGGCCGGGAGGCGCGGGGCCGGTCAGGCGGGGACGTCGTCGCCGGCCGTGGAGCGGCGCTGCTCGACCTCGGCCTCGAGCTTCGCCAGACGGGCGAGCCGCTCGTAGTGCTCGGCCTCGCGGTCGAGGTCGGCGAGCTGCTGCTCGGTGCTGCGGACGCGGTGGTCGAGCGTGCGGGCTGCGGCCTCGTGGTACCGGCTCTGGTCGCGGGGCCCGATCTGCTCGACTCGGCTGCCGTACTCGCGGCCCGCGGCGAACCAGACGATGCTGCCGATCAGCGGCAGGAACAGCACGATCATGATCCACAGGCCCTTGGGCAGGTGTCGCACGTCGCCTTCTGGACGCGTGACGATGTCGACGAGCGCCCCCACGATCAGCAGGAGGGGCAGGGCAGCCAGCACGAAGGTCACGGCCCGAGGGTAGGGGGTGCCGCCTGCCCGGCGGAAGCCCCGCGAGGAGGGGTGACCGCGCCCCCGCCTGTGCCGCGTTCTGGGTGTGACGGGCCCTCCGGACGGTCGGTAGCGTCACCCGCATCACGGCGAGCGACCCCGGTCAGGAGGTGCGGTGCCGGTCGACCACGAAGGGTGCAGCTCCTGAAAATTCGCCTCCACCCCTGGTCAGCGGGCGGCTCTGATCGTAAGGTGGGTCGGTCCGCCCCATCGAGGAGAACCGTGAGTCGACGCGCCGTCCGTCCCAGGAAGCGCTCATGACCGACCCCTCGAACACCCGCGAGACCGTGGCGCCGGCCGAGCCGACCTCGCCCGCCGCGCCGACCGCTGCGGCCGTCGAGCAGGCGCCGGGTGCCGCCGTGCCGCTGACCCGCCGTGAGGCCCGCGCCCTCGAGCGCGCCGCTGCCGCCGCTGCCGACGCTGGTTCTGCTGCTCCCGCCTCCGCACCGTCCTCCGTCGCTCCTGCGACCAGCCCGACGATGAACCCGGTTCCGAACGATGCACCCACGAGCAACCGGGTGCATGGTTCGGAAGCGGGTGCGACGGCCACCGAGGCGGCCCCCACGACCAGCGTCGCGCGCCGACCGCGGACCTCCGTGCCGGCCGTGCTCCGTCGGACCCGAGAGGCCGGCCGCCCGAACCCGAGCCCCCGGGCGACCCCCGGCCGTTCGCGGCTCCGGGCCGTCTCGTCGCGCGTCCGTGCCGCGACCTTGCCGGTGCTCGGCGTCTGCGCCGTCATGCTCTTCTTCACGTCGAACCTCACCCCGGCCTCGGCCAGCGACCTGGGCGGGTCGAACATCCCGACCGCCGGTGCCGCTCCGATGCCGACCCAGACCCTCGCGGCGTCGCTCGTCGTGCTGACCGTGTCCGACCGCGACGCCTTCGGGGTGACCGACGCACCGCCGCCGCCGCCTCCGCCGCCCGAGCCCGAGCCCGTCGTCACCTCGAAGAACGTCGCGGGGTCGACGAATTCGTACCGCGCCTCCTCGGGGGCCGGCACCATCGTCAACTCGGGCATCGGTGACATCCGCTGGCCGTTCCCGGGCTCGGTCGTCCTCAGCTCGGGCTTCGGTCCCCGTGCGGCTCCGTGCGCGGCGTGCTCGAGCATGCACATGGGCCTCGACATGACGCCCGGCGGTGGCACCCCCATCGGTGCCGCGGCCGCGGGCGTGGTGCGCACGTCTGGCATGCACGGTCAGTTCGGTCAGTACGCCGTGATCGACCACGTGATCGACGGTCAGCGCGTCAGCACCCTGTACGCGCACATGCAGATCGGTTCGAGCCCGCTCGTCGCCGGGCAGACGGTCCAGGTGGGCGAGCTGGTCGGCAAGGTCGGCCGCAGTGGTGTCGCGACCGGCGAGCACCTGCACTTCGAGGTGCTGCTCGGCGGCACGACGCAGGTCGACCCCAAGGCCTGGCTCGAGGCCAACGCCGGCCGCACGCTCTAGCCAACAGCGACGCCTGACCGACCGGAACGCACGGCGCCTCCGCACGTCTGCCCTGCCGCCCGTCTGCACCGCCGCACGTCTGCACCGCCGTCTGTGCCAGCAAGGGTGCCGGTTCAGATGCGCGGACCGTCGGCGGGCCGGTTCGTCGACACCGGTCCGTCGTGGCGGCCCGTCCGGCACGAACTCGCCCGCTCTCGCGTGCGTCGGCGCCCACCCCCTCGGGCCCGGCGCCTCAGGCTCCGCGCCGCAGGCCGCGCGCTTCAGGCCGCGCGACGCGCCTCGCGCCAGGCCTGCACCTCGGCGGTGAGTTCGGCCTTGCGGTCGGCGTCGGCGAAGGACGCCTCGACCGAGTTCGTCGCCAGCAGGGCGAGCATGTCGTCGTCCAGCCCGAGCACGTCGCGCAATGCCTCGTAGTTGTCGCCCACGTAGCCGCCGAAGTAGGCGGGGTCGTCGCTGTTGACCGTGACGAGCAGCCCGGCCTCGAGCATGCGGGGCAGCGGGTGCTCGGCCAGGTCGGACACCACCGCGAGCCGCAGGTTGGACAGCGGGCAGACGGTGAGCGGCACCCGGTCGGCGACGAGGCGGGCGACGAGGGCGTCGTCCTCGAGGCTGCGCACCCCGTGGTCGACGCGTTCGACGTGCAGCAGGTCGAGGGCGTCCGTGACGTACGACGGCGGCCCTTCTTCACCGGCGTGGGCGACGACGTGCAGCCCGAGCGCGCGGGCGCGGTCGAAGACGCGGGCGAACGCGGCGGGCGGGAACCCCACCTCGGACGAGTCGAGTCCCACCCCGATCAGGTCGGAGGCGCGGTGCGCGACGGACTCGAGGGTCGCGGCCGCGTCGCCCACCGGCAGGTGCCGCAGGAAGCAGAGGATGAGCCCGCCCGTGATGCCGAACCGCTCGCGCGCCTCGCCGAGCGCCTGGGTCAGCCCGTCGATGACCTCGTCGACGTCGACGTCGCGAGAGGTGTGCGCCTGGGGGTCGAAGAACATCTCGACGTGACGCAGCCCCTGGGAGTGGGCGCGTTCGAGGTAGGCCCAGGCGAGGTCGTGGAAGTCCTGTGCGGTCTGCAGCACGGCCGTGCACGCGTAGTAGAGGTCGAGGAACTCCTGCAGCGAGCCGAAGGAGTACGCCGCGCGCAGCTCGTCGACCGAGGCGAAGGGTAGGTCGACGTCGTTGCGGTCGGCGAGGGCGAAGACGAGCTCGGGTTCGAGCGTGCCCTCGACGTGCAGGTGCAGCTCGGCCGTGGGCGGCGTTGCGAGCACGGTGCCCGAGAGGGGCGAACCCGAGAAATCCGTACCCGAGGAGCTGGTGCCCGACAGGGGCGACCGCAGGTGGTCGCTGCTCGTCGGGGTCGTGCCCGTGAGGGGCGTGCCGGGCGCGGGGGCCGCGGTCGTCGGGGAGGTGTCGATCGCCGTCATCGGGCCACCGTAGCGGCAGCGTGCCTCCCGACGAAGCCCCGTGCACGATCGTTCACCGTCCCGTCACCCGGCTACCGTCTGGGGACGAGACGAGGAGGCGCGGGGTGGCTCCTCGAGGACGCCACCCGCGCCTCCTGCCCGGACGTCGAGGAGGCGCGGTGCGCGACGACCGCACACCGCGCCTCCTGCAGGTGGCTAGGCCGTCAGCACGACGGCGAGCGTCTCGGGCTGGTCGTGCCCGGTCCACGTGCCGGTGAGGACCTCGACCCCGTGGTCGCCGCTGTGGCCGCCGGTCGAGGCGAGGGCGCCGGCGTCGTGTCGACCGAGGACGCGGGCGACGACGATGCGGACCGCCGCGCCGGTGACGACCGTCCGGCCCTCGACCTGGTCGACGGTGAGGCGGTCGACGTCGGGCACGGGGGTGCCCGGGGTGCCGCTGCCGACGACGGTCGAGTTCGGCTCGCGGACCTGTCGTTCGCCGTCGACCTCGAACCAGGCCTCGGCCTGGGTGCCGCCGGTCAGCACGGCCGTCGCGAGGGCCGCGGCCCAGACCGGGTCGGCCGTGCCGTCGTAGACCCAGCGCGTGCCGAGCACCGAGTGCTCGGTCGTCCCGACGAGGTGGTCGTCGGCACCGGCCAGGGGAGCGTCGCGATACGTGAGGGGCACCTGCAACTGCACGCCGTCGGGCGTGGCGACGATGATCGTCTCGACGCCGACCTCGCCCGCCGGGTCGTCGAAGCGGAAGGCCGCGACGCTGCGCAGGCCCTCGTCGGCCGTGCCCTCGGACCGGGGTGGGCCCTCGAACCACGGCTGGGTCGGCACCCAGGCGTCGAGCAGGTCGATCTTGGAGGGGCTCATGCCGGCCCGGTGCAGGTGTGCCATGCCGTCGATCGTAGGGCCGACCACCGTCACTGTCGGTCACCGCCACCACCACGCCCCGACACCGCCGGCGGCACGGCCCCGACCGCGCCCCGACGCCTCCAGTAACGCGACACCTGTCGTGCGTTCTCCAGCAGTCGGGCGTAGCCTGCGGCCCATGAAGGCACTCCAGTACACCCAGGTCGGTCAACACCCCGAAGTCGTCGAGATCGAGAAGCCGTCACCCGGCCCCGGGCAGGTGCTGCTGAAGGTCACGGCGGCCGGTGTCTGCCACTCCGACGAGTACGTCATGAGCCTCGGTGAAGAGGACTACACCGCGCAGGGCTACCCGCTGCCGCTCACGCTCGGGCACGAGGGCGCCGGCATCGTGGCCGAGCTCGGCGAGGGCGTCGAGCACCTGCAGGTCGGTGACGCGGTCGCCGTCTACGGCCCGTGGGGCTGTGGGCGCTGCCACCAGTGCGCCCAGGGCAAGGAGAACTACTGCGTCAACGCCGCCGCCGAGGGCATCAAGCCTCCCGGGCTCGGCGCTCCCGGGTCGATGGCCGAGTACATGATCGTCGACGACCCGCGCCACCTGGTGCCGCTCGGCGACCTCGACCCGGTCGAGAACGTGTCGCTCACCGACGCCGGCCTCACGCCGTACCACGCGATCAAGACCTCGCTCCCGAAGCTCGGCGCCGGCACCTACGCCGTCGTCATCGGCACCGGAGGCCTCGGGCACGTCGGCATCCAGATCCTGCGGGCGCTCTCGGGTGCGCAGATCATCGCGCTCGACGTGAGCGACGACAAGCTCGAGCTGGCGAAGCACGTCGGTGCGCACCACACGGTGATCAGCGACGAGCACGCCGCCGACGGCATCCGCGAGATCACCGGAGGCCTCGGCGTCCAGGCCGTCTTCGACTTCGTCGGGGCGGGGCCGACGATGGCCACGGCCGTCGCGGTCGCCGCGGCGGACGCCGACGTGACCATCGTCGGCATCGGTGGCGGCACCGTCGAGCTCGGCTTCGGCGCGATCGCCTACGACGTCGCCGTGCGCATCCCCTACTGGGGCAGCCGCAGCGAACTGATCGAGGTCCTCGACCTCGCCCGGGCCGGCCAGGTCGAGGTCGCCACGCAGCGCTACTCGCTCGACGACGGCCCGAAGGCCTACGAGGCCCTCGCCGCCGGCACCGTCCGCGGCCGGGCCGTCATCGTCCCCTGACGCGACCACCCCGAGGAGGCGCGGTGCCGGATTCCGCGCACCGCGCCTCCTGCAGGTCGCAGCGGCCGATCGGCCGCACCTGACCCCGTCGTCGCGACGGGGAACGGGGTCCTGGCGCCGGCGAGCACCGCAGGAGTGAGCGTCGACACGTTGTGGCTGGGAACGCTGTGTGGCGTGATTCCGACGATGCTGTGTGGCCTAGCTCGCCCTGTCGGCGTGGCCGGTCGGGTCAGGGCTTGCCGTGCTCGGCGTGTGCCTGGTCGTGGGCATCGGGGTGGTCACCCATCATGCGGAGCATGGGCCATGAGCCGCTGCGGGTGAAGACGACGAGCAGGAACGCCGCGACGAGCAGGAACACGATGTTGAGCCAGGTGGTGTAGTTCCAGCTGATCGAGGTCGTCACGATGGTGAGGTGCCGGTTCGTGGGGACGAGGTGCAGCGGGGTGAAGAGCAGTTCGACGGCGTAGCCGGCGAGGACCATGGCGCCGTAGAAGATCCCGGTGATGCGGAGGGCTGCTCTCCAGCCGTAGTACTTCCGGTAGATGATGATGATCGGGATGATGATCAGGTCGGCGAAGATGAAGCTGATCACACCGCCGAAGCTGATCCCACCGTTCCAGAGGACCGCTGCGAGGGGGACGTTGCCGACGGAGCAGACGAAGCTCACCATCGCCAGGATCGGCCCGATGAGCGGGTCGATCAGGAACGCGAGCGTCGGGTGTCCATCGAGGAACAGTGCTTGCAGCCACGCCTTCGGGACCCAGGCGTCGAAGGCGCCGGCGATGAGTAGCCCGATGACGATGTCGCGGATGACGGATGCCCAGTCCATGACGAAGTACTGCGACACGCTCGTGAGCCCGGGCCTCGAGAACAGTCGCCGCCAGAAGCCCTGGTCGCCCTGCACGGACATGTCCATGGCTGCATGGCCCTCCATCGCGCCGGCGAGTCCCTTGTCGGCCTGTTCGCGGGCGGCGTCGACGATCTTCCCGCGCATCCAGAGCCGGAACCCGAGGGCGATGAGGATGATCATCAGTGGTCCACCGACGAACTCCGCTGCGGTGAACTGCCAGCCCATGACGAACGCGAGGATCAAGCCGAGCTCGACGACGAGGTTCGTGGAGGCGACCTCGAACGCCATGGCCGACGACAGGCTCGCGCCCTTGCGGAAGAGCGTCCGTGCGAGGGCGACGGCGGCGTAGGAGCAGGACGAGGACAGTGCGCCCAGGCCGGTTGCGACGCTGATCGCTCGGGGGGAGTCGTCGCGCATGAGCTTGGTGATCTGGTCGGTGCGGACGACGGCTTGGATGACGCCGGAGAGAGTGAAGCCGAGGATGAGGGGCCAGAGGATCTCCCACCCCATCGAGCCGGCTGCTACCAGGGCGTCACCGACTGCGTTGATCACGAACACGTACACCTGCTTCTTCACGTCGCGGGCATGTTCTGCAGCGACAGGGTGGTCACAAAGGGGGGAAGAACCGGTCTCGGGCCGAGGCGGACTGCGTTGCCCGCCTCGACCCTCGACTGGTGTCACGTGGACGCGAGCATGTCCTTCATCTGCGTGATCTGCTCGGTCTGGCTCGACACGATCGACTTCGCCATCGCGACCGCGTCGGTGTTCATGCCCTTGTCGACTTCGCTCCTGGCCATGTCGACGGCGCCCTCGTGGTGCTGGACCATCTGCTGCAGGAACAGCTTTCCGGCGTCCTTTGCGGATGCCTGGTCGAGGTCGGTCATGTCGGAATCGGACATCATCCCGGACATGGAGTGCCCCGACTCCGTGGGCTCACCCCAGCCCTGCAGCCAGCTGGCGAGCTGAATGATCTCCGGACCCTGCTCGGCCTTGATCTGCTCCGCCAGGGTGGCGACGTCGGGGTCGACACCGTCGCCCTTGGCGAGGAGCGCGTCGCTCATCTCGACGGCCTGCTCGTGGTGCGGCAGCATCATCTGCGCGAACATCACGTCCTGGTCGTCGTGCGCCGACGCGGCCGAGCTCGACGAGGCGGACGAGCCCGCGTCGGAGCTGCTGTCGTTCGTGGAGCAGCTCGCGAGGGTCAGGCCGAGGGTGAGCGAGGCGGCGATCGCGAGGGTGCGCGTGGTCGTGGTGGTGTGCATGGAAGGTCCATTCCCGTGGATGCGTCAGCTGGTCCGGGCAGGCGGATGCCTCCCGGTTCTGGGCATGCGGGAGCCGCCCTGCGGCGGTGTGGTCCCGCAGGGGGCGGATCAGATGCGGATGATCTGCAGTGCCGTCAGTGACGGTGGTTTCGGTGCTGCGATGTGGCGCGGCAGCCGGTCAGCCAGCGCAAGCAGTCGCGACAGCAGCGCGATGACACCGCCGGTCCGTGCGCGCAGTAGCGCCCATGCGAACAGGGCGATCGTCAGCGCGCACGCCATCCCCATCAGCGAGCACATCAGCGCGCACAGGCCGCTGTCGCAGCCGGCGTCGGTGAGGACCGTCAGCACCGCGGCCGCGGGAGCGGCATGCTCCCCGTGGCGGTTTCCGACGGCATGGACGTGCTCGGTGGTGGCGGCGGGAGCTGCCATCGGGTGCTCGTGGCCGTCGGTGTGGCCGGCCATCGTGTGCATCAGGACCGTGAACCCGACCAGCAGCAGCAACGCCAGCGTCGCCGTGACCTGCAACAGCAGCCGGCGACGCGGGGAGGCGGTGGTGGCGAGCATCGATTCTTCGATCAGGACGAGGGGTGGGGGATCGTCGGGCTGCAGCGGAAGCACGTTCCGTTGCGAGGTCGACCGAATCGAACTGTACCCCCTGGGGGTATGCGCTGTCTCGGGCGGCCAGCCGATCGATCAGCACAGGGTAGGCATCGCGCGACCGTGCCGTGCCAGAGGGACATTCACTAGCCGATCCCAAGAACGACGGATGTGTGACAGCGGTGCCCTTGGTACAGGGTCGTCACCCGCGTCTGCCACCCGTTTCGCCGGGAGTGAGGACGGCTGCCTGCGACCGCCGATCTTTTTCGGCCTTTTTCGGCCGCGGATGAACTCCTGGATGAGCTGCGTCGTGTTCGTAGTAAGCGGGCTACCTGGGCCGGCGTACCAGCAGGAGGAAATATGCACAAGCGAATGACCATCACGCTCACGACGGCCGTCTTGGCCGCGGCCGCTCTCTCCGGGTGCGCCACATCTGCCGAATCATCCACGACGACCGACTCCACCGAGCCGGCCCCCGCCGAGACCACCGCGGCAGCGGCAGTCCTCGGCACCGCAACGTCTCCCTTGGGCGAAATCATCACCGACGACGCCGGGTACACGATCTACACGTTCAAGATGGACGAGCAGGACTCGGGCACCAGCAACTGCTACGACGAATGCGCCATGACCTGGCCGGCAGTCGAAGCCTCCGACACGTCCTCCCCAGACGGCATCACGGGCAAGATCGGTTCCCTCACCCGCACGGACGGGACAACCCAGCTGACCGTCGACGGCTGGCCGGTGTACCGGTTCGCGAAGGACACCGAACCGGGACAGGTCAACGGACAGGGCGTGAAGGATGCCTGGTACGTCCTCCAGCCGGACGGCACGATCAACATGGAAGCAGGCACTGAGGGCTCAGCAACCCCAGCGTCCTGATCGCGCGCGTGCCTGCCGGACAGAACTCTCCGGGTTGCAGGCCCTCGCAGCTCCACGACCCCACCCGAGCAAAGGAGCCACAAGGCAGTGCTCATCGACATGAAAGCAGAGACAGTGGGTGCGAATGCGTCGACTCCTTCCGCTCAGACGGTGAACCCATGTCCTGGCCATGTCGATGGCATGAGGTTCGACCGCTGGTGCGCATCGGCGTTTCCCGTTGCGCTCGCTACAGGCACGATGAAAGGCGGTCCTGGATCAGGCACTGGCCGGACTTCACCGGCGCGAGGCGGTGAAGGTCATGACCCGAGCCAGTGACGAGCTCTTGTCGGCATTGTTCGAGTGCCACGGCGGGGCGCTTCGCCGTTACACACACAGCCTCACTCGGAACGCGGCGCTGACCGAGGACATCGTTCAGGAGACGATGCTGAGAGCATGGCAGCGTCCCAAGGTGCTGGAGCTCGACAAGGATGCTGCTCAAGCGTGGCTGTTCACCGTCGCTCGGCGCCTCGTCATCGACGACGCACGATCTGCCCGGAGTCGACGAGAAGTGGCAGCCCCTGGCGAGGGAGAAGGCGCTGCTCTCGATCGCACTGATGCGGTCCTGGACAGCATCATGGTTGCGGACGCGCTGGCGTCGCTCTCCGACCAGCACCGTCAAGTCGTCGTCTGTGCGTACTTCGCTGGTCAGAGCATTCCTGAAATTTCGAGACGGCTTGGCATCCCAGAAGGAACCGCGAAATCGCGGCTCCACTACGGGTTGCGCGGGCTGAGGCTAGCCCTCCAAGAAAGGGGCGTCACACGATGACTGAGCATCCCGATCTCCAAGCTCACGAGGACCGTTACCAGGACTGGGACGCGTCCTACGTCCTCGGAGCGCTCCCCACCGATGAACGTCGCGAATACGAGCAGCACCTCAGTACCTGCGCCAACTGCCGTGAAGCGGTGACGGAACTTGCGGGTCTCCCAGGCATCCTGAGCCAGATCTCGCCGGAAGAGGCCCTTGCCATCCATTCACCTCTGGGTTCGGACGACACTCCGGCGCCATCAGAAACGTTGTCGCTGATGGCCCACCGCGTCCGCAAGAGTCAACGCCGCCGCCGAGGAGTCATGGCTCTCGCAGTTGCCGCTGCTGTTGCTGCCGCCGTCTTCGGGGGGCTCGCCGTAGGCGCAAGAAACGACGTCGGCCCAGCGACGGCCCAGATGACGTTCCAGCCAATGGACCCCGGAACCGACTCCACCACCCTTACTGCGGGTCTGCAGATCGAGGAGAAATCTTGGGGCACGAGGCTCGATTGGAACTGCGACTACGGCGCGGACGCGCCAGACAACTCCGGATACGAGCTCGTGGTCACACAAACGGACAACACCACGCTCACCGTCGCGACGTGGGACGCAGCCGGCTCGCGTGCCGCAGATCTGTCTGCGTCGACAGCCATTCCCAGCCTGAAGATCGCGAGTGTAGAAATCCGCTTGAAGGGATCCACGGTCGCGTTGGCTCGGCTAGACACCTGAGTACCTCGCGAACGAGACGCCCGTTAGACGGTCGTCATCCGGTCGCGTAGAAAGTCAAGGGCGCAGCTACGGCAGCCGTGAAGTATGGATACTCTCTGGCCGAAACGGCCGGAGCAATCATTTCGGAGGGATAAGCCCGTGTATGCAGCTGGTGCAAATGGTTGGTGGCCCATCGCCGTCGCCATCGTCACGATTGTCTTCATCGCCGTGTTGGTCATCCAGCATCGCAAGAAGAAGTAGCTAGACAGGAAAGGTCGGGCCTAGCTTCGGCTAGGCCCGCTTTACAGTTCCGTCAATCCACGAGTCGATGCGTCGCGCGACTTCGTGCCCTCTGCCCGCAGGGCGACGAGACGTTGGCTGCAAAAAGCTCAGCATGAGGGCCAGCACGGGTGTGGAGTGTCCGAAGCCCAGCTCATCCGTCCACTCGAGATATGCGTGCTCTCGCAACAACCTGACGTGCTCCCGATTGATGCGAGTCGTTCGGAACAGGCCACGGATGACAGCTTCGTCGTCAGAAAGAGTGAGGGATAAACGCAGGAGGCGAACAAGTAAGACGATGCACGCGCCTGCCAGAACACCGAACGCGATTTGCCCGGGAAGCCCAGAAATGAAGATGGTCGTGCCCCCGAAAACAACGACCATCCCAGCCGCCAGAAGACCGTAAAACGCTCTTGCCGCTGGGTCTAGGGAGATGATCTCGGGTGCCGGCACGTCCCCAACTATGCGGTACGGCCGCGACTGGCAGACCGACAATGCGCCACATGCGTCGGAATACCCGCACCTCGAATGTGCACCGGGGTCTCTACGTTTCGATTTCAGTGTCCGATAGACGGTCGTTCATCGGGACACCTGCTCAAGCCGGTTTCGACTGCCGGAGGTCAAGTAGTGTCTGGCCTGCGAATTCGCGTATGCCTGTCCCGCAAAAAAGCCCGGTGAAGGGGGTCTAAACGCTACAGTCGTCGGATGCTCATCGGATACGCGCGTGTCTCAACTTCGGGACAAGATCTCGCAGCACAACGTGATGGTCTCGCAGCACTGGGTGTTGACCATCAACACGTGCATGTTGACCACGGGCTGTCGGGCACGACTCGAGCGCGCCCTGGACTCCGCGAAGCCCTAGCCGCATGCCGCGCCGGCGACGTGCTCGTGGTGACGAAGCTCGACCGCCTCGCCCGCTCGCTGCGGGACGCGACCGATATCGCGGACGAGCTGACGAAGAAGGGCGTCGCCTTGAACCTCGGGGGAGCGGTCTACAACCCCACCGACCCCGTCGGGCGTTTGCTCTTCAACGTCCTCGGCATGGTGGCGGAATTCGAGGCCGACCTCATCCGTGCACGAACCCGCGAGGGCATGGCGATCGCCAAAGCCGCAGGAAAGCTCCGCGGCCGCAAGCCCAAGCTCACCGCCTCGCAAGAGAAGCACCTGGTGCAGCTGCACCGCACCGGCGCCCACACCACGAGCGAGATCGCTGAGCTCTTTGGCGTCGCCCGCTCAACGGTCTATCGAGCCGTCCAGCGTTCCACAGAGGCCTGACTAGGGGTTGATGGAGCAGTAGCTATCGCTGCGTGCTCCAGGCCCAGTCATTGCAGAGGAATTTCAAACCTGCGAATTCGAGGTCGACTGTTCCCGCGGAATGGAAGCCCAGCGACCTGCACAGTGCATTCGACGCGTCGTTCGAGGTCGATGGGTACGCGTGGATCTCGCCGTAGTCGCTTTCGCTTAACGATTGCAAGAACAGGCGTAAGGCAATCTTCATGAGACCCCGGCCTTGCCAGCGCTCAAGAAGCATCCATCCGATCTCGGCGTTCATGGCGTGAGCGCGAACCAGGGTTATGTTGCCCGCCGGCACCCACTCCTCTCCTTCGGCACACTCCACGATGACCACGAAGGCACGGCCAGCCGCGGTCTCCTCGATCTCTCGGAGAAGGCTTCTGCGGATCTGCGAGGGAGGCAGCGGGCCACCTAATTCCTTCATCATGCTGCTGCTGCCGCGGAGGCGTTGGTAAAGACCTTCGTCGTCGAGACTTACTGGCCTAAGACGGACGGCTGCGGGTTCCGATGGGGGGTTGTCTCCAATCATCTCCACGAGACGAGGTTACGACTGCTAGTGAGTGAAACGCGCCCGATAGCCGATCGTCTGCCGGCACGAAGTTCAGTCGTCGCTCTCGGTTTTGTGCGAGGGGCCCGAATTGATCGAAAGGCCTCGGAACACGAAGAGAGAGCTGGCGACACTCCTCACGCTGATCGCTGTGCTCACCCAAGGTGTTGAGTGGTCGAGCACGAATGCGTCGGATTCAAGGCCGACTTGGGGGAGCGGCCAAGGTGGATTCTTCGTCGTTAGCCCTCGCTACGCGGGTGGTTCCACGCCTACGGGAGGTGCGTGGGGGAGGTGCCGGTTTACGGTCAGTGGATGACCAAGGAAGTGCATGCACCGGGCGGCAAAATCGTGGGGCCCTCTTCGCAGGTGATGATGATCCCCTCTTCCGTTTTCGGCGGACTTCTTGCCGCACTTGCAGCTTCGGGAGACGGTGTCACTGGCGTCACATTTGGCGTGTCCGTGACTCTTGCTGCTGTTGCTGTGGTGTCCGCGATCTTGGGGTGGCGAAGAGCCAAGTCCGTCGAGGCTCTGTCACCGTTCCTCCTTTGGAGCAGCGCCGACTATCCCTTCTCGCAGCTCGACCCGGACAGGCGACGACTCCTGGTCCGACAGATGTTCGGACGGGAACCGGTGACAGCTGAGAACGCGGAGTTAGTCCGTTTCTTGATTCGCCGTAAGCGGCGTCGTGCGACCGCGCTGATGCCGTCGCTTTTAGCTATGTTTCTCATCCTGGCCGCGCTGGCGATCGCAGCGGGCTATCCGGGGTGGGGTTTGCTTGGAGCAGTTTTCCTACTTGCGGTCTTGGTTACGGCAACCCAGTACGAGAAGCGACGCGAGGACCGAGTGCTCAGGCTCACGGACGAGGCCAACCTAGATAAGGAGTGATGTACTCCGAAGCCGACTCTGGCAACTTTGCAAGCTGTTTTTTCCGTCGATAAGGAGCAATTGATGTCGTCCAAGATGCCTCGCTGGCGAAAGCGCATGGGTGTGGCCACGATCTTCTACGCGCTCGGCGCCACGCTGTTCATTGTCAACGTGTTCATTGACCTGCCCAAAGGGCTGAGTCTTCTGGGCGTGGCGCTCATCGCGATCGGCCTTTACTTCAACATTCGCGCTATGGCTGAAATGCGTCGCTGACGTCCGTCACTCGACGCCGGTCTCATCCGCGGGCGGCGAAGCCGTAAGTGGAGTAAGTGAAAGACCACCCGCCCGATAGGGGATCCGTGCCTGGAATGCTTGCGAGGTCGGGTCAGGTTCGTCGTTCCATGCAGATCAGGTCAGGACGCGGGTCCCATGAGGCAACGGCTTGAAAGCCGCGTCGGGAGTAGAGCCTGATCGCGTCATCGCGCCACCTCCACACTGTCAGCCGGAGCGGGCGCTGCTTGTCACGTGTCAGCGCTGCGTTGAGGAGTGCGGATCCTGCGCCAGTTCCGCGAGCAGCTGGATCGACCCACACTCTCTTCAGTTCGTCCGCGTCCTGGTCGCCAAGGACCACAGCGACGCCGACTAGGTGGCCCTGCAACTCAGCCACGTACACGTCGGCAGAGGCATACGCGGAGCAAGGCTCGTCGACCTCATGGCGGTACTTCTCAGGCAATGGCGTCGGACCGTGGGCGCCGTCTAGGTGCTCGGCCTTTTCCCGCTCGGTCTGGATGAGGTAGTCGGCGACGAGCTTTCCTACCTGCGCTGCGTCACTTCCGGTGGGATCCGCACGACGGACGGTCGGCACGAGTTGCTCGGGGGTGGACATGCCACCATCATTTCGTGCCGCGCGGAACAAACGTGCACTGCCCGATAGACGATCAGCTTCCGGACGCGCCCATAAGTCAGAGGTCGAATTCCCCGTTGTCCCTACGGAAGCTGGGACGGGGGCTACTGCCCCCAGAACGGGTTACGCGATAGTGACGCGGATACCGTCCTCGCTTGCTACGTAGCGCTCATCTGACGTCCCTCTTTCGATCGCGAAGGATTCGCCGGAAGAGTAAGGAGTTAGAACGACTAATTGGTGCAAGCCGCCCTTTTCTCGTTCCCAGACCTGGTTGAGAGAGTCGTCTGCCGTGAACCCGGCATCGGTGAGGCCCTGAGCTACTTCTTCTCCCACGTCCGTTCCTTCGAGGAAGTACTGCAGAGTTGTTGGCGTTGGGCCGCCTCCCGTGCCGGAAACTGCAGCAACGGAGTCGGAGTCGTCAAGACCAATGTCAATCGCAATGAGCAGTTGTGAGGAAAATCGCTCTTCGAAGGTGTCCCTACTGCACGCGCTCAGTCCGAAGGTGCTTGCCACGAAGGCAAGCAGGGCAACGACAAGTCGAACGCGTCGAGACATGACTCCCCTTGGCTTGTGGCCTAGTTGGCAATCATGCACCACGACACCGTGTCGTCAGCCATGGACATCAATGGCTCGACCGAGTACATCGACTCCGGTGGCAACACTGATCAGAAGACAGGCCCAAGCGACTCGCCCCAAGAATTAATTGACATAACGAAAATTGTCGGTCAAGCAGGTTTATGGATGAGCATGCTTCTGATTGCTCCATGAGCGATCGTTTCTGACTGCCTGATAGGGGATCGCCAAAAGGGACGTGGTTTGTGCCGTCGCGAGGACGGCCAGTCCTGGGGACGCTTCCTCGACTAGGGGCCATTGGAGGGCGTTGGATCATCGGCCTGGACGGTGGGCTCTCGAGGGCTATTCTTCCGACGTGAACGAGTACGCCCGTCCTGTCTTCGCAGGCGTCCGCGAAGGGGAGCGTTCCCACAACATGGGCGACCAGCCGACCTGGGATTCTGGGGAGCGGTTCCGCCCCGTTGGCGCTGTTGCGCAGGCTCTCATCGAGTATGTCGATCGTGAGTACGACGTCGTCGTCGATGCTCCGGTCGCGCTGCCGCCCACACACGCCCGTGGGCTCGGTCACGACGTGTCACGCATTGTTCGCATCTCGTCGGGTCGTTCCGGCGAGGTCACGGTGTGGCTGGTATTCGGCGCGGCGCCAGGAGTCATCTCTGTTTTCGCAGGGCTCTTCAGCCAGTTCGACATGTGGTTCTGCGGTTGTGACTTGTGCGATGAGACCTGGCAGGAGGTCGCCGACGCCTTGGAGGAAGTGTTCCTGCAGCTGGCCCGCGGTGGCGTGGCTGAAGGCCTTAAGCCGGGGCGGTCTGGACAAGCTCGGTGGTCTTTGACTAGCTCGAGCAGGGACTGGTCAGGCGTCATGCCACTCAAGGGCGTTCGCAGGCGTGAGCGACGCCTCTGGGCTGAGCGTCTGACTGAGTTGTCCGAAGGTCGTTGGTCCGGGTGGACCCCACGCCCGTAGGCCCTGCGCCACGCTGATCAAGACCACGCAACTTAACGCGAGGTGCTCCGTTCCGATAGGGGATCGCCCACTGAGTCACTTGCTGTGGTGCGAGCGCACTCGGAGTGGAGGCCGTCGTGGTCGTTCCGCATCGTCGGTGAACGTGGGCGGAAACGGTGCTCACGGTCGTACCGTCGAGGGATGCAGCAGCCCAGCGGCCTCGATCGGCTCGTATCGGAATGGCGGAGCTCCGGACCAGGAGGTGCGCGCTTCGTGCCGGGCTTCGACCCATCAGGTGGAGGAGCAGCGGCGAAAGTTCTCGTGCTGATGGAATCACCCGGTCCTGCCACGATCAGGCAGGGCGAGGACGCGATCAGCAGTGAGGACAACCCGGGGCCGACGGCGTCAGCGTTCAGGCGAGCACGGATCGAGTCGGGTCTGGGCAGGAGCGTCTACCTGCGATGGAACATCGTCCCGTGGGCCCTTGGTCGGGCGCCGACCGTCACCGATCTCGAAGACGCACGCCCTGCCCTCGCTCAGCTGCTCGGTTCTCTGCCGCAGCTGCGAGCGATCGTGACCTTCGGCACTCCAGCCCTGACGGGCGTGATGAGGTACTTCACCCTGGAACCGCGTGCGAGGGTCCTTCCCGTGCTCGCGGCACCCCATCTGTCGCCGGCGAACGCCACCCGTGCCGGCGAGAAGCACCTGCGGGCCGTCACGGCCCTACGGCACGCATCGCTTCTCTGATCATCTCGCCGAGGAGTGGGGGCTGTGCTGCAACGTGGCTATCACGGCGAGGAGATCCCGTGCCCCGGCGCTCGGACTTGCCGACCACACGGCGCGAAACGGTCGCCTCAGGTCGACGGCTGCCGGGACGGTGACGAGGCGCCCGGCGCGGAGGTCGTCCTCGACCAGCAACGAGCTGATGACTCCCGGGCCCACACCGCCGGCGATGGCCGCCCGGATGGCGCCCGTCGACGACAACTGCGCAGCGGGTTCTGCCATCAGGGCAGGGTCGATCCCCAGGGCGAGCTCGAGGGTCCGGCGGGTGCCCGAGCCCGACTCCCGAGACACGAGCGGTGTGGATGCGAGATGCGCTGCCGTCACGGGCTCGGACTTCGATGCCCATGCGTGCCCGGGCGAGACGACGACGAGCAGTTCGTCGACACCCAGGACGGTGCTGGCGAGCCCGTCGGCCTCATCGGGGGTCTCGGTGAACCCGAGGTGCGCGCGCCCCGAACGGACCTCGTCGACGACCCAGTCGCTGTTGCCCGATTCCAGGCGCACCCGGACACGATCCGCTGCCGCTGTCATCCAGCGGGGCATCAGCGCCTCTGACACCGTCTGACTCGCCGCGACGAGGAGAGCGTCGGAGGCGCCGGTCATCAGGGTGTGCAGCGATCGTTCGAAGGTGGTCGCCGCCTCGAGCAGGGGTCGGCCCCACTCGCACACCAGGAGTCCGTGCTCGGTGAGCGCCGAGCCGGCCCGAGAGCGGACGAGCAACGTGCGACCCAGCCGCCGCTCGGTGCTCGTGATGCGAGACGATGCCGCCTGCTGGCTGATGCCCACCGATGTCGCGGCACGGCCAAGACTGCCCGATCTCGAGATCGCCTCCAGCAGTCGGAGCGTCTCGAGGTCAACAGGGAGTCCGGTCACAAGAGTCGATTGTGACACCACAAGCATCCGCCCGTATCGGCAGCCGGACGCACGTACGAAGATCGAGGCATGCCTGCCACGATCACACCGGATGTCGCCCCACCCCGCACACGCGGTCTGTTCCGCCAGCTCGAGCACCGCGGGCAGATCGTGTCGAACCTGACCCCGAACTGGTTCGCGTCGATCATGGGGACGGGCATCGTCGCCAACGCCGCGGCGACCCTGCCGTTGCAGTTCCCGGGGCTGCGCCCCGCCGCGACCATCGTCTGGGCACTGGCCAGCGTGTTGTTGGTCGCTCTCAGCACGGCGACCGTCCTGCACTGGGTGCGTTACCGGGCCACCGCGCGGGGGCATCGACTCAATCCGGTGATGGCGCACTTCTACGGGGCACCGCCCATGGCGCTGCTGACCGTCGGCGCGGGCACCCTGCTCTTGGGGAAAGACGTCCTCGGTACGCCCCTGGCGGTCGGCATCGACTGGGTGTTGTGGACCATCGGTACGGTGCTCGGCCTCGTCAGCGCGATCGCGGTCCCGTACCTGACGTTCACCCGGCACGACACGGCCCCCGACAGTGCGTTCGGCGGCTGGCTCATGCCCGTGGTTCCTCCGATGGTGTCTGCCTCGACCGGTGCGCTGCTGCTGCCCTTCCTGCCCGCGGGGCAGGCAAGGCAGAACATGCTCTGGGGGTGCTACGCGATGTTCGGCTTGTCGTTGCTGGCGTCGATCGTGATCATCACGCTGATCTGGTCACGCCTGGCCCAGCACAAGATCGGCCCGGCCGGCATGGTCCCGACCCTCTGGATCGTCCTCGGCCCCCTGGGGCAGTCGATCACCGCGGCCAACCTTCTCGGTGGCAACGCCCACCTCGCCGTCGACCAGGAAACCTCGCACGCCCTGTTCGTCTTCGGGCTCGTCTACGGTGTGCCCACCCTGGGATTCGCCCTGATGTGGGCGGCACTGGCATCGGCCATCACCCTCCACACCATCCGCCAGGGGCTCCCGTTCTCACTCACCTGGTGGTCGTTCACCTTCCCCGTCGGCACCTGCGTGACAGGCCTGAACGGTCTGGCCCTGCACACGGGACTCGTCACGCTGCAGGTACTGGCGGTCGTGTTCTACATCGGGCTCGTCGGGGCCTGGATCACGGTCGCCGCGCGCACCTTCCACGGCAGCGTCATCCGCGGAACGCTCCTCGCGCCTCCCCGTCCCCTGCCCTGACCACGGACGACGAGGGTGCGTGGGGGGAGCGACTCAGATCGAACAGGCGTCGTTCCAGTCACGGCGATAGGCCTCGGGGTCACTGACGTCGACGATGGCCGAGGCGGCGCCCTTGGGCTCGTCACGCGACCGGTAGCTCTCGAACGCCACCGCACTGCGGTCGTTGCTCGCCGGATCACGCACCCCGGAGGCCTCGACCCACAGAGTCCAGTTCCACCGCGTCCGGACGCCAGGCTGCAACGCGCCTTCGCCGACGACCAACAGCACGTCCGTGCCGGCGGGTGAAGACTCGAAGTCTGCGCCCGTGAATGATCGGACCGACGACGTGAGGCCTCTCGCGCTGATCTCCCGAGCCAACTGACTGCCCATGTCCGAGAGTTGCTCGCCAGCATCGCCATCCACAGCCACGATGCCTCCACCGGACGGAAGCCGACCCAGCATCTCGGAAACCAAGTCATGGATGACGGTGTTGCTCATGATGCTTTCTCCTGCGCACTTGTATGTCGAAACGGAAAGGGGAGTCGGCGGCCGCCGACTGGTGCGGCTGCACGAAGCGGCCGCGAACCTGATGCAACCACGAGCATGCCCCGACGGCAGCCCCCACGAGCATTCGCGACTCGTCAGCAGAAGGGTGTCATGACGTGCCAATGGTGAGGCCGACGAGCCCGGCAGCGACGGCGAGCAGCAGCATGCCCGCGCCGTTGGCGATTCCCGCGACCCATTTCTTCTCGGCTACGAGGCGCACGGTCTCGACGCTTGCGGTGCTGAACGTGGTGTAGCCGCCCATGAGCCCGCCGCCCGCGACGAGCAGCCACTCTCGGGGCATCCCCGCGTGGTCGGCGAGACCGGTGAGCAAGCCGAGCACGAACGACCCGCTGACGTTGATGACCAGGGTCGCCAGCGGGATGGGGGCCGACCACGTGCTGCGGACGACGCCGTCGACGACGAGGCGCAGGGCCGCACCCACGCCACCGGCGACCGCGATCGCGACGAAGAGCCACGGGGCGATCACGACGCCGCCTCAGAACGGCGATGGAGGGCGGCACCGCCGGTGATGCCGGCCCAGGAACCCACGGCGCCGAGCACGACCGATCCCACACCGTAGGCGATCGCGATCGGCAGCGCGTCACCGAGCAGGGTCGCGGTGTCGACCGCGAGGGCGCTGTAGGTGGTGAACCCGCCGAGAACGCCTGTTCCGACGAGGAGGCGCAGGTCGCGTCGGCGACCCGCGTCCGGCCCTCGTCGCACCAGCGACTCAAGGAGCAGCCCGAGCGCGAACGCACCGACGACATTGATCAGCAGGATCGTGACGGGGATGCTGCCCGGGGCCGCGGGGAAGCTCAACGCCAGGGCTTCGCGCAATCCCGTGCCGATCGTGCCGCCGAGGGTGACGAATCCGATGAACCGCCACCGCAGGTGCACGGGCCTTTCGGTGCCCGTGGAGTCGTCGACATCGAGGTCCGGGTTCTGGCCCAGCCCGTCGAACTCGTCGCCTCTCCTCGAGGGCAGCGGCGGAAACGGTGAGTCGGGTGAGGGGGTGGTCATGCATCGTCCTTCGTGCTGAGGCCGTAGGGGAGTCCGGGCTGATCGGCTTCGATGTCGGTGAGGCGGTTGTACTTGCAGACCCGCTCCCCGCGTGCGGGGGCACCGGATTTGATCTGGCCGACCCCGGTGCCGACGACGAGGTCGGCGATGAACGTGTCGGTGGTCTCCCCGGAGCGGTGCGACACCATGCAGGCCATGCCGTGCGACCGAGCGGTGGCGATCGCGTCGAGGGTCTGGCTGACGGAGCCGATCTGGTTCGGCTTGATGAGGACGGCGTCCGACCAGCCCTTCTCGGCACCTTCGGCGATCCTTTCGGGGTCGGTCACGTAGAGGTCGTCGCCGACGAGCTGCACGCGGCCGCCGAACCTCGACGCCATCAGCGCCCACCCGTCGTGGTCGTCCTCGTGGAACGCGTCCTCGATGCTCCTGATCGGGTACGCGTCGAGCAGTGCACCGTACCGGTCCGCGAGGGCCGCACGGTCGAGGTCCTGCCCGGCGACCCGGTACCGGCCGTCTCCGTCGCCGAACCCGTTCGCGGCAGGGTCGAGGGCGATCGCGACGTCGTCGAGCGCCGCCCGGTGGCCGGCGTCGGTGATCGCCTGGACGATGAGGTCGAGGGCGTCCTCGGGGCTGCTGATCGCCGGGGCGAAGCCGCCCTCGTCGCCGAGGCCCGCGGTGTTGTAGCGGGTCTGTACGAGCGCTTTCAGGGCATGGTAGACCTCTGCGCCGGTCTGCACCGCTTCCTCCTCACTGGTCGCCCCGACGGGAGCGATCATGAACTCCTGGAAATCGAGGTCGTTGGCTGCATGGGCGCCTCCGTTCAGGACGTTGAAGTGCGGGACGGGGAGCGATTCGTTCGCCCCCGACAGCAGGGCGATCCACCGGTGCAGGGACAGGCCGGCTTCGCGGGCCAGCGCTCGGGACGCCGCGATCGACGTGGCGACGACGGCGTTGGCGCCGAGCCGCGACCAGTTCGGGGTGCCGTCGAGGTCGGCGAGGGCACGGTCGATCTCGCTGATCCCGGCCCACGGGCGTGAGGTCAGGAGGTCGCTGATCTCGGTGGTGACCATCTCTGCCGCTTTCCGGACGCCCTTGCCACCGAACGCTGCACCTCCGTCTCGGAGTTCCACGGCCTCGTGGGCACCGGTCGAGGCTCCCGCAGGGGCGGCGCCCGAGACGAGGGTGCCGTCGGCGAGTTCGAGGTCGACCTGGACGGTGGGGAATCCGCGTGAGTCCAAGATCGACCGCCCGAGGGCGGACACGATCTGGACGGGGTGTGCACCGCCGTGGGTGACGTAGGTGCCGACGTCATGGGTGTGGATGGTGCGGTTGCTGATGTAGTCGTTCATGTCAGGTTCCTCCTTCGTGGGTGATGACCGCGGCGGCGAGGGCCGCTGCGGCCGGGTCGAGATACGTGCCGCCCCGCGTCAGCGGATGCCCGTCGGAGGCGAGGTCGTAGATCAGGGGGTGGCCGGTCGGGATGTTGAGCGCGGCGACCTCGAGTGGGGTGAGCGCGTCGAGCAACAGGCAGAGTGCGCGGAGGCTGTTGCCGTGGCCCACCACGAGCACGGTGCCGCCGGGGGCACCGGCCTTGACCGCCTCGGCGACGGGGCGGACCCGGACGATGACGTCGAGCAGGCTCTCGGCCCGGGTGCGGTTCGAGGGATCCACCTGACGAAGGGCGTCCTGAGCCCACAGCTTCGCGAACTGCGCGTCGGAGGACGGCGGGGGCGGGATGTCCAGTGAGCGCCGCCACAGGGTGAAGTCCTCCTCGCCGGCTGAGCGGCGAACATCCGCCTTCGTCCGTCCGGTCAGGTCGCCGTAGTCGCGTTCCCGGAGTCGCACGTCGACGGTGGCGGGCACGGTCCACTGGTTCTCGGACACCATGATGCAGGCAGTCTCGGTCGCACGGGCCAGCGGTGAGCACAGGATCGATGCCGGGCGGAAACCCGTCTCGTCGAGCAGGTGTGCAGCACGGCGGGCTTCTTCACGGCCTCCGGTCGTGAGGGGTGAGTCGGTGATGCCTGTGAACAGCCCGTCGGCATTGGCCTGGCTCTGGCCGTGTCGCACGAGGGCGATCCGGGTCGTCACGGCCGGGCCTTCGAGACCGGCACCACGAGCACCGGCACGGGTTGATGGTGCATGAGGAACGATGCCGTGGACCCGTGCAGTGCAGCCTTCAGGCCCGCGGCGAGACCGTTCGAGGATCCGACGACGATCATCACGGCGTGCGTGTCGGCGGCGACGCGGGCCAACGCCTTAGCGGGGTCACCGGCGAGGACACGGACGTCGACCGTGATCTGCGCGTCGGTGCGGAGCCGGGCTGCCGTCGCCTCGAGGGCAGATCTGTCGGCGGCGACGTCGTCGTACTCGTCTGGGTCGAGGGGAACGGTCGCCCCTCGGCCGCTGGCGTCGTCGGGGTCAGCGGGGACGCGGGAGTCGTCGACCTGCACGACGACGAGTTGTGCCGACAGCCGGGCCGCGAACCGGGCGGCGTTCGAGAGAACGGTGTCGGCCGTCCGGGTATGAGCTCCGACGACGATGGTGTCGGTGGTCATCTGGTCTCCTATCTCGGTTCCTGGGCACGCCAGTGGATGAGATAGGGACTGTTGTCGACCTGAGTCGAGGTTGGTGACGGCGAGCCCCACCGCCGTGGCGTCTCCGCCAGGCTCAGTCAAGCACTGATCCGACCAAGCTGCACCTGCTGATACAACATTCTTTTCGACCAAGAAAAGGGTGTGGTGGCCTGTCCTGATAGGGGATCGTTCACCGGGAGCTGAGCAGACGTAGGGTCTTGCTCTCTACTTGGAGTTTCGGTCAAGCGCCCTCGCCGTCTCTATCGGGAATCGGCATACTGAGGTCGTGCCGATCCCGCCCCATCACGAAGCCACATTCGGGCGGCTGACCGACGCAGCCAGGAGGACGTTCGGGACGGACCACGTCTCCGCGACCCTGCTCGATCCCGACACGGATCGCCTGCCGTTTCTGGAAGTCCCCGGACTGTCATTCATCGGTGAGCAATGGATCGTCGTCGAATTCGCCGGCGGCCGAAGACTAGAGCTCGAGTGGAACGTAGCCGGTGTCGGCCGGGCATTCAGTCTGCTCGAACGACGGCAGCTGAGGATGACCATCGACAAGACCGCCCCAGAGGGCCTGCCAGGCTGGATCGAGGCACTCGTCGGCACTCACGGCCGGGTGACGGTCCACGCTCCCGTCGCTGAGTTCGACCTGGAGGTGCGGGTGGTTCCTGACCGGGGTTCCGCTTTGCCCTTCTCCGTTCACGTGCGGCATGACGGCAATGTTGTGGTCGAGGGCTCGCAGCTTCACTGGTGGACCTTCGGTGCCGGACGCACTGACGATGACGGCATGGCGGCAGCGAAGGACCTGATGGAACAGGTCGTGCTCTACGCCGGCAGCATCAGACGCACGTGGCGAGGCGTCACCTTGCTCGACGAACACGGTGACTACTTCTCAGGGCCGATTCCGGGGCCGAGGCTGCCATTCCGGCCCCAACGTCTCTACTTCCGCGCCTACAGCTAGCCTCATCCTGCCCGCACAGAACGCAATTACGTTCAATTCAGATGTTCTGCATTTTCGACGGCCGCCCGATAGGGGATCGATCATCGGACTGGATCTTCTGCCAGAGGCTGCGTCGGGTAGAGGTGACGATCGCCACTACCCGCCGTGAGCTCATCCGTCGCAGGGGTGTTGAGTGCCTGTCGGGTCAGTGCCGTGGACCCTGGAAGGGGCGCGATTGTTGAACTCGCTGCGAAGGAGGAGCTGCCTAGTTGAGCCCATTGATCGCCGATGGAATGAACCGGATGATCGAGCTGAGCGTCAGGCCGTACGCAAGTGTCAGGCCCACCGAGGCCAGGGCGATGCCGCGGGATCTCGTCCGCTTGATGTCCTGCAATGCCAGGTGTCCCAGCCCGGCACCAAATGCGGTCACAAGGGTTGGCGCACCAAACGCCCAGAGCAAGACCAGCGCCAGGACACCTACAGCGACGGATGCCACCGCATAACGGCTGAGACGGTCGGAAGTTTCTTGGGGCATATCACTTACCTCGTCGATAGGCAACGCATGTCGTCGAGGTTCGAAGCCTATTCAGTTTCGTTCCGAAGCGGGTTGCGAAATGTGGGTCTGTCGCCACGGCCGGGCGTCGCACTAGGGGATCGGCCATCGAGACTCCGCCGCGCTTGCTGTCGATCTCGTAGCGCCTCGGCCTGGAGGGGCCATTCAGGTACCCCGCGGCTCGACGAGGGGTTCGGAGCCGATGACTTCCAGCAGGGCGAGTTTCTCAGCGTCTCGAGAGCCCGCTGGTGCGGTGTAGAGCACGAGGTGCTGGTCCCGCTCGGTAATGGCGAGGGAATCGCAGTTAACGGTGATCGGCCCGGCTGGTGTGTGGCGGAACGTCTTCTGTAGGGGCGGTGGTGTCTGGACGTCGTGTCGCTCCCAGAGTTGTGCGAACTCGGCGCTGCCGGCGTTGAGGTCGTCGATGAGTTCGCGGACGCTCGGGTCTGATGGGTAGACAGTCTGGGCGCTACGGAGTTGGGTCATGACACCTTGCCGGAATGCGGCCTCGTCGGAGATCCCGTAGATCACCTCTGACGGCTGCCCACCGTTGAGGAAGGTCTTCCTCGCGAGGTTGCGATCGCGGGGAACGAGCAGGGAGAAGTCCTCCATGAGAGCTGCCGCCAGGTCGTTCCAGGCGAGCACTTCGAAGGTGGCCGACAGGACGATGCCGGCGGTAAGGGGGAGCCGTTCGAGCAGGGTCAGGATGCTCGGTCTGACGTCGCGGCGATGCAGTCCCGTCAGGGTGGGGGCGGTGCCGGCCAGCCGGTGGAGGTGGTCGGACTCTTCGGGGGTGAGACGCAGTGCGCCCGCGATGCCTGCGAGGACGACGTCTGAGGGCCGAGGCGCGCGGCCCTGTTCGAGTCGGGCGTAGTACTCGGTCGAGACATGGGCGAGGACGGCGACCTCCTCGCGCCGAAGACCCGGTGTCCTTCGCCGAGACCCAGACGAGAGGCCGACGTCTTCGGGGTGGAGACGCTCGCGGCGACTCCGGAGAAAAGCTGCGAGCTCACCTTTGTCCATGCCGCCATTCTCCGCCCGGTCAGGCCGCGGACCCTCGTACCGTTTGTGCCTGGATGCGGATTCCGGAGGCGAAGACGCTCATCACATGACGAACAACAACGAGAACATGCCGGTCGGCCTGCTGACCGGGAAGGTCATCTTCATCACCGGAGCCAGCCGCGGTATCGGCGCCGCAGCGGGCCGTCTCTTCGCGAGAGAGGGAGCATCTGTCGTGCTGGCAGCCCGCAGCATCGGGGCGCTCGACGCCCTCGTCCGCGAGATCCGCACCCAGGGTGGCACGGCTGACACCGTCGTGATGGACCTCGCCGATCGAGCCAACGTCCGCGCGGCCATCGATCGCGTCGAGGAGCTCCACGGACGCCTCGACGGGGCATTCAACAACGGCGGCGTGAACCAGCAAGAGACCGGTCCGCTCGACACCACGTCTGACGCCGACATCGACGAGCAATTCGCCGTCAACTTCCGCGCACACTGGGTCGCGATGGTCGCCGAGGCGGCCCTCATGCGGAAGTCAGGCGGCGGCGCGATCGTGAACACCTCGAGCATCGGCAGTCGACGTGCTGTGCCGCCGCTGCCGGCGTACGGGGCCATGAAGCGGGCACTGAACAGCATCACGGAGACCGCGGCGGTCACCTGGGCTGCCGAAGGAATTCGGGTGAACGGCCTGATGCCCGGTGGAACCGCGACCGAGATGATGGACGAATGGGAGAGGAAAACCCCAGGGATCATCGAGGCGAACAACGCAGCCAGCCCCATCGGCCGCATGGCAACCGCTCTCGAAGTCGCCGAGGTCGCGGGGTTCTTCCTCAGTGATCGCGCCTCGGCAGTGACAGGTTCCATCGTGCCCGTCGACGGCGGCGCCGGCGCCTGAGACGGGGACGCGCACCCGTCCTGCGGCCGCACCTGAGTGGGCCTGTGGCCGTTCTCGCGGACAGGATGAGGCGATAACAGAGCTGTAAGGCGCCGCCGTGGTCGTCGCGCCCCTGTTCGCGATCTTCGGCGTCTGCTTCATCGTGTTCCACGAGCACATCTCCGACGCCGCCCGCAGGGCCTACGAGGACCAGGGGCGGCGAATCGGCCCCCAAACCCAGTCGCCAGGACTGATGATCGTCGGCGAAATCGGCATGCTGTTCATCCCGACGGTCATCGTGCTCTACGCCTTCACCAACGTGTTTCCGCCGCCGCCTCCTCCGCAGTAGCTCTCGACGGGAGCGCTGCCCGATAGCCGATCGTCGATAGGACGCCTCAGGCTGTGAGATGCTGCGTGATGCTTCCCTGGCCGTTGACCAGGGTGACGTCGGCGAGAGCGCCGTTGACCAATGGCATTTGCGGGGGCTGGTGGCCGGTGTCGAAATCGAGGACCACCGGGACATCGATGTCTCCTAGTGCTCGTCGCACGGCAACTTCCTGACTTAAGTCCGGGGTGTCCGGGCTGTTCGTGCGCCCGATCAGGATGCCTTTGGCTGCGTCGAACCATCCGGCCAGCCGGAGGGACCGAAGCATGCGCAGTACGCCGATCGCGTCGGACCCCGCGGCCTCGAGGTACACAAGGGTGCCTTCGGGGGCGTGCTCGAGAGCGAACCGGGGCACGTCTCCGTATGGTGTGCCTGCCAAGAGCGACACGGTCTCTAGGCAACCGCCGATGAGGCGCCCACTGATGCTGAGGTCGCTTCGGCCGTCGATCGCACGCCACCTGGTCAGGGTCTCGTACGCACGGTCCCGGTCGAGGGGCTCCTCGCTCCAGGCGGCCCACGGGCGTGATCGGCGCCGCGGTGCGCTCCGTTGCTGGAACGAGCTCCCGGCCGCCATGCTCGCCACGTCTGTCCAGCGGTGGAACTCCGTCGGCAGCTCCCATGGCTCGTCCATGAGGTTCGCACCGTGCATGGTGGCCAGCCCGGTGAGGGTGGTCAGCGGCAAGAGCAGGGTCGAGATGTCGGACCAGCCAACGAACCAGGTCCGGGCGTCCGCAAGGGCCGCCCAATCGATGCCGTCGAGCAACTCGATGGCTAGCTCACCTCCCCAAGGAGGCAGTACTGCGTCGCCGGAGCGGAACGAGGTGTGGAGGTCCTGGACGCGGTCGGCAGCGGACGCGGGAACGAGGCCGCCGGTGGTGGCGTGATCTCGGACGTGCACGTCGAGACCCTGGCCTGTCAGCGAGGCTACGGCTGCACGGAGACGCTCGTGGAGTTCTTCAGGGACACCCATCGACGGAGCGGGCACTTCAATGCGCCCTCCTGCCTGGAGCGGTGTCGGGTACGTGATGCCAGCCATTCGTCGACGCTAGCAATGCGCCCCCTGCTCCCGCCTCACCGTCCCGGTAGGGGATCGATCAGCAGACCGGCAGGACTCGCTACCGGGGCGCTTTGCCAAGACTGATCCAAATGACCGTGCCACCGCCGATCAGGCAGATCGTTGCGATTAGAGGAGGCAACCACGAGACGAAGCCCGTGGCGGCGGCGAAAATCGTAAAGCCGAGGAACAAGATGGCAATGGGCCCAAGAATCCAAGCGAGCATGCGTCTGTACTTGTTCACGGTCGACCCCCAAGAAGTTCCTTCGTTGCTCAGGACGATATCCGTCAGTGACGGCGGTCGCGCATCGGAAACGACCGTGGTGCCCGATAGACGATCGACGTCCGGGTACGCCTGCTAGATGGCGGATAACACCCTCAAAGTGCTGTTAGACGATCGAGTCGGGGCGACACTTCCGTTCCCTCACGCGGGATGACGTCGAATCCGAGCCGATCCAATTCGGCGACTGCTGTCATGGGGTCGTCGGAGACCGCAGCGGCAAGCTGTCTGACGCGCCATCGACGGCGTCCCTCGTGAAGCGCTGCACTGGCGCTGTTGACGGTGTCAATGCCGAACTCGATGATCATCATCTCGAGTACGTCCTCAAGGCAGGGGCGGAACCGATGGCCGCCCGTAGGGAAATGCACATCGCCGAATCTCGGCATGTCCCCCTTCGCCACACGTTTTTGGTAGATCTTGCCGCAACGTCGCCCACCCGTAGCAATGAGCGCGTCTGTCATGTCTTGACGCTCGGCATGGACGTTGTAGTGCGCCGACGGGACGTCGCTGCCGCTGTCTCGGAGGTAGTCGACGGTGAAGAGGGGTCGCGCAGAGCCGTGCACGTTCACCTTGAAAGTCGAGCGATCCACCGACACGAGATGGCTCACTGGGCTCAGAACGAGCCGATACTGAACGATGAGTCGGAAAGTCTCGGCACCGTCGATGTCCAGTCGAAGGCCGAGCTCCTCGCTCGGCTCGACGGTGACGGCAACGCCGCCGCCGCGAGTCCGGACGACAGTGCTGTCCAGGCCGACGAGCCCGTTGGGAATTACTGCGGCGAGCATCTCCATGATCTCCAACATGAAGTCGAAGACCTTCTCTTGAAGGTTCCCATCGGCCTGGCCGCTGGAGTCAGCGCTCGGCATGCTCCTGCAGGTAGGTCAGGTCCTCAAGTTTCCGAAGGATTGCTTGTCCCTCCTGCGAGAGCTCGTAGCGGTCGGCCCGACGGCGCAGCTCGTCAGCCGACGCGCCTGCGCGTGCCTCGAGCTCGGCTAAGCGACTGCGGATCTCGGGAATCGTGAGCATCTCGAGTGTGGGGACCATTCAGCCATGGTGACACGGACCCCCGTCAGTCGTTCGCAACTCGCCTCAACTGCTGGACATGTACGGATTGCCAACCTGCGGAGCCGCCCGATAGCCGATCGGTCAGCGGTCGGTGCCCGAGGGGCCCGTCCCGCGGATCGTCCCTCCGGCTCAGGCCCCTAACAGAGAGAAGGGCAGGGGAGGCTGGCTGTGAGCACAAACATGCTCACGTGGAAGGCCACAGCAGCAGCGCCAATCAGCCAGAGCGCCGGAACAAGTGCGCGGTGGCCACGTAGCATGCGGTGCCCAGAAAGTGCGGACGCCAGGAGCCACAGCGACAACTGCACGCCTACCAGAATTGGCCTAGCCCACAGGAAGACGTCGCCCATGATGTCGCGCCAGAGAACTGCGACGACGATGACGACCAAGGTCGCTGCGAAGCCGACGATCAGGACCGTGATCGCTCTCGCGTCGAGACTGGCTGGGAGTCGCGGCGGCGCCAGCGGCTCGGCAGTGCTCATCATCCGAGCCTAGACCGCTCGTCAATGTCGCCGACAGCCCCGCAGAGCCTCACAAGAAGGTGCCCGTTAGACGATCGTCTACCGCTTAACCACGATGAGGAAGTGGTTGCTTTCCTCCTCGACGAGCTCACCTGTCCAAGGAGACTCGAGGTGTCCGTCGTCTTCGTCGTCGAAGCCTCGCAGCGCTGCCCCGCTGGGGAGTCGGAGGATCGGCGTCGTCGAACCGTCGTCGGCGAGGACGAGGATGTCGACGACCCGCCCGCGGACGTGGGTTTCAGGGCGGGAGTCGTGGTGGGTCTCGATCAACCGCACCTGTCCGCCGGCGTCTTGGAATCGGCTGCAGCCCAGGTCGACCAGGTCGTTGCGCTCGATGGCTTCACCGCAGCACTCGTGCTCCCAGTCGCCGATCTCGACCGTGACGTTCATGGGTGCTCCTTGAAGGGCTTTCACTTGGTGGTCAGTGATGTCGTGCCCGGTTATGACCATGAGGCCGTCATCCCCATCCGCTGTTCGAACCCCCGGGGCCGACTGCTTCCATAAAATGCTCGTGTTCTCCGGGATTGTCGAGCCGCCAGCCGTAGGGGGCCGCCCGTACGTAGCTTTCTCCGTCGTGCTCGACTCGAGCGCGCCCCACCATCAGCCCGCTCGTGAATACTTCCTCGTCGATCCAGAGGAGTAGTTGACCGACCCCGTCGTCGGCGTCCGCCGGTGTTGCGTAGAGCCAGAACTGAGGCGCGCCGCTGGAGGGGAGCTGGATCACCAACCGTCCGGAGTGCCCATCTCGTTGCCGCAGCTCGAGGTCGACACTCCCCGTCCCAGGGCGAAGATCGAGGATCGCGTAGTCGAGGTAAGTCAGTGCGGGGCCGGTTGACCGGTATTGCCACAAGACCTTCCGCAGGGCGACCTCGATCTCCTGATCCTTCAGCACGCCCACATGATGGCAGAGCGAATTCTCATCCCACGTGCCCCGTCGCGGTGTTCCGGCGGCAGCCGTGCTGAAAGCATCCCCATAGCCGATGGCGCATCGGGTGGGGCGATATAATAAGGGGAACAAACCTCTACCGGCCCGGTGGAGGTTTTCTTGTATGACCAATCCTGCTTCCCTCACGATCGCCACCGCCGACGAGCGGCATCGCCCCGAGCTCGAACAGCTCTGGACGATGTTCCGCCACGAGATGTCCGCCTTCACCGGCACGCTTCCCGACGAACGTGGCCGCTTTAGACAGGAACGACTCGACGCCGGTCTCTCGGAACCGGGCTGGTCGGCCCACGTCTTCCGCCTGGGACCACACCCGGTCGGGTTGGCGGTCCTGCGCGGATTGGACGCCGAGGAGCGCGTGATCAGCAGCTTCTTCGTCGCGCACGGCGCGCGGCGCTCTCATGTCGGGCGGACCGCTGCGACAGAACTGACCGCAGCGCACCCTGGGAGGTGGGCCGTTGCCTACCAAGAACGCAACGCCGTCGCAGCGAGGTTCTGGCGCACGGTCGCCAGCGGGATCGACCCACAATGCAGTGACGAACAGCGCGACGTCCCCGGCCGCCCCGAGTTGCCGGCCGACTCCTGGCTTCGATTCTTCGTCTGACCGAAGATCATCCAGCGGGCTTGGTCAGCGCGCGCACGTCCGAGGCGAGCCGTCCTGGTGTCCGGACCCGCGCCTCCTCGGCTGCGACGGCGAGGCCGAGCACGGGCCGACGCCGAGGACGAGAGGGGTTTCGCTTCGGCTGATTTGGCTCGGGCTGGCCTGCCGGGGATGCTTGCAGGACGACCGAGGGAGTTTCATGATGGCGCGTTTCCGTACTCTGCCTTTGCCGGCCCTCCTCGTGGTCTTGTTCGTGGTCACAGGAGCCTTGTGGTTCGGGATCGGTGTGATCGTGATGCCCGGTGACCAGCCTGTTCTCGTGCGACTGATCGGGACGGTCTTCTACGCGGGAGCGATGACCGCGGTCTTCGGTTTCATGATCGCTCGAGCACGGCGTCTCGCCGGCGGAGTCACCGACCTGGCCGAGATGCGGGCAGCCTTCAAGGCCGGCAGCATCCCTCCTGGGGTCGAGCCGGGCAGGTGGGTTCCGACCTTCGAGAAGTGGGAGCGTCAATACCGGTTGAATCGGTGGTTCGGGCCCGTCACGTTCGTCGCCTTCACGGCGCTGACCGCTTGGTTGGCCGTCTCCGAGGGGCCCGTCTGGTGGCTTTTCACGGTGTTCTTCGTCGCCGCCATGATCTGGTCGACGGTCGATTCCTGGAGAGGGTTGGCGAAGGTGACCGTGATGCTCGCTGAGCTTCGTCGCCGGCCGCCCCTCCCTCCACGGACGGATGTGCCCGTCTCGCCTGCGACGAAGTAGCACCTCCACTGGGCGGCATCGGAATGCCCGTTCAATCCTCGGCGTCGAGGATGGGCTCTTGACGGCTATTCTTCCGGCGTGAACGAGTACGCCCGCCCTGTCTTTTCGGGCGTCAGAGGAGTGGTGCGTTCGCACGACATGGGCGATCAGCCGACCTGGGATTCTGGGGAGCGGTTCCATCCTGTTGGCGCTGTTGCCCAGGCTCTCATCGAGCACGTCGATCGGGAGTACGACGTCGTCATCGATGCTCCGGTCGCGCTGCCGCCCACACACGCCCGTGGGCTCGGTCACGACGTGTCACGCATTGTTCGCATCTCGTCGGGTCGTTCCGGCGAGGTCACGGTGTGGCTGGCATTCGGCGCGGCGCCAGGAGTCATCTCTGTCTTCGCCGGGCTCTTCAGCCAGTTCGACATGTGGTTCTGCGGTTGCGACATGTGTGATGAGACTTGGCAAGGGGTCGCGGACGCACTCGAGGAAGTCTTCCTGCTGCTGGCACGCGGTGGCGTCGCTGAGAGCCTCGAGCCTGGACGGTCCGGACGAGCTCGGTGGTCTTTGACCAGCTCGAGCATGGACTGGTCAGGTGTTATGCCGCTGAAGGGCGTTCGCAGGCTTCAGCAACGTCACTGGGGTGAGCAATTGAGTCAGTTGGCCGATGGTCGGTGGTCCGGTTGGACACCACGTCTGCAGTCGCGTGACCACGTGGAGGAAGACCACGCATCCGAACACCAGGGTACTCCGTCCCTCTAGGCGAAGTTCCGGTGGCGTGACGGTCAGTCGTCGCTCTTCATGCTCCGAGAAGGTGCCGAATTGATCCACAGGCCGCGGAACACGAAGAGGGAGCTGGCGATGCTTCCCGCGCCGAGTGCCATGCTCACCCACGTCGACGAGTAGTCGAGCACTGGAGCGCCGAGAGCGACGAGGCCCACGAGGGCCCAGACGCACAGGGCGCCTTGGAACCACCTCTGGTGCAGCGCTCGTCGAAAGTCTTCCACCACGTGGCGAACCTACTGCCTGCGTCAGCGTCTCGAAGAGCGTCGTTGACCGCGACCCATCCCACTGGGATGCTTCTCGCAACCGTCGGAGGTCGTCATGTTCGAAGAACGCGGGTGGTTCGCCGAGGCTGACGCGAGAGCGCTCAGGCCGATCGACTCGGTGAACGACGTGGATCATCGTGGTGATGCTCCCCGGGCCGAGCACCGGCCTGAACCCGTCCGCCTCCGTCCGCTCGATCGCCTCCTGCGTGGCTTCCCGTGGCATGACCGAAGTCAGCGACCGCACCGTTGGTTCGCAACCCGCGTCCGCCCGGCAAGGGATACCCAGCGGGCCGACCGGCGGTAGCTCGCGGCACTCGTGAGTGGCCTGCCCGAACGGTCCCGCTCGTCTTCTACGGTGGCAGGGTGCGTTCCCTGATCCGACTCGACGACCTGGCCCCCTCCGACATCGACCGGGTGTTCGCGCTCGCCGACGCCTACCGCGACGGACGCGGCCCGGTGACAGCGGGCTGTGCCGTCATGTTCTTCCCACCGGCCAGCCTGCGCACCCGGGTGACGTTCGAACGCGGTGCCGCCCTGATGGGCCTCCAGCCGGTCGTGCTCCCGGAAACGACGCTCGACAAGTCCGAGGCCCTCGAGGACGTCGCCGAGTACCTCGGCGCCTGGGCCGACGTCATCGTCGCCCGACACCGGGATCTCGCCGTCCTGGAGGGGCTGGCTGCAGTCGACACGGTCCCGGTCGTCAATGCGATGACCGACCGGAACCACCCGTGCGAGGTGCTCTCCGACCTCTGGTCCCTCCGGCAGCAGAGCGAGCTGGGGTCCCTGCGGTTCCTGTTCGTCGGGGCCGACGGCAACATCGCGGGCGCCTGGCAGGAGGCGGCCCGTGCGCTGCAGCTCGATCTCGTCCAGTGCTGCCCTGCGGGGCTCCGGAGTCCCGGCGCCCGATGGACCGACGACCTCGAGACGGCGATCCGATCCGCCGACGTGATCCTCACGGACGGTCCGGGCGAGCACGAGGAACTCCTCGCGCCGTACCGGATCACCTCGGCTCTGCTCGACACGGCGCCGACGGGGGCACGTCTGAACCCGTGTCCGCCGTTCCTCCGCGGCGTCGAGGTGAGTGCCGACGCCATCGCGCACCCCGCCTTCGTCGGCCACGCCTTCAAGGCATCCCTCCTGCCGGTCCAGCAAGCCGTCATGGCGTTCTGCCTGGACCTGGGATGACCGAGGACCTCGAAGCCGGCTACTACACCGACTGACCACGGACGAGGCGTGGGACGACCCGGACGAAGACGATCATGCCGACGAGTTCGACGAGGGTCTGGGTCACGACGACGACCGGCGCGAGCGAGAGCGACGACGGCAAGGCCAGCGCCAGCGGCAGGACCACGAGCGAGTTGCGCGTGGCTCCGCTGAACACCAGAGCCCGCGTGGCCGGGACGTCCAACCGTGAGAGGCGGCCGACGCCGATGCCGAGTGCAGCCATGACGACGAGGAATCCGGCGTAGAGCGGCACCAGCACGAGAAGCTGCGCCAGGGACTCTCCGACGGCACCGGCCTGTGAGGCCACGACCGTGAACAGCGTCGCCGTCATCAGCGGGACCATGAGGCCCAGCATCGTGCGCTCCACCAGGGCGCCTGCCCGGTGTCGCCGGCCGAGGGCCTGCACGAGTGCGGCCCCAACGAGCGGGACGACGATGAGGAGCAGGAACGCTCGGGCGAAGGGTCCGACCTCGACGACGGCGACGCCCTCGGGGCCGACGAACAGCAGCAGGTAGAGCGGCAGGAGGAGGATCTGCGCCAGCATCAGCAGCGGCGCGGCGGCGAGGAGTCGTTCCGACGCGCCGCCGGCGAGGCCGGCGAACACGATCACGTAGTCGATGCACGGGGTCAGCAGCACCAGGAGCACCCCGAACAACAGGGCCGGCTCGTCCGCGACGAACCGCGACAGCCCGAACACGACGAGCGGCACGACGACGAAGTTCAGCACTCCGACCGCGGCGAGGAACCGTCCGTCTCGGAGGGACCGCCCGATCGCGGCGAACGGCACGCCGAGGAACGTCGCGAACAACAGCAGCCCGAGGACGGGCTCGATCGCTCCCTCGAGGTGGTGCGCTCCCGGCACGGTGAGGCCGATCGCACCGGCAGCCGCGATCGCCACCAGGTAGAGCCCGATCTGTCGACGTCCGAGCCAGGACTCGGCGGCGGTCAGCATCGGACCTGCGGGGAAGAGGAAGGCACCCAGCGACAGTAGAGCGTCACACCGCTCGACGGTCGGGCGGAGCCCGTCGCTCCAGGGGCACGGTGCCCGGTGGGCGTGTGGTGTCCGTGAGGAAGACGGCGTTCGGCGTAGGGAAGTCGTAAGGGCCCGCGATCGGCGCTGCGGCGAGGTGTCTACTGACTCGCTGTGCCCACGACGGGCACCGGGCCGTCCGGCCCGTCGATCGTTCCTCTTGGAGTCGTAGTGCTCGACATCGTGTACGTGCTCGCCGTCATCGCTGTGTTCGCAGTGGTGTCCCTCGTCGCGAAGGGGGTCGAGAAGCTGTGATCGTCTTCAGCATCGGGGCCGCCGTCCTCGCCGTGGCCGCCTTGGCGTACCTCGTGTACGCCCTCGTGAAGCCCGAGCGCTTCTGATGGACGCGCTGTTCGGCATCCTCCAGATCCTCACGGTCGTCGTCGTCCTCGTCGTCGTGTACCGCCCTCTCGGCGACCACATGGCGAGGATCTTCACGACGGCGAAGGACACCCGCGTCGAGCGCGGCTTCTACCGCCTCATCGGCGTCGACTCCGCCTCCGAGCAGACCTGGCCCGCGTACCTCCGCGGCGTGTTGGCGTTCTCGCTCGTCGGCGTGCTGTTCGTCTACGCGATCCAGCGCCTCCAGGCGTTCCTGCCCTACTCGCTCGGCTTCCCCGCCGTCCCCGAGGGCCTGTCGTTCAACACGGCAGCGTCCTTCGTCACGAACACCAACTGGCAGTCGTACTCTCCCGACGTGACCCTCGGGTACGCGGTGCAGCTCGGCGGACTCGCCGTCCAGAACTTCGTCTCCGCGGCCGTCGGGATCGTGGTCGCCGTGGCCGTCATCCGAGGGCTCGCCCGCGCGAAGAGCGGCACGCTGGGCAACTTCTGGGTCGACCTGACACGCACGCTCGTCCGCCTGCTGCTCCCCCTGGCCGTCGTCGCGGCCTTCGTGCTCGTCGCGGGTGGGGTCGTCCAGAACGTCGCCGGGTTCACCGACGTCACGACCCTCACCGGAGGGACCGCGACGATCCCCGGCGGGCCCGTCGCCTCGCAGGAGGCGATCAAGATGCTCGGCACCAACGGTGGCGGCTTCTTCAACGCCAACAGCTCCCACCCCTTCGAGAACCCCACGCCGTGGACGAGCCTGTTCGAGATCCTCATGATGCTCGTCATCCCGTTCTCGCTGCCGCGCACCTTCGGCCGCATGGTCGGCTCGACGAAGCAGGGCGTCGCGATCGCCGCCGTCATGACGACGATCTTCGCCGTCTCGCTGACCGCCATGACCTGGTTCGAGCTCCGCGGTGCCGGCACCGCCACCCAGCTCGCCGGAGGCGCGATGGAAGGCAAGGAGGCGCGGTTCGGCATCTGGGGATCGACCCTGTTCGGTTCCACCTCGACCCTGACGTCGACGGGGGCGGTGAACTCGATGCACGACTCGTACACCGCCCTCGGCGGCATGATGCCGATGATCAACATGATGCTCGGCGAGATCGCCCCCGGCGGCGTCGGATCAGGCCTCTACGGGATGCTCGTCCTGGCCGTCATCACGGTGTTCATCGCGGGCCTGCTCGTCGGCCGCACCCCGGAGTACCTCGGCAAGAAGATCGGGCCGCGCGAGATCAAGCTCGCCAGCCTCTACATCCTGGTCACGCCGACCATCGTCCTCGCCTTCACGGCGCTGAGCTTCGCGATCCCCGCGGTGCGTGCCGACGTCGAGGGCACGTCGATCTGGAACCCGGGCCTGCACGGCTTCAGCGAGGTGCTCTACGCCTTCACCTCCGCCGCGAACAACAACGGCTCCGCCTTCGCCGGCCTCACGGCGAACACCCCCTGGTTCAACACCACCCTCGGTGTCGCGATGCTGCTCGGCCGTTTCCTCCCGATCGTGCTCGTGCTCGCCCTCGCCGGCTCCTTCGCCGCACAGGACAGGGTCCCCGCCACCGCCGGGACCCTGCCCACCCACCGCCCGCAGTTCGTGGGCCTGCTCACCGGCGTCTCGGTGATCATCACCGCGCTGACCTACTTCCCCGTCCTCGCACTGGGACCGCTCGCCGAAGGGCTGAAGTGACCATGTCCATCACCACCGACACACCGACCACCGACCACGAGCGCGAGGGTGACCAGACCCCGACGAACCGAGGAGGCGCGTTCGGCGCCGCCCAGCTCGTCGCGGCCCTGCCCGGCGCGCTCCGCAAACTCGACCCGCGCGAGATGTGGCACAACCCCGTCATGTTCATCGTCGAGGTCGGCGCCGCCTACACGACGATCCTCGCGATCGCCGGCCTCTTCACCGGTCCCGAGACCTCGGGCGGCTCGCCCGTCCCCGGCTCCTTCACCTGGGCCATCGCCGTCTGGCTCTGGCTCACCGTCGTCTTCGCCAACCTCGCCGAGTCCGTCGCCGAGGGCCGCGGCAAGGCACAGGCCGAGACCTTGAAGGCGACCCGCACCAGCACCACCGCCCAGCGCGTGGTCTCGTACGACGCGACGTCCGACGCCGGTGCCGAGCGCGCCTCCTCGGAGTCGGTGTCCTCGGCCGACCTCACGCTCGGCGACACGGTCGTCGTGACCGCCGGCGAGCTGATCCCCGGCGACGGCGACATCGTCTGGGGCATCGCCAGCGTCGACGAGTCGGCCATCACGGGCGAGTCCGCCCCGGTGATCCGCGAGTCGGGCGGCGACCGCAGCGCGGTCACCGGCGGCACCCGCGTGCTGTCCGACCGGGTGGTCGTGCGCATCACGAGCAAGCCCGGCGAGACCTTCGTCGACCGCATGATCCGCCTCGTCGAGGGCGCCTCCCGCCAGAAGACCCCGAACGAGATCGCGCTGAACATCCTGCTCGCGAGCCTGTCGATCGTGTTCGTCGTCGTGACCCTGACGTTGAACCCCATCGCGGCCTACAGCGACGCGTCGGTGAGCATCCCCGTGCTCATCGCCCTGCTGGTCTGCCTCATCCCCACGACGATCGGCGCGCTGCTCAGCGCCATCGGCATCGCGGGCATGGACCGCCTGGTGCAGCGCAACGTGCTCGCCATGTCGGGCCGCGCGGTCGAGGCCGCCGGTGACGTCACCACGCTGCTGCTCGACAAGACCGGCACCATCACCTACGGCAACCGGCAGGCGGCCGAGTTCACGCCGCTCGACGGCATCGCCCGGGCCGAACTCGTCGACGCCGCCGCCCGGTCGTCGCTCAGCGACCCGACCCCCGAGGGCAAGTCGATCGTCGACCTCGCCCTGACGACGGGGTGGCACGACGCCGACGGTCAGCCGGGTGAGATCGTGCCCTTCACCGCCCAGACCCGCATGTCGGGTCTCGACCTGCCCGACGGCACGCAGATCCGCAAGGGTGCCGGCAACTCCGTCATCGCCTGGGTCGAGGAGGACCGCCGTCTCGCCAGCACCGAGCACGACGAACTGCAGACCCGCATCGACGAGATCTCGAACGCCGGAGGGACCCCCTTGGTCGTCGCGATCAAGACCACGGCCTCGGAGGCTCGCGTCCTCGGCGTCGTGTACCTCAAGGACGTCGTCAAGACCGGCCTGCGCGAACGCTTCGCCGAACTGCGCAGCATGGGCATCCGCACGGTCATGATCACCGGCGACAACCCGCTCACCGCCAAGGCGATCGCGGCCGAGGCCGGCGTCGACGACTACCTCGCCGAGGCCACCCCGGAGGACAAGCTCGCCCTCATCCGCCGGGAGCAAGAAGGAGGCGCGCTCGTCGCGATGACCGGCGACGGCACCAACGACGCCCCCGCGCTGGCCCAGGCCGACGTCGGCGTCGCGATGAACACGGGCACCTCGGCCGCGAAGGAGGCCGGCAACATGGTCGACCTCGACAGCGACCCGACGAAGCTGATCGACATCGTCCGCATCGGCAAGCAGCTGCTCATCACCCGCGGCGCCCTCACGACGTTCTCGATCGCCAACGACATCGCGAAGTACTTCGCGATCATCCCGGCCATGTTCGCCGGGGTGTTCCCCGGGCTCGGGCTGCTGAACGTCATGCAGCTGTCCTCGCCGGCCTCGGCGATCCTCTCGGCGATCGTCTTCAACGCCCTCGTGATCGTCGTGCTCATCCCGCTCGCCCTGCGGGGCGTGAAGTACCGGGCGGCGTCGGCGTCGTCGATCCTGTCGCGCAACCTCCTCGTCTACGGACTCGGCGGCGTCGTCGCCCCGTTCGTCGGCATCAAGATCATCGACCTGATCGTCAGCCTGCTCCCCGGCTTCTGAACCGACGCAGACGACGAACGAGAGAGAGACCATGAACACCCGCACCCTGCTCCGCCAGTACGGTGTCGCCCTCCGCGCGATGCTCGTCTTCACCGTCGTCCTCGGCGTGGCCTACACGGCCGTCGTCACCGGGGTCGGCCAGCTCGTCCTGGGCGGCAAGGCGGACGGTTCCGCCGTCCGCGTCGACGGTGAGACCGTCGGCTCGTCACTCATCGGGCAGTCCTTCACCGACGCCGACGGTGTCGCCCTGCCCGAGTGGTTCCAGTCGCGGCCCTCGGCTGCCGGTGACGGCTACGACGCCTCCGCCTCGAGCGGCAGCAACTACGGGCCCGAGAACGAGGACCTCATCGCGGCCGTCGAGGAGCGGCGGGCGGCGATCGCCGAGAGCGACGGAGTCGCCCCGGAGGACGTCCCCGTCGACGCGCTCACCGCCTCCGCGTCCGGGCTCGACCCGCACATCAGCCCCGAGTACGCGCGCATCCAGGTCGAGCGGGTCGCCGCGGCACGTGACCTGCCGGTCGCGGACGTCGAGGCGCTCGTGGAGGAGCACACCCAGGGCCGCGACCTCGGCTACCTGGGCGAGCCCACCGTGAACGTGCTCGAGCTCAACGCGGCCCTGGCCGAGACGGGACGCTGAGACCGTGAAGCGGGGGCGGCTCCGGGTGCTGCTCGGCGCCGCCCCCGGCGTCGGCAAGACCTACACCATGCTCGAAGAGGGGACCCGGCTCGCCCGAGAGGGCAAGGACGTCGTCGTCGCCGTCGTCGAGACCCACGGCCGCGAGGCCACGGCGTCCATGCTCGGCGATCTCGAGGTCGTCCCGCGGACGACGACCCTGCACCGCGGCGTCGAGCTGACGGAGATGGACGTCGACGCGGTCCTCGCCCGGAGACCCGACCTCGCCCTCGTCGACGAGCTCGCCCACACCAACGCTCCGGGCTCGGCCCGGCAGAAGCGGTGGCAGGACGTCCAGGTCCTCCTCGACGCGGGCATCGACGTCATCTCGACCGTCAACGTCCAGCACATCGAGTCACTCAACGACGTGGTGGAGAAGATCACCGGGGCCGCCCAGCGCGAGACCGTCCCCGACAGCATGCTCCGGAGCGCCGATCAGATCGAGGTCGTCGACCTCGCCCCCCAGGCGCTCCGCGACCGTCTCGCCGAGGGGAACGTCTACCCGGCGGCCCGCATCGACGCCGCGCTGTCGAACTACTTCCGCCTCGGCAACCTGACGGCGTTGCGGGAGCTGGCTCTGCTGTGGCTGGCCGACGAGGTCGACAGCGCCCTGAAGGCCTACCGGGTCGAGAACGGGATCGACAGCAAGTGGGAGGCGCGGGAGCGGGTCGTGGTCGCCCTCACCGGCGGGCCGGAGGGCGAGACCCTCATCCGTCGTGGCGCCCGCATCGCCGCCCGGTCGTCCGGGGGCGAGCTCGTCACCGTGCACGTCATCGCCCAGGACGGCCTCCGCGATGCGCACCCGGGTGCTCTCTCGGCGCAGCGCGCCCTGACGGAGAAACTCGGCGGCACCCATCACCAGGTCGTCGGTGGTGACGTCCCCGTCGCCCTGGTCCAGTTCGCGAAGGCGATGAACGCCTCCCAACTCGTCATCGGCGTCAGCCGCCGGAGCCGTGTCGCCGCAGCCCTGACGGGCCCGGGGATCGGCGCCACCGTCATCCGCGAATCGGGTGACATCGACGTGCACATCGTGACCCACTCCGCCGCCGGCGGCCGGTTCACCCTCCCCCGGGCAGGAGGCGCGCTGACGCTGCGGCGTCGCCTCCTGGGGGGCGGTCTCGCCGTGGTGCTCGGCCCGATCGTGACCTGGCTGCTCGTGATGTTCCGCAGCGACGAATCGCTCACGAGCGACGTGCTCGTCTACCAGCTGCTCGTCGTGGTCGTCGCGCTCGTCGGCGGGATCTGGCCGGCCCTCTTCGCGGCGGTGCTCTCGGGAGTGACGCTGGACTTCTTCTTCGTCGAGCCCTACGACAGCATCACCGTCGGCCGGCCGCTGCACCTCCTGACCCTCGTCCTCTACGTCGTCATCGCCCTGCTCGTCAGCTACGTGGTCGACCAGGCTGCCCGTCGATCCCGGGCGGCGGCGCGTGCCGTCGCCGAGTCCGAACTCCTCGCGGCCGTCGCCGGGGGCGTCATCCGCGGCCAGGACGCGCTCCACGCGCTCCTGTCCCGCACCCAGGACGCCTTCCGCCTGCGGACGGTCTCCGTCATCGACGTCGACGGTGACGTCGTCGACTCCCTCGGCGCACCCCGGGCCGGCGACGAGACGACGATCGTCCCCGTCGGCACCCGTGCGCGCCTCGAGATGACAGGACCACCGATGGCGGCGTCCGAGAGGCGCCTCCTCTCGGTCATCGCGGCCCAGGTCGAGACGGCCCTGGAACACAAGGCCCTGTCGGCGACCGCCGACTCCGCGGGGCCGCTGGCGCAGGTGGACCAGGTCCGCACGGCACTGCTCGCCGCCGTCGGACACGACCTGCGGCGGCCGCTCGCCTCGGCCACGGCGGCCGTGACGGGCCTGCAACAAGACGACGTCGTCTGGGCGGACCGCGACCGCGACGAACTCCTCACCACGGCCCACGAGAGCCTCGACGCGCTGTCGGCCCTCGTCACGAACCTCCTGGACGTCAGCCGCGTCCAGGCGGGAGCCCTCGCGGTGTCACGCCAGCCCGTCGACGTCGACGACGTCCTCTTCGCGTCCGTGGACGAACTCCAGGTCGACCCCGGACGCATCGAGCTCCGGATCGGCGAGGACGTTCCCCAGGCCGACGCCGACCCGGTCCTCCTCCAGCGCGTCCTGGTGAACCTGCTCGACAACGCCCTCAAGTACGCCCCCGGGGGGACACCGGTGCGTCTCTCGAGCAGCACCTTCGGGGACGCCGTGGAGATCCGCGTCGCCGATCAGGGGCCGGGGATCAGCCCCGAACGCCTGGACCTGGTGTTCGTCCCCTTCCAGCGCCTCGGCGACACCGACAACACCGCCGGCCTCGGGCTGGGACTCGCCATCTCCAAGGGCTTCACCGAGGGCATGGGGGGCACCCTCCGAGCCGAGGAGACCCCGGGAGGCGGGCTCAGCATGGTCGTCTCCCTTCCTGTGGCTCATCAGACGACCGGGACGGACCACTCGTGAAGATCCTCATCGCCGACGACGATCCGCAGCTCGTCCGGGCACTCACCCTGACCCTCGGGGCGGTCGGCTACGACATCGCCACCGCCGCCGACGGAGCCGAGGCGCTCCGCGCCGTCGTCGAAGAACATCCCGACGTCGTCATGGTCGACCTCGGCATGCCGCACGTCGACGGGCTCGGCGTCATCGAAGGCCTCCGCGGCTGGAGCAACATCCCGGTCCTCGTCGTCTCGGGCCGAGCCGGCGCCGCGGACAAGGTCGAGGCGCTCGATGCCGGCGCCGACGACTACATCACCAAGCCGTTCGCCATGGACGAGCTGTTGGCCCGCCTCCGGGCGCTGACGCGACGGACGACTCCGACCCCCGATCAACCGTCCGAGACGTTCGGGGGCATCCGGATCGACTTCGTCGCCAAGAGCGTCGTCCGCGAACCGGACGAGGCGATCCGCCTGACTCCCACCGAATGGCGCATCCTCGAGATCCTGGTCAGGAACCCGGGGCGTCTCGTCACACGGGAGGACATCCTCACCCGGATCTGGGGTCCGGCACACACCACTGACGGCGGGTACCTGCGGCTGTACGTCTCCCAACTCCGGAAGAAGCTCGAAGCGGTCCCGGCTCAACCTCGCTACCTCCAGACCGTGCAGGGCATGGGCTACCGCTTCGTGCCCGACGAGCCGAGCAGCTGACCTCGGATGCCACGCGCCTCCTGCCCCCGTCGTCAGGGAAGTACACGATGGCGGTCAGAGGACGGGTGCGCTGAGGGACTCCCTGAGACGTCCGACCCGAACGGGGACGTGGTGATCGAGGACGACGCCCGTCGCCTGGAGGGGGCGGTGCCGCACGAGGTCGAGCACGTCCGGTTCCGACAGGGCGTCGGCTCGAGAGGCAGGCAAGAGCAGCGCGTTGGTCGAGACGTCCATGCCGTGGGTGTTCGCCGCCACGGCCCGCGTGCGCGACAAGACGCCGCGAAGGGTCGAGAAGTGAGACCCCGAGACGCGTCCGGAGGCGCGGATGCGTTCCAGGAGGAGGATCTGGCTCACCGGTCGGAGGTGCCGCAGCTGCGTCTCCAACACGTCGGTCAAGAACCGGCCCGCGTCCCGGGAGTCGCGTCGCGATGCGGCCGAGAAATCGTCGACCTCCAGGGCGAGGGCATCGAACTGCGGCCCCGTTCCGTAGAAACGAGTGGCGACGGGGACCGACGTCTTCGACGTCATGTCCGGTTCGAATCCGCCGGCAACGCGGTGTAGACCTCGTTCCAGCGCGCGAGGTACCGCTCGAGCGAGAGGTGGCCTGACGCGAGTTCCCGCTCGAGGGCGACGAGCCGCGCAGCCGTCGCGCGGACGCAGGCGGCGTCACCGAGCACGACCAGACCGCCCGGGGTGCACGTCGAGGACGCCGTCAGCTCTCGCACCGTGGCCCGGAGCCGTGTCGTCATGACGTCGAGGCACAGGAACCCGAGACCGTAGAGGGCCAGAGCGATCGAGGCCGCCACCGGAGCCGGGACCCGGGATGCCAGGACGAGGAGCGACACGGCCGAGCAGATCGCCCCGGCGACGGGCCAGATCTGCCGGAGATGGAGGAGCCTCCTCTCGCGGAGGCTCGTTCCCGGTCGGAACACCCGGAGGGTGATCTGCTGCACGACCGTCGACCGAGCCGGAGCCTGGTCCAGCGTGCCCCACGAATGAGCACCGTCCACGACGTCGTGCACGGCGTGACGCATCGTCGGGAGGGCGCCAGGGGTCGTCATCGTCGGCTCTGGTGCCGGCGCAGACGCCCGACCGTGATGTCGCCCGGGCACGGGACCGCCAGGAGGTCGCCGATGCGAAGGTCTCCGGGCAGGTCGGCCACGGCGAGATCGGGCCCCTCGTCCTGCAGGCCGATCACCATGGCCACGTCGTGGGCCGTCGAGATCCGCCCGATCAGACGCAGCTCCCCGATGGCGACGGGCACCGCACCCAGTCGGGCGTCCACCTGGACGACGATCGCACCGGAGCTGTGGCGACAGACGTTGCTGACGGTGACGACGATCGCCGTGGCGTCGTCGACGGTCGACACCCGGCCACCGGAGCGGGGCACGAGGGCAGCGCCCGTGTGGACGCACGGCGTCTCGCAGATGCTCGCCAGGCGGACGAGGGACACCCCGCCGATGACGACGTCGTCCAGGGTCGGACGAGTCCGTTCCGGCCAGGCGTCGGGGACGAACGGGTCGGCGATCACCCGTCGCATCGAGGGAAGGATGTCCGTGAGGGTCATGAACGGACCTGACGCGCGACACGGCGGTCGCAGGTCGTGTCAGGGGTGGCCGGCGATGAGTGCATGAGACAGTCCTAAGCGGCCCAGCCGCGCGAGACGGAGTCCCTTGCGACATCTGAACGCCGTGGCCCCACATCCTGACGCAACCCGTGCGCGAGGACCTCGTCACCCTTCGACGCGGGCCGCCATCCGGGCCGCCCAGGGAGTCTCCGACCGGGCCCCGGCCGCGGTCTGCCGGGGGGCCCCGACCGTCAGTCGGTCGACGGCAACCGGAGCGCCGCGGTGTAGTCGGTCCCGTGCCTCGGGTGGGAGGCGAAGCGGCGCAGGTCCGAGTGATCACCACGGCAGATGGCCGCCGCCATGCGATGGGCGCGGGCGGCGTTGCGGACGGGAGAGTACTGGTCCGCATCCGGTTGCACGGCGGTGAGATCGGCAGCGAGGCGATCGTGGTGCGAGGCCGCGACCTCGAGGTCCCCGCCGCTGTCCCGCGTGATGGTCGCCGCCAATCGCAGCTGCGACTCGAGGGTCTGCACTCCGACGTCGGTGGGCTCGTTCGTCCTCAGGACGCGGACCAGCTCGCCGAGGGCGAGCGTCCGGGCCCAGGCGGTGAGGCGAGACGACTCGCTCACCGGTGACCTGGCCATGTAGCGCTCGATGCGTTCGAGCAGGGGGTCCGTCATGACGTCATCCTCGCAGCCGCCCGTCGTCGTCCCGGGTCAGTCGTAGACGCGCCCCAGCACCCAGCCGCCGTCGGTGCCGAGGACGACCTCGAACATGTGGGTCGTGTCGTCGTCGTCGGTGGCCTGGAAACGCCAGCCGACGAAGCGACGGGGCGGGTGCGTGATGAAGGGGGGCGTCACGGCCGGCTCGACCCGCAGCTCGGTCGGGGTGTCGCTCACCCGCCACCGTCGGCAGGACCAGACCAGCCGCGCCGGCAGGTCGCGCTCGAACCACAACGCGACGGGCTCGTGGGTGGTCTGGGTGCTCATGTCGTCCTCCTGCACGTTCGAACGTGTGTTCGAACGGATCGAGTGTAGGTCAGGCCGGGAGGGCGGGCAACCAGATCACGATCGTCTTCCCGGACAGGGGGTCGAGCGGGGTGCCCGGGGCTGGATATGATCCGGCGTGACCCGGTGATCCGACCGCCCGGTCCACGAAGGGGACGACCGTGAGCACACCGATCGAGCCGGGCGCACCCGAGCAGCGACCGCAGGGATGGCAGCAGCCCGAGCAGCCGCAGCCGCAGCCGCAGCAGCAGCCGCAGCAGCAGCCGCAGGGGTGGCCCCAGCCCGGGTCCGAGTCGCCCGGGTGGCCGCAGCAGCAGCAGCAGCCCCAGCCCCAGCCGCAGGCCCAGGCCCCCTGGCAGGCGTGGCCGACGCCGGACCCCTACGCCGCGCCTCCTGCGTTCCTCCCCGCCCTGCCGTCGCAGCCGTCGAGGACCCCCTGGGTCCTCGCGATCGTCGGTGCGGCGGTCGTCGCCCTGATCGTCGGCGGCGGGGCCGGCCTGCTCGGCGGGATGTCGCTCGCCGGCGGGGCGGCCGGCTACGGATACGACGACGGTTCGTCGTACGCCGACGAGGACCCCACCACGTACTTCGGCTCGGACGCGGTCTACGGCGACTACCTCTACCCCCTCGACTTCTCGGGCGTGACCAGCGTCGACGGGCTCGACGTCGGCACCTGCTTCACCGTCGGCGACCTCGGTCGCGAGGGCACCGGCGACGTCGAGACCGCCTCGTGCGACGAGGCCCACGACGAAGAGGCCTACCTGGTGGACGAGCTGGACGGCGGGGCGTTCCCCGGCGGCTACGAGGTCCTGGACGAGGCGGCCGACCTCTGCGACGCGGCCTTCAGCGACTACGTCGGGGCCTCGTACGACGAGTCCCTCGCCGACTACGGCGTGCTCGCCCCCACCGAGAAGGGCTGGGACGACGGCGAGCGCTCGGTCGTCTGCTACGCGTACACCTACGGCACGACCCGCGTCGGCAGCCTGGCGGACTCGGGCGTCTAGGCCGGGACTCCCGGCTCGGCGTCGGTCTCGTGCCGCGCCTCGGCGGCGGTGACGCCCCCGAGCGACCTCACCACGGCCGGCGCGATCGCCTGCCCCCAGCGCCGGTGCATGGTGGCCCACGACAACAGCTCCTGGTGGTACAGCCCCTCGGACCGCCACTCGGGGAACGGCACCCACGACGCGCCGGGCGTGGTCAGGGCGACCCGGGCCGTCAGCGCGTTCAGTCGTTCGATCTGGCGGGTCAGCAATCGCTTGGCGACCGGGGGGATCGGCCGGAACTCGGCCATCGGCGGGATGCCGACGTAGACCATGCGGCAGTCGGGGCCGGCCGTCTCGCGCACCCGGTCGGCGAGACGGCGGAGGTCGGCCTCCCAGGAGGCGCCCCCGGTCGCCAGCAGGACGTCACAGATGCCGAGCAGCACCACCGCCGCCTCCGCGGGGTCGGTCGGCAGCTCGACGCGGGCGGCCTCGGCGGCGGTGAGCACGGGTGCCGAGACCTCGCGCCAGGTGACGCCGCGGCCCCGGGCCGAGCCGACGAGGCGGGCGGTCTGGCTGGCGCAGGTCAGGTCGTGCGCGAGCACGCCGAAACCCTCGACGGCGATGCTGCCGACGAAGAGCAGGTGCACGGGGTCCGGGCCGTCGATGGTCATGCGGCGGGCGTCGCGGGGGTAGGGCGCCCGCGCCACCTCGCGCCGGTACAGCGCGAGGTGCAGGCGGAAGAGGGGTTGGGAGGCGCGCAGGACGGCCGCGATCAGGCGGCCGTGCGGGCGGGGGGTCGGGGTCTCGACCAGGGGCATGTGCGTTCGCAATCCGTGCAGTGCAGGAGGCGCGGCCTCCGGCGGTCTCGTCCCGAGACCGAGGTCAGTCTGCCGGTCCCCCGAAATGAGGACATTCCCCTTTCGGGGGTGGGTGGCGCAGAAGGCCGGGGAATCAGGCCTCGGAGCCGGCTTGGTCGACGACGGAGAGGGGGCGCTGTCCGCAATGCGAACAGCCCGGTCGAGTAGTTAGAGGGACTAGCTATCCCGTGGTTTCATTCCTATGCACCGACTTCACGGGCGGTGCGGGACGCGACCGGGTCGCGCCCCCTCCGGCAACAGCATCACGGGCAGGCAGCACAGGGCTGCCGAGATCGGACACACCATGACACTCCTCACGCCGTCGCGTCGCCGCATCGACGCGGACCAGAGCCCCTTCTCCGAGGTCCGCGAGACCGAACGCCAGGCGACCCTCTTCGTCATCGCCACGGCGGCCGTCGGCGCCAGCGCGAGCCTCGTCGCCGCCCTCTTCCTCAGCAACGGGCTCTTCCTGTGAACGACGACCTGGTCTACGTCGAACTGGCCCCCACCGAGCCCCTCGACCTGTCGATGCTCTTCGCGGCCGAAGCGGCCTGACCCCTCGAGGCGGGTTGACCCGACGAGGCGGCCCGAGCCGTCCAGGCGGCCCGCCTCGGCCGGCCGGCCACCGCGGGACGTGACGTCCATGCGGTTCCGAGCCGGCGCCTCCTACCCTTGACGCCATGCAGACCCTCGACCCGGCGCGCGCCGATCCGGCCTCACGGCTCGACAGTCGGTACGGCCGGCGGCCGGGCCGGACTCGTCGATCGCGGCTGATCGCCCTCGTCGCGGGTGCCGTCGTGGCCGTCGTGGTGGCGGCCTGGGTCGTGCTCGTCGCGTTCGACGGCGACTCGGCCGAGCTCGAGGTGAGCCACTACGGCTTCACCGTCGCGGGCGACGACGCCGTCCAGGTGCAGTACACGATCAACGTCGCGGGCGGCACGGACGTCGGCTGTGCGGTGCAGGCGCTGAACGAGAACCGCGCGGTGGTCGGGTGGAAGGTCGTCGACCTCCCCGCGGTCGACACGTTCACGCAGACCTACACGACCTCGCTCGTGACCAGCGAACGCGCGGTGACCGGTTCGGCCTACCGCTGCTGGGTGCTCTGACCGGCACCTCCACGAACGACGCGACCCGCGCCTCCTGCAGGAGGCGCGGGTCGCGTTCGTCGGGCGGCGTCACCGCCCGGCCGGGTCAGGAGGCCTGCGGCACCCGGTTCGCCTTCGCCAGGTTGGCGACGAGCTCGTCCTTCGTCTGACGGACGACGTAGGCCGGGCGGTCGCGCTCCACGCGCCAGCTCTCGGACAACGGGCTGACGTCGACGGTGTCGAAGCCGAGCTCGTCGTAGAGGTCGGTCATCAGGGCGACGGCCTCGGGGGAGTCGCTCGACGTGGCCAGCGCGCGGCGGTCGGGGGTGCCGGCCGGGGCGGTGTCGGTCGTGATGTCGTCGGCCGGGATGTGGTTGAAGCCCTTGACGACCGTGCTGGTGGGCAGGTGGCGCTGCAGCATCTCGGCGGTCGTGTCGGTGCCCTCGTCGAGCGCGGTGATGTGGCCGTCGCGCTCGAAGTAGTAGTTGTTCGTGTCGATCACGGTCTTGCCCGCGAGCGGCTCGACGGGCACCTGGTCGACGTTCTTGAGGGGGACGGTGACGACGACGACGTCGCCCGCTTCGCCGGCCTCGGTCGCCGTGGCGGCCCGGGCCTTGGGGCCGAGGTCGGCCACGAGGTCGGCCAGGGTCTCGGGGCCGCGCGAGTTGCTGATCACGACGTCGTGGCCGTGGGCGATGACCGCCCGGGCGACCTGGCTGCCGATGTTGCCTGCTCCGATGATTCCGTAGGTTGTCATGAGCAACTCAACCGGCGGCCCGCTCGATGCCTTCCCGACGACGCCCTTCTCCCAGGGCATCGCAAGGTCCGCAGGGCTCGTCCCGTGGCGACGGGTCGTGCTCGTGACCCCGTCGTGATGCGATCGTCACCCGCGCCATCGTCACCTCGGGGTCCCGCATGCGACAGGATGGACCCCACACCAGTCACGAGGGGGAGGCGATGGCCGCGCCACAGCAGGACGACGCGCTCGATCGCGTCCTCGCCGAGCGCTACCGCCTGCAGTCCGTCGTGGGCCGGGGTGGCATGGCGACCGTCTACAAGGCCGTCGACGAGAGCCTCAACCGCACCGTCGCGATCAAGGTCTTCCACAGTGCGATGGTCGACCCGGCCCGACAAGAAGCCGAGCTCGGCGTGCTGTCGAGCCTCGAGCACCACGGCCTCGTCGGTCTCTTCGACGCCGGTGTCGAGCAGGGGCCGAACGGTCCGCAACGCTTCCTCGTGATGCCGCTGATCGCCGGCCTCAACCTCGAAGACCGTCTGCGGCACGGCGCGCTCGCCCCGCGGCACATCGCCGAGATCGGCTACGACATGGCCGAGGCGCTCGACTACATCCACGGCCACGCGGTGGTGCACCGCGACATCAAGCCGTCGAACATCCTGCTCGTCGACTACGGCGACCACGAGGCGGCCCGCGCCCGGGCCAAGCTCGCCGACTTCGGCATCGCCCTCACCGAGGACGTCGAACGGCTCACCGCCGAGGGCGTCACCACCGGCACCGCGGCGTACCTCAGCCCCGAGCAGGCCGTGGGCGGCCAGGTCGGCCCCCCGAGCGACGTCTACAGCCTCGGCCTCGTGCTGCTGCAGTGCTTCACGCGTCGACGCGAGTTCCCGGGGTCGCTCGTCGAGTCGGCCGTGGCCCGGCTGTCGCGCGACCCGGTGCTGCCCGACCCGCTGCCCGAGCACTGGCGTCACGCCTTGCGGGCGATGACCCGCCGGGACCCCGCCGAGCGGCCGACGCGGGCCGAGCTCGTCGCGATGATGCGCGACGTGGTCATCACCGAGACGACCGAGCACCGCGACGCCGTGGGCGACCTGTCGACCGGCGACGGCTCGATGCGCGGGGGCGACACCGAGCCCTTCGACCACAGCGAGGTGCTCGACACCCTGCCCAACGAGGCGCTCGACCGCGTCACCGCCATGGCGGCCCGCCTGTTCTCGGCGCCCATCGCCCTGGCGACCGTGATCGACGACGACCGCACGTGGTTCACGACCCACTACGACCCCGCCGTGGGCGACATCGCCCGGCACATCGACCTCTCGCTCGGGGCCGTCCACTCGTCCGAGCCGCTCGTCATCGAGGACGCCGCCACCGACCGTCGCGTGGCGTCGAGCCCGCTGGTCACCGGTCCGCTCGGCATGCGGTTCTACGTCAGCGTGCCCCTCACCCGGCGCGACGGCCACACGATCGGCACCCTCTCGGTGATCGGTCGCGAGCCGGGCACGGCCAGTGACGAGCAGGTCGCCAACCTCGCCGACCTCGCGGCGCTCGTCGTCGCCCAGCTCGAGCTGCGACAAGAGAGCCTGCGCATCGCCGGCACGACCACCGGCAGCGTCCCGCACGCCGAGCGCGTCGACCTCGACTCCCGCACCCGGAGCCCGTCCGACCGCTGACGTGCGGCAGACTTGCCCGGTGACCGTCGAGCTCGTGCCCTCCGCCGCGAGCCGGCCCACCGTGAGGCAGTCCTCCGCGACCGGGGCCGCCACGGCGACCGGGGCCGCCCCCGTGCCCGCCCGCGTCGCCGCCTTCCCCCGCCTGCGCTACATGGGCTCGAAGTACGCGCTGCTGCCCGTGCTGCACGACGTCTTCTCGAGCGTCGCGCCCGTGTCGAGCCGCGAACCCGGAGGCCGAGGAGGCGCGGTGCGGCCCTCGACCGCGATCGACGCCTTCAGCGGGTCCGGCGTCGTCTCGTACCTGATGAAGGCGGAAGGTCGCCAGGTCGTGAGCAACGACTTCCTGGCGTTCCCCGCGGTCATCGCCCGCGCCTCCGTCGTCAACGGGTCGACGACGCTGTCCGACGAGCTCGTCGACGAGATCTGCGGCCCGCCCGCGGACGACCGCGACGTCGTCCGCCGCACCTTCGACGGCGTGTTCTTCTCGGCCGACGACCGGGCGTTCCTCGACTCGGCCTGGTCGCACGTCGACCGGCTCGTCGGTGCCGAGCGCGACCTGGCGATCGCGGGCCTCGTGCTGGCCGCGGCGCGCAAGCAGCCCCGGGGTGTCTTCACCTTCACCGGGGCGCGCTACGACGACGGACGCCGCGACCTGCGGCTGACCATGGCCGAGCAGTTCCGGGCGGCCGTCCGGGCCTACGGCACCACCGTGTTCGACGACGGGCTCGCGCACGAGGCCGTCGAGGGCGACGTCGCCGACCTCGGGCGACCACCCGCCGACCTGGTGTACCTCGATCCGCCCTACGCGCCTCCTCGGGACGACGCGGACTACATGAAGCGGTACCACTTCCTGCAGGGGCTGGCCGTGTACTGGCGGGGGCAGACGATCATGACCGAGACCAAGACGAAGAAGATCGCCAAGCTGTTCACGCCGTTCGCCTACCCGCGCACGGTCGACGACGCCCTCGTGCGCACCTTCGAGCAGTTCGCCGACGCCGGGGCGCTCGTGCTGTCGTACTCGTCGAACGCCGTGCCGAGCCGCGAGCGCATCGAGCAGCTGATGCGCACGGTCAAGCCGCACGTCGAGGTGCGCGTGGTCGACCACACCTACAGCTTCGGCACGCACCGCGCGGCGACCCGCACCGCGGCCACCGAGTACGTCTTCGTCGGGAGGGACCGACCGTGACGATCCCCACCTTCGACGAGTACGTCGCCTCGCTCGGCCGCATGACCCCGCACGTCGACCCGACCGCTCCGTCGACCGCGGCGACCGACCTCGGCCGGGCCGCCGCGAGCCTCGGCGACCTGCCCGTCGTCGACCGCGACCACCTCGCCGAGTGGGCCCGGCAGCACCCGGCGTGGGTGCCCGCCCTCGGCCTGGCCGTCGGGCTGTCGCAGGAGAAGCTGCGCAACTCGCTGCGGCACGCCTTCGACACCCCCAGCTGGCTGACGCTCGCGCGGGGACGGGCCGACGAACTGGTCGCCCACCTCGACGACGAGTTCGAGCTCGTCCGCCTCGTCGCGTCCCAGCGGCACCGCACGTACGACTTCGGCGACCTGCTCTCGGCCCGGGCCGGCACCCGGGCGTCGGCGATCCGCGCCGGGGTGTCGGGTCGGCGGCTCGAGGACGAGATCGAGGCCATCGCCCGTGACCTCGGACTCGCCTGCGGCACGCGGACGCGGTTCACCGGCCGGGCGAACCGCACGGCGCCGTGCGACCTGGTGATCCCCTCGGCGCAGGAGCCCGCCATCGTGGTCGCGGCGAAGGGGTTCGACTCGACCGGTTCGAAGCTGACCGACGCCGTCCGCGAGATCGAGGAGATGGCCGACGTGCGGCTGCCCCGACAGACCGTCATGGCCGTGATCGACGGCATCGGCTGGAAGAGCCGTCAGGCCGACCTCAAGCGCATCCACCAGCTCTGGGTCGACCAGCAGATCGACGGGCTCTACACGCTGTCGACGCTCGACCGCTTCCGGGTCGACCTGGCCGACGCCGCACGCCTGCGCCGCCTCATCCCCTAGGCCCGCGGCCCGCAGCCGAGGCGGGTCAGGCGGGTCAGGCGGCGGCGTGGGGCGCGTCGCGCGTGCCGACCCCGTGGCGGTCGAACGCCCGGCCGAGGTCGAGCAGCGTGTCGGCGAGGGCACCGTGTCGCGACGCCGGCACGACCTCGGCGAACGCGGCGGCGTAGGCGCTCGCGATGGCCGTCGTGACCTCGACGCCGCGCGGCGTGCGGCTGACGATGACGCTGCGGCGGTCGTCCGGGTTGCGGCGCCGGTCGAGGTGCCCGGCGTCGACGAGGCGGTCGACGAGGTTGGTCATCGCACCCGACGAGAGGTCGAGGTGCTCGGCCGCCCGCTTCGGGGTGACCAGGTCGCCGGTGGCCCACACGTAGAAGAGGAACCGGATGTCGGTGTCGCCCAGCCCGAAGAGGTCGCCCTGGTGGTCGAGCACCCGCGAGTGGTTCAGCATCAACAGGCGGAACGAGTCGAGCAGGCGGCCGAGGTCGCCGGGGGCGAGGCCGGGGTCGGGCGTGAGGCCAGGGCCGGGGCCGGGGGTGAGGCCGGGGTCGGCCCGGGGTGGGGAGATGAGCAAGGGGGTCCTCCGTGACGCGTGTGGGCGTGCCGTCCATGGCACCGGCTCAGTCAACAAGAATCTCGACGATCGTGACACCCCCACCACTGGGGACATGGTTCGCCTTGCGTGCCTCTCGGAGTCCAAGTAATTTGATTGTCGTACCACTTGAGAACAACGACCACTCGAAACCGGAACGGTTCGGGAGGTGAGCTTCTCACCGGCGAAGCCCCTGAATCACCTCGCCGGGGTGGCCCCCGACATCCCCCCTTCCCCCCTCTCGCCCTGGAGCACACCATGTCCCGTCCCACGCCCCGCATCGCCCGCATCGCCGCCTGGATCGCCATCCCCGCCGCCCTCGTCGCCTCGGGCATCGTCGTCTCGACGGCGTCGTACTCGGCCTTCTCGTCGACCACGGTCAACCCCACCAGCAACTGGACCGCCGGCACCGTCGCCCTGACCGACGACGACAGCAACACCGCGCTCTTCACCGCCACGAACCTCAAGCCCGGCCAGACCGGCAGCAACTGCATCGCCGTCACCAGCACGGGCTCGCTCGCCTCGGCCGTCAAGCTCTACGGGACGGGCGCCGCCACGACCAACAACCTCGCGTCGAACATCACGCTGAGCGTCGTGCAGGGCACCGGCGGCGGCTTCGGCTCGTGCACCGGCTTCACCCCGCTCTCGGCGGGCTCGAGCCTCTACAACGGCACGCTGGCCGCCTTCGGCACCAGCTACACCAACTACTCCAACGGCGTCGGCACCTGGGCCCCCACCGGCACCGCGTCCGAGACCCGCACCTACCAGGTGACCTACACCGTCTCGAACACCGCCCCCAACACGACCCAGGGCGGCACCGCGAGCCTCGGCCTCACCTGGGAGGCCCAGAACAGCTGAGGCCCGTCCCGCGGCTGACCCCCGCGTCACGGCGACACCGCACCAGCACCGCGCACCACCGCACCAGGCGGCCCGACACCGCATCATCCGCACCACCCCCCCCGAGTAGAGGCACCCATGAGCACGATCGACCTGAAACTGCGGCCCACCACCGCGGCCGCGGCCTCGATCACCGTGCCCCTGGGTGCCTCTCGTCCGTGGCTCGACTGGACGCGCCTGGCCCTCGGCACCGCGTCACGCGTCGTGCTCTACTCGCTGCTCGGCCTGATGGTCTACGCGGCCGCCCCCGCCGCCCTCGGCTGGAGCCCCACGACCGTGATGACCGGCTCGATGGAGCCCCGCATCCACCCCGGCGACGTCGTCGTCGCGAAGCCCGTGGCGGCGTCCGACGTGCACCGCGGTCAGGTCCTCCTCTTCGACGACCCCGACCAGGCCGGGCACCTGCGGCTGCACCGCTACCACGACAACGGCCAGGCCGGGCAGATCGTCACCAAGGGCGACGCCAACCCGAGCGTCGACTCGACGCCGATCGACCGCAGCGCCGTCATCGGCGTCGGGTTCCTGCGCGTGCCGTACGTCGGAACGCCCTTCGTCTGGGCCGCGGCCCACCAGTACGGCCACCTGCTGGTCACCGGCGGACTGCTGATCCTCGTCGTCCTGCTCAGCCGCAACGACCGGTACCTGCTGCGTGACGAGCGTCCCGCGTCGCCTCGGGTGACCGCCCCCGCCGGCCGCCGCGTCCAGCGTCGTCGCGAGCGGCGCCTCCGTCGCCTGAGGACCGCAGGAGGCGCGATCGGCCTGGCAGCGATCGGTGGCGGTCTCGCACTCACCCTCGTCGTGTCCGGTGGCGCGCACGCCGCGTTCGCCGCCCCGACCGCCAACCCGACCTCGAGCTTCGGTGCCGGGAACTACGACTGCCTGCAGGACACCTACAACTCGCAGACCTCGTACGGTTTCCCGTACAACGAGACGTCCGGCACGACCACCACCGACGGCAGCTCGTTCGCCCGAGTGGGCACCCTGAGCGGCGGGGCGACGTTCGTCGCCGGCTCGTGCGCCACCAACCAGAGCCCCTACCTGCAGCTCGACGGCACGGGTCAGGTCACGACCGCGGTCAACCTCACCGGCCAGGCCGCCTTCACGATCGAGACCTGGTTCCGCACGACCAGCACGGCCGGGGGCACCCTGGCCGCCTTCACGACGGCACAGACCGGCACGAACACGACCGCCGACCGCGCGCTGTACCTGACCACGGCGGGCAAGATCGTCCTCGGCGTGCGCCCCACCACGACCACGACCAAGGCGACGACGACGCCCGCCTCGTACAACGACGGCGCCTGGCACCACGTGGTCGCCACCCTCTCGGGCACGAGCACGGTGGTCTACGTCGACGGCGTCGCCGTCGTCACCGACAGCACGAACAAGACCGTGCAGACGGCCACCGGTTACTGGCGGGTCGGCTACGCCCCGCTCAGCGGGCTGCCGTCGGCTCCGACCAACGGCTACTTCGTCGGCTCGGTCGACGGCACGACGATCTACAACAACTCGGCCCAGAGCGCCTCGGCCGTGCAGGCCCGGTACGCGGCCGGCCACTGAGCGACCGCAGCGGGTCTGCTCAGCCGGCCAGCGCCTCCTCGATCACCGCGACGACCTCGGGGGCGTCGGGCTCGGTCGTGGGACGGAAGCGGTGCACGGCGCCGCCGGGCGTGATCACGAACTTCTCGAAGTTCCACTTGACGCGGCCGGCCTTGCCGTCGGCATCGGTGGCCTTCTTCAGCTCGGTGTAGAGCGGGTGCTCACCCCGGCCGTTCACCTTGACCTTCTCCATCATCGGGAAGGTCACGCCCCAGGTCGCCGAGCAGTACTCCTCGATGGCCTCGCCGCTCGAGAGCTCCTGGAAGAACTGGTTGCTGGGGAAGCCCAGCACCGTGAAGCCCTGCTCGCCGTACTGCTTCTGCAGCGCCTCGAGCTTCTCGTACTGTGGCGCGAGGCCACAGCGGGAGGCCACGTTCACGACCATCACGACCTTGTCGGCGTAGGCGCCGAACGTGGTGGACTCGCCGCGGATCGTGGTCAGGGTGATGTCGTCGAGCGTCATGGGTCCGACCGTAGGCCCGCCCGCTGCGAGCCGGCCCTCAGGCACGTCGCCGAGCGACTGTCAACCCCCCTGGGATCGACTGGTGCGGGGTTTGGAGCGCGTGCAACAATTCGCTGAGATGGCTGCCCGCGACGACAAGATGCGCTTCGACGCGCGGGGGCGCGATCTCGACGAGGCGGTCGACATCCTGCAGGCCGGGTACAACGGCCGGGGTTTCCGCGTCGCTCCCACCGAGGCCCCTTTCTCGTTCCGCCACACCATCGTCGGCGACGGGGCGATGACCCTGCGGTCGACGATGTTCATGGGTCGCGTCGACGGGCAGGCGGCCGCGGGTGACGAGCACGTCGTCCACTGGCTGCTCGACGGGCGTTCCACGATCGACAACGGTCGCGACGAGGTGGCCGGAGCCGTCGGGCGACCGATCCTCTTCCCCGAGGGGCGGGACTTCGAGTTCACCACCGAGGACGTCAACCAGAGCCTGCTCCACCTCTCCAAGTCGGTCGTCGACGAGGTCGCGGCCGAGCAGCACGGCATCATGCCCGGCACGCTCCGCTTCGACCACGCCGCCCCCGTCTCGTCCGCCGCGATGCAGGCCTGGCACGCCACGGTCCGTCTGATCGGACGCGCCTACCTGGGCTCGGGCGAGCCCAGCGACCTGATGCGCACCGAGATGGCCCGGATGGCCGCGGTGGCCCTGCTCGACACCTTCGCCCACACCTCGAGCCAGATGCCCGCGGCGTTGCTGGCACCGCGCAACGCGAGCCTCCGCCTCGCCGTCGAATACATGCACGCCAGCGCCCACCTGCCGATCTCGGCCGTGGACATCGCCCGGGAGGCCGGGCTCACCCCGCGCGGGCTGCAACAGGCGTTCAGTCGTCACCTCGACACCACGCCCACGGCCTACCTGCGCGAGATCCGCCTCGAGCGCGTGCACGACGCGCTGCGGGCGGCCGCCCCGGACGCCACGACCGTCGCCGACGTCGCCCGACACTGGGCCTTCGCCCACCTCGGCCGGTTCTCGGCCGCGTACCAGCAGCGGTTCGGCGAGTACCCCCGCGAGACGCTGCACCGCGGCTGAGGTCGGGGGTGCCCGGAGCGTGCGGCCGCCTCGCCGCCGAGCGCGCCTCCCGGCTCGAGCCGGCGGTCAGCGACCGGGTGCGGCGAAGACGCGCAGGGCGCCCGGGACGACCTCGACCGTGACGGGCAGCGGCCCGACGCGCTCGCCGTCCGCGTAGGCGGCGACCCCGTCGGCCTCGATCACGCACCGACGCACGCGCTGCACGGTCACGTTCGGGTGGCTCAGGTGGGTGCCGCGGAACACGCTCGGGAACAGCCGGACGAACTGCCAGCGCGTCAGCCGCTCCACCACGAGCACGTCGAGCAGCCCGTCGTCGAGCACGGCGTCGGGCGTGACCTTCATGCCGCCGCCGAGCGACTGGCCGTTGCCGACCGAGATCAGGGTGCCCTCGACCGTCGAGGCGACCCCGTCGAGCTCGAGGCGGTACGAGATGCGCGGCAGGCGCACCAGCTCGATGGCGAGCGCGACGTCGTAGCGGCGGCGCCCCTTCGGCCAGCTCAGCCGGTTGGCCCGCTCGTTCACGACGGCGTCGAAACCGGCCGAGACCATGCAGGCGAACCAGGTGGCCCGGCCGTCGGCCTGCAGCACGCGTCCGGCGTCGATCGTGGTCGGCTCGCCCTCGAGCAGTCGGACCAGGAGGCGCGTGGCCGCCTCGGCGTCGTCGTGGGGCAGCCCGAACGCCCGGGCCGTGTCGTTGCCGGTGCCGGTCGGCACCAGTCCCAGCGGCACGTCGGTGCCCGCGACGAGGTTGGCCCCGAGGTTCACCATGCCGTCGCCGCCGACGACGATCAGGGCGTCGGGACGCTCGCCGTGGTCGGGGTCGAGCTCGCGACGGGCGGCGGCCACGAGGTCGTCGTAGCTGGACTCGGTGAGCGGCACGACCGTGTGGCCGGCACCGCGGAGCCCGGCGAGCACCCCGTCGGCGAGGTGCTTCCGGCCGCCGGCGGAGGCGCCGGGGTTGATCGCCACGACCAGGCGGAGGGGCGTCGGGGTCATGGCGTCGATCTTGCCAGCCCCGCGCCCCGCGCGGGGGGGGGGGGGGGGCGCGGGGGGGGGGGGGGGGGGGGGGGGGGGGGGGGGGGCGCGCCCCCCCCCCCCCCCCCCCCCCCCCCCCCCCCCCCCCCCCCCCCCCCCGCGCCCCGCGGGCCGCGTGACACCCCTGTTCCGGCGCGACACCCCGCGTTCCCGGGGTGTCACGCCGGCCCGGGGGTGTGACGCCGAGGCGGGTGCGTCGCACGGCGGGCATACTGGACGCTGACCCACGGACGAGAGGCATCTTCACCATGAGCAGCACCCACGGCACCACGACGACCGCGACCCCGGCCCCCTACGAGCCGACCATCCGCGAGTCGCCCAACCGCGGGGCCGGCCTGTTCGTCGGCACGGTGTTCCTCCTGCTCGGCGCCATCGGGTTCCTCGTCGAGGACATGGGCACGTTCTTCTCCACGCAGGGCGCGTCGCTCTGGTTCGTCTGGAACCTCAACCCCGCGCTGGTCGTCGTCTGGGTGCTGGCCGGTGCCGCGCTGATCATCGCCGGCGCGTCGTCGCGAGCGAGCGCGCGGTACATCAACACCTGGATCGGCCTGATCTTCGTGGTCTTCGGCGTCGCCGGCTTCTTCCTCGAGGGCACCGACGTCAACTTCCTGGCCTTCAACCTCGGCGACAACGTCACGCACCTCGTCGGCGGCCTGCTGCTGCTCGCGACCGCCGTGGGGGCCGAGCGCCGCCGCCGCTGACCCCTGCCGCAGGGCGCCGCACCTCTCGACGGGCTGCGATCCGGCTGCACGTCCGCCGGGATCGGCCCCGGGGGCTACCGGCGCCGCGCCTCCCTGGCTAGGGTTAGGGTCACCTAACCCAGGTGACCCAGGAGGTGCGCACCATGACCGTCGTCATCCCCTTCTCCGAGGCGGTGCGGGAGCGCACGGCCGAGCGGGTCCCCGCCGACGTCGGCTGCTCGTTCATGACCGACCTGCTGATCGGCCGGGGCACGCGGGACGACTACGTGCAGCTGCTCGCTCAGCACTACTTCGTCTACGCCGCCCTCGAGGACGCCGCCGCGGGGTGGTCCGGCGACGCGGTGGTGGCTCCGTTCCTCGCGCCGGGGCTGACCCGGTTGCCGGCCATCGAGGCCGACCTGGCGTTCCTGCTCGGTGCCGACTGGCGGGCCCGGATCTCACCGCTGCCGACCACGCGGGCGTACGTCGATCGGATCGAGCAGGCGTCGGCCTGGGCCGGTGGCTTCATCGCGCACCACTACACGCGCTGCCTCGGTGACCTGTCGGGCGGGCACCTGATCCGCAGCATCCTGCAGCGTCGGTTCGGATTCGACACGAACGGCGTCGGGTTCTTCCTGTTCGCCGAGATCGCCGAGCCGAAGTCGTTCAAGACGACCTACCGCCGCCAGCTCGACGCCGTCGCCTGGTCGGCCGACGAGCGCGAGCACGTGCTCGACGAGGTGTGCGCCGCGTACCGCTTCAGCACCGAACTGTTCGCCGACCTCGCCGCCGCGAAGGCCGCGGCCTAGCCGATCGCCGACGGGGTGGGTCCCGGGCCACCGCGTGGTCGGATCGGGTCGTCAGCCCGTGGCGGCCGTCGTCGCGTCGTCGCCCACGCCGGCGTCGGCTGCGGCCTCGATGGCCGGCACGCGTGACGCCTCGCTCATGAAGCGGCGCACGTCGAGGTCGACGATGATGTCGGCCGGTCGCAGCGGGCGCGACAGGTACAGCCCCTCGAGCGAGGTGATGCGGCTGAGGGCGACGTAGGTCTGCCCCGCGCTGAACACCCGTGAGCCGAGGTCGACGATGGCCCGGTCGTAGGTCTTGCCCTGGGACTTGTGGATCGTGACGGCCCAGGCGAGGCGCAGCGGGAACTGCGTGAACTCGGCCACGACGTCCTTCTTGAGCTGCTTGGTGGTCGCCGAGTACGAGTACTTGTGCTTCTCCCACACGACGGGCTGCACCTCGTGGACCTCGCCGTCGACCTCGACGAAGACCGTGTCGCGCACCCGGGTGACGACGCCCGTCGTGCCGTTCACCCAGCGTTGCTCGGAGTCGTTGCGGAGGAACATCACCCGGGCCCCGACCTTGAGCTCGAGGGCCTCGTCGGCCGGGTAGGCCCGGCCGCCGAACTCGCCGCTGACCTCGGCCTTGGCGGTCATCACCTTGCCCGACAGGCGATCGAGCTCGACCTTGTTGATGCGGTTGACGGTGTCGTTGCGCGTGGCCAGGGTGATGGCCCCGCCGTCGGTCGGAACGGGTCGTGCCCCGGCGCCGTTGAGGGCCCCGGCGATCTCGGCCGTGACCCGACCGTGCCGCACGGCGTTGAGCATCTCTTTGAAGTCGCCCTCGGTCTGGCGGTGGATGAAGGCCAGCTCGTAGATGCGCAGGCTCGCCTCGGCCCAGACCTTGGCGTCGAAGAACCACATCGAGCGGTAGTTGTCGCGGAAGTACTCGCGCTCTTCGGCGTCGCCCGGCACCGGCGGCAGCTGGTACGGGTCGCCGAACAGCACGACCTGGACGCCGCCGAACGGCTCGTGCTTGCGCTGCCGGGCCTGCCGCAGCGAGCGGTCGATGGCGTCCATCAGGTCGGCGTTGACCATCGAGACCTCGTCGATGACGAGGGTGTCGATGGTGTTCAGCAGCTTGCGCAGCTCGGCGTTCTGCTCGATGTCGTGGTCGGCGATGAGCCCCACCGAGAGGCGGAACAGCGAGTGGATCGTCTGGCCGCCGACGTTGAGGGCGGCGACGCCCGTGGGGGCGCAGATGACGATCTGCTTCGAGGTGTTCCACGACAGGTGGTTCAGCAGGGTCGACTTGCCCGTGCCGGCCCGACCCGTGACGAAGATGTGCTCGCGGGTGTTCTCGATCGCGTCGTACAGCGCCTGCTGTTCGGCGGAGAGGGCCACGCTCACGACGACGAGCACCTTTCGGGAGGGGGCGGGGGAGGCCACCAATCTACCCGTGACGGGCGTGACGCTCGGTTCTTCGTGACCCGCGCCTCCTATTGTTGTCGTCATGTCGTCGTCTGTGGGGGAGGAGACGCGCCCACCGCTCGGCTGGCCCTTCGTCGCGATCTGGGGCGGAGCGCTGCTCTTCGTGCTGATCGGTTTCTGGGTCACCGTCGTGGCCCTGAACGCCACCGTCTACAGCGGCGCCGGTTTCGTCCGCGGCTACGTGGCGGCGGTCGACCGCGGCGACACGTCGAGCGCGTTGACCCTCGCCGGCGTCACGCCGACCGACCAGCTGGCCGACGCCCTGCTCGAGGTGCCCTCGCTCGGCGGCGTCGACGACGTGACCGAGGTGGGCGACGTCGACCTCGGCGACGACACGCACGCGATCACGCTCTCGTACTCGATGCAGGGCACGTCGGCCACGGCCGAGGCGCCCGCGCAGTCGCAGTTCGTCGTCCAGCGGGCCGGCACCCGGTTCGGGCTGTTCCACGCCTGGCGCTTCGTGCAGGCACCCACCGCGCAGCTCGACGTGACGCCCCAGCACGACTCCCGCTTCACGGTGGACGGCCGCGACGTCACGACCGACGCCCCCGACGTCGCGACCCGGTTCACGGTGCTCGCCCCCTCGCGGTTCGAGCTCGACCATGCGTCGCGCTACCTCGAGGCGCCGACCGTCGAGGCCGACGTGCTCAGCGTGGGGGCGACGTCGGGGGTGTCGATCGAGGTGCAGCCCCGGGACGCGTTCGTCGAGGCCGTGCAGGACATGGTCGACCAGCAGCTCGACGAGCAGTGCGTCCCGCAGCAGGTGCTGCTGCCGGCCGGGTGCCCCTTCGGCCGCCAGGTCGACGACCGGGTCACCGACGACCCGACGTGGACCGTGCCCGTCCACCCCGTCGTCTCGATCGTGCCCGGCCCGTCGGGTCAGTGGCAGGTGCCCGGAGTGGCCGGCACCGCGCACCTCGTCGTCGGGGCCCAGTCGCTCTTCGACGGGAAGCGCTACACGATCGACGAGGACGTCCCGTTCACCGTCACGTACCTGATGCGCATCAGCACGTCCGACGAGCTGACGTTCGACTAGGCCCGCCCGTGGCCGCCCGGTAGCCACCCGGGGTCGACCGGACGCGGGGAGCGCGGGTCGGCCCGTCGAGGACGGTCCCGCTCAGGCGGTGGCTGCCCCGGCCCGCTCGAGGTCGCGCAGGTCGTCGACGCCGCCGAAGGTCGCTCGGTAGGCCCGCGGGGTGGTGCCGAGGACGCGGGCGAAGTGGTGTCGCAGGACGGCTGCCGAACCGAAGCCGACCTCGTCGGCGATCGCGTCGATGCCGAGCCCCGTCGCCTCGAGCAGCTCCTGCGACCGCAGGAGGCGCTGGCGGGTGAGCCACGCCCCCGGCGTCGCCCCCAGCTCGGCCTTGAACCGTCGGGCGAAGGTGCGCGGCGACATGTGCGCCCTCGCGGCCAACCCCTCGATGCTCAGGTCGTCGCGGAGGTGTCCGAGCATCCAGTCGGTCAGGGGCGCGAGCGAGTCGTCGACCTCGACCGGGAGGGGCGTCTTGATGAACTGGCTCTGACCGCCGTCGCGGTGCGGCGGCACGACCATCCGGCGGGCGATCACGTTCGCCGCGGCGGCGCCGTGCTCGCGGCGGACGAGGTGCAGGCAGGCGTCGATGCCGGCGGCCGTGCCCGCGCTCGTGATGATCCGGCGGTCCTCGACGAAGAGCACGTCGGCGTCGACCTCGATCGCGGGGTGTTCGCGCTGCAGGGCGTCGGAGTACCGCCAGTGCGTCGTCGCCCGGCGGCCGTCGAGCAGCCCGGCCTCGGCCAGGACGAACGCCCCGCTGCAGACGCTGAGCAACCACGCCCCCCGGGCCTCGGCCGCGACGAGCAGCTCGCGCACCGCCGGGGAGACGAGCTCGGCCTGGTCGGGACGGGTCCACAGGGCCGGCACGCACACGACGTCGGCGTCGGACGCGGCGCCCAGGTCGAGGTCGACCGTGATCGAGAAGCCCTGGTTCGTGCGGACGAGCCCCGGGTGCTCGGTCACGATGCGGTGCTCGAACGGAGGCGCGCCCTCGTCGGTCCGGTCGAGGCCGAACACCTCGCAGAGCACGCCGAACTCGAACGGCGCGACGCCGTCGGCGACGATCGTGGCGACGGTGCGGAACGGGGGCATCGGGGCTCCTGGGGTGGGTCGAGCCGCACGCCGCCACGAAGTGGTCACAGCGCCATCTTTTCTCGTGGCGTGGTGATCACATCGTGGCGGGCTGGCGGGCTGGCGGGCTGGCGGGCTGGCGGGTGGCCGGCTGGCGGTGTCGCGGGAGGCCGGGGTGGCGGAATGTCGACGGGTGGTGGCAACACTGCCACTCGTGGCAGGACCTGTCCACCCGTAGGGTTCCTGCCATGCCCACCGAGCCCCGCCCGACGCCCGAGCCCCGCCCGACGCCCGAGCCGCGATCGACCGCCGCCGTCCTCGACGAGCTGCTCGCACCTCCTTCGCTCGTCGCCGCCCGGGCCCTCGGGGCCGCCGCCGCCGTGTCGAGCGTGGCCCTGCTCGCGCACAGCCGTCGCTCGGCGGCGCTCGCCGTCGACCTCGGGCGACGCGAGGGGCTGGCCTTCGACCACGAGCTGCTGTTCGTCGCGGCGGCCCTGCACGACGTCGGGCTGGCGTCGCCGTTCGACAGCCACACCGAGCCGTTCGAGAGAGCGGGGGGCGAGGTCGCCCGGGTGTTCGCCGCGGGGGCGGGCTGGTCGGCCGCACGCGCACAGCGGCTGGCGGACGTCATCGTGCGGCACATGTGGCCCGCGGTCTCGGCCGACCTCGACGTCGAGGGTCACCTGCTCGAGCGGGCGACGAGCCTCGACGTGTCGGGGGTGGGCGGTGAGGACTGGCCGGCCGAGCTGGTCGCCGCCCTGGTCGAGCGGCTGCCCCGCGACGGGTTCGGTGCCGAGTTCGGCGGGCTGATGTCGACGCAGGCGCACCGGAAGCCCGGCTCCGAGGCCGCCCGCACGATCCGGGGCGGCATGCGCGACCGGATCGCCGCGAACCCGCTCGACCGCCTCTGACCCCGGTGTCGACACGCCCGGGCCCCTCCCACGATCGCGCTCCATCGGTTAGAATGATGCGAACGTATGAATCAGGAGAGCATCCGCATGGCACACCCCCTCGAGTTCGGCCTCGACACCTTCGGCGACATCACCGACCGCCTCGGTGGCAGCCCCGTCACGCACGCCCAGGCCATCCGCAACCTGGTCGACCAGGCCGTCCTGGCCGACGAGGTCGGTCTCGACTTCATCGGCGTCGGCGAGCACCACCGCAAGGACTTCGCCGTCTCGGCCCCCGAGGTCGTGCTCGCCGCGATCGCCGCCCGCACGAAGACCATCCGCCTGGGCTCGGCCGTCACCGTCCTCAGCTCGGACGATCCCGTGCGCGTGTTCCAGCGCTTCGCCACGGTCGACGCGATCTCGAACGGCCGTGCCGAGGTCATCCTGGGCCGCGGCTCGTTCACCGAGTCGTTCCCGCTCTTCGGCCTCGACCTGCAGGACTACGAGGTGCTCTTCGAGGAGAAGATCCAACTCTTCGCCGAGCTGCTGAAGGAGGGCCCGACGACCTGGTCGGGCACCGTCCGCGCCGGCCTCGACGCGCAAGAGGTCTACCCCAAGACCGAAGGCGGCTCGATCCGCACCTGGGTCGGCGTCGGCGGATCGCCGCAGTCGGTCATCCGGGCCGCACACTACGGTTTCCCGCTCTTCCTCGCGATCATCGGAGGCCAGCCGGCGCAGTTCGCGCCGTACGCCGACCTCTACCGACGCGCCCTCGGCGAGTTCGGCCACGACTCCCAGCCGATCGCGATGCACTCGCCCGGTTTCGTGGCCGAGACCGATGCCGAAGCCAAGGAGGCGCTGTTCCCCTACCAAGAGGAGCAGACGAACCAGCTCGGTCGCGAACGCGGCTGGCCCCCCTACAGCCGCGCGCAGTACGAGGCCAGCGCCAGCTCGACCGGCGCGCTCTACGTGGGCTCGCCCGAGACCGTCGCCACGAAGATCGCGCAGAACATGCGCCTGCTCGGCGCGACGCGTTTCGACATGCGGTACAGCATGGGCCGCCTGCCGCACGAGCTCATGATGCGCAGCATCGAGCTGTACGGCACGAAGGTCGTCCCGCTGGTGCGCGAGATGCTCGCCTGACGCGACCCGCGCCTCCTCGGGGCTCGTGCCCGACGACCCCGACCAGCGCACCGCGTTTCGTGCACCGCACCCCGACTAGTCGCGGTGCCCTGCACGAAACACGGTGCGTTGCTGTTTCACGGCTCGCGGCCCGCGGCTCACGGCTCGCGTCAGCGGGTGCGCTCGCGCTGGTGGGACAGCGCCTCGAGCTGTTCGTTGTACGCCCGGAGCTCGGCGTCGTCGTCGCGCTCGGCCTGGCGGTCCTTGCGGACGGCTTCTCGGCCGTCGCTGCGGCTCCACATGATGGCGACGGCGATGGCCATGACGATCGTGGGGATCTCGCCGACGCTCCAGGCGATGCCGCCGGCCACGTACTGGTCCTGCATCGGCGTCGGGCCCCAGGTGCGCCCCATGGCGCCGTACCAGTCGGCGAGGAAGAGCCCGGTAGCACTCATGATGCCCAGGCCGAAGAACGCGTGGAACGCCATGGTCCCGAGCAGCACGACGAGTCGGGCGGGGTAGGGCAGTCGACCCTTGACGGGGTCGATGCCGATCATCGACTGCACGAAGAGGTAGCCGGTGATCAGGAAGTGCACGATCATCCAGTAGTGGCCGATGTGCGTGGTCGTCGCCCAGCTGAACAACGGCGTGTAGTAGAAAGCCCACAGCGAGCCCGCGAACAGCACCGCCGAGATGATCGGGTTGCTGACGAAGGTCGCGAACCGGGAGTGCACCAGGATCATGATCCACTCGCGGCCGCCGCGGGTGCCGTCGCTGCGCTTCTTGATGGTGCGCAACGCGAGCGTCACGGGCGCGCCCGGCACGAGCAGCACGGGCACGAGCATTCCCAGTGCCATGTGCGCGAGCATGTGGGTGCTGAAGAGGTACTCCTCGTACACGTTCGGGGCGCCGCACGTGATGTAGAACAACACGACCAGGCCCGCCACCCACGACACGGTGCGGCCGACCGGCCAGCGGTCGCCGCGGCGGTGCAGGCGCACGACGCCGGCCAGGTAGAAGAAGACGCCGAAGGCGCAGAGCAGCCCCCAGAGCAGGTCGACGTTCCATTCGGTGAGGTAGCGCAGTGGAGTCAACTCGGGTGGCAGCGCCTCTTCGGTGAGGATGACCGCGGGGGTCGGGTCGGCCAGGTCGGCTGCGGCGACCTGCTCGACCGGGGTGGCCGTCCGGGCGAGTGCGGCGGCGACGCCGGAGGCGAGCCCCATGAACGCGAGCTCGGCGGTGACGAACCACCAGAAGGCCTTCGTCGTCGCCTTGGGGTGGGTCGTGAGGCGGCCGACGAGCCAGCGCCGTTGCACGACGCCGAACAACCCCAGCGCGACGAGGGCGAACGTCTTGACGAGCACGAGCACGCCGTAGCCCGACGTCAGGGCCGACCAGTCGCCGATGCGGATGGCGGCGCTGCCGATGCCCGACACCGCGACGACCACGAAGCAGACGATCGCCACGCTCGAGTAGCGCGCGAGCACGATCGCCAGCCGCCCGCTCGAGAGGTGCCCGCGCAGCAGCACGATGGCGAGCAGGCCGCCCAGCCAGACCGACGCCCCGACCAGGTGCAGGGCGAGGTCGGTGACGGCGGCGTCGTGGCCACTCGTGCCGGCCGCGTGGCCCTGCTCGGCGATGGGGATGAGCCCACCGGCGGCGAGCACCGTGACGGCGACGATCAACCAGATGTTGCGGACGATGAAGCAGAGCACCGTGACGGTCGCCGCGATCAGCGTCGTGATCAGCCAGGCGATGCCGAGCTCGGTGTTCGTCAGGAAGAACGCGAGCGTCCGCCCGAACTGGTCGTCGAAGGTGACCGGCACGTTGGCGACGCTGAGGAAGGTGAAGAAGGTGGTGATCGCCGAGGCGACGGCCCAGAACCCTGCCGCGGCGGCGGCGACGTCCATGGCGCGGTCGTACTCCGCTTCGCGTCGGGTGAGTGCGAAGCAGGTCAGGAAGAGCGTGCCGATGGTGAGGGCCGCGCCGACGTTGCCCAGCATCTTGGCCATGGGCAGCCCGTAGCGTACGACCTCGCCGGGGTCGACGACGAGGGGCGCGTCGGCCGCCCCGCCGAACTTCAGAGCGGCGAGGAGGGACGCGAACGCCACCAGCACGAGCAGTGCGGGCGCCGTGGTGCGGGCGAGTCTGGGCATCGTCTACCAGGGTAAGTCGGATCGCCTGGTGAACGGGTGCGGGTGGGGGGCGTCGCTCGACGTCGAGTGATCCGTCCGGGCGACCGGCGCACGGACGACCGAGCCTGTCGGCGGGGCGGGACGAGACGAGGGGGAACGAGAGAAGGGGCGTGACGACCGATGGTCGTCACGCCCCTTCTCGGGTGCTCGTGAGAGCGAGGACTACTTGACCGCAGCCTTGAGCTTGCTGCCGGCGCTGACCTTGACGCTGTCGCTGGCGGCGATCTCGAGGGCCTCACCCGTCTGCGGGTTGCGGCCGGTACGAGCGGCGCGGTGCGTCTTCTCGAAAGCGATCCACCCGGGGATGGTGACCTTCGTGCCGTCGGCGACCGACTTCGAGACGACGGAGAAGAACGCGTCGACGACGCCGCTGACGGCGGCCTGGCTCTGGCCGGACTCGGATGCGACAGCTGCGACGAGCTCGGTACGGTTCAGTGACTTGTCAGCCATGTAAATGTCCTCCTCGGACTTCATTCGGTGTGACGAGACACGGCGTTCACCATGCCTGTGCGGTCGAGACCAGAGAGCCGAGGGCCCTGTGGAACCGGTTGAAACCTACCAGGAAGACTTCGTGATGCCCGGCAACTCGCCACGGTGGGCCATGTCGCGGAAACGCACGCGGCTGATGCCGTAGGCCTTGAGGTGACCGCGGGGGCGGCCGTCGACCGAGTCGCGGTTGCGGAGGCGGACCGGCGACGCGTTGCGCGGCAGCTTCTGCAGACCGAGGCGAGCCGCCTCGCGGCTCTCGTCGGAACCGTTCGGGTCGATCAGGGCCTTCTTCAGCTCGAGACGCTTCTCGGCGTAGCGGGCCACGATCTCGGCGCGCTGGTTGTTCTTGGCGATCATGCTCTTCTTGGCCATTTTTAGCGCTCCTCGCGGAATTCGACGTGCTTGCGAATCACCGGGTCGTACTTCTTCAGCACGAGACGGTCGGGGTTGTTACGACGGTTCTTCTTGGTCACGTACGTGAAACCGGTGCCCGCCGTCGAGCGGAGCTTGATGATGGGACGGACGTCCTGCTGACGAGCCATTAGATCTTCTCCCCACGAGCGAGCAGGTCCTTGACGACCGACTCGATGCCACGAGCGTCGATGACCTTGATGCCCTTGGCGCTGAGCTGAAGGGTCACGTTACGACGAAGCGACGGCACGTAGTACGTCTTCTTCTGGATGTTCGGGTCGAAACGACGCTTGGTGCGTCGGTGCGAGTGCGAGATGTTGTGTCCGAAGCCGGGAACGGCTCCGGTCACCTGGCAGGTTGCTGCCATGGTTTTCCTCCGTAGATACCGTGAGGGCAGGAGCCCTCACCCAAGGTCACTTGTCGGCGCGCCGGTCCCCCTGCCCGATCGAAGGATCGGGCGGTGTAGCCGGGAGGCGGTGCACATGGGCGCAGAGAGCGTCCAACCAAAGGGAGAGCTTACGCGACACGCCCGGACCCACGCAACCCGCGCCTCCCCGACTGGGGGTCGGGGCTCGGGGCTCGGCGCTCGGAACCCGGGGCTGCGGCCACGCGATCGCCTCGGCGCGCGCCGACGGGACGAGGAGGCGCGGCTCAGCGGATCGAGGAGGCGCGGCTCAGCGGATCGCGGAGGCGTCGGCTGCCGCGCGGGCCTCGGCCGTGCACGCGGGGCACAGGCCGAACACGTCGACCACGTGCTGCGCCTCGGTGAACCCGTGCGTCGCGGCGACGTGCTGGGCCCAGGTCTCGACCTCGTCGGCCTCGATCTCGACGGTGGTGCCGCAGTTGCGGCAGATCAGGTGGTGGTGGTGCGTGCCCGGGGTGCAGGCGCGGTAGAGGCTTTCGCCTTCTTGCTGCAGCGAGTCGGCCGAGCCGTCGGCGGCGAGGTCGGCGAGTGCCCGGTAGACCGTGGCCAGGCCGATGCCGGTCTCGCGCAGGTGGGCGTGCAGCGCCTGCGCGCTGACGAACCCCTCGCTCGTGCCGAGTGCTTCTCGCACGGCCTCGCGTTGCCACGTGTTGCGTCGGACCACCACGGCGTCCTGCCTCTCTGTGTGTCGGACCTCTGTGCGTCGGACCTCGGTGCGTCGGGTCCCGGTGCACCGGGACCAGGTGTGTCGGACCCCGGTCTGCCTCAGACGCCGGTCGGTGCCAAGGGTACCCGCGGGCCCCTGCGCGGCTTCACGGCGGCGGCCGTGCGACGCCAGCCGACCAGGCGGCAGACGAGCCAGATCGTGAACGAGATCGTGGTGACGTAGGGGCTGATCGGCAGGCCGCCGCCCAGGGCGAGCAGGATGCCGCCGACGACCGAGACGACGGCGAAGGTCACGCTCAGCACGGGCACGAGTCGCGGGTTCACGGTCAGCCTCAGCGCGGCCGCGGCGGGTGTGACGAGCAGCGAGAGGACGAGCAGCGCCCCGATGATCTGGACCGACACCGCGACCGACAGACCCAGCACGAGCATGAAGACGATGCCGAGCGTGCGCACGGGGACGCCGGCCGCCGCGGCGACGTCGGGGTCGACGCTGGCGAAGGTCAGCGGACGCCAGATGACGATCAGCGTGACGATCACCACGGCCGAGATGGCGACGAGCCAGCCCAGCTGCGGATTGTCGACCGACACGATCTGGCCGGTCAGCAGCCCGAACTTGTTGGCCGACCGCCCTCGGTAGAGCGCCAGGAAGAGGATGCCGAGGCCCAGGCCGAACGGCATGAGCACCGCGATGATCGAGTTGCGCTCCCGCGCCCGGGTGCCCAGCAGCCCGATCAGCAGGGCGGCGATCAGGCTGCCGACGAGCGAGCCGCTGACGACGTTCACGCCGAGCAGCAGGGCGGCGGCGGCACCGGCGAACGAGAGCTCACTGATGCCGTGCACCGCGAAGGGCATGTTGCGCGTGATCACGAAGGGCCCGATCAGGCCGCCAACCAGGCCGAGCACGGCGCCCGCGACGACGCTGTTGCGCACCAGCACGAGCAGCTCGCCGAAGTCCTGGAAGCTGAACAGCTGCGACCACAGGTCGGTCATCGGACGAGTCCTTCGTCGTCGAGGTGTTCGTCGACGTGGTGGTCGTGCCCGTCGTGGCTGCCGACGATCACGATGCGCCCCATGGTGCGGATCACGTCGACCGGAGTGCCGTAGAGGTCGCTCAGCACGTCGGCGCGCAGCACCTCGTCGGGTGTTCCGATGCGGAACCGGCCTCCGGCGAGGTAGAGCACCCGGTCGACGACGTCGAGGATGGGGTTGACGTCGTGCGTGACGAACACGACCGCGGCGTTGCGGGCCCGCCGCTGCTCGTCGATCAGGCGGGTGACCTCGCGCTGGTGCCGCAGGTCGAGCGAGATGAGGGGCTCGTCGCAGAGCAGCAGGGCCGGTTCGGCGGCCAGCGCCTGGCCGACCCGGGTGCGCTGCTGCTCGCCGCCGCTGAGGCTCGCGACCGGAGAGGTCGCGAACGAGGTGGCGCCGACCTCGTCGACCAGGGCGTCGATGCGGGCTCGTTCGGTGGGGGTCTCGCGGCGCGGCCCCCAGCGGTGGCCCGTGACGCCGAGCGCGATCATGTCGCGGGCACGCAGCGGGGTGCCGGACTCCATCAGTCGTTGCTGCGGCACGTAGCCGATGCGGCGGTGGCCGCGCCCGACCGGCCGGCCGAGGAACTCGATGCTGCCCTCGGTCAGGTGCTGCTGCCCGAGGATCGTGCGCAGCATCGTCGTCTTGCCCGCACCGTTCGGCCCGAGCACCGCGATGAACTCGCCCGGCCGCACGTCGAGGTCGAGACCCGACCAGAGCGTGCGGGCGCCGAACGAGACCCCGGCGTCGCGGAGGCGCAGCACGGCGTCGCCGCCGCCACCGGCCGAGGAGGCGCGGGTGGCGGCGGCGACGGAGGTCGCGCCGGACGGGTCGGTCACTCGCCGAGGGCCGCCGAGATCGCGTCGATGTTGCTCTGTTGCCATGCCACGTAGTCTTCCCCCTCGGGCAGCAGCTCGGTGACCGGCACGATGGCGACGCCGGCGTCGGTCGCGGCCTTCTCGACCTGCTCGGTCTCGGGACTCGAGGTCTGCTCGTTGTAGGCGAGCAGGTCGACCTTCCCGTCGGTGAAGAGCTTCAGGGTGTCGTTGAGCACGGCGGGCGACACGTCGTCGCCCTCCTCGATCGCCTCGGAGAAGGGCTCGGGCGTCACGTTGACCAGGCCCATCGCGTCGAAGAGGTAGCCGGGCACGGGCTCGGTGTAGGCGACCGGGTCGCCGTCGTGGGCCGTCTTGATCGAGGCGGCCTGCGCCTCCAGGTCGGCGATCTTCGTGCCGAAGGCCTCGGCGTTCGCGGTGAAGGTGTCGGCGTTCGCCGTGTCGACCCGGCCGAACTCGTCGGCCAGGGCCGTGGCGAGCTTCGCCATGCTCGGCAGGCTGTAGAACACGTGCTCGTTGAACGCGGCGTGGTCGTGGTCGTCGTGCTCGTCGGCGTCGGCGTCGGCGTCTGCGGTGGCGTCGTCGCTCGCGGCGTCGGTGGCCTCGTCGGCGTGGTCGTCGTGCCCGGCCTCGGGGTCGAGGCCCGAGACGTCGACGGCGTTGATCACCGTGGCGTCGGTTCCGCTCGCGTCGACCATCGTGTCGACGAACGAGTCGTAGCCGCCGCCGTTCTCGACGACCACGTCGGCCTTCGAGACGGCCAGCTGCGTGCGGGCGTCGGCCTCGTACGAGTGCGGGTCCTGCGAGGGGTCGCTGATGATGCTGGTGACGTCGACCAGGTCGCCTCCGACGGTCGTGGCGATGTCGCCGTAGACGTTGGTCGACGTGACCACCGAGATCGCGCCTCCGTCGGTGGAGTCGGTCGAGCCCGAGGCGCCCGTGGCGCAACCGCTCAGCACGAGGGCCGCGGCGGCGGGCAGGACGAGCAGGGTCGGCAGCGAGCGCATCTTCATGGCCGTCACGCTATTGCTACTGATAATGATTGTCAAAACGAGGAGGCGCGGGTCGGCCGAGCGCGCCTCCCGCGTCCCGAGACAGCGCGACACCCCCTGCTCGGCACGACACCCCCTGTTCCGAGGGTGTGATGCCGGACAGGGGGTGTCGCAGCGCGCCTAGGCCTTCGTGGCGGCCTCGACGGACTCGGCGCCGGCGGCGTCGTCGTCCTCGCGGCCGGGCGTCTTGAGGTTCCACTTCTTGATAACGAAGCTGAACAGGACGTAGTAGACGACCGCGTAGCCGAGCCCGATCGGGATGAGCCAGATCGAGTTCTGCGAGATGTTGAAGTTCAGCACGTAGTCGATCAACCCCGCCGAGAAGGTGAACCCGGTGTGGATGTCGAGTGCGTTGACCAGCATCATCGACGTGCCGGTCAGCACCGCGTGGATCACGTACAGCGGCCAGGCGACGAACATGAACGAGAACTCGAGCGGCTCGGTGATGCCCGTGATGAACGCCGTCAGCGCGGTCGACAGCATGATGCCGCCGATCAGCTTCTTCTTCTCGGGGCGGGCGTGACGCCAGATCGCCAGGGCCGCGGCGGGCAGGGCGAACATGAAGATCGGGAAGAACCCGGTCATGAACACCCCGGCGCTCGGGTCGCCGGCGAAGAAGCGGTTCAGGTCGCCCCGGACGATCTCGCCGCTGGCGTTGGTGTAGTCGCCGACCAGGAACCAGACGACCGAGTTGAGGATGTGGTGCAGGCCGGTGGGGATCAGCAGGCGGTTGGCGACGCCGTAGATGCCGCTGCCGACCACGTCGTTCGACGCGACCGCCTGGCCGATGCCGGTGAGGGCGTTGTTGAACAGGGGGTAGATGAACGACATGACGACGCCGACGACCAGGCCCGTGACGGCGGTGAGGATCGGCACCATGCGACGGCCCGAGAAGAACCCGAGGAAGTCGGGCAGCTTCGTGCGGTAGAAGCGCTGCCAGATCATCGCCGAGAGGATGCCCATCACGATGCCGGCCAGCACGCCGTAGTTGATGACCTCGGGGTCGCCCGTCGGGGTCTCACGGCCCGCGAGCACGACCGGCGACATGGCCTTGAAGACGCCGTCGATCACCATGTAGCCGACGACCGCGGCGAGGGCCGTCGAACCGTCCGACTTCTTCGCCCAGCCGATCGCGATGCCGACCGCGAAGATCAGCGGCAGCCAGGTGAAGACCGCCTGCCCGGCGGCGCCGATCACCGAGGCGCCCGTCTCGAAGCCGGGGATCGCGCCGAGCAGGTCGGCCTGCCCGAGTCGCAGCAGGATGCCCGCCGCCGGGAGCACCGCGATCGGCAGCATGAGGCTGCGCCCGAGGCGCTGCAGCACCGCGAAGGCGGCCGAGCCCCTCTTCTTGGTCGGGGCCGACTCGGTCGTCGTCGTCATCAGGTGGTCCTCTCGTCGGTGAGCAGCCGGGGTGCGGGGTGGGTCGGGTGTCGTGCGGGTGGGGCGGTTCCGGAGGCGCGGGTCGCGTCGAGCGCGGAGCCTCCGGTCCTGTCCGGTCATGACCAGTGAGTGGTAGTTTCCTCAGACCGACGGGTGGTGTCAACTAGGACGACACCCTCGTCGCCGCGAGCGACCGACCCACGGAGGAGAACAGCTCATGTCGAAAGCACAGGCCATGATCGACGGACTCGGCGGCGCCGACAACATCGAGGAGATCGAGGGCTGCATCACGCGCCTCCGCACCGACGTCCGGGACATCTCGCTCGTCGACGACGCCGCCCTCAAGGCCGCGGGAGCCACCGCCGTCGTCCACGCGGGGGGCAGCGTCCAGGTGATCGTCGGCACGATCGCCGACTCGCTCGCCGAAGACATCAACGACCTGCTGCCGTGACCACGGTCCTCTCGCCCGTCGCCGGCCGGGTGACGGCGCTCGCTGAGGTGCCCGACGCCGTCTTCGCCGGGCAGCTCGTGGGCGCGGGCGTCGCGGTCGAGCCGAGCGCGCCTCCTGGAGGGGGTGTGGTCTCCGTCGTCTCGCCGGTCGCCGGCGAGATCGTCAAGCTGCACCCGCACGCGTTCGTGGTGGTGGGCGGGTCGGGCACCGGCCTGCTCGTTCATGTCGGCATCGACACGGTCAAGCTCGGCGGCGAGGGCTTCGAGCTCGTCGTGGCCGAGGGGGCGACCGTCGCGGCGGGCGACGTCGTCGTCCGCTTCGACCCGGCCGTCGTGGCCGAGGCGGGCTACTCGGCCGTCATCCCGGTCGTCGTGCTCGACAGCGCCCCGGACAGCGTCCCGCAGCAGGCCGTCGGCACGACCGTCGCCTCGGGGGAGCCCCTCTTCGACCTCTGAGGCCGACGCCTCGCGGCCGTGAGTCAGTCGGGCGTCGTGCCCGATTCGACCTGCATCTGCAGGCGGTAGCGGTCGGAGCGGTACCAGCTCTTGGCGTGTTCGAGCGGGACGTCGCCGGCGAACGAGATCCGGTCGAAGTACATCACCGGGGCGCCCTCGCTCGTGCCGAGCAGCGTGGCGACGTCGGCGTCGGCCCCCTCGGCGCTGACCGTCTGGGTCGCGCGGGTGATCGGCGTCGCGTAGTCGCCGTCGAGGGTCCGGTAGAGCGAACGGCTCAGGTCGTGGTCGAGCAGCCCGGGCAGTCGGTCCGCGGGGTACCAGCCGTCGTCGATGCTGACCGGCACGCCGTCGGCCAGGCGCAGGCGCTTGACGTGGAACGCCGAGGCGCCGTCCTCGAGTCCGAGGGCCGCGGCCGTCTCGGGCGGCGGAGTCGTCTCGGCCTTGACCAGCACCACCGTGCTCGGCACGTGGCCGAGCTTGGTCATCTCGTCGGTGAACGAGGCGAGGTGCAGCGTCGACTGGACCACGCGGTGGGCCACGAAGGTGCCCTTGCCCCGCACGCGGGTCAGCCAACCCTCGTTCACCAGCTGCCCCACGGCCTCGCGGACCGTGATCCGGCTGACGCCGTACTCGAGCATGAGCTGGCGCTCGCTGGCGATCGCCGAGCCGGGCTGCTGACCGGCCGCGAGCCGCTGCACGATGGAGCGCAACTGCTCGTGCTTCGGCACGGCTCCGTCGGTGATGCGGTCGGTCATGGCCCCCCTCGTCCGTCGCGCCCGAGGGTGGTCCCATCTGGTCATGACCGGTCGTCCTGACCTCGACGTTACTGCACGCCGTCCGTCGCCAGCCAGGTCGGGGCCCGGCTGCCCGCGGGGTTCCCAGGAACGGACGAGGAGGCGCGGGCTCAGTCGAGCAGGAGGGCGGGCTCTTCGAGGACGCTCGCCACGTCGGCCACGAACCGGCTGGCGACGTCGCCGTCGACCACGCGGTGGTCGAAGCTCGCCCCGATCGTCGTCACCATGCGCGAGCGGACCTCGCCGTCGACCACCCAGGCCTTGGGCTTGATCGTGCCGAGGGCCACGATCGCGACCTCGCCCGGGTTGAGGATCGGCGTGCCGGTGTCCATGCCGAAGACGCCGATGTTGGTGATCGTGATCGTGCCGTCCCGCATGTCGGCCGGCGTCGTCTTGCCGTCTCGGGCGGTCAGCGTCAGTTGTTCGAGGGCCTGGGCCAACTCGAGCAGGCTCATCGACTGGGCCTCCTTGACGTTCGGCACGATGAGGCCACGTGGGGTGGCCGCGGCGATGCCGAGGTTGACGAAGTGCCGGACGAGGATCTCGCGGTCGGTCCAGGCCGAGTTGACCATCGGGTTGCGTCGCACGGCCCAGATGATCGCCTTGGCCATGATCAGCAACGGCGAGACCTTGACGCCGGCGAACTGCGGCGACGCCTTCAACCGCTTGACGAACTCCATCGTGCGGGTGGCGTCGACGTCGACGAACAGGCTGACGTGCGGGGCGGTGAACGCCGACGACGTCATGGCCGCGGCGATGGCCTTGCGGACGCCCTTGACGGGGATGCGCTCGACGCGTTCCTCGCCCCACTCGGGCGTCTCGATGTTGCGGAAGACGCTGGCCTGCTGGGCGTGACGGATGACGTCGTCGCGGGTGACCTCTCCGGCCAGGCCGGTCGGCTGGACGACGGCGAGGTCGACCTCGAGGTCTTTGGCGAGCTTGCGGATGGGCGGCTTCGCGATGATCGGCAGGGCCTGCGCGGCGGGCACCGACGTGGTCGGGCGCCGCCGGGCCTGCTCGGCGACGCGCAGCTGCCGGGCGTCGACCTCGGTCTGCGACGGTCGGCGGCGACGGGTCGAGCCGTGACCCCCCGCGGCGCCGTAGCCCACGAGCACGGCACCCGACCCCGAGTCGGCCGGGGCCTCGGGGGCGTGCGCCACCGAGCCGGTGTCGCCGTCGGCGCTGACCGCGTCGGCCGAGCGGGCCGGGGCGGCGGGGGAGGAGCTCTGCACCGGGGTGGCGGACGCCACGGGCTCGGCCTGGCGGGCGCGCTGCGCGGAGAGTGCTTGTTCGTTCTGCGACACGACCTGCGCCGTGCGGGCGAGTCCGCCCGACTCGAGGGACTCGGACTCGGCGGCCCGACCCGACGGGGTCGCTGGTGCCGTCGAGTCGCCGACCCGGATGATCGGGGTGCCGACGTCGACCGTGGTACCCGGTTCGACGAGGATGCTCTCGACCACGCCGGCGTAGGGCGAGGGGAGCTCGACGAGCGACTTCGCGGTCTCGATCTCGACGAGCACCTGGTTGATCTCGACGCTGTCGCCGGGAGCGACCTTCCATTCGACGATCTCGGCCTCGGTCAGGCCCTCGCCGACGTCGGGCAGGGTGAATTCGCTGGTCATGTCGTGACTCCTAGTAGGCCAGGGCCCGGTCGACCGCCTCGAGCACGCGGTCGGCGTCGGGCAGGTACTGCGTCTCGAGCTTGGCGGGAGGGAAGGGGGTGTCGAAGCCGCTGACGCGCAGGACGGGTGCCTCGAGCGAGTAGAAGGCCTTCTCGGCGACGGTGGCGGCGATCTCGGAGCCGACCGACACGAAACCGGGGGCCTCCTGCGCCACGACGAGGCGCCCGGTCTTCCGGACCGACTCGAGGATGGGCCCGTAGTCGACGGGTGAGAGCGACCGCAGGTCGACGACCTCGGCCGAGACGCCCTCGGCGGCCGCGATCTCGGCCGCCTGCAGCAGCACGCTGACCATCGCGCCGTGCCCCAGCAGGGTGACCTCGGTGCCCGTCCGGACGACGCGGCTCGCGTGCAGCGGTGCCTGCGGGTCGCTCAGGTCGACGTCGCCCTTGGGCCAGTAACGGCTCTTGGGCTCGAAGAACATGACGGGGTCGTTCGACGCGATCGCCTCCTGGATCATCCAGTAGGCGTCGTGCGGCGTGCTCGGGCTGACGACGCGCAGGCCCGCGGTGTGGGCGAAGTACGCCTCGGGGCTCTCCTGGTGGTGCTCGACCGCGCCGATGTGCCCGCCGTAGGGCACGCGGATCACGACGGGCATCGTCAGGGTGCCCTCGTGCCGGTTGGTCAGCTTGGCGAGCTGCGACGTGATCTGGTCGAAGCCGGGGTAGATGAAGCCGTCGAACTGGATCTCGCAGACCGGGCGGAAGCCACCCATCGCGAGTCCGATGGCGGTGCCGACGATGCCGGACTCGGCGAGGGGGGTGTCGATGACGCGTTTGTCGCCGAACTCGGCCTGCAGCCCCTCGGTCACGCGGAAGACGCCGCCGAGCGTGCCGATGTCTTCTCCCATCAGCAGGACGCGGGGGTCGTCGGCCATGGCCTTGCGGAGGCCGGCGTTGATCGCCTTGCCGAGCGGCATGGACTGCACGGAGGCGCGGGTCGACGCGGTCGTGCCGGTCGGGTTCTCGACGGTGTCGGTCATGCTGCCCCCTCGTCGGTGGTCGCGGTCTCGCCCGCGCCGCCGAAGCTCTGCTCGTAGGTCGCCAGCCACTGCTTCTGCTCGGTCATGAGCGGGTGCGGCTCGGAGTACACGTGGTCGAAGATGAGGCCGCGGTCGGGGTTCGGCAGCGAGACCGTGCGCCGACGGACGTCGGCTCCGAGGTCGTCGCCCTCGGTCTCGAGGTCGGCGAAGAACGCGTCCCCCTCGCCTCGGTTCCGCAGGAAGGCCTCGAAGCGCGTGATCGGGTCGCGGGCGATCCAGGACTGCAGCTCGTCGTCGGTGCGGTACTTGGTGGGGTCGTCGGACGAGGTGTGCGCGCCGACGCGGTAGGTGAGCGCCTCGATGAAGCGGGGCCCGCCGCCGCCGCGGGCGGCCTCGAGGTCGCGGCGGCTGACGGCGTAGCTCGCGAGCACGTCGTTGCCGTCGACCTGCGTGCCGGGGATGCCGAAGCCGCCGGCCCGGGCGACGAGCGGCGTGCGCGACTGGCGCGCGACCGGCACGCTGATCGCCCACTGGTTGTTCTGGAGGAAGAACAGCTCGGGGGTCTGGAAGCTCGCGGCGAAGACCAGGGCCTCGCTGACGTCTCCCTGGCTGGTCGCCCCGTCGCCGAAGAACGTGACCACGGCCTGGTCGACCTCGGGATCGCCCGTGCCGCTCTTGCCGTCGAGGCCGAGCCCCATGGCGAAGCCGGTCGCGTGCAGCGTCTGCGAACCGATCACCAGCGTGTAGACGTGGAAGTTCTGGTGCTCGGCAGGGTTCCAGCCGCCGTGCGTGTGACCGCGCAGCAGACGCAGGATGTCGACCGGGTCGATGCCGCGGGACAGCGCGACGGCGTGCTCGCGGTAGGACGGGAAGAGGTGGTCTTGCGGGCGGGTCGCGTGGGCCAGGCCGACCTGGGCCCCCTCTTGGCCGTGGCTCGGCACCCAGAGGGCGAGCTGCCCCTGGCGCGCGAGTGCCGCGGCCTCGCGGTCGAATCGACGCGTCAGCACCATGTCGCGGTGCAGGGCGCGGAGTCCGTCGTCGCCGAGGGCGTCGACGTAGGGGCGGAACTCGTCGGCCGCAGCCGACTCGACCACCTCGCCCGACGGCGACAGGAGCTGGACGGGCGGCGGCGCGTCGGTCGCTTCGGAGGAAGACATGGCGTCCAATCTATTCCGCGGCATATGCCGTCACCGGGATGTGAGGTCGACGATCTGCTGGGCGGCGTGCAGCAGCTTGTCGACCGACGACGGCTCGCCGATCGTGACGCGCACGCCCTCTCCCGCGAACGGCCGGACGACGACCCCGTGGTCGGCGAACACCTGGGCGGCGGCCGCCGTGTGCTCGCCCGTGGCGAGCCAGACGAAGTTGCCCTGCGCCTCGGGCACCGTCCACCCCTGGTCGATCAGGGCGCGTCGCACCTGGTCGCGTAGCAGGACGATGCGGTCGACCCGCCCGAGCAGCTCGTCGGCGTGGTCGAGCGAGGCGAGGGCCGCGGCCGCGCCCTGCTCGGTGACGGCGAGGGGGATGGCCGTGGCCCGCGCGGCGTCGAGCAGGTAGGAGGCGCCGATCGCGTACCCGACGCGGAGTGCGGCCAGCCCGTACGCCTTCGAGAAGGTGCGCAGCAGGACGAGGTTCGGGTGCAGCTCGGTGAGCGTCTCGCCGTCGACGGCCGTGCTGTCGGTGACGAACTCGGCGTACGCCTCGTCGAGCAGCACGAGCACGTCGTCGGGCACCGCGGCCATGAACGACTCGAACTCGCCCGTCGACACCGTGGTGCCCGTCGGGTTGTTGGGGGAGCAGACGATGACGACGCGGGTGCGGTCGGTGACGGCCGCGGCCATGGCCTCGAGGTCGTGGCCCCCGTCGGCCCGCAGCGGCACCTGGACGCTCGTCGCTCCGGCCACCGTGACGAGCCCCGGGTAGGCCTCGAACGAACGCCAGGCGTAGACGACCTCGTCGCCGACCGAGGCCGCGGCGAGCACGAACTGGGCCAGCAACGAGACCGACCCCGCGCCGACGTGCACCTCGTCGACGGTGACGCCGAACCGGGTGGCGAGGGCGGTCCGCAGGGCCGTCGCCGAGGCGTCGGGGTAGCGGTTCAGCGAGACGGCGCCACGGACGGCCTCGACGACCGAGGGGAGGGGCTCGAACGGGTTCTCGTTCGACGACAGTTTGAAGGCGTCGGGGGACGCCTGCTTGCCCTGGCGGTAGGGCGGGAGGGCGGCGATCTCGGGACGGAGTCGGACGGGAGTGGTCACGCGGCCAGCCTATGGGGCGGGGGCCGCGTCGCGGCAGGGCACCGCGCCTCCTCGGGGGATCCGGTCGGGCACTACCGCCCGTGGAGGAGAGGTCGGCATGATGGGGGGATGACCCGATTCGTCGTGAGGCTGCTCATCAACGCGGTGGCCCTGTGGCTCACCACGCTGCTCGTGTCGGGGGTGACGGTGACGCCCTACGGAGCAGGGGGCACCCTCGAGACGATCGTGACCTTCCTGCTGCTCGCCCTGGTCTTCGGAATCGTCAACGGCGTGGTCGGCACGGCGATCCGGGTGGTGGCCTTCCCCCTCTACATCCTGACGCTCGGCCTGATCGCGTTGATCGTGAACGGGCTGCTGCTGCTGATCGTGGCGTGGATCTCGGATCTCTTCGGCTTCGGGTTGACGATCGACGGTTTCTGGTGGGGCGTGATCGGTGCCGTCGTGCTCGCGGTCTTCGCCTGGGCCATCGGCGTCGTCGTCCGCCCCGTGGTCGGGCGGGGTGACCGGAAGCGGTGAACCGGTTCCGCATCTGCTTCGTCTGCACGGGCAACATCTGTCGCTCGCCCATGGCCGAGACCGTGCTGCGCTCGCTCGCCGACGACGCCGGCCTCGGCGACCGGGTCGAGGTCACGAGCGCGGGCACCGGCGACTGGCACGTCGGCGAGGGGGCCGATCCCCGCACCGTCGAGGCCCTGGAGCGCCGCGGCTACGATGGTTCCCGGCACCGGGCGAAGCAGTTCGAGGCCGACGACTTCGCACGCTACGACCTCGTGGTGGCGTTCGATCGCGGCCAAGAACGCATCCTCCGGGCCTGGGCAGGCGACGACGCCGACCGCTCGAAGGTGCAGCTGCTGCTCACCTTCGCTCCCGACGCGGCGCCGGCGGGTGGCGGTCTCGACGTCCCCGACCCGTACTACTCCGACGCAGCACTCTTCGACGAGGTGCTCGACATGGTCGAGCGCGCCTGCTCGGCCCTCTTCCGCCAGATCGAACCCGCACTCCGCAAGGGACAGTCATGACGTTGCCTCCTCAGCCCCTCAGCCCGCTCGACGGCCGCTACCGCTCGTCGGTCGGCACGCTGGGGGACCACCTCAGCGAGGCGGGGCTGAACCGGGCCCGCGTGCACGTCGAGGTCGAATGGCTGATCGCCCAGACCGACCGCCGCGCGTTCGGCTCCACGCCGCTCGACGACGAGCAGAAGCGGGCGCTGCGGGCCGTCGTCACCGACTTCGGCCAGGCGGCGATCGACGAACTCGCCGGGCTCGAGGCGACGACCCGTCACGACGTCAAGGCCGTCGAGTACTTCGTGCGGGCACGGCTGGCCGAGCTCGGGCTGGACGGGATCGCCGAACTCACCCACTTCGCCTGCACCAGCGAGGACATCAACAACCTGTCGTACGCGGTCACCGTCAAGGCGGCCCTGTTCGACGTCTGGCTCCCGGCCTTCGACGCCGTGCTCGCCGCCCTCACCACCTGGGCCACCGACGCCCGCGACGTGCCGATGCTCGCGCACACCCACGGGCAGCCGGCGACGCCGACCACGGTCGGGAAGGAGTTCGCCGTGTTCGCGCACCGCCTGCAGCGTCTGCGCTCGCAGATCGTCGGCACCGAGTTCCTCGGCAAGTTCAGCGGGGCGACCGGCACGTTCTCGGCCCACGTCGTCGCCGACCCCGGGCTGGACTGGCCCGAGACGGCCCGCTCCTTCGTCGAGGACGCCCTGGGGCTGACCTTCAACCCGCTGACGACGCAGATCGAGTCGCACGACTGGCAGGCCGAGCTCTACTCGCGCGTCGCCCACGCCAACCGGGTGCTGCACAACCTCGCCACCGACGTGTGGTCGTACATCTCGATGGGCTACTTCACGCAGATCCCGCAGGCGGGGGCGACCGGCTCGTCGACCATGCCCCACAAGATCAACCCGATCCGCTTCGAGAACGCCGAGGCCAACCTCGAGATCTCGTCGGCGCTCTTCGACTCGTTGGCCTCGACCCTGGTCACCAGCCGCCAGCAGCGCGACCTCACCGACTCGTCGGCCCAGCGCAACATCGGGGTCGCGTTCGGCCACTCGATGCTCGCGCTCGACAACCTGCGTCGCGGCCTCGGCGAGATCGCCGTCGGCACCGTGACCCTCGAGTCCGACCTCGACTCCAACTGGGAGGTCCTCGCCGAGGCCATCCAGACGGTCATCCGCGCCGAGGTCGTCGCCGGACGATCCTCGATCGACGACCCCTACGCCATGCTCAAGGAGCTGACCCGCGGCAAGCGCGTCGGCCAGGCCGAACTGGTCGCGTTCGTCGAGGGTCTGGACGTGTCCGACGAGGCCAAGCAGCGCCTCGTGGCCCTGACCCCGGCGACCTACACGGGCATCGCGGCCCAGCTCGTCGACCGCCTGGCCTGACCCCAGGAGGCGCGGGTCGGCCCGTCAGGACGGCCCGCGCACCCGAGGGCGCCGCGCGACGGATCAGCGGCCGACGGGCCGCGACGGAGTAGCGGCCGACGGTCAGCGACGGGGCAGCGGCCGACGGTCAGCGACGGGGCAGCGGCCGAGAGGCCGCGGCGGTCGACCAGCGTCAGTGGCCCCGCGGCTTGTCGGCGTCGTCGATCTCGTGTCGCTCGTCGTCGTTGGGCTTGGCCGCGAGGGCGAGCATGGCGATCGTGACGAGCGCGACGATGAAGCCGATGCAGAGGAAGATCAGCGCCAGCTGGAGGTCGCGCGTCGTCATGAGCACGACGAGGCCGACGAAGGCGGCGAAGACGCCCGACAGTCCGAGGAACTCGGCGGGGCGGAACCGGTCGCGCCAGGTGGGGTGGGTCATGACGTTCGTCCCTTGTCGTCAGGGGTGTCGGCAGGGGCCGGGTGCCCGGTCTGCCATTTGAGCGAGAGGCCGGCGATCACGAGGAACACGCCGACCAGGGCGCCGTAGGCGCCCAGGATGCCGACGAGCACGGTCGAGGAGGTCAGTTCGCCCTCGATCTGCTCGATGCCGCCGAGCTGCTGGCTGTAGTCCGGCGGGACGACCAGGAAGACCAGGGCCAGGACCAGGGTGAGCACGCCGACGGTCGTCCAGTCACGGGCGAGCGGCGAGCGACGACGACGTCGCAGGCCGGTGAGCAGTTCGAGGCCGCCGGTCAGCACGGCCCAGGCCGTGACGAAGGCGACCAGCACGGGCAGCTGACCGTGCGAGAAGACGAGGCAGAGGGCGCCGATCACGGCACCGACGACGCCCTGCAGGACGGCGATGGTGCGGCTCGAGCGGTCGTGGAGGCGCAGGGCCGATCCGACGGCGAGCACGACACCGCCGGCGACCGCCGCCGCCCCGAAGGTCAGCAGGCCGACCTGGGGCGAGTGGTCGGGGTTGAAGGTGATGGCCGCCGCGGCCGAGAGGGCCGGGACGGCACGCAGCACGGGGACGGGCCAGTACGCGGAGAGCGACGGGTCGACGCCCCTGCCCGAGGGGTCGGGCGACGCCACGGGGGCGGTCGCGCCGGAGTCGTGGTGCGCAGGCGTCACGAGACCTCTTTCACGGGTGGGGGACCCGCCGAGTTTACCGCGCGCTCCTGAACGCCAAGCGGCGGACGGTGCCGAGCGTCAACGGCCAGCCGCGGCCCCTGAGCGTCCCGAGCTGACGTGCCATGTGGGCAGGCGTCACCCGCAGCACCCCCTCGGCCTCGAGCGACAACCCCGCGAGCACACCGTCCAGCGAACGTCGGGTGGAGGCCAGCCCCTCGGCCGTGTCCAGCCCCACCGCGATCCGCACGCCGGTCGGCAACCGGCTGACCCGGGTGTAGGCGGTGGTCGTGTCGGCCCACGTGGACCGCCAGCCGGGCCGGACCTCCTTCACGCACTCGAGGAGGCGCACCGTCGCGACGTCGGGGTCGGGGTGGTCGGCGGTGAGCAGTCGGTAGTAGGTGCGTCGGGCGCCCTCGGTGCTCACGAAGAGCAGGTCGGCGTAGCCCGCCACGACCGTGGCGGGCCGTGGCCCGATGCCCACCACGGTGCCGCCTCCGAGCCATGAACCGTGGCCGTCCTTCGCGTCGGGCCAGAGCCCGACGAGGACCTCGAGCCCGGAGATCTCGATCTCGTGCGCCGGTGCGTCCGACGCCGCCGCCCCGAGGGCGGAGTCCCGCAGGCCGTGGCCCTGATGGGCGTCGCGTTCGCCCGTCCTGTAGGGCACCTGCTCGAGGTCGTGCACCACCCCGCGGAGCCGCTCGACGAAACTCGCTGTCATCGACGATAGGTTACGTGTGAAATACGAGAAGCCGCAACCCTCCTGCACGGCGACCTCCCGACACCTTCCCAGCCCACGCCGTTACGTTCGCACCATCTTCGGGCCGCCTCCGGCCCATCCACCCGGCTGAGAAGTCGACCAGCCGCGGGAGCCCGATGACCGCCACCGTCCCCACGACCCCCCGAACCGCGTACCCGCGCATCGTCCACGCACCGGCAGGTGCGGCACCCGCCGGGTTCCGCCCCACCGTCGCCGGACAGGTCGGCAAGCCGACCAGCACGTACTCGAGCCTGCTCAAGTCCGTGCGCGAGGCGGGCCTGCTGCAACGCCGCACCGGCTTCTACGTGACGGTCTTCGTCGTCCTCGTCGCGTGCCTCGGCGGCGCGGCCACCGGGTTCGTCCTGTTGGGCTCGAGCTGGTTCCAGCTGTTGATCGCCGCGGCCCTCGGCGTCATCCTCACGCAGTTCGCGTTCCTCACGCACGAGGCCGCGCACCGCCAGGTGTTCGAGTCGGGCACGCGCAACGACAAGGTCGGTCGCGTCCTCGCGGCCGGCGTCGTGGGCATCAGCTACGCGTGGTGGATGACCAAGCACAGCCGCCACCACGCCAACCCGAACACCAAGGGCAAAGACCCCGACATCGCGTTCGACACGATCTCGTTCCTCGAAGAGGACGCGGCGAAGCAGCGCGGCGTGCTCGGCTTCATCACCCGCCGTCAGGGCTACTTCTTCTTCCCCCTGCTGCTCGGCGAGGGCGTCAACCTGCACGTGACCTCGTTCCGCACGCTGCTCGGCCGTGACAAGGTCGAGGGCCGCGCGCTCGAGATCACGCTCATCGCCGTGCGCCTCGTCGCCTACTTCGGCGTCGTCTTCTGGTTCCTGCCGCTCGGCATGGCCTTCGCCTTCATCGGCGTGCAGATGGCCGTCTTCGGCCTCTACATGGGGTCGTCCTTCGCCCCGAACCACAAGGGCATGCCGATCATCCCCGAGGGTGCGAAGGTCGACTTCCTGAGCAAGCAGGTGCTCACCTCGCGCAACATCACGGGTCGGTACTCGACCGCCTTCATGGGCGGGCTGAACTACCAGATCGAGCACCACCTCTTCCCGAGCATGGCGCGTCCGAACCTGCGCGCGGCCAGCGCCCTGGTGAAGGCGCACTGCGCCGAGCACGGCATCCCCTACACCGAGACGACGATCGGCAAGTCGTACGCGATCGTCATCCGGTACCTCAACCGCGTCGGCCTCTCGGCCCGCGACCCGTTCGACTGCCCCGCGGCGTACGCGATGCGTCCGCGCTAGGCGGCGTCGAACAACAGGACCGCAGGAGGCGCGGGCCGGGTCAGGCGATCCGGCTCGCGCCTTCGTCGTCCCCCGAGGAGCCCTCGTCGTCCCCGGAGGAGCCCTCGTCGTCCGTCTCGCTCAGGTGGGCCAGGCGGCCAGCTGCCAGCCCAACCAGGGCGAGAAGGCGAAGGGTGCCGCCGCGACCGCGTCGCGCAGCTCTCCGGGCTCGACCCACGCCCACTCGGCGACCTCGTCGGGCGAGGGATCGGGCAGGCCGACGGCGCGGGCCGTGAAGACCGGGCAGATCTCGTTCTCGACCACGCCCGAGGCGTCCGTGGCGAGGTACCGGAACTCGGGCAGGATCACCTCGACGTCGCGGACCTCCATGCCGAGCTCTTGGTGGGCGCGCCGCATCAACGCCTCGGCGGGCGTCTCGCCGGGGGCGGGGTGGCCGCAGAACGAGTTGGTCCAGACGCCGGGCCAGGTCTTCTTCGACAGGGCTCGACGGGTGACCAGGACGCGGCCGAGGTCGTCGGTGACGTGACAGCTGAACGCCAGGTGCAATGGCGTCGTGGCGGTGTGCACGGTCGCCTTCGCGGTCGTGCCGATGGGCGTGCCCTCGTCGTCGAGGAGCACCACGAGCTCGTCGTGCGCGCCCGGGCGGTCACCGGACGTCGGCTGGGGATGCGTCGAGATCTCACGGGTCATGAGAGGTAGTCTGCCCTGGTGGACGGTGATCACCTGCACGCAGGCACGCGGGCGAGACACGATCGTGTCGACGCCGTCCTCGACGACTTCTTCGCGTTGGCCAAGCGCCGCGCCGAGTCCGTGGGCTGGCGTTACGTCGATCTCTGGTCGGTGCTCGAGCGCAACAGCGCCGGGGGCAAGCGCTTCCGGCCCCGCATGGTCTTCACGGCCTACGACGCCCTCGGGGGCACCGACGACGAGGCCGTGGCCCGGGTCGGCGCGGCCTTCGAGCTGCTGCACACGGCCCTGATCGTCCACGACGACGTCATCGACCGCGACTTCTCGCGACGCGGCATCCCCAACGTCTCGGGCAGCTACCGCGACACCGCGACGACGGCGGGCATCCCGACCCCCGCGGCCGAACACCGGGGCATGTCGGCCGCCGTCATCGCCGGCGACCTCGCCCTGACCGGGGCCAGTCGCATGCTGCTCGGCATCGGCTGCCAGGACCACGTCCGCACGCGCTTGCTCGACCTGCTCGACGAGGCGATCTTCGTCAGCGCGGGCGGAGAGATGGTCGACGTCGAGTTCTCCCTGGCCGCCGAACTGCCGACCGTCGACGAGATCCTCGACATGGAGCGCGCCAAGACGGCCGTCTACTCGTTCGAGGCACCGCTGCAGGCGGGTGCCGTGCTGGCGGGCGCGGGCGAGGCCGTCGTCACGGCGGTCGGCGACTTCGGCCGCGAGGTCGGGGTCGCGTACCAGGTGGTCGACGATCTGCTCGGGGTCTTCGGCACCGAAGAGGCCACCGGCAAGACCACCCGCGGCGACCTCCGCGAGGGCAAGCGCACGGTGCTCGTCGCCCACGCCGCGACGACCGACGAGTGGTTCACGATCCAGCCGTTCATCGGCAAGGCCGACCTCAGCGAGGCCGAGGCCGAGCACGTCCGTGGTCGCCTCGAGGTCTGCGGCGCCCGCTCCTTCGCCGAGGGACTCGTCGAGCAGCACGCCCGCCGTGCGCTCGACGTGCTCGACCGGGCCGAGGTGCCCGAGTCGTTGCGCGAGGCGTTGACGCCGGTCGTCCAGGACGTCCTCGAGAGGGTGCGATGACGGGCTTGTCGTTGTACGACTCCGTGGCCGACGCGACCGCGGGAGGCGTGATCCGCCGCTACTCGACGTCGTTCGGACTGGCCTCGCGCCTGCTGGGCGGCGAGGTGCGGCAGCACGTCGAGAACGTGTACGCGCTCGTGCGCGTGGCGGACGAGATCGTCGACGGCCCCGCGACCGAGGCCGGTCTGGGCGCCGACGCGGCGGGCCGGTTGCTCGACGGCTTCGAGGCCGAGACCGAGCGGGCCCTGGTCGAGGGCTTCAGCCCCAACCTGGTCGTGCACGCCTTCGCCCGCACCGCCCGCGCCACCGGGTTCGGTGCCGAGCTCACCGCACCGTTCTTCGCGTCGATGCGGGCCGACCTCAGTGCCCGCGAGCACGACCAGGCGTCGTTCGACGCCTACGTGTACGGGTCGGCCGAGGTCGTCGGCCTGATGTGCCTCAAGGCGTTCCTCCACGGGCACCCCTTCCCCCCGAGCACGGTCGCCGAACTCGAAGAGGGCGCCCGGCGCCTCGGCGCGGCCTTCCAGAAGGTCAACTTCCTGCGTGACCTCGCGGCCGACTTCGAGCAGCTCGGCCGCAGCTACTTCCCCGGAGTCGACGTGACCACGTTCGACGAGCAGACCAAGACGAGACTGGTGCGAGACATCGACGACGACCTCCGCGTGAGCGGCGAGATCATCCCCGTGCTGCCGACGTCCTCGCGTCGGGCGGTGGCACTGGCCCACGGCCTGTTCGCCGAGCTGAACCGGCGTCTCGAGGCGACCCCCGCCTCCTCGCTGGTCCGGGCGCGCGTGCGCGTTCCGAACCCGGTGAAGGTGCGCATCGCCGCGGGCGCCGCCGCCGGTCGCGTCACCCGGCTGCCCGAGGCCCGCGCATGAGCCGCGACACGGTCGACCGCGGGGCGACGGGTGCGGGCACCGGGGCGTCCGACGAGTCGCACGGCCTGAGCGTCACCCGCCACGGCCGCCGCGTCGTCGTGATCGGCGGCGGCATCAGCGGCCTGGCCTCGGCTGCGCTGCTCGCCCGCGAGGGCCACGAGGTCACCCTGCTCGAGAAGAACGACGAGGTCGGTGGCCGTGCCGGGTCGTGGAGCCACGAGGGCTTCCGCTTCGACCTCGGCCCGAGCTGGTACCTCATGCCCGAGGTCTTCGACCACTTCTTCCGCCTGATGGGCACGTCGGCCGCCGAGCGCCTCGACCTCGTCGAACTCGACCCGGGCTACCGCGTGCTGTTCGAGCCGACGCCCGACGCCCCCGCGGCGAGTGCGCCGATCGACGTCCCGCGCGGCCTGGAAGAGAACGTCGAGCTGTTCGAGCGCGTCGAACCGGGCAGCGGTGAGCGCATGCGCCGGTACCTCCGGTCCGCCCGCGACACCTACGAGATCGCCAAACGGCGGTTCCTCTACACGAGCTTCGGCAGCCTCACGCCCCTGCTGCGCGGAGACGTGCTGGTCCGCCTGCCGAAGCTGGCCCGGCTGCTGCTGACGAGCCTCGACTCGTACGCGTCCCGCACGGTGACCGACCCGCGCCTCCGTCAGATCCTGGGGTACCCCGCGGTCTTCCTCGGCTCGTCGCCGTTCGACACGCCGAGCATGTACCACCTCATGAGCACGCTCGACCTCGACGACGGCGTGCTGTACCCGCAGGGCGGCCTCATCTCGGTGATCGAGGCCATCCGCGACGTGGCCGTCGAGGCCGGGGTGACCGTCGTGACCGGCGCGACCGTGACCCGGATCGTGACGCAGCCGCTCGGGGTCGAGGGCGCAGCCCTGCCGCGCGGTTCGAAGGCGACCGCCGAGGCGACCGGGGTCGACTGGACCGACGCCGAGGGAGCGACGCACCGCGTCGACGCCGACCTCGTCGTGAGCGCGGCCGACCTGCACCACACCGAGACACGGCTCCTGCCCCGCGAGCTGCGCACCTACGACTCGTCGTACTGGGCGAAGAAGAACCCCGGGCCGAGCGCCCTGCTGCTCTACCTGGGCGTCGAGGGCGAGATCCCCGAGCTCGAGCACCACACGCTGCTCTTCGCCCGCGACTGGCACGAGAACTTCGAGCGCATCTTCGGCGCCGACAAGCGCATCCCCGACCCCCCGTCGCTGTACGTCTGCAAGCCGAGCACCGTCGACCCGTCGACCGCGCCCGCCGGGCACACGAACCTCTTCGTCCTGGTGCCACTGCCCGCCGACCCGGCCCTCGGTTCGGGCGACGTCGACGGTGACGGCGACCCGATGATCGAGCGTCTCGCGGACGGCGTCATCGCCCAGATCGCCGAGTGGGCGCACGTGCCCGACCTCGCCGAGCGGATCGTGGTGCGGCGCACCCGTGGTCCGCGCGACTTCGTCGACGACGTCAACGCCTGGAGCGGCAGCATGCTCGGCCCCGCGCACACGCTCGCCCAGAGCGCCCTGTTCCGCACCGGCAACGTCTCGACCCACGTCGACTCGCTGTTCTACGCCGGCGGGTCGGTCCGTCCGGGCATCGGCCTGCCGATGTGCCTGATCAGCGCCGAGGTGCTGCTCAAGAACCTGCGCGGCGACACCAGCACCGAGCCGCTCCCCGAGCCCGCCGTCGGCTGATGGGCTTCGTCTACCTCGCGGCGTTGCTCGTCTCGTTGTTCGGCATGGTGATGCTCGACCGCAGGTTCCGCCTGTTCTTCTGGCGCGACGTGCCCCGGGCGGCGGTGACGCTGCTGGTCGGCGTCGTGTTCTTCCTGGTCTGGGACGTCGTCGGCATCGACCTCGGCATCTTCTTCCGCGGCGAGACCTCGTTCATGACCGGCGTGCTGGTGGCGACCGAGCTGCCGCTCGAAGAGGTCTTCTTCCTGACGCTGCTCTGCTACCTGACGATGAACCTGCTGGCCGCGGCCCGGATGGCTGCGGCCGTCGTGCTCGACCGGCGTGGCGCGAGCTCCACGCAGTCCGGTCGACCGGTGGACGGCGTGGCGTCGTGACCTACTGGGCCGTCAACGCGGTGTTCCTGTCGATCGTCGCGGTGCTCGGGGTGCTGGCGCTGGTGACCGCAGGCGTGCGTGGCCGGGCCGCGCGCGCCTCCTCGTCCCCGGCCGAGAGGTCGCGGCGGCGGCGCGAGCAACTGCTGGGGGCGGGCCTGGCGACCGGCGTGCTGCTCGTGATGACCGCCGTGTTCGACAACGTCATGATCGGGATCGGGCTGGTCGGCTACGACGCCGCCCGGATCAGCGGGGTCTTCGTCGGCATCGCCCCGCTCGAGGACTTCGCCTACGCGGTCGCGGCACTCGTCCTGCTGCCGTCGGTGTGGGTGCTGCTCGGCGGCCCGAAGACGCCCCGCGGCCCCGCGGCGCCGGCGGCCGGCGGGTCGACGACCGTCGAGGAGGCGCGCTCGTGAACACGATCAAGGCCCTGTTCGTCTCGTCCCGGCCCCTGAGCTGGATCAACACGGCGTTCCCGTTCGCGGCGGCGTACGTGCTGACCTCGTTGCTCGCGCCGGTGACGACCGGCTACCTCGGGTCGTACCAGCCGCTCTCCCAGGTCGACGTGACGCCGACCGGCACGGAGGCCGTCCTCTTCGCCACGGCGGAGAACGCCCTCGGCCCGGTGAACTGGCTCGTGCTGATCGTCGGCGCCCTGTACTTCCTGATCCCCTACAACCTCGCGATGTACGGCATCAACGACGTCTTCGACTACGAGAGCGACCTGCACAACCCGCGCAAGGGCGGCGTCGAGGGTGCGCTGCTCGACCGCAGCCTGCACCGCACGACGTTGCGCGCCGCAGTGATCACGAACGTGCCCTTCCTGGTGTTCCTCGTGGCGGTCGGCGACCCGCTCAGCTGGCTCGTGCTCGCCGTCAGCGTCTTCGCCGTGATCGCCTACTCGGCTCCCGGCCTGCGCTTCAAGGAGCGCCCCTTCGTCGACTCGGTCACCTCGAGCACGCACTTCGTCAGCCCGGCCGTCTACGGTCTCGTGCTGGCCGGGGCGACGTTCACGCCCCAGCTGTGGGCGCTGCTCGGGGCGTTCTTCCTCTGGGGCGTCGCGAGCCACGCGTTCGGAGCCGTGCAGGACGTGCTCGCCGACCGCGAGGGCGGCATCTCGTCGATCGCGACCGAGATCGGCGCCCGGGCGACCGTCCGCCTCTCGGTGGTGGCCTACCTGCTGGCGGGCGTGCTGCTGACCTTCACCGAGTGGCCCGGCCCGCTGGCGGCCCTGCTCACCCTGCCCTACGCGATCAGCTGCGGACCCTGGTGGAACGTGACCGACGACCGGGCCGAAGAGGTCAACCGGGGGTGGCGACGCTTCCTGGCGCTCAACTTCGTCAGCGGGTTCGTCGTGACGATGCTCATGATCTGGTGGGTGTTCCTGCGGGGCTGACGCCGCGCCTCCTGCGGTCGTCGGCCCTCGCCCCTAGCCCCTCGGCCCTCGGCCCGCGGGCAGGCCGGGCGCTCAGGGGCGCCAGCCGAGGTTGAGTGCCGCCCTGCGCAGGAAGCGCACCGTGGTCGCGTGGGCTCCCGGCTCGGCCCCCCGGACCGTCTCGTCGCGGATGCCTTCGACCACGTCGACGAGCTTGCGGTGCGCGAGGCTCCCGCGCTCGGTGAGGGCGTAGCGATCGTCACCGACCCCGTCGGTCGCGAGGCTCACCCAGCCGCTCTCGACCAGCTCGGCGAGGTGGTCCGAGCTGGACTCGCCCGTGGCCGGGTCGAGGAAGGGCGCGACGGCTCCGTCGAGTGCTGCGCGGGTCGTTGGGCCGCGCTCCAGCAGGTTGAGCAGCTGCCACTGCCGGCGGGTGACCCCGTGTTCGTCGAGGACCTCCTCGAAGCGCCGGTCGATCAGCCCGTCGACGAGCCTCAACCAGAAGCCGATCGGGCGCCCCCGGTCGACGGCCAGGTCGTCGTCGACGCTTCCGAGCTCGTCGGGTGCGTGCGTGTCGTCGGTCGGCGGGGTGACCTCGCCTGCGTCTGCGGAACGTCGTCGGTCCATGGTCGGCACCGTACACCGGTCGGACCTCCGTCTCGAGAGTGATCTTCCGATGGATTCACCTGCCGGAAAGACAACGGCAAGGACGCGGCCGTACATTCGAGGCGTGACCACCTCGAGCGCCGTCGCGCCTGCGCCCCTCCCCACGCGCCTCCGCCGGACCTGGTCGCGCGTGCAGGCGCATCCGCGCGGGCTGCTCTACGGCTTCGTCGCCGTGCACGCCGCCGTGTTCCTGGCGCTGACGCCGCTGATGATCGGCGGCGGGGTCAGCGGCGACCTGCCGCTCTACCGCCTGTGGGCGACGGGGGCCCTGAGCGAGGGCGTCTGGCCGGTCCTCGACTTCTCGTGGGTCTACCCGGCCGGGGCGATCGTCCCGATCGTGTTGCCGAACGTCTTCGGCGAACAGCACTACCAGTTCGTCTGGCTGGCCCTGCTGACCGCCCTCAACGCCGTCGCGCTCTGGCTGCTGACCGACCGCGGTCGTCGCACGGTCGACAACCGGGCAGCCTGGTGGTGGCTGCTCGTGACGCTCGTGCTCAGCCCCGTGGCCTTCCTCCGGCTCGAGGGGTTCAGCGCGCCGCTGGTCGTCGCCGCCCTCATGCTGCTGTCCACGCGTCCGCGGGTGGCCGGGCTGCTGCTCGCCGCGGCGACCTGGATCAAGGTCTGGCCCGCCGCCGTCATCGCGGCGGTCGTCGTCGGGTCGCGTCACCGGGCGGTCGTGCTGCGCGGGGGCGTGCTCGTCACCATGGTCGTCGTGTCGTGCGTGTTGCTCGGCCGCGGGGCCGACGACATCACGAGCTTCGTGACGATGCAGTCGGGACGGGCGATGCAGCTCGAGGCGACCCTCTCGACGCCCTGGCTCTGGATGGCCATGCTGCGCGTCCCCGGCGCCTCGGTCTACCAGAACGTCGCCCTCGCCACGCGCGAGGTCATGGGCCCGGGCGACACCTGGATGATCAACGACAGCACGCAGGTCATGCTCGCCGTCCTCGTGCTGCTGGCCGGCGTGCTGGCCGTGGCGACCTTCGGGCTGCCCCGGTGGGCCGAGCCCGGGAGGCGCGGGTCGGCGGGCTCCGGGCGCACCGCGGCCGTCGTCCCGGCTCGCGATCGCGGCGACGAGTTCGGCACGGTGCTGCTCGGCGCCCTCACCCTCACGCTCGCGTTCGTGGTCTTCAACAAGGTGGGGTCGCCGCAGTACCTGCTCTGGATCGTGCCGATCGTGGCCGTGGGCTACGCCTCGCGTCCCGAGGCGTTCCGGACGCCCGCCGTGTTGACCGCCTGGGCCTCGGGGCTCACGACGCTCGTGTTCCCGATCCTCTACCGGCCGCTGATCGAGCTCAACCCGGTCGCCGTGCTCGTCCTGGGTGCCCGCAACGGCCTTCTCGTGGTGCTGTTCTGCTGGTGCGCGGTGCGCCTCGTGCGACTGGCGGTCGCCACGGTGCGCAGCGACGGGCTCGAGGTGGGCGTCCCGCTCGTGGCGGCCCGCGCCTCCTGACGTGGTGTCGGGGGCGGCTCGTCCCCAGGTCGGCGCCGGGCGGCGTCGTCCCCGGTCGCCCGGTCAATCTGAGCCGTCCACGCCGGGTCGTGCCAGCGTGGAAGGCCTACCTGCCACCACGAGCCAAGGAGCACTCATGAAAGGCAAGATCCTCTTCGTCGCAGGAGCGGCTGTCGGATACGTCCTCGGAGCCCGCGCGGGTCGCGGCGCGTACGTCAAGATCAAGGACCAGGCCGAGAGCCTGTGGGAGAACCCGACCGTCCAGAAGGGCGTCCAGCAGGCCGAGGGCTTCGTGAAGGAGAACGCTCCGGTCGTCGCCAAGAAGGCGCAGGACGTCGCGAACGACGCCGCCCACGCGGTCGGCTCCAAGGCCAAGTCCGTCTCGGGCAAGGGCTCGGGCGCCACCGACAAGGTCGCCGCCAAGGCCACCGAGGCAGCCCACAAGGCCGCCGACAAGGTGGACGAGAAGGCCGACGACGTCAAGAAGCAGACCTCGGGCACCAGCCCCGACGACGACAAGCTGCCGGGGGTGACGGTCGGTGAGTGACCTGAAGGCACCCGAACAGAGCACCAAACGTTCGCTCGGCTCGTTGATCGGCAGCCTGCCCGAGTTGATCTCGCGCCTCATCCGCGGCGAGATCGCGCTGGCCAAGACCGAGCTCGCCACGAAGGCCAAAGAGGCCGGGGTGGGTGTCGGCTTGTTGGTCGGAGCCGCACTGTTCGGCTTCTTCCTGCTCGCCGTGCTCATCACGGCCGGCGTCCTGGGGCTGGCGACGGTCGTCGCCCCCTGGCTCGCGGCGCTCATCGTCGCCGCCGTCCTGCTCGTGATCACGGCCGTCCTGGCCCTGCTCGGCATCAAGGCCCTCAAGAAGGGCGTGCCGCCGACCCCCGAGAAGGCCGTCGCCAGCGTGAAGGCCGACGTCAGCGCGTTGAAGGGGCAGGGCAGCTATGACTCCGAGAAGCACTGACGCGAACGGCCACGGCACGGGCGGTGAGCCCGACCCCCGTGCCGAGCTCGCCGAGGCGCGTGCGGCCGAAGAGCGCGACGACGCCCACGGCAGCACGTCTCCCGACAAGGACGCCGAGAACGCGGCCGGGCCACGCCCCGGCGCGAGCATCCCCGAGATCGAGCTCGACCTCGCCCGTACCCGTGAAGAGTTCGCGGCGACGCTCGACGCCATCGAGGACAAGCTGAGCGTCCCTGCCCACGCCCGTCGGCTGAAGGCGAGCGTCTCACGGCGCCTCGACCGCGACCCGAAGCCCGTCGTGGCGGCCGCGGCGGCCGGCACCATCGGCGTCGTCGCGCTCGTCGCCGGCATCGTCAAGACGATCAGGCGCTGACCCATGGCGCAGAAGAGCACCGAGCGCGAGCAGCAGTCACCCGACGCGGACGACTCGCGCAAGCCGCAAGACCTGTCGGACGTCTCCAAGCCCTCGTGGGGGTACGTGCTGGGCAAGACCCTGCGCGAGTTCACCCGTGACCAGTGCACCGACCTCGCCGCCGCACTCACGTACTACGCGGTGCTGGCGATCTTCCCGGCGCTGCTGGCGATCGTGTCGCTGCTCGGCGTCGTTGGGCAGGCGGACTCGACGGCCAAGACGCTGCTCGACCTGGTCTCACAGTTCGGGTCGGAGGACGTCGCTGCTCTCCTGCGGGGTCCCGTCGAACAGCTGACCGAGTCGTCGGCCGCCGGTGTCGCCCTGATCGTCGGTGTGCTGGGTGCCCTCTGGTCGGCCTCCGGCTACGTGGGCGCCTTCGGGCGGGCCATGAACCGCGTCTACGGCATCGACGAGGGGCGTCCGATCTGGAAGCTCCGCGCGACCATGCTCGGCGTCACGGCGTTCACGGTGGTGCTCATCGTGGTCGCCGCGCTCATCCTGGTGATCAGCGGCCCCGTGGCCGAGACGGTCGGCGACCTCGTCGGACTGGGCAGCACCGCGGTGTTCGTCTGGGACATCGCGAAGCTGCCGATCCTCGCGATCATCGCCGTCGTGATCGTGGCGGTGCTCTACTACTGGGCCCCGAACGTCAAGCAGCCCAAGTTCAAGTGGATGAGCCTCGGGTCGCTCGTGGCCCTGGTCATCTGGTTGGTCGCGTCCGTGGGGTTCGCGTTCTACATCGCGAACTTCTCGAACTACAACAAGACGTACGGCTCGCTCGGGGCGGTCATCGTGTTCCTGCTGTGGGTCTGGATCACGAACAACGCCCTGCTCTTCGGGGCCGAGTTCGACGCCGAGCTCGAACGTGGTCGCGAGTTGCAGGCCGGCCTCCGGGCCGAGCGCGACATCCTGTTGCCACCCCGTGACACGGCCCAGAGCGAGAAGAAGGCCGCGGCCCTCGCCAAGGACGAGCTCGCCGGCATGCGACTGCGCCAGGCCGCCGCCGCGACGATCGAGCGGAACGGCGACGAGGTGCCCGAGCCGGACGGCGAGGGCGGCTCCGAGGCGTCCGAGTCCGACCGGAAGAAGGACGAGCGCGCCGAGGGCGGGCACTCGAAGGGCGACCGTTCGACAGGCGATCGCGACGACTAGGCGACGTCCCTTGACGACGCGACCCGCGCCTCCTCGGCTCTCACGAGCTCGGGAGGCGCGGGTCGCGTCGTTCGTCAGCCGGTGGGCGAGCCCCGCCCGCACCGGCCGTCGGTCAGAACGAGAAGCCGAGCTCGGCGGGGTAGTCGCCCCGCGCGGTGAGGGTGGTGGCGGCGTCGCGCAGGTGCGAGAGCGTCAGGCCCATCGTGGTGGGCCCGAAGCTGACGCGCGAGACGCCGAGCTCGGCCAGGCGGGCGAGCGGCACGGACGACGGGTTCGAGATGACGCTGACCTTGCCGTCGATCCGGTCGAGGGCGGCCTTCACGAGGTCTTCGGTGCCCAGGCCGAGGACGAAGGCGCAGTCGGCGCCGGCGTCGAGGTAGGCGTTGGCGCGGGTGACGGCGTCGTCGAACGAGTCGGGGTCGCCGGCCAGGGCGTCGACCCGGGCGTTGATCACGATCGGCACCCCGGCGCGGTCGCCGGCACGGCGGGCGGCGGCGATCTTCGAGACCTGGGTGTCGATGTCGTAGAGGGGCGCCTTGGCCTGGCCGATGCTGTCCTCGATGTTGAGGCCGGCGGCGCCCTCCTCGATCAGGCGGAAGACGTTGTCGAGCGTGCCGGCGGCGTCCGTCGCGTACGCCTTCTCGAAGTCGACGGAGACGGGCAGGTCGACCGAGCGGATCACGATGCGGGCGGCGGCCAGCATGTCGTCGACGTCGAGGCCCTCGCCGTCCTCGACGCCGTGCGCCTCGCTGATCGAGTGGGAGGCGGTGGCCAGGGCCTTCACGCCCGGTGCGCCCGCGACGATGCGCGCGGTGATGCTGTCCCAGACGTTCGTCACGATCAGCGGGTCGCCGGGGACGTGGAGGGAGCGGAGGAGTTCGGCCTTCTCGGCCGTGCTGGAGATCGACATGCGCCCAGCCAACCAGCCCGGGCTGGCAGGCACCAGCCCGGGCTCGCCTCGCCGAGCTGCTAGTCGCGCCGCAGGACGAGCTCGCTGAGCGGCAGGCGCTCGCGAGGGGCGGTCTCGCGCTCGGCGAGGGCCTCGATCAGCTTGTCGGCCTCGTCGACGACGCCGACGGCCGTGACCGTCACGGGCTTGAGGTTGTCGGTCAGGCCGAACGCGGCGACGATCTCGTCCCACTCGACGCCGGCCATCTGGTGCGTGTGGAAGCCCTCGGCGTGTGCCTGCACCGTGAGGTGGGCGACGGCCTGGCCGAGGTCGTACTCGGCCCACTGGCGCACCTCGCCCTCGACGGTCGAGGTCTCGGCGACGGCGACGACGAGTGCGGACGCATTGCCCGCCCAGGCGGCGTTGAAGCCCATGAGCGCCTTCACGATCGTGTCGAACGTGGCCGTGCCGCGACGGCCGACGACGAAGCGACGCGGCTGCGTGTTCGCGGCCGACGGTGCCCAGCGGGCGGCCTCGAGCAGGGCGTCCAGCTGACGGTCCGAGATCTCGGCGGTCGGGTCGAACGAGCGGGGGCTCCAGCGCTCGTCGAGCAGCGGCACGAGCGGCACGCTCGTCTCGGCGGTGCGGAGGGTGGACGGGGCGGCGGTGGTCTCGGAGATCGACATGACGACGCTTTCTTCTCGGAACGGGACGGGGGAGGCGAGGCGCGTCATCGGGCCCCGACCACGGTAACCCTCGGTGTGGGCCGGTGATTCCCGACCTCAGGAGGCGCGGGTCGCCTCCGCGAGGATCGCCGCCACCCGGCCGGGCACGGTCTCGTCCTGCAGGCTCGTCGTGTCGCCGAGCGGGCGGCCGTCGACGATGTCGGCCAGTAGCCGCCGCATGATCTTGCCCGAGCGCGTCTTGGGCAGGTCGGGCACGACGAACACGGTCGCGGGCTTGGCGATCGGCCCGATCTGGTCGGCCACGTGGGCGCGCAGCACGGGGGACAGCGACCCCGCGAGCGGAGCCCACACCGACGGCTCGGCGACGTCGCCGGCGTCCCGCACCGCGCCTCCTTCCGGCCGTGTCGACGGCACCACGAACGCCGCGATCGCCTGGCCGGTGCGGTCGTCGGCCACGCCGACGACGGCGGCCTCGGCGACGGCCGGGTGCGACACGAGCGACGACTCGATCTCGATGGTCGACAGGCGGTGCCCCGACACGTTGATCACGTCGTCGACCCGGCCGAGCACCCAGATGTCGCCGTCCGCGTCGTACTTCGCGCCGTCGCCCGAGAAGAACCAGCCCTGCCGCCAGTAGGTCGCCCAGTAGCTGTCGCGGTACCGCTCGGGGTCGCCCCAGACCGTGCGGGCGAGGGCCGGTCCGGTCCGCTGCACGACGAGGTAGCCGCCGCTGCCGTTCGGCACGCGCTCGCCGGCGTCGTCGACCACGGCGGTCGAGAGCCCGGGCAGTGCCCGCAGCGACGAGCCGGGCTTGAGGGTGTCGGCACCGGGCAGCGGGGCCATGACGGCGGCCCCCGTCTCGGACTGCCACCACGTGTCGACGATCGGGCACCGGCCCCGGCCGAACTGCTCGTGGAACCAGACCCACGCCTCGGGGTTGATGGCCTCGCCGACCGTGCCGAGCAGGCGCAGCGACGACAGGTCGTAGGTGTCGGGCAGTCCCTCGGGGAACCACGACGACAGGGTCCGCACCAGCGTCGGCGCCGTGTAGTACGTGGTGACGCCGTAGCGCTCGATGATCTCGAGGTGGCGGGCCGGGTGCGGGGTGTCGGGCGTGCCCTCGTAGATCACCTGGGTCAGGCCGTTCGACAGCGGACCGTAGATCTCGTAGGTGTGCGCCGTCACCCAGGCGAGGTCTGCCGTGCACCAGTGCACGTCGTCGGGCTTCGCGTCGAAGACGGCCCAGTGGGTCCAGTTCGCCTGCGTCAGGTAGCCGCCGCTCGTGTGCACGAGTCCCTTGGGCTTGCCGGTGGTGCCGCTCGTGTACATGATGAACAGCGGCGTCTCGGCGCCGAAGTACTCGGGTTCGTCGGTGTCGGGTTGCGCGTCGACGACGTCGTGCCACCAGAGGTCGCGGCCGTCCGTCCACGGCACGTCGGGCGTCTGCTCGCCGGTGCGCCGCACGACGAGGACGTGCTCGATCTCGTTGTCGCCGCTGACGGCGTGGTCGGCGTTCGCCTTGACCGGCACCGCGGACCCTCGTCGGAACTGCCCGTCGGTCGTGACCAGCAGCTTGGCCCGGGTGTCCTCGACGCGGAACTTCAACGCCTCGCCCGAGAAGCCGCCGAAGACCAGCGAGTGGATCGCGCCGAGTCGGGCGATGGCGAGCGTCACGACGATCGTCTCGGCGATGACCGGCAGGTAGACGACCACCCGGTCGCCCTTCTCCACGCCGAGCGATCGCAGGCCGTTGGCGGCCTTCACGACCTCGCGCTGCAGTTGTGAGTAGGTGATGTCACGACGGTCGCCGGGCTCGCCCTCGACGTGCAGGGCGACCTTGTCGCCGAGGCCGGCGTCGACGTGCCGGTCGACGCAGTTGACGGCGACGTTGAGCGTTCCGTCGGCGAACCAGGTCGCCTCGGGCACGGTGAGCGTGCCGTCCGGCCCCTCGGTCACGGGCTTCCAGGTGTGCGCGACCGTCCACGGCGTGTGCCAGTCGAGCCGCTGCGACGCCTCGGCCCAGAATGCGACGGGGTCGGCGGCCGCGCGGGCGTGCTCGGCCAAGGTGACGTTGGCCCCCTCGACGAGCGCAGGAGGCGCGGCGAAGGTCCGTCGCTCGTCGAGCAGGTTCGAGATGGTGTCGCTGGTGGCCATGCGTCCCACGCTACGGGCGGCACGCCGGTGGCGGGCGTCGCGGGGCAACGCTGCGTAACGCGCGGGGACCGTGGCGGCGACGGGCGAGACCGTCGGCTCTTGTCGTTCAGGATGCGACGTGAGATATTGGTATGTCACGTGATTCCGACCCGAGAGAGAAGCATGTCCGACTCGACCCCCCACCGTCCTCCGTCCGCTCCCTCGTCGTCGCGTCGGGGCGGTGCTTCCTCGACGGGCGGCGGGTCGGCAGGATTCCGTCGCGACGTCCAGGGGTTGCGCGCCGTCGCCGTCGTCGCGGTCGTGCTCGAGCACGTCTCGGGCTGGCCGCACGGCGGCTTCGTGGGCGTCGACGTCTTCTTCGTGATCTCGGGCTTCCTGATCACCGGGTTGTTGCTCCGTGAGCACGCTCGGACGGGCCGCATCTCGCTGGCCGACTTCTACCGTCGCCGGGTCCGACGCCTCCTGCCGGCGGCGCTCGTCGTCGTCGCCGCGACCCTGCTCGCCGCGACGGTCCTCCTGCCCGACCGCCGCGTGGTCGGGCTCGGGATCGACGCCCTCCACTCCCTCGCCTTCGTGGCCAACTGGCACTTCGCCGCCGTGGGCACCGACTACTTCACCGCCGACGGACCCGTCTCGGCCTTCCAGCACCTTTGGTCGCTCTCGGTCGAAGAGCAGTTCTACGCGTTCTGGCCGCTCCTCGTGATCGTCGTCCTCGGCTTCGGCCTGCGGCGTCCGGGGCGCCCCGCGGCCGTCTCCCGCGAGGCGGGCACGGGGTCGGGGTCGGGCCGACGGCTCGTGCTCGCGGCCGTGATCACCGCCCTCTGCGCGGCGTCGTTCGTCTGGGCCGTGGTCGACACGGCGGGCGACCCGACGGGCGCCTACTTCTCGACGCTGACCCGGGTCTGGGAACTCGGGCTCGGTGCCCTGGCGGCGCTGGCCGTTCCGCTGACCCGGCGGTTACCGCGGGCGATCGGCACGACGCTCGGCTGGCTCGGTCTCGTCGGCATCCTGGCGAGCGTCGTGGTCGTCGACGGGCAGACCGCGTTCCCGGGCCCGTGGGCAGCGCTTCCCGTGGTCGCGACCCTGGCGGTCGTCGTGGGCGGCGGCGTGCCCGGGGCCGTCGCACCGGCGCCCCTGGCGAACCGGGTCACCGACTACCTGGGTGCGATCAGCTACTCGCTCTACCTCTGGCACTTCCCGATCGTCGTCATGATCCGCGCGGTCGTGCCCGAGGGCGAGCTGCTGGCCTACCCCCTGTCGCTCGGCTTCGCCGTGGTGGGTCATCACCTCGTCGAGAAGCCCTTCATCTCGTCGCCCCTGCTCGCCCCGCGACGGGGCGAGGGCCGTCGTCGGCTGTGGCGTCGCTGGGCCGACGACCAGGCGCCGTCCGCCGGTCGGGCCGCCCTCGGGGGCCTCGGCATGCTGGCCGTCGTGATGGTGGTGGCCGCGGTGGTCTCGGTCCGGCCCGTGGCGGCGCCGCCCGTGCTCCCGCCCGTCGCAGGGGGCACCGGCCTCGGGGCCTCCGTCGAGGCCGGGGCGTCCGACGGCGGTGCCGACGGCGACGGCTCCTCCGGTCCGGTCGGTCCGGCCGAGGGGGCGATGGCCGAGTCGGTCCGGGCCGCGCTGGCGGCGACCTCGTGGCCGACGTTGACCCCCGACCCGGGCGACACCATGCCGTTCGGGGCGAACAACGACTGCGGTCGCGTCGATCTGCCCCTGCCGCGCGCCGAGTGCACCTTCGGCACCGGCGACAAGACGGTCGTCCTCGTGGGCGACTCGACGGCCGCCGCCGAGCTGGATGCCGTGGTCGAGATCGTCGAACCGGACGACAGCGGGTGGCGCCTGGTCGCGCTGCCCCTGTTCGGCTGCCCGTTCGTCGATCTCGCCGTCGCCCAGAATTCCGACCCCGAGAGCTGTACCACCCACCAGGCCGACGCCGTCCGGACGATCGTCGAGACGGCACCCGACCTGCTCGTCGTCACGAACTCCTTCGTCCCGTTCGAACACGCCGACACCGGCGCACCCGTCACGCCGCGCGAGTACGCCGAGGCACTGCAGCGCCAGCTCGAGTCGGTGGGCGGCGCGGCGACGCGCACCGTGTTCGTCACGCCCCCGCCGGCACACCGGTCGCTCGACGACTGCTACCGCCCGGGCGGCTCGCCCGTCGACTGCATCTCGTCCGTGTCGGCGGATCACGCCGCCAACCTCGTCGAGACGCAGAAGACGATGAGCGCCCTGGGCGGTTCCCTCGTCGACACGTCGCGGTTCCTCTGCGTCGACGGGCTCTGCCCCGCCTTCGTCGACGACGTGCCCGTCAAGCGGGACTTCACCCACTACACGGGGGCGTTCGACGCCAAGCTCGCCCCCGTGCTGCGCGAACTCGTCTTCGAAGCCGAGGCCGAGGCCGAGGCCGAGGGCGAGGGCGACCCGGCCGCCTGACGCCCGGACGAGCACGGGCCGCCGGTCCGCCGGTCCGCCGGTCCGCCGGTCCGCCGGTCCGCCGGGCCGCTGGTCCGCCGGGCCGCCGGGCCGCCGGGTCGACGCGCGGCCGGGTCGGCGAGTCCCTCGAACGGGAGGCGGGATCGTGACCCCGTCGTGACCGGTCGCCGCCTATCGTTGCCAGGTGACCCACAGCCCTCGACGCCGTCCCGCTCGTCGATCGACCCGTGCCGTGGGTGGGGCAGCGCTCGCCGCGGTCCTCGTGTTCGCACCGGTCACGGCCGTCGCCGCGGACGCCCCGGCGACCGCCGCCTCGTCACCGGCCCCGACCGCCTCCGCGTCACCGGCCCCGACCGTCTCTTCGTCACCGGCCCTCGCGGCCGACGTGCCCGAGCTCTCCGCGCCCGCCTCGAGCGCGACGCCTGCCGCAGCCCCCGCCGCGGCTGCCGTCGATGCCATGAACTACGTCGTCAACGCGGTGCCGGGCGCCGTCACGACCGAGGCGGCCTCGGCCGCGGTGGTCGCCGCGGGCGGTACCGTCCTCGCCCGGTGGGACGAGATCGGGGTGGTGACCGCACGGTCGACCGCCGCCGGTTTCGTCGACCGGGTCCGCGCCTCCTCGTCCGTCGAGTCGGCCGGTCCGACCCGGACGGCCGCCGTCCGTGCGACGCCCGACGCCGACACGGGTGGCGACGCCGGGTCCGCTGCCGTCCCGTCGACGGGAGTGCAGGCGACCGGTCTGGCCGAGCGGGTCGCCGACGTCGCCGATCCCGGCGAGGAGCGTCGGTGGAACGACCAGGCCGTCCACGCCGCCGAGGCGCGCGCGGTGCAGCCCGGGAGCCCCGACGTGCTGGTCGGAGTGCTCGACAGCGGCATCGACGCGACGCACCCCGACCTCGTCTCGCAGGTCGACCCGGCCGCCTCCGTGGGCTGCAGCGTGGACGGCGTCGCCGACACCGACCCCGCCGCCTGGGCGCCGTCGTCCGACGCCGCGACGAGCACCCGCGAGCACGGCACGCACGTGGCGGGCATCATCGCCGCGGCCGACGACGGCAGGGGTGTCGTCGGGGTCGCCCCGGGCGTGCGGCTGGCCAGCGTCAAGGTCGTCGACGCGGACGGCTTCATCTACCCCGAGTACGCGATCTGCGGTTACATGTGGGCGGCGCAGCAGCAGATGGACGTGACGAACGCGAGCTTCTTCGTCGACCCGTGGGCCGCCTGGTGCTCGGCCGACCCCGACCAGGCCCCGGCCCTCGACGCGGTCGCGCGGGCGGTCGCCTGGTCCCAGCACGAGGGCGTCCTCGACGTGGCGGCCGCCGGCAACGCCACGGTCGGTGCCGTCGCCGTCGACCTCGCCCACAAGACCGCCGACTCGCTCAGCCCGAACGACTCGACCCCGCAGCCGGGGCGCGACGTCTCGCAGGGGTGCTCGCAGCTGCCCGCCGAGGTCAACGGCGTCGTCACCGTCTCGTCGGCCCAGCAGGGCGGCAGCTCGATCGAGAAGTCCCGGTTCTCGAACTACGGTGCGGGCGTCGTGGACCTGACGGCCCCCGGGGCCGCCGTGCTCAGCACGGTCCCCGGTGGCGGGTTCGCCGCCCTCAGCGGGACCTCGATGGCGGCTCCGCACGTCGCCGGGGTCGCGGCCCTGCTGGCGAGCGTGCACCCGGGCGCGACCCCGGCCGAACTGCGGGACCTGCTCGCCCGGCAGGCCGGCGGCGAGACTCCCTCCGAGTACTTCGGGGCCGGCATGGTCGACGCCTTCGCGGCCGTGACCGAAGACCGGGGACGCGGGGCGGTCGCCGTCGCCCCCGACGGCGTGCTGCAGGCGGGCGCGGCGGCCACCCTGCGGGGCGCCGGCTTCGTGCCCGGTGAGACGGTCCGGGCCGAGGGCGACGCGTTCGACGACTCGACGTCGACCGTCGCCGATCAGCGTGGCCGGGTCCAGCTGCCCGTCCGGCTCTCGCCCGGCACCCCGACGGGTCCCCTGTCGTTCTCCGTGGTCGGGTCGTCGGGCTCGAGCGCGGTCGTCGACGTCGAGATGCAGGAGGCGCTGGCCGGCCCGGTCGTCACCTCACCGGCCGACGGCGACCGTCTGCCCTCGGGGCAGGCCGTGGTCGTCGAGGGCACCTCGGTCGACTCCGCCCGCGTCACCGTCACCGTCGAGCCCGCCGGGAGCCCGCTCGCCGGGGACCTGCCCGCCGGGGACCTGCCCGCGACGGCCCGGGCCTCCGCGGCAGCTCCCGACGCTGCCGAGTCCTCGACGGTCCGTGCCGAGCAGGACGGCACGTTCCGCGCGACGTTCGCCGGCCTCGCCGCCGGTGACTGGCGGGTCTCGGCCGTCACCTGGACCGTGGACGACGTCGTCTCGGCGACCGGTCCCGCCGTCCTCTTCGCCGTCGACCCGGTCCCGGCTCCCGTGCCGGGTGACGAGGCCGGCGTCCCGGCCGAGCCCGGGGCCGCACCGGCCGGTCCGGGGTCGGCGTCGCCCACGCCGGGCTCCTCGCCGGGCGAGGGCGTCGTCCCCACCGGTGCCCCGGGGCGCCCGCTCGCCGCCGACCCGGCCCGCGCCTCCTCGGCCGCTCTCGCGTGGACCGGTTCGGAGCCGGGTCCCGTGGCCCTCGCCGCCCTGTTGATCGTCGCGGTCGGCGTGGTCGGCGTCGGCGTCGGGCGGCGTCGTCCCGGCGACGAGCCCCGGTAGGGGCCGCCCGCCCGCTCGTCAGTCCAGCACGGGTCGTCGCACGAGGGAGGTCGGTCGACGGCTCGTCAGGGCACTGCCGGCGGCGACGACGAGGGGAAGCCCGACGGCCACGACGGCGAGCACCCACCACGGTGGGGCGAACGGCAGGTCCGAGGCCCAGACCATGGCCCCCGTCGGCACCAGCCCCAGGATCGTGCCCAGCACGGCACCCGTGCCCACGACCACCACGCCCTGCCAGAACGACATGGCGCGTCGCTGGGCGTCCGTGCCTCCGACGGCCTGCATGGTCACCTGGTCGCTCAGCCCCTCGGCGCGGGCCAGCCCCAGGGCGACCGCGGCCGCCGCGGCGCAGACGAGGGTCGTGGCGAGGAGTGCCAGGACGAGGGCCAGGTCGAGGCCCCGATCGACGGGACTCGTCTCGACCGTCGCCCGGCCGTCGGTGGCGGTGGTGACCGCGGCCCGGAGGCCGGCGGCCTCGTCCTCGGTCGGTTGCCGGTCGGTGACCATCACGACGGCACGCTGGGTCAGCTCGAAGCCCAGCCGCTCGGCGGTGCCGGGGCTCATCAGGACGGCCCCGGTGCTGAGCGTCGTCGGACGCTGGACGACGGCCGGGAGCGACACGGACGTCGAGGGGGTGGCCGAGGCGTCGAAGCCGTCCGCGACCTCGGCCGGGGTGGCGAGACCGATGGTGGCCTCGCCGTCGACGACGAGCGACGGGTCGAAGGCGATGACGCCGCCCGACTCGAACGCGGCGCGGGCGGCCGTGGACGGAGCGGCCCCCAGGGTCACGCCGAGGCCGTCCTCGTCGGTCACGATGATGTTGTCCTGTGACGTGAACGACCCGAGCGGGTAGTCGCAGGCAGGGTCGGCATCGGTGATCCGCTGCGCCTCACGGGACGACAGGCCCTCGAGGCGCCCCGTCGACGAGTCGCAACGGTCGGGGACGGTCAGCACGGCCCACGGCGTGACCGCGTCGACGGCGACCGGGGCGCCGTTCGAGTCGTAACCGCTGGGGACCGGGGTCTGCCACACGGCACGGTCGCCCACCGGGAGGTCGCGCGCGACGGCGGCGACGGCCGCGGAGTCGAGCGAGGCCGCCTCGGGGGAGCCGCCCGGCACGCGGAGGTCGGACGCCTGGTCGTACGAGATCGCCACGGTGCCCGCCGGGTAGGGGCGGTAGAAGGAGTCCTCGGACTGTCGTGCGGCCGCGGTCGACATCGAGACGCCGAACACCGCGACGAACGCCGCCGTGGTGACGGCCGCGACGGCGGGAGCGGTGCGGGCGACCCCGTGGGAGGCGTCGCGCAGGGCGAGCCGCAACGGCACGGGTGCGAGCGTGGACGCGCGCCCGAGCCGACGGACGAGCGCCGGCACGAGCAGCAGGACGCCGACGAGGGCGGCCACGGCGGAGACCGCGAGGCCGACGAACGCCGCCCACCACCAGCGTGAGCCGACCGGGACCGAGGTGGCGTACGAGACCCATCCCGCCCCGAAGCAGGCGAGGACGCCGCCGACGACGAGGACGCCGGCGAGCACCGCGGATCGTCGGCCGCGGCCGCGGTCCGACGCGGCGTCCACCGCCCCCGAGGCCGTCCCGCCGCGCAGCGAGTCCATCACGTCGACCCGGGCGGCACGGCGCGCGGGCACCACGGCCGCGATCCACGACACGGCGACGGCGAAGAGTCCGATGCCCGCGACCACGACGCCGGGGACGTGGACGCCCCAGAAGGCGAACGGGCCCACGTCGACGCCGGCTCGACGGGCGAGGGCCACGACGCCGATGCCGAGGTCGACTCCCACGGCGAGACCGGTGACCGCGGCGACGACGCCGACCCACACCCCCTGCCGCGTCACGATCCGGGTCAGCGTGCGCTGGTCGGCCCCGACCGCGGCCAGCACGGCCAGCGTGCGGCGTTGCCGACGGGCCCCGACCCCGAAGGCCGCCCCCGCGAGCAGGGCGACCTCGGCGCCGGCGAACACGGCGAAGACCACGCCGAGGGCGGCGTAGGTGCCCGTGCTGCCGTAACCCGCCTCGCTCTCGAGCCCGGGGGTGCCCTCGGGCGGGGGGTCGGCGACGACCGCCGCCGACCAGACGACGAATCCCGCGCGTCCCAACTCGCGCACCTCGCCCCAGTCGACGGCGTCCCCCACGAGGTACTGCTCGGACGACGTCGACGACGCCGAGGCCGTCGACGACGGATCGGGCAGGCCCGCCGCCAGGTCGTCGCGGGCGAACACCTGCCGGTCGTCCGTGCCGCCGCCGACCTCGGACATGATGCCGACGACCGTGACCTCGAGGTCGCGCGGGCCGTCGGCGCCGGGGACGCGGTGCACGGTCGTGGTCGATCCCGTCTCGAGCCCGTCGTCGCGGGCGAGGGCGGGCGTGACGAGCACTTCGTCGCCCCGCTCGGCGGCCCGCCCCTGCTCGAGCACGTAGCGGCCCTCGAAGGCCGGGTCGGTCACCGGTCCGATCACGACGCCGGCAGGGGACGTGCCGACCCGGGTCCAGAGGGTGCGCAGGGTGAGCGTCCGCTCGACCCCGGGCACGACGTCGGCTGGCTCGCGGTAGGTCACCTCGTCGCCCGACCACTGGTTCAGCCCCCGGACGGACTGCCGTGTCTCGTAGCCGGTCCAGTGCACCCGGGCGGCCGTCTGGCCCAGCGTCGAGGTGATCTCCTGCCGGGTCGTGGGCATCGCGCTCGCGACGAGCACCGCCGCCCCCGAGGCGCCGGCCACGGGCAGCGCGATCAGCAGCACGACCATCACGTACTCGCGCAGGCGCCTGAGCACCTGTCGACGCGCGACGAGGCCGCCGGCCGTCACCGCGCCTCCGGGGTCAGCAGCGACTCGGGCCCCCGCGGCGCGGACTCGTCGACGAGGCGCCCGTCGCGGAGGAACACGATCCGGTCGGCCCAGGCGGCGTGACGGGCGTCGTGCGTGACGAGCAGGCCCGCGGCACCCGCGTCGACCCGTTCGCGCAACAGGCCCATGACCTCGTCGCCCGTGCTGCTGTCGAGCGCGCCGGTCGGCTCGTCGGCGAGCACCAGGCGACGGCTGCCGACGAGGGCGCGGGCGATCGCGACGCGCTGCTGTTCGCCACCCGAGAGCTCGGCGGGGAAGGCGCGCCCTCGACCGGACAGGCCCAGGGTGGCCAGTGCGTCGTCGGCGGCACGCCGGGCGGCACGGGTGCCGATGCCGTCGAGTTCGAGCGGCAGGGCGACGTTCTCGGCCGCGGTCAACGTCGAGACGAGGTTGAACTGCTGGAACACGAAGCCGACCGACCGTCGTCGCACCCGCGCGACCTCGGCCGCGCTCAGGTCGGCGAGCCAGGTGCCGTCGACCTGCACGTGCCCGGCGGTCGGCGTCGTCAGGCCGCCCGCGATCGCCAGCAGGGTCGACTTGCCCGAGCCGGACGCGCCCATGACGGCGACCAGCTCGCCCTCGAGGACGGTCAGGCTCACGCCGTCGAGGGCGGTGCGGGCGAGGTCGCCGGTTCCGTGTTCGTGCCCCACCGCGAGCAGGGTCAGCACCTCGGCGCGCTCGGTCACGACCGACCTCGTGCGGCCCGCGCCGGCCCCGGCGTCCGGGCAGGGGACCCGGGCCCGCTCGTCGTCACGGCCACGGCCTCGACCGCCCACTGCCGTTCGGCGAGCGACGCCCGGCGCAGGCTCGACTCGACGTGGTCGAGCCAGCGCACCTCGGCCTCGGCCGCGAAGATCATCGAGTCGACGACGAGGCGCCAGGCGAACTCGCCCGGCGCCTCCGGGTCGCCCCCGGCGTGCTTGGTGCGGGTGAGTCGCTGCAGCTTCGTCAAGGAGGCGCGGCGCTGCGTCTGCACGAGCGTCGCCACGTCCACCCCCGGCAGGGTCGCGGCGAGGGCGAACTTGAGCGGCAGCTCGTCCCGGGTGGCGTCGGGGGTGTCGACGGCCGTTCCGAGCCAGTGGGCGACCTCGGCCCGTCCGGCGGCCGTGATGCGCCAGAGTCGCTGGTGTTCTCCGGCGGCCTGCCCGGAGCCCGCCGCCGAGGCCTCGGCGGCGGGCGACCCGTCGGACCCGGGCGACCCGTCGGCCTCGGGCGACGTGTCGCGGGGCGAGGGCTCGTCACGCTCGACGAGGCCGTCGCGGTCGAGCCGGTCGAGGGTGGAGTACACCTGGCCGACGTTGAGCGGCCAGGTGGACCCGGTGCGTCGGTCGAACTCGCTGCGCAACTGGTAGCCGTACCCCGGGCCCTGGTCGAGGATCGCCAGCAGGCCCAGTCGCACGGTCACGGGGCCGCCTCGCCGTCCGGTCGTGCCGTCACGTCGCCTCCTGTGGTCGAGTCGCGGCGTCGCCTCGTGGCGCCCCGTGCATACCGAGTATGCCCCGCATCGTCGACTCCGACAAACGGCACCCGCGACGTCCGTCGACGTCGCCTCGACGGCGCCCGCGTCGACGTCCGCGCCGGCGGCACCCGACGGCCGTCCTGCACCGGCCGGGGGCAGGAGGCGCGGGTCGGCCCCGGGCACCGACCGACCTAGGATGGTCCGCGACCCGCCGCCGCCCTCCTGGAGGACCTCTCGTGACCAAGGCCCCGACCGTCTACGACGTGGCCGCCCACGCCGACGTGTCGATCGCGACGGTGTCGAGGGTGCTGCGCCGTCCCGACGACGTGCGCCCCGAGACCCGCAGCCGGGTGCTCGAGTCGGTGCGTGCCCTCGGCTACGTGCCGAGCGGCGCGGCCCGCGGCCTCGCCGGCCGACGCACGGGCGTGCTCGGCCTCTTCCTGCCGGGCCACGACGGCATCGACGGCCCCGAACCCGACTGGGCCCGGGTGTCGGACGCCTCACGCATCCCGCTGATCGACGACCGTGAGCGGGCGGACCCGCCGACCGTCGTCGACCCGGGCCGCGGTGCGACGACCCTCACCGCGCCTCCCGAGGTCGACCCCGGGTCGAACCCGGCGAACCTGTACTTCGACGAGGTGCTGCGCGGCGCCGAGGTCGAGGCCTGGCGACGGGGCTTCGCCCTCATGGTCGCCGCCGGGCGGGGGTCGAGCCGCGAGGTGATGGTCAACGACATCGCGGGCCGGGTCGACGGGCTCGCGGTGCTGGCCCAGACGGTGCCGGGCGATCTGCTGGCGCACGTGTCGCGACGCATCCCGGTCGTCGTGCTGGCCGACTCGCGCCCGGGCGACGACCTCGACCACGTGGGCGTCGACAACGTCGCCGGCATGCACGCCCTGACCGACTTCGTGCTGGGGTCGCGGGGGGTGCGCGACGTCGCCTACGTCGCCGGACCGTCCGACTCGCCCGACGAGCTCGACCGTCACGCCGGTTTCGACCGGGCCCTCAAGGCGCACCGCGCGGCCGGCGCGCGCGTCACGGTCCGGGTCGAGCCGGGCGAGTTCTCCCGTGCCGGCGGTCGTCGCGCGGCGGCGGCCCTGCTCGAGGCCGGCGACCTGCCCGGAGCCGTCCTCTGCGCGAACGACCAGTCGGCCCTCGGCGTCCTCGACGTCTTCGGCGAGCAGGGCGTCGACGTGCCCGGTCGCGTGCTCGTGACGGGGTTCGACGGCATCGACGCCGGCCGGTTCTCCCGGCCCCGGCTCACCACGGTGCGTCAGCCGATGGGCGAGCTCGGCCGCATCGCCGTCCGCACGGTCGTCCGGCGACTGACCGACCCGGGAGCACCGGCGCAGCGGGTCACCCTGCCGGTCGAGGTGCTGCTCCGCGAGAGCTGCCCCGCGCTCTGAGCGTGGCCCGCCCGCGAACCCGCCGGCGCCTCCGCCCGCGAGCCCGCCCGCGCCCCCGCCAGCGAACCCGCCGGCGCCTCCGCCCGGTCCTACCCCAGCCCGCGCTGCCCGGTGTCGGCACCCGTGACGCTGCCGTCGTCCGGCCCGAAGACGAAGTAGTGCACGCGGTCGGCGTCGACGCCGTGACCGATCAGGGCCGCCCGGGCGATCGCCATGAACGGCACCGGCCCGCACAGGAACACCCGGTGCGACGCGGTGAGGTCGACCCGGGCCAGGTCGATCGGGTCGAGGTAGACCCCGGGCCCGTCGATGGACGCCTCGGCCAGCGCGCTGAGCGCCGACAGCGACCCCTGCGTGTAGCTGACCCGCAGCGTCGCGTTCGGCATCGACGCGACCAGCGCCTCGAGCTCGACGCGGTGGGCGTGCCGCTCGGGGGTGCGCTCGAAGTGCAGGACCGTCACGACGCGGTCGGGCTCGGTGCGGGCCAGGTGGTCGAGCATGCCGAGCACGGGCGTGCAGCCGATGCCCGCCGAGACGAACAGCAGCGGGGCGTCGTCGAGGTCGTCGATCGTCAGCGACCCGATCGGGGGCGAGACGCTCACCACGTCGCCCACCCGCAGCTCGCGCATCAGGTGCGACGAGACCTCGCCGTCGGGGGCGGGCGGTTCGCCGACCAGCAGCCGTGCGCTGATGCGCCACTGCTCGTCGTGCCCGCCGCGCAGGCTGTACTGCCGGATCTGCCGGGCTCCGTCGGGCAGCCGCACCTGCACCGACGCGAACTGGCCGGCACGGTACCGCGGCAGCGTCTCGCTGTCGGCCGAGACGAGGGTGAGTGCGACGACGTCCTCGGCCTCGACGCGGTGTTCGGTGACGAGGGCCTCGCGCCACTCCTCGCCCGGCTCGAGGTCGGCCTGCCGGTAGATCGCCTCGACCGTCGTCACCATCTCGTCGCGGGCCTGCCGGTAGACGGCCGACCACGCGTCGGCGACCTCGGCCGTGAGCCGGGGGCCGAGGGCGGCCGCGAACGCGTCGCCGAGGTGCCGCTCGAACAGGTCGTACTCGTCGCGGGTGACGCCGAGCGCCGCGTGCCGCTGGGCCAACCGCGAGACGATCTCGCCGGGCGTCGCCGGTGCGAGGGTCGGCGCCCCGGCCTGGCCGACGGCGTCGGCGTCGCCGTCGACGCCGGACGGTCCGCCCCCCGAGGAGGCGCGATGCCGGTCGCCACCGGCGGCACGCGTCGACCCCGGGGCCGCGTCGAGGACGGCCTGGGCGAGCGCCACGATCGTGCGGGCGAGCTCGCGCTGCTGCCGCCCCTGGGCGAGGTCGCCCCGGTTGAACTGGTCCCGCAGCAGATCGGGTCGCGTCGCGAACAGGCGGCGGTAGAAGTCGTCGGCGATGTCGTGCGCCCGCTCGGCGACCACGGGCAGCGAGGCGCGGAGCGCTCGCAGCTGCGTCGTGCTGGCCATGCGGGTCCCTCCGGTCGGCCGGGGTGCCGTGACCGGCACCCGACGCCGATTCTGGCGTGCGGGCCCTGGCATCCCCTGACGGTTGGCTCGGCGTCGAACGACCTCGCGCCTCCTCGGGGCCCCTCGACGGAGCCGACCACTTGCGCCCCTGCGATGTATGCGCTTACAGTGGGCCCAGCTCACCTCGACGACGAATGAGAGAACGTGGCGATGACGCACGCGACACCCCCTCGGCGACACCCACGCCGACGCTTCCGCACGCTCGCGGCCCTGGCAGCGGCCACGGCCGCCGTGCTCGTGGCCACCGGCTGCAGCATCCAGATCCGCAGCCAGCCCGACCCCAGCATCGGGGCCGACACGATGCTGATCAACGCCGACAAGGGCAACCCGCAGTTCGAGCGCAACTTCAACCCGTTCCTCACGAACAAGCGCACGGCCTCGACCTGGATCTACGAGCCCCTGCTCGAGATCAACCCGCTCGACGGCGAGATCACGCCCTGGCTCGCGAGCGAGACCGTCCTGCCCGACGCGCGCACGATCGACATGACGATCCGCGACGGCGTCGAGTGGTCCGACGGCACGCCCATGACCCCGGCCGACGTGGTCTACACGTTCGACCTCATCAAGGCGAACCCCACGCTCGACCTCAAGGGTGCGTGGCAGCACATCGACACGATCGAGCAGCAGGGCGACCACGTGGTCTTCCACCTGCAGACCGACGACGTGCCGGCCATGGAGATCATCGGTCAGACGACGATCGTCCCCGAGCACCTGTGGAAGGACGTCGACGACCCCACGACCTTCCGCAACCCCGACCCGGTGGGCACCGGACCGTTCACGCTCGGCAACTACTCGCCGCAGCAGTACTCGATGGACAAGAACGAGGCCTACTGGCAGGCGGACAAGATCGAGATCGGTCACCTGATCCTGCCCGCGACGAACAACCAGCTCGACACCGTCACGCGCGGTTATGACTGGTCGTACTCGTTCATCAGCGACGTCGAGGGCACCTGGGGTGCCGCCAGCCCCGACAACCAGTTCTGGTTCCCGCCGGGCGGCGTGATCGGGCTCGTGCCGAACCTCACCAAGGCGCCCTTCGACGACGTGAACGTGCGTCGTGGCATCGCGCTGGCGCTCGACCGCGGCCCCATCGCCGAGTCGGCCACCGAGGGCTACCTCGAGCCGGCCGGTCAGACCGGGCTCATCCTGCCCAACCAGCAGGACGACCTCGACCCGTCGATCCCGAACGCCGGCATCCTCGAGCAGGACGTCGACGGCGCCCTCGCGGCGTTCGCCCGGTCCGGCTACACGCAGCAGGGTGACGAGCTGGTCGGCCCCGACGGCCAGCAGCTCAAGATCACGATCCTGACGGCCAACGGCTACACCGACTGGCTGCGGGCCGTGCAGGAGGTGCGGAGCCAGTTGGGCGCGATCGGCATCGACGTGCAGATCCAGGCTCCCCAGCCGGCCGGCTACCAGTCGGCCATCGCGAACGGCGAGTTCGACATGGCGATGGGCGGCATGGGCAACGGCAACGTCTACCAGGCCTACAACAACCTGCTCAACAGCCAGTTCGCCACCCCGGTCGGCGAGACCACGGCGGCCAACTTCGAGCGGTTCAGCGACCCGGCGGTCGACCAGCTGCTCGACGACTGGAAGGCCACGACCGACCCCGAGCAGCAGAAGCAGTACGCCTACCGGTTGCAGAACGTCGTCTACGACCAGCTGCCCGTGATCGGCCTCTACTACGGCGGGCTCTGGGGTCTGTTCAACGACTCGAAGTTCACCGGCTGGCCCACCGCCGAGAACCCGTACATGGCACCGCAGAACTACGACCAGGCACCGCTGCTGATCTTCACGAAGCTCAAGCGCGTCGACCAGAAAGAGGGCGACCAGTGAAGTACGCAGCCCAGAAACTCGGCCTGTTCGTGCTCACCCTGTGGGCCGCGGTCACCCTGAACTTCATCCTGCCGCGGCTGATGCCCGGCAGCCCCACCGACGCCGCGATCGCCAAGCTGTCGCAGAACGGCCCGGTCAGCGCGGCGACGCGCGCCGCCATCGAGGCCCAGCTCGGCGTGCCGAGCGGCAACGTGCTCCAGCAGTACGTCAGCTACCTCGGTCAGGTCGTGCGCCTGGACTTCGGCACGAGCTACACGTTCTTCCCCGAGACGGTCGGCCACCTGGTCGGCCAGGCCCTGCCGTTCACGCTGATCCTCGTCGGGGTCTGCACGATCATCGCCTTCGTGCTCGGCACCCTGATCGGCGTCGCGGCGGCCTGGAAGCGCGGCACCTGGCTCGACTCGCTGCCCACCCTGTCGGGCAGCTTCATGAGCACGTTCCCGTACTTCTGGACCGCTCTGCTGCTGCTGTTCTTCCTGGGCTACGTGCTGCACTGGTTCCCCACCACGGGGGCCTACGGCGCGACGACCACGCCCGGGTTCACGCCGGCCTTCGTCGGCGACGCCCTGCAGCACGCGGTGCTGCCGGCCATCACGATCCTGCTGACGAGCCTCGGCGGATGGATCCTCGGCATGCGCAACGCGATGATCTCGACGCTGGGCGACGACTACGTCACCTTCGCCGAGGCCAACGGGCTCAAGGGCCGCACGGTCGCCGTGCGCTACGCCGCCCGCAACGCGATCCTGCCCAACCTGACCGGCTTCGGTCTCGCCCTGGGCGGCGTGGTCGGCGGCTCGATCCTCGTCGAGCAGGTGTTCGGCTACCCCGGCATCGGCTACCTGCTGTTCAACGCCGTCATCGGCCAGGACTACCCGCTGATGCAGGCCCTCTTCCTGATGATCACGGTCAGCGTGCTCGTCGCCAACTTCCTCGTCGACATCTTGTACGGCGTGCTCGACCCAAGGACCCGCCGATGACCTCCACCGTGTCCGTCCACCTGCCCGAAGGCGCGCCTCCCACCGGGCCCGCCGAGCAGAAGGCGCCCAGTCGCTGGCTCACCATCGGCCGCATGGCCGCGACCATCTGGTCGAACCCCAAGGCGAAGATCGGCGTCGTCATCTTCGGCGTCTTCGTGCTCGTCGCGATCTTCGCCCCGCTGCTCGCCCCCTACGGCGCCAGCGAGAACGGCTTCGAGCGCAACGCCGACGCCAGCTGGGCCCACTGGATGGGCACGACGGCGGCCGGCGAGGACGTCCTCAGCCAGCTGATCTACGGCGCCCGCATCAGCGTCTTCGTCGGTGTCGTGGCGGGCGTGCTGTCGACGCTGGTCGCCGTGGCGATCGGGCTCAGCTGGGGTTACATGAAGGGCTTCGGCGGCGACGTCGTCGGCTTCGTCGTCAACCTGTTCCTCGTGATCCCCGGTCTGCCCCTGATGATCGTCATCGCGGCCTACCTGCAGAACGGCGGCATCACCGTGATCCTCGCGGTGATCGTCATCACGGGCTGGGCGTGGGGAGCCCGCGTGCTGCGCAGCCAGACGCAGTCCCTGCGTTCGCGCGACTTCGTCACGGCGGCACGGTTCTCGGGCGAGAGCGCGGGACGCATCGTGTTCCGCGAGATCCTGCCCAACATGACCTCGCTGATCACCGGCTCCTTCTTCGGCGCCGCGACCAGTGCGATCCTCGCCGAGGCCGGCCTCGAGTTCCTGGGGCTCGGCGACTCGTCGATCGTCAGCTGGGGCACGATCCTCTACTGGGCCCAGAACTCGAACGCCCTGCTCACCGGCCAGTGGATCCTGCTCTTCGCGCCCGGCCTCTGCATCGCCCTGCTGGCGATGAGCCTGACCCTGATCAACTTCGGCGTCGACGCCGTCGGCAACCCTCGACTTCGCGAAGGCGCGAAGCAGAAGAAGGAGGCGCGCAAGTGACCGCCACGGACCTCACCACCGCCGACCGCGCCTCCTCGTCGTCCGACGACGTGCTGCTCGACGTCCGCGACCTCAGCGTCGTCTACGAGAGCGCCGGCGCCGAGCCCGTGCAGGCCGTCGACCACGTGTCGTTCCGGCTCAAGCGGGGCGAGTTCGTCGGCCTGGTCGGCGAGTCCGGCTCGGGCAAGTCGACGCTCGGCTACGCGCTGACCCGGCTGCAGAAGCCGCCGGCGCGCACCAACGGCGGCAGCATCTGGTTCGACGGTGCCGACGTCCGCGACCTCGACACCGAGGCCCTGCGTCAGCAGCGTCAGGGCGGCTTCGCGATGGTGCTGCAGTCGGGCATGAACGCGTTGAACCCGGTGCGCACGATCCGCAACCACTTCGTCGACGTGTTCAAGGCCCACGGCCACGTGCCGCGCGACCGGTGGCACAGCCGCGCCGCCGAGCTGGTCGCGAAGGTCGAGCTCGACGCGGGCGTGCTCGCCCGGTTCCCCGGCGAGCTGTCGGGCGGCATGCGCCAGCGCGTCTCGATCGCCCTCGCCCTGTCGCTCGAGCCGCAGCTGATGGTCTTCGACGAGCCGACCACGGCGCTCGACGTGCTCGTGCAGCACGCCGTGATGGACACGATCATCTCGCTGCAGCAGAGCGAGGGCTTCACCGCCGTCCTGATCAGCCACGACCTCGGGATCGTGCTCGAGTCGGCCCAGCGCGTGCTCGTGATGCACGAGGGTCGCATCGTCGAGGACGGCCGCTCGGCCGACGTGCTCGCCGACCCGCAGGACGACTACACGAAGATGCTGCTGTCGCACTACGCCGACCCTCGTGCCGAGGTCGTGTCGCTGCCCGGTTTCGAGGACCGCTCGGTCCGCCGGGCCCGGGGCGACCGCCGCGTCGACACGACGACCTCGGTGCCGACCGTCGCCACGCGCGGCCAGCGCACGGCGCAGCACGCGATCACCGTGAGTGGCATGACCAAGACCTACGCGCCTCCTCGTCGGGGCGACGACCCCGTGCGGGCCGTCCGCGACGTGTCGTTCACGCTCGAACCGGGCCAGTCGCTCGCCCTCGTCGGGCAGAGCGGCTCGGGCAAGAGCACGATCGCCAAGCTCGTCACGGGCGTCGAGAAGCCGACCAGCGGCAGCGTCACGTTCGGCGACACCGACGTCACGGCGCTCCGCGGCCGCGCCCTGCGCAGCTTCCGCAGCGACGTGCAGATGGTCTTCCAGGACCCGTACGCGGCGCTGAACCCGCTGCACACGGTCGAGTACACGCTCACGCGTCCCGTCGTGAACTACACCGGCCTGACCGGTCAGGAGGCGCGGCGCCGGGTGCTCGAGCTGCTCGAGACGGTCGGTCTGACGCCGGTCGAGCAGTTCGCGGCCAAGCTGCCGCACCAGCTGTCGGGTGGCCAGCGCCAACGTGTCGTGATCGCCCGGGCGCTCGCGAGCGACCCGCAGGTGATCATCGCCGACGAGCCCGTCTCGATGCTCGACGTCTCGCTGCGGGCCGGCGTGCTCGCGCTGCTCGAGGACCTCCGCGAGCAGTGGGGCGTCTCGATGCTCTACATCACCCACGACCTGCTCAGTGCCCGGCTGATCACCGACGACATCATGGTGCTCAACCAGGGCGCCGTGGTCGAGCGGGGGCACACGGCCGAGGTGCTCCAACGGCCGACCGACCCGTACACGGTGAAGCTGCTCGACGCGGTGCCGAACCCGCGCCGCACGCACCGCGCCTCCTGAACTCCTCGACCTCCTCCGAAAGGACCCCCTGTGCTCACCTTCCCCGACGGCTTCCTGTGGGGTGCCGCGACCGCGGCGCACCAGATCGAGGGCAACAACGTGAACAGCAACTGGTGGGTGCACGAGCACGCGCCGGGCACGACCATCGTCGAACCGAGCGGTGACGCGGCCGACAGCTACAACCGGTTCCGCGACGACATCCGACTGCTCGCCGAGCTGGGGCTCAACAGCTACCGCTTCAGCATCGAGTGGGCCCGCATCGAGCCCGAGCGCGGCGTCGTCAGCAAGGCGCAGATCGCCCACTACCGCCGCATGGTCGAGACCTGCCATGAGTTCGGCATCGAGCCGATCGTCACGCTGATGCACTTCACCGTGCCGCGCTGGTTCGAGCGCGACGGCTTCTGGCGCGCGCCCGACGCCGCCGACCTGTTCGCCCGGTACACCGAGCTCGCCCTGCCCGTCGTCGCCGAGGGCGTCGAGTACGTCTGCACCATCAACGAACCGAACATCGCCGCGATGCTCGCCGGCGGGGAGGACGCCTCGAACCTCGTCGCCTACGGCCTGCCGAACCCCGACCTCGAGGTCGCCGACGCCCTGCTCGCCTCGCACAAGCGCAGCCGCGAGGTGCTCTCGCAGCTGCCTCGGATCAAGTCGGGCTGGACCGTCGCGACCCAGGCGTTCAAGGCCCTCGACGAGCCCGGTGCCGCCGAGAAGACTCGCGAGTACGGCTACGTCCGTGACGACTGGTACAGCGAGATGGCGGCCGGCGACGACTTCGTCGGCGTGCAGGCCTACACGCAGACCTTCGTCGGGCCCGAGGGGCCGCGGCCGGTCGCCGAGGGGCTCGAGACGACGCTGACCGGGTGGGAGTTCTACCCGCCGGCCGCCGCCGAGGGCATCCGCAGCGCGTGGGAGCTGTCCGGCCACGTGCCAGTCATGGTCACCGAGAACGGCATCGCGACCGCCGACGACACCCGGCGCATCGCCTACACGCAGGGCGCGCTCGAGCACGTCCACGACACCATCGACGAGGGCATCGAGGTGCTCGGCTACCAGCACTGGAGCGCCCTCGACAACTACGAGTGGGCCAGCGGGTTCCGCCCGACCTTCGGCCTGATCGGGTGGGACCGCGACACCTTCGAGCGGACGCCGAAGCCGAGCGCCCGCTGGTACGGCGAGGTCGCGCGCGCGAACGGGCTGGCGCGGGCGTAGCGCCCTCCGGCCCTGCCGGACCGGTACGGCGCGGGGCGCACGAGGACGCAGGAGGCGCGGGTCACCCGACCCGCGCCTCCTACGTCTCGGCCCCGGGGCCGATGCGGTGCCTAGAAGTACGTGATGCCGTGCAGGGGTCGCTCGGGCAGCAGCATGGCGCGGAACTTCTGGACGGCACCCTTGCGTCGCTCGCGCACCAGGCCGGCCGAGGCCAGCGTGACCGGGTCGGAGCCACCGAGCCAGAGCGAGCCGAGCGTCGCGACGTCGAGTTCGAGGTCGGCCCGGCGGACGGCCGCTTTCTTCACCGTCGCCTCGCCTGCCTCGCTCGTGACCCGGTACGTGCCGGCCGCGTGGCCCAGCGCGTCACCGATCGCGATCGTGACGACGCCGTCGGCCGCCCACGGGCGAGCCTGCAGGGCCGCGACCGGGTCGAGGACGCGGAACCACACGTGGTCCTCGTCGTGGCTGATGGTCAGGGCGCGACCGTCGACGACCGCGTGCGCCAGGGGGTCGTGCTGAGGGGCGTTCGAGTACCGGACGACCCGGACCAGGTCGACCGCGAGCAGCAGCTGCCAGAGGCCGAGGTAGGCGTCGTCGGTCGCGGCCACGAGGTCGACGACGACGAGGGTCTGGACGCCGGTGGAACCGGGGCCGCCCCCGGCCGACTCGACCCGGTACGTGACGTAGCCGTCGACGGTGCCGGTCGCGTCGCGGTGCACCGCGGCCCGGACCGCGGGGTCGGGCGTGCCGTCGGCGCGCTCGCGGCCGAGGGCGTGGTTCCAGGCGCCTTCGTGCCGGTCGATGGAACCGGGGCTGCGGACGTGGAAGCGGGCGAAGACGTCGGGGGCGACCTCGGCGAGCGAGGCCGTGGTGACGAGCTCGGTGCTGCCCTCGGGCTCGCTGAGCAGGCCACCCGCGCGACGGACGTCGACCTCGATGGTGCGCTCGCGGACGCCCACGCCGAAGCCGAAGCGCCGGTAGATCGACGCCTCGCTGGCGGTGAGGGCGGCGACCGGGGTGCCGGCCGCCTTGGCGCGGGCGAGGTCGTCGGTCATCATCCGACGCAGGATGCCCTTGCGGCGGTGGGTCGGTTGCACGGTGACGCCGGCGACCAGGTCGGCTTCGATCAGACGGCCGCCGCCGACGTGCAGGGTCTTGTCGAACGACGCGAAGGTGGCGACGGGGCGACCCTCGGCGTCGAGCGAGCCGGGGGTGGCCTCGCGGCGGTAGACGCCCGTGAGACGTCGCCCGTCGGCGACGAGGCGACGCGCGGCACGGCCGAGGGAGTCGTCGTCGCCCGCCGGTTCGTGGAAGCCCATCGACTCGGCGTCGACCCAGGCGGCGGTCGCCACGTCGGCCCGCGGGGAGTCGTCGCTCGCCTCGGGGTCGAGCGCGGCCGCGAAGGTGCGGAGGTCGTAGTCGTCGTCGAGGGTGCTCACCCGGTCAGCCTACGGAGGACGGCCGACGTTGTCGTCGGTCTCGAGGAGGAGCGGCGGCCGCCGGGCGCGTCGGCGTCGGGGACGGGGGAGGGCCGGCCCCGCGGGTGCGGAGCCGGCCCTGGTGGTGATGGTGCCGGTACTGGTGGTGGTGTCAGCGTCCGGTGACGAAGTCGATCCCTGTGGTGGTCTTCGTCGTGCCGTCGGTGGCCTTCTGCTCGAAGGTCAGCTGGTAGGTCGTGCCGGCGGGCCCGACGTAGCGGTCGAACGCGAACGCGCCGGTGGACGAGGCGGTGGTGCTGCCGAACGGCGTGCCCCACTGGTTCTTGCCGACGACCGTGGCGAAGGGCGTGGCGGTGCCCCGGAACGTCACGGTGCGGTGGGCCTCGGTGATGCCGCCGTCACGGATGACCGGCGAGGACATCGTGACGTCGACCAGGGCGTCCTTCTGGTGCGTCAACGTCACGACCTTCTCTTGCACGTCGGTGCCGTGGGTCGCGACGAAGGTCAGGACGTAGCCGGGGTTCGTCGGTCCGAGGTTGCGCGAGAACGCCCAGGTGCCGTCGCTGCCGATGGTCGCCTTGCCCATCTGGGTGCCCCACTGGTTGGTCGAGACGAGCTGGGCGCCGACGGTGCCCGTGCCGGTGAAGCGGGCGATGCCCTCGCGGTAGGAGTCGCCGTCCACGTGACTGCTGACGGTCAGCGGCCGCGAGGGAGCCTCGTAGTCGAGGTGCAGGGTCACCAGTGTGGGCGCACCGGTGGTGGGCGTCATCGTGAAGGTGATGTCGTAGCCGGCGCTGGTCGGGCCGAGGTTGCGGCTGAAGCTCCAGTCGCCGTCCTCGTCCACGCGGGTCGAACCCATGGGCGTGCCCCACTGGTTGGCGGCGGTCAGGCGGGCGTCGGGCGTGCCGCGGCCGCTGAACGTCGCGATGCCGGTGGTGTAGCGGCCACCGTCGGTGTGGCTGGTCACGGTGAGGTCGGCCAGGTCCTCGTCGTCGGAGTCGTCGGAGCCGTCGGAGCCGTCGGACACGGTGAACGAGCGCGTCGAGGTCAACGGCGCGAGGGTCCGCCAGTAGGGCGTCTCGGTGACCGTCATGGTCTGCGGGCCGGACGTCAGGGGCGCCTCCAGCTCGCAGGTCCAGGTCCCGTCGCTCCCGACGAACGCGGCGCAGGCCTCGCCGGCACGCGCCAGGTCGGTCGCGATCGCGATGCGGGACCCGGGGATGCCCTCGCCGGTGATCGAGGTCATGTCGGTCGAGATGGTCTCGCCCTCGGCGATCGAGGTCACCTCGAGGGGGAACGTCTCGGGAGCCGAGTTCTTCTCGGTCGCCTCGACCGTGATCGTGGTGGCCTCGGACAGCTCGCCGTTCCGGACGGTGTAGAGGTCGACGTCCTGCCCGGCGAACGAGGTCGGGATGCGCAGGATGTACGCGCCGTTCCAGGTGGACTCGGTCGCCACGACGAACTCACCGTCGATCTGGGCGATCACCGTCGGCACGAGGTACTCGTCGGCGAAGTACGAGGTGGTGCCCTGGACGTAGAAGGTGCTCGACTCCTCGGAGATGCCGTGCATCAACGGGGCCGAGAGCGGTGAGCCGGCCGGGGCCTCGAGCGGCGTCAGGTCGATCTCGAGGGAGTCGCCGTCGCCGTCGCCGTCGTGGGACAGCCCCGTGATGGTCGCGGTCTGCCCGGCCAACGACCCGTCGAGCAGGAACGAGAACCGGCCGTGCTGCCCGCGGAGGCGGGTCTCGCTGTGGTCGCCGACGTCGATGCGGGCCTGGCCGGCCCCGTGGATGATCGTTCGGACGGTCAGGCGGCCGTCGGGGCCCTCGGTCACCGATGACAGGAGGGGGGTCGAGGGGCGACCCGGCGTCTCGGACCCGGGGTCGGGCATGGTGTCGGCGACGGAGAACGCCGTCCCGGCGGTCTGCTTCGGTGCCGCGGCCCAGACGGGCGTCTCGGTCACGACGGTGTCGTAGCTGCCGGCCGGCAGCGTCGGCGACGTGCAGCTCCAGTCGCCCAGCGACGTGACGCGGGTCTCGCAGAGCGTCGAGGAGGCGCGGTTCGTCTTCTCGTCACGCGTCACGACGATCTGCGAGTTCGGGATGCCGGACCCGGCGAACGTCGCCTCGGGGGCCGCCAGCACGTCGCCCGCGGTAGGCGATGCGACCTCGAGCGGGTGGACGTCCGAGGCGGTGTTGCGTTCGGTGGGGACGAGCTCGACCTGAGCTGTCTCGCTCCCGTGGCCACGGTAGTAGGCCGTCACCTCGATGACCTCGCCGGCGCGCGAGGCGGGCACGGTCAGCGAGAACGATCCGTTCTCGGACGGGAAGTCCCACGACATGCCGGAACGGTTGGCCCACACCTCGGTCTTCGAGAACAGGTCGGGCTGGTGCGCCACGGTCCCCTCGATCACGAAGTGGCCGTCGTCGTACTGGCTGACGGCGTGGATGACGGGCGTGCCGGGTGCCTCGTTCTCGCCCTCGGCGTACTGGGTCTCGAGGACGAACTCGACCTCGACCTTCCCCTGTGGGGTGTACGAGACGAGTGTGGCCTTCTTGCCCCGGTCGGCGACGTCGACGAGCGTGGCGAAGCGGTCGTTCCAGACGGCGGCGCTGTAGCTGCCCCCTCCCTCGACGATGACCCCCGCGAGTCGGGCGCCCGGCGCCATGCCGGCGACGGACAGCTTGTCGTCCTCGCTCGGTTCGACGAACGTGATGCGGGGTGCGGACGGGGCCTTGGGCGACGCGGACGGCGCCTCGGCCGGGGCCTGGTCGGTGATGGCGGGGGCCGCGTGGGCTGCGGCGGGGGCGAGGGTGCCGACCGCGAGGGCTGCGAGGCCGACGGCGGTGAGGCCTGATCTGATCGTGCTCATGTCTTCTTCCGGATGGGGGAAAGGGAAGACCGATCGGGACGGCCGACCGATACTCTACATTCCACGCGCCCGAGAAGCGACTTCAGGCCCGGCTCAGTCGATCGAACGCTGCACTCCCTTGACCGGCAGCATCAACACGAGTCCGGCCAGCAGCACGAGCGCGATGCCGACGATGCCGAACCGGGTGTCGCCCGTCGCCGAGACGAAGAGCGTGAAGAGCCCCGGCGCGAGGAAGCTCACGGCTCGCCCGGTCGTCGCGTACAACCCGAAGATCTCTCCCTCGCGCCCGGGTGGCGTCACCCGCGCGAGGAACGACCGGCTCGCGGACTGGATCGGCCCGACGAAGAGGGCCAGCGCCAGGCCGAACACCCAGAACAGGTTCGTCGCCGTCCCGATGGCGAGCACCGCGAAGGCGGCGATCACGAGCCCCACCAGCGAAGCGACGATGATCGTCTTGGCGCCCAGGCGGTCGTCGAGCCACCCGCCGACGAAGGTGCCTATCCCCGCGACGAGGTTGGCGCCGACGGCGAAGTAGATGACCATGCTCGGCGAGAACCCGAACACCTGCGCCGCGATGATCGCCCCGAAGGTGAAGACGGCCGCGAGGCCGTCACGGAACACGGCACTGGCCAGCAAGAACAGCAGCACCTGGCGGTTCGTGCGCCACAGCTTGGCGATCGTCGACCCCAGGAGGCGGTACGAACGCCACAAGCCCACCCGGGCCCGTGCGGCGGTGGCGGGCAGCTCGGGCACCGACAGCAGGACCGGCACCGCGAAGATCGCGAACCACGCCGCGGCGACGACGATCGAGAGGCGGACGTCCCACGCGCCTCCTGCCGTTCCCGTGGAGACGCCGAACAGGCCGCCGCGTCCTTCGGTTCCGAAGCTCTGGAGGAAGGCGACCAGCAGCAAGAGCAGGAGGACGATGCCGCCGACGTAGCCGAGGCCCCAGCCGAAGCCCGACACCTTGCCGATCGTCCTGGGCGTCGAGACCTGCACGAGCATCGCGTTGTAGTTGACGCTCGCGAACTCGAAGAAGAGGTTGCCGACGGCCAGCAGGGCGGCGCCGAAGACGAGGAGGTCGGGCACGGGGGCGACGAAGACCATCGCGGCCATCGCGAGCACGACCAGGCCGGTGTTGACCGCGAGCCAGAGCTTGCGGCGGCCCGAACCGTCGCTGCGCTGGCCGAGCACGGGCGCCAGCAGGGCGATCAGCACGCCGGCGATCGTCAGGGCCGTCGAGATGACCGTCGCGTTCTCGGCCTTGGCCAGCACCAGCGCCGGGTTGCGGGTGTCGTCTCCGGCTGCCGCGACGATCGCCGGGTCGACGAAGGCGCCGCTCGCCAGGTAGGTGCTGAAGACGAACGAGGTCACCACCGCGTTGAAGGCGGCCGAGCCCCAGTCCCAGAGGGCCCACGAGATCACGCGGCGGCGCGGGATCGGGGTGCTGTCGGCGAGCGTCTGCGCTGCGGTCATGGGGGTCAACCTAATGGGCGTCCGTGGCCGACGGGGGCCGCGACTCATCGTCCGGGGCGGTCGCGACGACCCCCGTTCGAGACTTGAGTCTTTCTGGCTCAACTTTCAGGTTCGCAGCTTGACGTCGGCCGCAGCGTGAGTAAAGTTGAGCCAGGCCGACTCAAGGCCGGCCCCCAAGGCTTTCGTCACACCGCACCACGAAGGAGAAAAGCACATGGCACGTGCAGTAGGAATCGACCTCGGCACCACCAACTCGGTCGTCAGCGTCCTCGAGGGTGGCGAGCCCACCGTCATCGCGAACGCCGAGGGTCTGCGCACGACCCCCTCGGTCGTCGCCTTCACCAAGGACGGCGAGGTGCTGGTCGGCGAGACCGCCAAGCGCCAGGCCGTCACCAACGTCGACCGCACCATCGCGTCGGTCAAGCGTCACGTCGGCACCGACTGGAAGGTCGAGATCGACGACAAGAAGTACACCCCGCAAGAGATCAGCGCTCGCATCCTCGGCAAGCTGAAGCGCGACGCCGAGCAGTACCTGGGCGAAGAGGTGACCGACGCGGTCGTCACCGTCCCGGCGTACTTCAACGACTCCGAGCGCCAGGCCACGAAAGAGGCCGGCGAGATCGCGGGCCTGAACGTCCTGCGCATCATCAACGAGCCGACCGCGGCCGCCCTCGCCTACGGCCTCGACAAGGGCAAGGAAGACGAGCTCATCCTGGTCTTCGACCTCGGTGGCGGAACGTTCGACGTCTCGCTGCTCGAAGTGGGCAAGGACGAAGACTTCTCGACCATCCAGGTGCGCAGCACCTCGGGTGACAACCGCCTCGGTGGCGACGACTGGGACAACCGCATCGTCGAGCACCTCATCAAGAAGTTCAAGGACGCCCACGGCGTCGACCTCTCGACCGACAAGATCGCCAAGCAGCGCCTCAAAGAGGCCGCCGAGCAGGCCAAGAAAGAGCTGTCGTCGAGCACCTCGACCAGCATCCAGCTGCCGTACCTCACGCTGACGGCCGACGGCCCGCTCAACCTCGACGAGACCATCTCGCGCTCGCAGTTCGAGCAGTGGACGAGCGACCTGCTCGACCGCACCAAGAAGCCGTTCAACGACGTCATCAAAGAGGCGGGCGTGAAGGTGGGCGACATCGCGCACGTCGTGCTCGTCGGTGGCTCGACCCGCATGCCCGCCGTGACCGAGGTCGTCAAGCAGCTCACCGGTGGTCAGGAGCCCAACAAGGGCGTCAACCCCGACGAGGTCGTCGCCGTGGGCGCCGCCCTGCAGGCCGGCGTGCTGAAGGGCGAGCGCAAGGACGTGCTGCTCATCGACGTCACCCCGCTCAGCCTCGGCATCGAGACCAAGGGTGGCGCGATGACCAAGCTCATCGAGCGCAACACGGCCATCCCGACCAAGCGCAGCGAGACCTTCACCACGGCCGACGACAACCAGCCGTCCGTCGCGATCCAGGTCTTCCAGGGCGAGCGCGAGTTCACCCGCGACAACAAGAACCTCGGCACCTTCGAGCTGACCGGCATCGCCCCGGCCCCCCGCGGCGTCCCGCAGATCGAGGTCACCTTCGACATCGACGCCAACGGCATCGTGCACGTGTCCGCGAAGGACAAGGGCACCGGCAAGGAGCAGTCGATGGTCATCTCGGGCGGCTCGTCGCTGTCGAAGGACGACATCGAGCGCATGGTGCGCGAGGCCGAGGAGAACGCCGCCGAAGACAAGGCGCGTCGCGAGGCCAACGAGACCCGCAACTCGGCCGAGCAGCTCGTCTACTCGATCGAGAAGCTGATCAAGGAGAACGACGAGAAGCTGCCCGCGGACGTCAAGTCCGAGGTCCAGGCCGACGTCGACTCGCTCAAGTCCGCCCTCGCCGGCGACGACGAGTCCGCGATCAAGCCCGCCTTCGACAAGCTCAACGAGAGCCAGCAGAAGCTCGGCCAGGCGATCTACTCGCAGAGCCAGGCCGACCAGGCCGGCGCTGCCGGTGCGGCCGGTGCCGAGGGTGCTCCCGCCGACGGCCAGGCCCAGGGCGACGACGAGGACATCGTCGACGCCGAGGTCGTGGACGACGACGACAACGACAAGAAGTAGAGGCGGTCGGCATGACTGACGACAACAAGACGCCCGACGACGAGCCGCGTCCCGCGACCCCGTCCGAAGACGGCGGCACGGCCGACGTGGTCGAGCCCGACGAGCTCGTCGACGCCGAGGCTCCCGACGTCGAGACCCCGGCCGACGCCGAGGCCCCGGCCGGGGCCAAGGCCGCCGCCGAGTCGATGGCCGAGGCACCCGAGGGCACCGAGACGCTGAGCGCCGACGACGAGGCGATCCTCGACGCGGCCAGTGCCGACCTGGTGGCCGACATGCGACAGGACATGCTGCGGGCCCAGGCCGAGCTGGTGAACTTCCGGAGGCGCGTCGAGCGTGACCGCGAGGCCAACCGCGAGGCCGTGGTGGCCGAGGTCGTCCGTTCGCTGCTGCCGGCGCTCGACGACCTGGCCCGTGCCGAACAGCACGGCGACCTGGCCGAGGGCCCGATGACCGTCATCGCGCAGAAGATCCGCGGGGGGCTCGACAAGTTCGGCCTGGCGCAGATCGGCGCGAAGGGTGACGTCTTCGATCCCAGCAAGCACGACGCCCTCGTCCAGCTGCCGAGTGCCGACGTCACGGTCAACACCGTGGCCGACGTGATCGAGCCGGGCTACACGATCGGCGACCGGGTCATCCGGGCCGCCAAGGTCGCGGTGCACACCCCCCAGTAGCACCCCGGTGACGGGCGGCCCCCGGGCTGCCCGTCACCACCCCCCTGCGACGCGAGTCGCGATCGGCGGTGGGCTCCTCGACGAGGTGCCCACCGCCTCCCCCGTTCTCTTCCGGTCGCTGCCAGGCAGCGACCTCCAGTCAAGGAAGGAGGTGCCGCATGGCGAGTCAGGACTGGTTCGACAAGGACTTCTACGCCGTCCTCGGTGTCTCCAAAGACGTCACGCCCGCCGAGCTCAAGAAGGTCTACCGCAAGCTCGCGCGCAAGTACCACCCCGACTCCAACCCCGGCGACGCGGCCAGCGAGGCGAAGTTCAAAGAGATCAGTGAGGCCCACTCGGTGCTCTCCGATCCCGAGCAGCGTCGCGAGTACGACCAGGTGCGCGCCATGGGCGGCGGTGCCCGCTTCGCGGCCGGCAGCGGCGGCCCCGGAGGCGCGGGCGGCGGCTTCGAGGACGTCTTCGGCGGCATGTTCAACCAGGGCGGACAGCGCACGCAGTTCCGCCAGGGCGGCGGTGGCGGTGGCTTCGACGACATCTTCGGCGGCATGTTCGGCGGTGGTGGATTCGGCCAGACCAGCGGCGGCTACCGCGGCTTCGGCGGCCCGCAGAAGGGCCGCGACATGACGGCCACGACGACCCTCGACTTCCAGACCGCCATCGTCGGCGAGACCATCACGCTGCAGGCCTCGAACGGCAAGCCGATGAAGGTCCGCATCCCGGCCGGCGTGCACGACGGCCAGAAGATCAAGCTGCGCGGTCGCGGCGAGCAGAGCCCCGACGGCGGCGAGGCCGGCGACATGGTGTTGACCGTCGCCGTCCGCAAGCACCCCGTCTTCGAGCTCGACGGCAAGAACCTGCGCCTCGACGTGCCGGTCACCTTCGCCGAGGCGACGCTCGGTGCGACCATCGAGGTGCCCACCCTGGGCGGCGACCCCGTGCGCCTGCGCGTCGCGCCGGGCACGCCTTCGGGTCGCGTCCTGCGCGTCAAGGGTCGCGGCGTGCACGCCAAGGACGGCGTCGGCGACCTGCTCGCCACCGTCCAGGTCGCGGTGCCGGCGCACCTCAACGACAAGGCGCGCGAGGCCGTCGAGGCCCTGGCCGCCGCGCTGCCGGCCGAGAACCCGCGCGACGACCTGATCGCCCGCGCCCGGGCCTGACGAGACCGACCCGACCCGCGCCTCCTCGGCGGCAGGCCACGAGCGACGAGACAGGAGACGAGATGGACCGACCGGACCCCACCCAGTGGCCGATGGACGAGCACTCGCCCCTCTTCGCGATCGCGACCGCCGCCGAGCTCTCGGGCCTGCACGCGCAGACCCTGCGGCAGTACGACCGGCTCGGCCTGGTCGTCCCGCAGCGCACCGCGGGCAAGTCGAGGCGCTACTCGATGCGGGACGTCGTCCAGTTGCGCGAGATCGCCCGACTCGGGGGCGAGGGCATCTCGCTCGAGGGCATCAAGCGCATCCTCGAACTCGAGAACCAGGTCACCTCGTTGCAGTCCCGGGTGCGCGAGCTCGAACGGGCCCTGGCCGACGAGATGGTCAACCGGCCCGGCGCCCGGGTCTTCGCCGCGGGCGAGAGCGGCGTCGTGCCGCTGCGACACGGCACGCGCCCGTCGCGGCAGACCTCGGTCGTCGTCTGGCGGCCGCTGCGCTGACGCGCGGCCCCGAGAGGTCGCGACCTCCAGTGCGCACCGGGAGGTGGGCGGCAGGTCGTGACAGGTCGGCCGCGCGGACTAGCGTTGGCGGGTGATCGACTTCGAGCAGCTGCGCCGGTGGCCCGACATCGAGGCCCCCGAACTCGTCGCGCACGACGCCACCGACCGGCTGCTGCTCGACACCGCCGACGAGGCGCTCACCGCCCACCCCGAGGCCGTGACCGTCATCGGCGACCGCTACGGCGCGCTGACCCTCGGGGTCGCGGCCCTGTCGCCCGGCACCCCCGTCCGCGTGCACCAGGACGCCCTCTCGGGCGAACGCGCGCTCGACGCCAACGCCGGCCGCCTCGGCGTCACCGCGACGTGGACGCACCACGGTCTCGACGAGGCCCTCCTCGAGGGCGCGCGGACGGTGCTGGTGCAGCTGCCCCGAGGGCTCGACGCGCTCGACGAGATCGCGGGGTCGATCGCCCGGTACGCCCACCCCGACGTCCGCGTCCTCGCCGGGGGACGCGTCAAGCACATGACCCTCGCGATGAACGACGTCCTGGCGCGCCACTTCGGCGAGGTGACCGCCGGCCTGTCACGCCAGAAGTCCCGGGTGCTGACCGCGACGACCCCGACCCCGGGAGGCGCGCTCGGCTGGCCGCGCACCTCGCGTCACGGCGACGTGGTCGTCGTCGCCCACGGTGCGGCGTTCGCGGGCACCTCGATCGACGTCGGCACCCGAGCGCTGCTCGCCGTCCTCGACCGCGCGGCTCCCGAGGCCCGGGACGTCGTCGACCTGGGGTGCGGCACCGGAGTGCTCGCCGCCTCCTTCGCCCTCGCCCGACCGGACGCCCGGGTGGTCGCCACCGACCAGTCGTGGGCGGCGGTCGAGTCGGCGCGGGCCACCATGACGGCGACCGGCGTGGCCGATCGGGTCGTCGTGTCGCGCGACGACGCCGGGTCGTCGTTGGCCGAGGCCTCCGCCGACGTCGTGCTGCTGAACCCGCCGTTCCACGTCGGGGCGACGGTGCACACGGCCATCGCCCACAAGCTGTTCGAGGCGGCCGCCCGTCTGCTGCGCCCGGGCGGCGAGCTCTGGTGCGTGTGGAACTCGCCCCTCGGCCACCGGCCGGTCCTCGAGCGCGTCGTGGGACCGACCACCCAGGTGGCCCGTGACCGGCGGTTCACGGTGACGCGGTCGGTCCGTCGGGGCTGACCCGGGGCGGGGCCCGGGTCGGGTCCTGTCAGCGGGCCTCGGCCTCGGTCTCGACCTCGACCTCGTCGAGGCGCAGCGACGCGTCGATGTAGGCGAGCAGGGCGTGCGCGTAGGCGTCCTCGGCGACGGAGGCGCGGTGCCGGAGGTCCGTGTCGCCCCCCGTCGGGCGGGTGGTCACCTCGTAGACGGTTCCGCCACCGTCTCCGTCACCGCTGATGTCGGGGTCGCCGCCTGGGTTGGTGGTGCTGTCGCTGTCGCTGCCGGGGCGGGAGCCGGTGTCGACGTGTCGCGCCAGCCCGCGAAACACGGGGCCGAGGAGCTCGCGCAGCTGGTCCTCGCGGGGCAGCCACAGGCTGTCGTCCGCGGCCACCGAGTCCAGGGCCCACTCGGTGGTGCCGTTGAAGCCGAGCTCCGTACCCGTGGGGTACTCGTGGACCTCGATGGTCATGTCGCTGAGCGTGAAGACGTCGCCGTCGAATCCCGGGGTCTCGATGGCGAAGCGGTCGCCGGCACGGGGCCGCCAGCGCAGTCCGGCGTCGCGCAGGCGGCGGGCGAGGGCGTGGTCGAGCATCGGCCCATGATGCACCGTCGAGGTGGGAGGGAGCGCCGGGGTACCGACCCGCAGAGATTCGCACCCGATTGCTCGGGCTCGGGCTCGGGCTCGGGCTCGACTCGGACTCGGGCTTGGGCTCGGATGCGCGCGTGCGGCGGAGGGCCTGTCCGGTCCGCCGCGTCAGCGAGTGGTGACGACGTTGCCTGTGCCGTCGGTGTTGAGCAGGGGTTGCAGGTCGTCGTCGAGCCGGATGGTGTTGTCGTCACCCATCGCGTCGACCTGGTCGACGCGGGGCACGTCGACGGAGTTGCGGTCGCCCATGACGACCACGACCCGGGTCGGACCGAGGGTCAGCTCGGCGTCGCTGCCGTTGACGATGACGGTGTCGCAGCCGTCGGGCAAGGTCTTCGTGCGGGGTTCGCCGTCGCCGAACTGCATCCAGGCGAAACCGTCGACGCAGGTGTCGTCGGCGGGATCGGTCGCGGTCGAGGCGCTGCCCGCGATGGAGGGGCCGCCCGCTGGCGGTGCGGTGGTGGTCGACGTGGTGGTCGCGGAGGGGCCCGGGTCGATCGTCGAGGAGGCGCTCGTGCAGCCGGCGAGGCCCGCGCCGAGGGCGACAGCTGTCACGAGGCTGATCATCAGGGTCGAGGTCGTCGTCATGGGGTGCTCCGGGTGGGGGTGGAGGGTGGGTGGTGCGGTTCGGGGGCGTCAGAGCACGAAAGGGCGGGTCCAGCCAGGGACTGGACCCGCCTCCCGGTCACTCCGCGGCGGGTTCGGCCGCAGCGGTGACGGTGTTGGCCTGGCCCTGGTCGTCGACGGCCGGGGCCTCGCCGGCGTGGTGGACCGTGTTGCGGTCCCCGGCGAGCTGGACGGTGTCGACGTCCTGCACCGAGACGGTCACGTCGGAGCCCTCCACGACGAGCGTGCTGACTTCGTCGAGCACGACGGTCCCGGTCGAGCCGACGATCGAGACGAGGTCGCAGCTGCTCGTGTCGAGCGAGGGCGCGACGTCGTCGGTGGCCCCGAGATCGACCAGCATGAAGCCGTCGTCGCAGCTGCCGACGGGGGCGGCGTCCAAGGAGGCGGTGCTGCTCACGGTCGGGCTCGGTGTCGCGTCGGTCTCGGCGGAAGAGCACGCTGCGAGCGTGAGGATCATCGTGGTCGCGACCAGGGCGGCGGAGGCCGGCCCGCGCCGGCGGAGGAGGCCGACCATCAGCGTGCGGTGACGGTGTTGTCGGTGGTGCCGTTCTCGTTGACGGTCGGAGCGGCCCCGGTGTGGCTGACGGCGTTCCCGTCGCCGGCGAAGTCGACCGTGCCCACGGCACCGGCCGTGACGGTGACGCCCTGGCCCTCGACCACGAGGTGGCTCACGTCGGCGAGGGTGACGGTGCCGTCGCTGCCCACCACGTTGATGCTGTCGCAGGGCTCGGTGAAGGTGACCTCGGGCGTGTCCTCGTCGAGGACGACGACGGCGTTGCCGTCGATGCAGGTCTCGGTGACGGCGGGTTCGGGGGTGACCTCGGCGAGGGGTGTCGTCCCGGCCTCGGCCTCCGTGTCGGCGTTCGAGGTGCAGCCGGCGAGGACGGCGACGAGCGCGACGCCGAGGGCGGCTGTCCGCAGGGTGGAGGTGCGCATGGTGGTTCCCTTCGGGAGGTGGGGGGACGGTGCGGGGGCGTCGGCTCGGGATGCGGCCGGCGGATGGTTTGGGGGGGCCGGGGAGACACCGTGTCGGTGCCTCCCCGGCGGGGTGGTGCGGTGTCGCTGTGGTGCGGGTGTAGCGGTGTGGTGCTAGTTGCCGCTGGGGTGCCAGGCGAAGCCGCTGATCGGGTCACCGGTCTGGCCGTCGAGGGCCTTCTGGGTGATGTTCAGCGTGTAGTTGTGGCTGGGGCCCCAGGCGCGGCTGAAGGACCAGTTGCCCTGGGCGTCGGCCTGGACCTCGCGGTAGACCGTGGAGCTCGTGGCGGAGCTGACGGTGACGGTGGCGAACGGCGTGGCGGTACCGGTGAAGGTGGCGGCCACCCCGTTCTCGTAGGTGTCGCCGACCGCGGGGCTGGTCAGGACGAGGGGGGCGAACCGGGGTGCCTTGACGTTGACCGTGGTCTCGGTGGTCGATTTGTCGGGGTTCGTCTGGGTGACCTTGATGGCGTAGTCGTTGGCCGGGCCCCAGTTGCGTTCGGGCAGGGCCCAGTTGCCTTCGGAGTCGACCTCGGCCTGGCCCATGGGCACGTTCCAGTTGTTCGTGGCGTTCACGGCCCGAACGGTGGCGCCGGGGGTGCCGGTGCCCTTGAGCACGTTCATGCCGGGGCGGTAGGTGTCACCGTCGGCGATGCTCGTGACGGCCACGGGGACGTTGGTCTCGCGGTAGTCGAGGTGGATTGTCTGACGTTGGACGTCGGTGCCCTTGGTGGCGACGAAGGTGATGTCGTAGCCGGCCGAGGTGGGGCCGAGGTAGCGGTCGAAGGCCCAGTCGCCCTGGAGGCTCGCGGTCGTGCTGCCCATGGGGGTGCCCCACTGGTTCGTGGCGGCGATCGCGGCGTTGGGTGCCGCGGTGCCGCGGAACGTGGCCGTGCCCTCGGTGTAGGTGCTGTTGTTCGTGGGGCTGGTGATCTGGAACGCGACCACGTTCTCGTAGTTCAGCTTCAGCGTCACGACCTGAGGGGTGCCCACCGGCGGGGTGGCGGTGAAGGTGATCAGGTAGCCGGCCGTGGTGGGCCCGAGGTTGCGGTTGAAGGCCCAGGTGCCGTCGGCGGCGTTCGCGGCGCCCATGGGGGTGCCCCACTGGTTCTTGGCCGTCACGGTCGAGCCGATCGGCGCGGTACCGCGGAACGTGGTCACGCCTGCTTCGTAGAACTGGTCGTTCACGTGGCTCGTGACGCTCAGGGGCAGTTCTGCGGCCACGCGGTTGATGGTGTGGGTGATCTGCTGCACGTCGTCGCCCACCGTCTGGGTGACGACGAGGTTGCTCGTGCCGAGGCTGAGCCCACGGGTCGGCGTGATGGTCCACTCGCCGTCGACGACGGTGCCGGTCCCGATGATGCTGTTGGGCCCGTAGCCGATCGTGACGGTGGCGCCGTCCTGGCCGTGACCGGAGAAGACCGGGCGGCTGGTCGTGACCGTGGAACCCGCTTCGGGGGTCTCGACAGTCGGGGCGACGATCACCGGGGGCTGTTCGCCGTTCTCGGGGTTGAGGGTCACCGTCGAGGTGGTGGTGTTGTTGCCCTTGCCGGTCTGGCTGGCCTCGAGGACGTGCTTGCGGTCGTCGACGTCGGTGGTGCGGATGGTCCACTGGCCGTTGGCGAGCACCTGGGCGCTGCCCAGGACGGTGCTGCGGCCCTCTTCGCGGACGGTGACCTGGGCGCCGACCTCGCCGGTGCCGCGCAGGGTGACCGGGCCGCCGTCGTGGGCCATGCCCTCGACCGGAGCGGTGATCGCGACACCGGCGCCGTAGGCGACGGTGACGACGATCTCACCGTTGGCCTCGCCGTCGATCTCTTGGTGGACGCGGACGTCGTAGTCGCCGCCCGCGTCGGGGGCGCCGATCGGGGTCGACCAGGCACCCGAGCCGAGGCGCGCCTCGGTGCGGGCGATCTCGTCGCCGTCGACGTCGCGGATCACGACGGTGGAGCCGGGGTGGGCGGTGCCGGACAGGACGGCGTCCTGCTCGAGGTCGGCCGGGAACGACACCGAGCCGCGCACAGGGGAGACGTCGAGCACGACGTCGAGGGTGGTCTCGCCGGTCTTCTCGCCGTTCTCGTACTGCGAGAGCGGGATCGGGTTCGAGCCCAGCGTGAGGTCGGTCACCGTGTGCGACCAGCGCCCGTCGGTGCCGGCCTGCACCTGGTCGGGGATTGCAGTGTCGATCAGCACGAACGACCCGGGGACGGCGGTGCCGGAGATGACGGCCGTCCGGTTGGGGATGTCGACCGAGTCGACCTTGCCGGAGAACCCGTTGATGGCGATCTCGGTCCGGACGCCCTGGATGTAGCTGTAGATGTAACCGGTGCTCAGAGCCGCGGCGGCGTCATTGAGCACGAACGAGAACGTGTTGTCCGCGGCCGCCTTCTCGATCTGGACCGCGTTGGGCGAGAGGCGGTCGGGGCCGACGTAGACGTTCGCACCGGCCATCCCGGATGCCTTGCCACTGACGGTGACCCTGCCGTCATCGCCACGCACGACCTGCAGGTCGCCGATGGCGGGCAGGCGCCCGGTGGAGATGGTCTCCCACGTGCCCGACTCGCCGTACTTCAGGCGTACCGTCTCACCGGCACTGAGCAAGGGGGACAGGGTGATCGTCGCGTCGCCGTCGTCGTTCGTTCGACCCGTCGTGCCGTTGCCGCCGGACATGTCCTCGACGAACACGTCCGCGTCATTCTCGCCTCCGGTGATCGTCAACGTCACCGTGTCGTCCGCCTCGTTGTACGACGGGGCATACGACTTCGATTCGATTCCCTGGAAGGAGAGCGGAGATGAGTTCGACAGGCCGAAGAACGAGTAACTACCGATTCGAACCGGGGCGCTCATCGGTGTGCCCGTGACTTTGTTCACTACTCGGGAGTTGCCGTCGATCGAGAACAGAGTCGCGTCGGAGCCGCACCTTCCGCCCAGGGCGACGTAGGGCGTGGACGAGCTCTGGTTCTTGAAGAGGCAGCGATTGGCGTCGCCGTCCACGGCCTCCGCGTAGAAATAGTCCCCGACCCTGGTGGTCGTGAAGACCATCGAATTGGACTGTGCGTCAGCGAGGGTCTGATAGGTGCGGACGTTCCAGGCCGTCGGCGATGCCTGACCGTAGATCGTCCCGTCTGCGCCTTGTCCGACGAACTGCACCTGAGATCCGTCGACGGGTGAGCTGGTAGGGGAAGGGGCTGCGGCCACGGCCGCGGGGCCGAAGCTGAGGCCGGTGACGATCGTGGCTGCGGCCAGCCCGATCGCGCCGGTGCGCTTGAGAGTTTTCTTCATGTGAGAGAGGTGTTCTTTCATGTCTGGGCAACGCGATGCGCCGCCAGGCGAACAGATGGTGAAATGTTAGACACAAAACAAGGCATGCACAACATGACGGGTGCGAGGGCTTGCGATCCGGGCGTGTCGGCGTAAACTTGAGCCAGCTCCACTCAAGTTTCGAGAAAGGCACATCCATGGCGAACATGCAGGGCGCTCCGGCCTCCACCGAGAAGCAGAAGACGGCCCTCGAGAAGTACGGCGTCGACCTCACCGCCATCGCCCGTAGTGGCAAACTCGACCCCGTCATCGGCCGCGACGCCGAGATCCGGCGCATCAGCCAGGTGCTCACCCGCCGCACCAAGAACAACCCGGTCCTGATCGGCGAACCCGGCGTCGGCAAGACCGCTGTCGTCGAGGGCCTCGCCCAGCGCATCGTCGAGGGGGACGTCGCCGACAGCCTGAAGGACAAACGCCTGATCAGCCTCGACCTCGCCGCCCTCGTCGCCGGGGCCAAGTACCGCGGAGAGTTCGAAGAGCGCCTGAAGGACGTGCTGAAAGAGATCACCAAGAGCGACGGCCAGGTCATCACCTTCATCGACGAGTTGCACACCCTGATGGGTGCCGGCGGGGGCGAGGGTTCGGTCGCCGCGTCGAACATGCTCAAGCCGATGCTCGCCCGCGGCGAGCTGCGCCTCATCGGCGCCACCACCCTCGACGAGTACCGCCAGTACATCGAGAGGGACGCGGCCCTCGAGCGCCGCTTCCAGCAGGTCTACGTCGGCGAGCCCAGCGTCGAGGACACCGTCGCGATCCTCCGCGGGCTCAAGGAGCGGTACGAGGCGCACCACGGGGTCACGATCACCGACGGCGCCCTGGTGGCCGCCGCCTCCTTGTCCAACCGCTACATCCCCAGCCGTCAGCTGCCCGACAAGGCGATCGACCTCGTCGACGAGGCGGGTTCCCGCCTCAAGATGGAGATCGACTCGTCGCCCGTCGAGCTGGACCAGCTCTACCGGGGCCTGGTGCGCCTCCAGATCGAAGAGCTGGCCCTCAAGAAGGAGACGGACGACGCCTCGCAGGCCCGCCTCGCCACCCTGCGCGAGACCATCGCCCAGCAGCAGGCCGCCTACGACGACCTCGACGCCCGCTGGCAGGCCGAGAAGGCCGCCCTGCAGGGCGTCGGCACGCTACGCAGCGACCTCAACGAGGCCCGCATCGACGCCGACCGCGCCCTGCGTGAGGGGCGCTACGAAGATGCGGCGCGTATCAGCTACGAGCGCATCCCCGACATCGAGAAGCGCCTCGCCGACGCCGAGTCGTTCGAGAAGTCGGGCGACCGGCTGGTCAGCGACTCGGTCACCGACGCCGACATCGCCGAGGTCGTCGCCGCCTGGACCGGCATCCCGGTCGGTCGTCTGCTCAGCGGCGAGACCGAGAAGCTGCTGCACCTCGAGAGCGAACTCGGGAGGCGCCTCATCGGTCAGAAGGCCGCCGTCCAGGCCGTCAGCGAAGCGGTGCGGCGCACCCGCGCGGGCATCAGCGACCCCGACCGCCCGACCGGTTCGTTCCTCTTCCTCGGCCCCACCGGGGTGGGCAAGACCGAGCTCGCCAAGGCCCTCGCCGACTTCCTCTTCGACGACGAGAAGGCGCTCGTCCGCGTCGACATGAGCGAGTACGGCGAGAAGCACAGCGTGTCCCGCCTCGTGGGCGCGCCTCCCGGGTACGTGGGCTACGAAGCCGGTGGTCAGCTGACCGAGGCCGTGCGTCGTCGCCCGTACAGCGTCGTGCTGATGGACGAGGTCGAGAAGGCCCACCCCGAGGTCTTCGACGTCCTGCTGCAGGTGCTCGACGACGGCCGGCTGACCGACGGGCAGGGCCGAACCGTGGACTTCCGCAACACGATCCTGGTGCTGACGTCGAACCTCGGCTCGCAGGTCATCACCGATCCCGGCCTCAGCGACCCCGAGAAAGAAGAGCTGGTGCAGGGCCTGGTGCGCCAGGCGTTCAAGCCCGAGTTCGTCAACCGGCTCGACGACATCGTCGTGTTCTCGACCCTCAGCACCGACGACCTCGGCCAGATCGTGTCGCTCTACGTCGACCGCCTCGGACGACGGCTCACCGATCGCCGCCTCGCGCTCGCCGTCACCCCCGACGCGCGGGCCTGGCTCGCCGACCGCGGCTACGACCCGATCTACGGCGCCCGGCCGTTGCGCCGCCTCATGCAGCGTCAGATCGACGACAAGCTCGCGATGGCGCTGCTCGGGGGCGAGATCGCCGACGGCGACACCGTGCGGGTCGACGTGGCCGACGGGGGCGAGGGGCTGACGGTCGTGCGGCACGACGTCGGCGAGCCCACGCCCGGCGACCTGGACGACCTGCCCGCCTGAGCCCGGCAGACTGGAACCATGCGCACCTGGGTGAAGATCTGCGGCCTGTCCACGCCCGAGACGGTCGACGCCGCCGTCGAGGCCGGGGCCGACGCCGTGGGGTTCGTCTTCGCGGCCGGCAGTCCGCGCACGATCGACCCCGAGGGTGCACGCGCGTTGGCGGCGCGCGTGCCGGCGGGCGTCGAGACCGTCGGCGTGTTCCGCGGGCAGGGCATCGAGACGGTGCTCGAGTCGGCCCGCGCCTCCTCGGTGTCGACCGTCCAGCTGCACGGCGACGAGACCCCGGCGGACGTCGCCGCCGCCCATGCGGCGGGCTTCCGGGTGATCCGTGCCGTCAGCGCCGCCGCCTACGCGGCCGAACCCGAGGAGGCGCGGGTCGCCTTCCGAGAAGACGCCCTGCTCCTCGACGCGATCGACCCCGGTGCCGGCGCCACCTTCGACGTGGGGCCGCTGCTGTCCGCGCCGCCTGCCCGGGAGTGGCTGCTGGCCGGGGGGCTCACCCCGGACAACGTCGCCGGGCTGCTGGCCGGACTCCGACCCCATGGTGCCGTCGGGGTCGACGTCAGCTCGGGCGTCGAGTCGTCGCGCGGCGTGAAGAGCGTCGACCTGATCCGTGCGTTCGTCGAGGCCGCCCGAGCCTGAGCGAACCCGGCCGGAGCGGACCTGGCCTGACCCGACCTGGCCTGAGCGGACCCGGCCTCAGCCGACGAGCGTGCGGGCGTCCTCGACGAACCGGTCGACGTGCGCCTCGGTGGTGTCGAACGAGCACATGAGTCGCACCTCTCCCGTGGCGCGGTTCCAGTCGTAGAAGTGGTGCGCGGCGCGGAGGGGCTCCACGGCCTCGGGCGGCAGGACGACGAAGACGGCGTTGGCGTCGACCGCCTGGGTGACAGCGACGCCCGGCAGGGTGGCCAAGCCGTCGGCGAGACGGGCGGCCATCGCGTTGGCCCTCGTCGCCGACCGCAGCCAGAGGTCGCCCTCGAGCATGGCCAGGAACTGTGCCGAGACGAAGCGCATCTTCGAGGCCAACTGTGCGTCCATCTTGCGCAGGTAGACCAAGCCGGCCCGTGCTTCCTCGGAGAAGGTCACGACCGACTCGCCCAGCACCAGGCCGTTCTTCGTGCCGCCGAACGAGACCGAGTCGACGCCGGCGTCGCGCGTGATCGCGCGGAGCGGGACGCCGAGGGAGGCGGCGGCGTTCGCCAGGCGCGCGCCGTCGAGGTGCACCCGCATGCCGAGCGTGTGCGCGTGGTCGGTCACGGCCCGGATCTCGTCGGGCGTGTAGACCGTGCCGAGCTCGGTGCTCTGCGTGATCGTGACCGCGAGGGGCTGAGGGCGCTGCTGGTCGCCCCAGCCGTAGGCCTGCCGGTCGATCAGCTCGGGCGTGAGCTTGCCGTCGGGGGTCGGCACGGTCAACAGCTTGATGCCGCCCAGGCGTTCGGGAGCGCCGCCCTCGTCGGTGTAGACGTGCGCGGTCGTCGCGCAGATCACGGCCGCCCAGCGCGGGGTGAGGGCCTGGAGGGCCGCGACGTTCGCACCGGTGCCGGTCAGCACGGGGTCGATGGTCGCCCCCTCGCCGAACGTCTCGACGACGACCTCGGCCAGCCGCTGCGTGTACGGGTCGGCGCCGTACGAGCCGACGTGGCCGCCGGCGGCGTCGACGATCGCCTGCAGCACCTCGGGGTGGGCTCCGGCGTAGTTGTCGCTGGCGAACGTGTGGACCGAGGGATCGTGGAGGCGCGTCACCCGTCGATTCTGCCCGACGGCCGGGGCCCGGGGCGTCAGGAGGCGAGGGGGGCGCAGGGGAGTGCAGGGCCTGTTCGGAACGGTGACGGCCGCGACGTCTTGTGCAATGTAAATGTCACACGTAGAGTAGTACGTGACGCATCGTCGACTCGATGTCCCGCCCGGTCGGACCCGCCGGGCGCTCCTTCCACCCCGAGAGGCCCCGTCATGCTGTTCGCCCACGCCCCGAAGCTCGTCCTCGCCGGTCCGTACCCGGTGATCCGTCCCGTCGCCGATCGGGCGGCGGCACTCGACGCCGAGGTCGTCGTGCTCTCGTGCGAGATGGCGACCCCGATCGACGACGTCGTCGGCTTCGACTGGGCCGTGGTGGCCGTCGACGCCGCCACCCCGACGGCGGTACAGCTCGACCGTGCGGTCGACAGCCTCGCGGACGGCCTGCGTCGCGGTGCCCTCGTCGTCGTCGCGTCGGATCGCCCGGTCGCCCAGGCGGCGAGGCGTTTCGCCGACGACCTCGCCCGCGCCAGCGGGCTCCCGACCGGCGAGGCGTTCGCCGTCGCCGCGTGCGAGGCGGGTGTCGTCACCTGGGCCGTCGACGCCCAGGCCGAGGACGAGGCGGCGCATCTGCTCGAACGCATCGGCGCCCCGGTGGGGGACGGCGTGCCCGTGGCCTGACCCGGTCGTCCCGCCGGCCCCCGGGGCGTGCGACAGGATGGACCCATGGGTGGAGTGCTGATCGGGTTCGCGATCATCGGCGTGATCATCGTGACCGGCTACGTCGTCGGTCGCATCGACCTGCTCGGAGAATCCGGCCACCGGGTGCTCTCGCGCCTCGTCTTCTTCGTCCTCACGCCCTGCCTGCTGTTCTCCACCATCTCGCAGGCCGACGTCCACGTGCTGTTCTCGCGGTTGTTGGTGGTCTCGGCGCTCGCCTCGCTCCTGGCCGCCGTCCTCTCGGTCGTCGTCCTGAAGTTCGTCCTCCGACGCAGTGCGGCGCAGACGGCCATCGGGACGATGGGTGGCGCCTACGTCAACGCGAACAACATCGGCCTGCCCGTGGCGACCTACGTGCTGGGCAGTGCCACCTTCGTCGCCCCCGTCCTGCTCTACCAGCTGCTCGTGCTCACGCCGATCGTGCTCGCCGTCATGGACACCGTGACGAACCGCGGCAGCAGCCTCGGGCGCACCATCGCCCGACCGTTCACGAACCCCCTGCTGATCGGGTCCGCCCTCGGTGTGCTCGTGGCGGTCACCGGCCTCGAGATCCCCCAGGCCGTCCGCGAGCCGTTCGAGTTGGTGGGCGGTGCCGCGGTGCCGGTCGTCCTGCTGTCGTTCGGCATGTCGTTGTACGGCTCGAAGCCGTTCCAGGCAGGGCAAGGGCGCGCCGACATCGTCGTCGCCGTCGTCCTCAAGCTCGTCGTCATGCCGGTCGCGGCCTGGCTGCTCGGGGCGTTCGTCTTCGACTTCGACCGCGACGAGCTCTTCGTGGCGGTCGTGCTGGCCGGTCTGCCGTCGGCCCAGAACGTCTTCAACTACGCCCAGCGCTACCAGACCGGGGTCGTCGTCGCCCGAGACACGGTCTTGGCGACGACCATCCTCTCGGTTCCCGTGCTGGTGCTGGTGGCGGCGTTGCTCGCCTGACCCGCGCCTCCTGGTGTCGAGCGCCGCAGGCGAGCGGGGCCGGGGTTCAGAAGATCATCGGGCGGTCGTCGTCGAGCTCGGTCTCGAGGTCGAGGTCGACGACCACGGGGACGTGGTCGCTCGGGGCGTCGCCCTTGCGCTCGTCGCGGTGGATGGCCGCGGACGTCACGAGGCCGTCGAAGGCCTTCGAGCCCAGTATGAAGTCGATGCGCATGCCCTCGTTCTTGGGGAAGCGCAGCTGCTTGTAGTCCCAGTAGGTGTAGCCCTCGGGCAGGCGCGAGCGGACGACGTCGGTCAGGCCGACCTCCTCGAAGCGGAAGAAGGCGTCGCGCTCGGGCTGGCTGACGTGGGTGTGGCCCTCGAAGACCGACATGTCCCACACGTCGGTGTCGAGCGGTGCGACGTTCCAGTCGCCCATCAGGGCCAACGGGTGGTCGGGTCGCTCGGCGAGCCAGGCCTCGGTCTCGGCGGCGAGCGCTGCCAGCCAGTCGAGTTTGTAGTCGTAGTGCGGGTCGCCCAGCTCGCGGCCGTTGGGCACGTAGAGGCTCCACAGGCGGACGCCCTCGACCGTGACGCCGATCGCCCGCGCCTCCTTGGGCTGGTCGGGGCCTTCCTGGCCCTTGGCGAAGCCCGGCTGCGACGGGAAGGTGATCTCGACGTCCTCCATCGGAAGGCGGCTGACGAACGCGACGCCGTTCCACTGGCTGAGCCCGTGCAGTTCGACCTCGTAGCCTGCCTCGCGGAAGGCGTCGTAGGGGAACTGCTCGGGCTTGCACTTGATCTCTTGCAGTCCCGCGACGTCGACGTCCTCACGGACGAGCCAGTCGACGACCCTGCCCACTCGAGCCCGGACGGAGTTGACGTTGTAGGTCGCGACGCGCATGCCGACCACGGTACCGGCCCGGCACCGGCGGGGTCCGAGGCCGCCGCCGTCCACCGTCGGGGCGTCGAGCCGTGTCCGCCCGCCCCGACGTTCGGAGCCCGCCTGCTCTACCATGGGTCACCGTGACCGACGCACGCACGCAGCTCATCGACTACATCGGCTCCGAGGCCGTCTTCCACGGCGACTTCACGCTGACCAGCGGCAAGAAGGCGACGTACTACATCGACCTCCGCAAGGTCAGCCTCGACCACCGGGTCGCGCCCCTGATCGGCCGGGTCATGGTCGACCTGATCGACGAGGTGCCCGACGTGTTCGCGGTCGGTGGCCTGACGATGGGCGCCGACCCGATCGCCGCCGCCGTGCTGCACCAGGGCGTGGCGCTCGGCAAGGACTACGACGCCTTCGTCGTCCGCAAGAAGCCCAAGGACCACGGCCGCGGCAAGCAGGTCGAGGGCCCCGACCTCGAGGGCAAGCGCGTCATCGTGCTCGAGGACACCTCGACGACCGGCGGTTCGCCCCTCGCCGCCGCCAAGGCCCTCGAGGCCGTCGGAGCCGAGATCGCCGCCGTCGCCGTCGTCGTCGACCGCAGCACCGGGGCCCGCGAGGTGATCGAGGCGGCCGGCTACCCCTACTTCGCCGCGATCGGGCTGGAAGACCTCGGGTTGACACCGTGACCGACGACCGGCCCAGGGGCGACGACGGCGACGACGCCGGGCGCGACGACGCCAGCGACTGGCTCGCCGCCCAGTTCGACGGTGCCGACGACGACGACGCGACCGACACCCCGTCAGGAGGCGCGGGTCGTCTTCCCGACACCGCCCCCGAGGACGTCCCCACCCAGGCCCTCGACCTGCCGCCGGCCACCCGAGCGGTCGACGTCCCCCACGACGACGACGACCCCGAGCGACCGGCTGACCCGGGTGGTGCGTCCGTGCCCACGGGCTCGGCCGAGGTGTCGCCTCCGACCCCCTTGCCGTTCGTCGTGCCCGAGTCCCCGGCCGGGACGCCTCCGCCGAAGACCTTCGGTCACCCCCAGGCACTCGACCTCGGAGCGCTGACGGGGTCCGTGCCGCCGCCGCCTCCGTCGTCCGTGCCCGTTCCCGACCTTCCCGCTCAGCCCGAGTCGAGGCGACCCGAGTCGCCGCCGTCCGACCCCGAGGACGCCGATGACGCCGGTGATGCCGCTCAGGCGTCGGGTCTCGCCGACGTCGAGGAGCGTGCCGGCGTGAGCGACGAGCCAGGGCCCTTCACCGCCCTCATCTCGGCACCCCGGGCCGAATCCGCCGAACCAGCGACCTTCGACTGGGATGCTCTGCCCGAGCCCGAGCCCGAGCCCGAGCCCGAGCCCGAGCCCGAGCGCCTCGTTGAGCCGGAGTCCCAAGGAGAGCCGGAGCAGACGCCCGAGCCAGAGCCGATGCCCGAGCCCGAGCCGGAGTTCCAGGCAGACCCCGAGCCCGAGCCGGCGTCCGATGTCGAGCCCGAGCCCGAGCCGGCCGTCGATTCCCGCGAAGGCGGTGTCGAGGCGCCGTGGTGGGTCGAAGAGCACCACGAGATGACGCGGCGTGAGCGTCGTCTGGCCGAGGCAGCCGCAGCCGCAGCTGCTGCGGCCGCTGCCGCCTCGGCGGCCTCCCGTGGCGGGGTCGAGCCCGGCGTCCCCGGCGCCGCGGCGGTCCCCTCGACGCCGACGCTGACGCCGACGCCGACGCCGTCCCCCACGACCCAGGCGTCGTCCGTCCCGGAGCCCAGGGCCGACTCCGGCTCGAGGGGGGACCGCGAGCCCACCTTCACCGAGATCCTCGGCGTCGTCCCGTCAGGTGCCGGCACCGCGGCCGTCGAGCCGCGGGGCGCACGTCCCGAGAGCGAGCACGAGCCCGAGCACGCGACGAACGCGGACGACGCCCCCGGCGCCTGGTCGCTGTCCGGCTCCGGCGACGTTCCGCCGTCCGAGGTCGGGCCCGTGCCCGACGTCGAGCAGTCGTCCCGCGCCGACCGAGACCCAGACGCCGACGCCGACGACGAGGGCCTGGACGACGGGGCCGAGGTGACGACCGCGACCGCGCTGTTCGCGCCTCCTCGTTCCGCCCTCGACGAGCGCCCCGACGTCGACGACCCCGGGGTCGATGCCACGCAGGTGCTGCCCGGCGTCTCGATGAGCGCCACCTCGGCCCTGACGGGTGAGCGGCCGCGCCGTGAGGTCGGCGGAGCCGGCGTGTTCGTGCCGCAGACCCGTCCGGTGGACGAGAGGCCCGCCACCACACCGCGCACGGCAGGCCTGGCCGAGTGGGTCCGGTCGCACAAGGGCTTGGCCGCCGTGGGTGCCGGGCTCGTGATCCTGTTGCTGCTGGTCGCGCTCTTCTTCCTCTCGCGATCGCTCTTCGCCTCCACCGACGACCTGACGAGCGACGCGTCGGCCGCCGCCGCGGCACCGACCGCGGCCCGGACCGTGACGGCTGCGCCGGTCGAGCCCGCCGCCGAGGTCGCCCCGGCCGGGCCGCTCGCGGCAGGCACGCACTCGTACGCCGACCTGCAGGGCGGCGAGTGCTTCTCGGCGTTCGAATCGGCCTGGCAGCAGGACTACGAGGTCGCCGACTGTGCGCAGCCGCACGTCGCCCAGCTCACCCGACTGGGCACCCTCGACGGGGACGCGGCCGCGGCCTACCCGGGTGCCGACGTGCTGCAGAGCCAGATGAACCTGCTCTGCACGGGCGCGGACGCGCTCGACCGGCAGGCCGCCGCGGCCTACCCCGACGTGCAGTTGCTCGCGAGCTTCCCGGCCGACGCCGACGCGTGGGCCGCCGGCGACCGCACGTACTCGTGCTTCGTCAACCGCAGCGGCGGCGAACCCCTGACGACCAGCCTCGTCGCCGTCGCGGGCTGACGCGTCGAGGCTGCCCGCGCCTCCGGAGGCCTCAGGCCTCGGACGGCACCACGTCGGACTCGATCGGCTCGCTGCGCACCAGTTCGTGCACCCCGGCCAGGATCTCGTTCGGCCGGAACGGGTAGCGGTCGATCTCGGCCTGGTCGCTGATGCCCGTCATCACGAGGATGGTGTGCAGCCCGGCCTCGATGCCGGCCATGATGTCGGTGTCCATCCGGTCGCCGATCATCGCCGTGTTCTCGCTGTGCGCGCCGATGCGGTTCATCGCCGAACGGAACATCATCGGGTTGGGCTTGCCGACCACGTAGGGCTCCTTGTTGGTGGCCTTCGAGATCATCGCGGCGATCGCGCCCGTCGCGGGCAGCACGCCGTCGGCGCTCGGGCCCGTGGCGTCGGGGTTCGTGACGATGAAGCGTGCACCGCCCAGGATGAGCCGCACGGCCTTGGTGATCGAGTCGAACGAGTAGTTGCGCGTCTCGCCCACGACGACGTAGTCGGGGTTGGTCTCGGTCATGATGAACCCCGCCTCGTGCAGGGCGGTGGTCATGCCGGCCTCGCCGATGACGAAGGCCGAGCCGCCGGGCATCTGTGACCGGCAGAAGTCGGCGGTGGCGAGGGCGCTCGTCCAGATGCGCTCCTCGGGCACGTGCAGCCCCGAGGCGCGCAGACGGGCCGCCAGGTCGCGCGGGGTGAAGATCGAGTTGTTCGTCAGCACCAGGTAGGGCGTGCCCTCGTCCTGCCACTGCTGGATCAGGTCGGCCGCGCCGGGCAGGGCGTGGTTCTCGTGGACGAGCACGCCGTCCATGTCGGTCAGCCAGCATTCGACGTCTTCGCGTGCACCCATGGCGCTCACCTTAGCGAGGTGCCCTGACGACGAGGAGGCGCGGGTCGCCTCCGCCCACCGCCTACCCTGGTCGGATGCCCCAGGACGAGTCCCCGACCCCGCCGAGCGACGAACTCACGCACGGGGTGGGCCCCTGGCCGGGCGGCGAGGAGGCCTGGCCCGAGGGGGACCACTTCGACCCCGAGCTGCTGCGCGAGGGTGACCGACGCAACGTGGTCGACCGCTACCGGTACTGGACGATGGAGGCCGTCGTGGCCGACATCGACGCGCACCGGCACGGCTTCCACGTCGCCGTCGAGAACTGGCAGCACGACATGAACATCGGGTCGATCGTGCGCAGCGCCAACGCCTTCGCCGCGGACACCGTGCACATCATCGGTCGCCGCCGGTGGAACAAGCGGGGGGCGATGGTCACCGATCGGTACCAGCACGTGCTGCACCACCCGGACGTCGAGACGTTCCTGGCGTGGGCCCGTGAGCAGCGCCTCCCCGTCCTCGCCGTCGACAACGTCGAGGGGTCGGTGCCGATCGAGACGTTCGACCTGCCCGAGCGCTGCGTCCTCGTCTTCGGGCAGGAGGGGCCGGGCCTGTCGCCCGAGGCGCTCGCGGCGGCCGAGGCCGTGCTCGAGATCTCGCAGTTCGGCTCGACGCGCAGCATCAACGCCGCGGCGGCCGCCGCCGTGGTGATGCACTCGTGGGTCGTGCGTCACCGCTTCTGACCCCTCGTGTCGGTCGACCGTTGACCTGACTCATATTTCACACCTATACTCTTGATGATCGGTCTGAGGGTCGATCACTTCCTGTCTCCCGAACAGAAGCGAGAGTGCTCCGTGCCGTCGTCCGCCCCGTCCCCCGCCGCCGACGGCTCCCGCTCGGCGCCCCGGGTCCTGCTCGTCGCGGCGCCGTTGATGGCCCGCAGCGGGGTCTACCGCTCGACCCACGACCTGGTCGCCGAAGCGCGGGGCCGGGGGTTCGACTGGCGAGCCGTCGTGGGACTGCGCCCGACGGCTGGCGGCACGGTCGCGACCACCCCCGGCGTCCGCGAGGTGACGGTCCATGCGCACGGTCGCGCGGTCGTCGACGAGGTCGCCGGTCTCGTGACGAGCGCCCCCGAGGCCGATGCCGCGGACGTTGTCGTCACGCTCGTCACGCAGAGCGACGTCGCCCTCGCCCGGCTGCGCCGTCACGGGTCCACGCCCTGGGTGGCGTGGGTCCGCGGACTGCCGTGGCCCGCTCCCGGTGAGCAGGCGCGCCTCCGTCGGGTCGCCCTCCGCCTCGTCGAGGGTCGCGCCCTCCGCGGGGCCGACGACGTCTGGGCGACGACGCCGGTCCTCGCCGACGAGGTGGCGCGGGCGCGCCGGCCCCACCTCGTCCCGGCCGGCATCCGTCTCTCGGCCCGCAGCTCGTGGGGCGAGGCGGCCACGCCTCTCGTCTGGGCGGCCCGGTTCGACGTCGACAAGCGGCCTGCGGCGTTCGTCGACCTCGCGGCACGGGCGGGCGTCCCCGGCCGCCTGCACGGGCAGGGTCCGCTCGAGGACCGGCTCCGCGCCTCCTTGCCCGACGGCGTGACCATGCCCGGGTGGGTCGACCCGGCGAGGCTGTGGGACGACGCCGGACTCTTCGTCGGGACGGCCTCACGAGAGGCCTTCGGCCGCAGCGCCGTCGAGGCCGCCGCCGCGGGCGTGCCCGTCCTGCTGGGTGACAGCTACGGTGCCGCACCCCTCCTCGTGACCGACCCCGACCTGCGACGACGACTCGTCCTGCCCGTGGGCGAACCCGACCGGTGGCTGTCCGCCGTCCGCGACCTGACCGCCGACCGCGCGCTGCGCCGGACGGTCTCGGACCACGTCGCCGCGAACGCCTCGCTCCTGTCCGTCGGTGCGTCGGTCGACGCCGTGGTCGACCGGCTGTCCCGGCTCGGCATCACGGCGGCCGCCCGATGAGCGGCCCGTCCGGTCGTCCGACCCGAGCGCCTCGCCCCGGCACCGCTCCGCTCCGGGTCCTCCAGTACGGGGTGCACGACACGGGCTACCCCCGCAACGTCCGCGTGCGGGCCCATCTCGAAGGACGGCTCGGCGCGTCGGTCGTCGTCGCGCCGCGGTCGCGTGCCGCGGGTCGGCTGCGTCGTGCGATCGAGGACGTCCGCTCGCTCGTCCGGGGCGCCCGGCGCGCCGACGTCGTCCTGCTCTCCGAGTTCCGGCTCAGCCACGCGCCGCTCGCGTGGCTCGTCGCCCGTCTGCAGGGTGCCGCTCTCGTCGTCGACGGGTTCGTCGGTCTCCACGAGACCGCGGTCGACGACTGGCGGCGGGTCTCCCCGGCATCGCCCGCGGCCCTCCGGTTCCGTGTGCTCGACGCCGCGGCCGTGAGGTGCGCGGATCTCTACCTGATCGACACCGAGCCACGGGCCGCCGAGATCGTCCGGCGCCACGGCCCCTCGGCGACGGTCGTCCCCCTCGCCGTCGGTGCCCCGACCTGGGCCACCCGGCAGCCGCCCGCTCCGCCTCACGACGCGCTCCGGGTCTTGTACTACGGGGGGTACATCCCCCTCCACGGCGTCGATCTCGTCGTCGACGCCCTCACACTGATCGGGGCCCGTCGCCGGGTCGAGGTCGTCCTCGTCGGCGACGGTCCCGCCCGCCGGGCCGTCGAGGCCCGGGTCCGTCGAGCGGGCCTCGGCGACCGGTGCACCTTCGTCGACGCGGTGCCCGAGGGCGAACTCCTCGCCCACATCGCCCGGGCCGACGTCGTCCTGGGGGTCTTCGGCTCCTCGGCCAAGGCCCGCGGCGTCGTGGCGAACAAGGTCTGGCAGGGGCTGGCGTGCGGTCGGACCGTCGTCACCCAGCGATCGAGCGCCCTCGACGACGTCCGGTGCGCGGCAGGGGGCCTGCTCGTCCAGACCGAGCCGGCCAGCGCCTCCTCGATCGCCGACGCGTTGGTGGGGGCCCCGCTCGCCCACCAGGCGGAGTCGCCGCGCGACGTCGCCGAGCGCCTCGAGTCGGTGGTGCAGAGATCGTACGACCGGTTCACGGACCACCTGTCGGCCCTCGGCCCTCGGCGGGTCCACTCGTGAGGGGATTCGGGCGGCAGGTCGGCCGTCTCGCCCTCCACCTGCTCGTGCCGGCCCTCGGTGCGGCCGCCCCGCTGGCCGTGATCCCCGCGATCACCTCGACCCACGGGGCGTCGGGCTGGGCGGCGGTGGCCGTCGGCCTGTCCGTCGGCATCGCCACGGCGGTCGTCGCCGAGCTCGGCTGGAGCATCGTGGGCCCGCAACGCGTCGCCCGGGCGACCCGGCCACCCGGTGACCTCTTCGCCACCGCATCGGCCAGCAAGCTCGTCGCCACCGCCGTCCTGCTGCCCGTCGCGGCGGCCGTGACGCTCGCCGTCGTGGACGAGCACCGCCCGGCGGCCGCGCTCGTCTCCGTGGGTGTCGCGCTCGGCGCACTCAGCCCGACCTGGTACTTCATCGGCCTCGGGCGCCCGCTGTTGGTCCTCGTCGCCGAGACGTCGCCGCGCGTGCTGGTCTCGCTGGTCTCGGCCGTCGCGATCGCCGCCGGTGCGCCGCTCGAGGTCTACGGCGCCGGCATGGTCCTCGCTGCCGTCGTCACGTTCGGCGTCGCGCCTCGTCTCGGGGGCGCCCGTCTGCCCGGGGCGGACGACTTCCGCGCGGTCCCGGCCGTCGTGCGCTCCCAACTCGTCCTCGTGCTCGGGAGGGGCGTGGCGACGACCTACAAATCCCTGCCTGTGGCCCTGCTGGGCGCCGTCTCGCCCGGTTCCGTCGCCGGATTCGCCGCGGTGGACCGACCCTTGCGCATGGGGCTGCAGGTCGTGTCCGCGATTCCCGACCGCCTGCAGACGTGGGTGGGCGTGCCCTCCGCCGAACTCGCGCACCGTCGCAGCCTGGTCTCCCTCGGTCTCAACGCCGGGCTCGGTCTCGTGGTCGGCGTCGGTTTCGCGCTGTCCATGCCGGCCGTCGCCGTCGTCCTCTTCACGGGCGCCGTCCCGGTGTCGCCCGACCTCGCCCTGGCGGGCGGCGTGCTCATCGCCGTCATCTGCACGTCTCGTGGCGCCGGCCTCGCCCTGGTCAGTGCAGGGCGCCACGCCCAGACGACGACGGCGTCGATCGCGTCGGCGGTCGTCGGCGTTCCGGGAGTCCTCGTGCTCGGGGCCCACCACGGCGCGCTGGGTGCCGTGTCGGCACTCGTGTCGGCCGAGGCCGTGGGGCTCGTCGTCCAGCTCGTCGTCCTCGCGCGGTCGCGCCGCGCCTCGTCCGTGTCGGCCGTCGAGCCCGCCGCCGAGCCCGCCCCGGTCGGTCCGTCGAGTCCGGACGCTCGAGGGGAGGCGTCCCGATGATCATCGTCCTCGCCGGTGCCGTCGCGGCGGCCCTGGTCGCATTCGTCGGCGGGTTGCTCCTGCCGGCCGACCGGCGACGAGGCGCGGCGCTCGTCGTCGCCTTCGCCGTCCTGATCTCGACGACGTCGGGTTCCGCGCCCGACATCGTCCGCCACGCCGCCGTGGCCGCCGTGGCCGGCGTCTCGGTGGCGGCACTCGTCTCGCCCCGGTCGTGGTCGATCGGCCGCCCTCGGGCCACACTGGCGACGACCGCGTTCTTCGCCTTCTCGATCGTCTGCGTGCTGGCGCTCGCCCCGTCGACGATCGTCCTCATGGCCGAGCTCGCGGCGATCGGGGTCGCGATCTCGTGGCTCGTGTCGACGTCGTCGTCCCGCGACCTCCTCGTGTTCGTCCGCGGTCTCGTCGTCCTCGGCCTCGCGCAGGTCGTGGTCGGAGTCGTCGAGCTCACGATCACCCATCGTCCGATCCCCTTCGGGTACAAGGTCCTTGCGACGGGCCGCTCGTTCGTCAGCGACAACAAGATCCTGCCCGGTGGTCTCGTCCGGGTCGAGGGCACCCTCGGCCACCCCATCCCGTACGCCGTGTTCCTCGCGGTCTGCCTGGTCCTCGTCCTCGTCGCGCGGCGGGCCTTCCCCGTCTGGTTCCCGCCGTTCGCCGTCCTCGTGCTGTCGGCGGGCATCCTGCTGTCGGGAAGCCGAAGCGTCGTCGCCGCCGTCCTCCTCGCCGTGACCTACGTCCTGATGACCTCCGAGGCGCGGTCCCGGGCCGCGAAGATCGTCCTGACCGTGCTCGCAGCCCTCGCAGGTGCCGCCGCCCTGGCGTCCGAGATCGTCGAGGCGGTCGGGACGCTCGTGGCCTCCGGCTCCTACGAGAACCGGATGGGGGCGGTCCGATCGGTCCCCGGACTCCTCGCGCGGCCCGCGCTCGAGGCACTGGCCGGCAGCGGCTTCGGAAGCGAGGCCGAGTTGTACGCCCGGGGCCTCCTGCCCCAAGAGGGGTTCACGGTCGTGGACAACCAGCTCGTGACCACCCTCGCCACGTTCGGGATCGCCGGGATCGTCTCACTGGTCGCGGCGCTCGTCGTCGGGTTCGTCCACGCCTCCCGGGCCGGGCGGGCAGTCCTCGTCGTCATGATCGTCACGCTCTTCTCGTTCGACTACTTCGTCTGGTTCTCGACGTCCGCGGTCTTGTGGGCCTTCTGCGCCTTGCAGGACCGTCCGGGCGACGACCGAGCCGCGCTGGACCCGGCCGGAGCGGACCCGTCCGGGTCGCACCGGGCTCGCGACGACCGGGCTCGCGACGACCGGGCTCGCGACGACCGGGCTCGCGATGGCCGGGCTCGCGACGACCGCGTCCTCGGCGACTCGTCGGACCGGCCCGGCCTCGTCGTCGGCACCCTCACGGCAGCCCGCTGAGCCAACGGGACCGTCCCCGTCGCGGGACCGTCCCGCCGCGCGGTCGTCCCCGCCCACGACGAAGCGCCCCGACGACCTTGTCGTCGGGGCGCGTGGTCGGAGGCGGGCGGGGCGGGGTCAGGCTCTCAGGGCTCGCCCGAGGTAGGCGAGGACGTCGTTCGTCGCGTCGACGATCTGGGCGGTCGACTTCGCGTACACGTCGGCTCCGAGCCCGAAAGGGTCGACGACGTCGTCCTCGTCGGGCGTGACGAGGGCGCCGGAGCCGCGGTGCGCCGCGGCGAGGGCGACGACCCGGTCCAGACGCTCGGCGGGGTCCGGGGTCGATGCGATCGCGCGTGCCGTCTCGTGGGGATCGATGAGACGGCTCAGGCGTGCGAACTCCCGCAGGGTGAAGGTCGTGCGGTTCGCCCTCGGCACCAGCGAGACGACGGCCCGGCGGTGTTCCCGGGCGAGCGCCAGGACGAGGGGAGCGCGACCCACGACGTCGGCCGTCAGCTGACGGGCACGATGGGTCGACAGGTCGAGCCCGAGGGACTCGGCGGCCTGCAGGGTGGGGCGGGGCGGCGGTTCGCCCACCACGGCCGACGTCCCGAAGCTCTGGACGGCCGCCGACGTGGCACTGCGCACGAGTTCGGCGGCCAGCGGCGAGCGGCAGATGTTCCCGGTGCACACCATCGCGAGGGGCGGGATGGTCATCGGGCCGCCGCCCTCGAGGCGGGGACCGAGTTCTCGGTCACCGAACCGTAGTAGCCCCCGTAGGCGCCGTACCCGTAGGCACCCAGGCCCTTCGTCGGGGCCATCGTGAGGACGACCCCCAGGGTGCGGCTGCCGATCTCGGAGACGGCGGCGAGGGCCTGCTTCAGCTGGTGGCGCGACGATCGCTGGGCGGCGGTCGCGACGATCACGCCGCTCACGCAGCGGCTGAGGACGGCGGCGTCGGTCACCGGCAGCAGGGGTGGGGTGTCGATGATGACGAAGTCGTAGTCGACCTCGACCGTCGAGACGAGGCTCGCCATGGCGAGCGAGCCGAGCAGTTCGCTCGGGTTCGGGGGAACGGTGCCCGAGGGCAGCACGTGGAGGCCCAGGCGTCCCCACGGCTGCACGACGTCGACGAGTTCTGCCCGCCCGACGAGCAGGTCGGTCAGTCCGACGGCGCTCTCGAGGCCCATGACCTCGGCGACGCGGGGCCGGCGCAGGTCGGCGTCGACGAGCAGCACCGAGGCACCGGTCTCGGCCAGGCAGACGGCCAGGTTCGCCGCCGTCGTCGACTTGCCCTCGCCGGGCATGGCCGAGGTGACGATGAAGGTCCGGCTGCGTCCCTCGAACGAGACGAACTGGAGATTGGTGCGGAGGGCGCGGTAGGACTCGGCGAGTGGGCTGCGCGGATCGTTGTTGACGACCAGCGGGGCCGAGGAGGCTTCTGTGTGGAAGCCGATGCCACCGAGCAGCGGCGCGTTCGTCACCCCCTCGACGTCGGCCTTGCTGCGGATGCGCGTGTCGAGGGTGTTGCGGAGGAGGGCCAGGGCCGTGCCCGACAGGATGCCCAGGCCGAGGGCCAGGCTGATCCAGAGGACGGGCTTGGGGTTGGCCGGGCTCGTCGGCACGACGGGAGCGTCGATGGACTCGACGGTGACCAGCCCGCTGCCGCCGCCCACGGGTTGTTCGAGTTGCTCTTCGACCACCTTCTCGAAGCTCGTGGCCACGGCGTCGGCGAGTCGTGCCGCCTGCGCGGGGTCGCCGTCGGTGACCGAGATGTCGATCAACGACGTGTTCACCGGGCTGGAGGCCGAGATCTTCGAGGCGAGCCCCGCGGGGGTGGTGTCGAGCCCGAGATCGGCGATGACGGGTTCGAGCACCCGACCTGACGTGACGACGGAGACGTAGGAGCGCACCTTGGCCTGCGCGGCGCTGCTGCCCTGGACGAGGTCGCCGGCGTCCGACGAGCCGATCGACGAGACCGAGACGAAGAGCTGCGTCGACGACGCGTACGACTTCGCCGTCGCGAGCGACGCGGTCGCCCCGAGCAGCACGGCGCTCAGGGTCACGACGACGATGAGGACCCACCGCGTCCGGACGACGGTGATGAAGGTCTTGAGTTCCATGGAGTTCTTCCCTGCTGAACGGCGTGGTGTCGGATCGGGGGCTGATCGGGTCTAGGACGGTCGGCGGGCCGGCAGGCGGAGCGCGTCGCGGACGACGTCGGCCTTCTGCCGCCACGTGGCGTCGGGAGGGATGGCACCCGGGAGCCGGGGCACCCGCCCGTCGGAGCCTGCGGCGAGTGCGGCGAGCACCGAGGCGTGCTCGGCGGTGTCGGCGACCGTCACGCCGTCCAGACCGCGCGCCTCGATGCCGCAGACGGCCGTGCTGAGGACGGGGAGACCCGCCGCGCGGTACTCGTAGGTCTTGATGACGTCCCCGCCGACCTCGCGCTCGCCGACGTGGTGGGGCACCCAGCCGACGTCGAAGGTCTGCAGCAGGGCCGGCACGCGGTCGTAGTGCACGTCGCCCAGCAGGGTGACGTTGGGCGAGTCGGCCAGCACCCCGTACTCGGCGTCCAGCACCGGGCCGGCGAACACGAACGACACGTGGGGCAGGGCGGCGACGGTCGCCAGGATGCCGGCGAGGTCGAGCCTCCGCCCGATCTTGCCCACGTACCCGACGGTGGTCGGGCCGGTCGCCCGGCTCGTGCCGTCGAAGCGGTGGGGGTCGCAGCCGTTGGGCAGCAGGACGACGTCGGTGCGTCCGTGTCGGCGGGCGAGGTCGGCGGTGCCCGCGCCGTTGGCCGTCACGACGTCAGCGAGGGCGAAGGCGGCCGCGTAGGCCTCGTCGACCTCGGCGCGGATGCTCTCGAAGGCGTAGTGCCGGCTCCAGTCGTCCAGCAGGTCGAGGACGACCCGCCGGGGACCGGCGAAGGGATTGGCCGCGACCGGGGCGACGGCGGCGAAGGGATTCCAGACGAGGGCCGGCACGGATGCCGCCGACGGGGGCAACGAGGGGTAGGCGCGGGCGGACGCGACCCACCAGCGTCGTCGGTCGCGCGGGTCGGGAGCCCGGAGCGTGATCGGGTCGACCGACCGGGTGCCGACGGCCGGTGCCCCGATCGGGCGGCGGCGGGCGATCGAGGTCACGAGGGGCTCCGGCCTCGAGACGACGGTGACCCCGCCACGGCCCGCGAGGTCGTGACCGAGCCATTCGATCAGGTGACCGTCCCGGGTGCGGTAGCCCTCGTCGAGCAGCTTGCGCTGGCCGTGCATCGGGTACGCCAGGAGGGCGGGGGAGTCGAGGGCGGCGCGGCGCGGTCGGGTCGTGGGCACGGTGGTCTTTCGTCGAGAGCTCGCGGGCACCGTGGCGCCCGACACGGCCGATGACCGTGTGTGATATCTCAGTATTGCACGACGAAACGAGTTATACCAGGGTCGCGACGGTCCCCGGGACGGACGTCGGGGATGATGGGGGGATGACCGCAACGAACCTGCTCGGCGTGCCCGAGACCCGCCTGCCCGCCGAACCCGACGTCGTCGCCGACCTCGAGACGCTGACGACGGCCGAGGTCGTCGTCGCCCACCCCACGTCGTCGCTCGCCTGGGCACTGCTCAGCGACGAGGCCGACGCCCGCGGCGCCGAGCTCGAGGCCTACGCCTATGCCCGCGTCGGCTACCACCGCGGTCTCGACGCGCTGCGCAAGGCGGGGTGGCGCGGACAGGGCCCCGTGCCGTGGTCGCACGAACCCAACCGGGGCGTGCTGCGGTCCCTCTTCGCCCTCCGGCGAGGTGCGGCCGCCATCGGCGAGGTCGACGAGGTCGAACGCCTCACGACGTTCCTGCACGACGCCGACCCCGCCGTGCTCCCCACCCTCGAGACCCGCACCGACTAGCGGCGCGACCGCGCGAGGACGCAGGAGGCGCGGGTCACGCGACCCGCGCCTCCTGCGTCCTCGGCGGAAGCGGCGGTCTCAGCCGATCAGCGAGGGCCGCAGGTCGCGCATCGTGCGCGCCCGCGTCATGCGGGAGGTCGCGACCCAGGTCAGCACGAGCGCGCCGAGCAGCCAGGCCGCCAGCACGCCGGCGTCGCCCCAGGCCGCGGCCGAGCTGCCGCCGTACATCACCTGGCGCAGGCCGTCGGTGGCGTAGCTCATCGGCAGCACGAAGTGGAGGGCTGCGAGCGGCGCGGGCAGGGTCTGCCACGGGAAGGTCCCGCCGGCCGTGACGAGCTGCACGACCATCAGCACCAGTCCGAGGAACTGCCCGACGCTGCCGAGCCAGACGTTGAGCGTCATGATGATCGCCGCGAACGCCGCCGAGGCGAGGGCCATCAGCCCGATCATGCCGAGCGGGTGGGCGACCTCGAAGCCGAGCGCCTGCGTGACGATGACGTAGAGCGCGACCATCTGCACGACGCCGAGCACCACCGGGGCCAGCCAGCCGGCCAGCGAGATGCGCACGGGGGCCTTGACGGCGGTGATGGCCCGCTTCGAGATCGGCTTCACGATCAGGAACAGCGCGTACATGCCGATCCAGGCCGCGAGGCTGATGAAGAACGGTGCCAGTCCGGCGCCGTAGGTGCCGGCACTCGTGAGGGCGGCGTCCTTGACCGCGACCGGGTCGCTGATGGCGCTCGCCTGGTCGTCGCGCGTCCGGTCGGTGCTCGCGGGGATCTCGCCGAGTCCGCTCTGCAGTCCGTCGCGGAGCTGGGTGGTGCCGGTGTCGAGGCTGACGACGCCGTCGCGCAGCGAGGTGGACCCGCTGCTCAGGGTGTCGAGACCGGTCGCGAGGGTCGAGGCGCCCGAGGCGGCGCTCGCCGCGCCCGTGGCGAGTTGCGACGAGCCGGTCGCGGCCGACGAGATGCCCTGGGTCAGGGCCGGTGTGGCGGCGGCCAGGGTCGCGGCACCGGTCGAGACCTGGTCGGCACCCGTGGCGAGCTGCCCCACCTGGGTGTTCAGCCCCTGGATCTGGGTGTTCGCGTCCTGGAGGGCGGTGGTCAGCGACTCGGTCGCGGGGGCGAAGGTCGCGGCGATCTGCTGGATCTGCTCGTCGGTGTAACCCTGCTGGCGCAGGGCTTCGGCGATCTGCTGCTGCGCCTGCTGCTGGGCGGCGGGCAGGCCGGCCGCGGCCGTCGCGCTCGTCGTTGCAGCGTCGGCCACGCCGGTGGCCAGGGCATCGTTGCCGGCCGCCACCTGGGCGGCACCGTCAGCCAGGGTCTGGGTCTGCGCGGGCAGGTCCGTCGTCTGGGTCTTCAGCGTCTGAAGCCCCGTGTCCAGCGCGGACGCCCCCGAGCTGAGCTGGCTCGTCCCGTCGGCGAGGGTGTGGGCCCCGGTCGCCGCGTCGGCCGCACCGTCGGCCAGCTGGTTCGCTCCGGCGACGGCCGAACCGGTGCCGGCGACGAGCTGGTTGGCCCCGTCGACCGCACTGCCCAGGTTCGTGCGCACGTCGGCCAGGCCGACCAGCAGTCGGCCCGCCGCCTCCTTGCCGACCTTCTCGGTGACCGAGGCCCGGATGGTCTTCGCCGCCTGCTCGGCGATCGTGGACGAGAGGTAGCTGTTGACGTCGCTCGTCGCGAGGGTGATCTGGGCCCGCTTCGGGTCGTCGCCGCTCGCCGAGGTGAGGTCGTCGCTGAAGCCCTTCGGGATCGTGAAGGTGAAGTCGTAGGTCTGGTCGCGCAGGCCCGCCGCGGCCTGGGCGGCCGAGACGACGTGCCAGTCGAAGTCGCCGCCGTCGGTGATCTGGTCGGTGACCTCGTCGCCGTAGTTCACCGTCTCGCCGTCGACCGTGGTCCCTGCGTCGGTGTTCACGAGGGCGGCCGGGATCTGGTCGAGCTTGGCGTACGGGTCCTGGTTGGCCCAGAGGTACAGGCCGCCGTAGAGCAGCGGCACGGTCATCAGCGCGACGAGTGCCAGGCGGGCGAGCGGGGTGGCGGTGAGGCGCTGCAGCTCGGAACGGACGAGGGCGTAGATCTTCACGGCTGGTCGCTTTCGACGGAGGTGTCGGGGGTGGCGGCGACCGCGGTGTCGTCGGGGGAGGAAGGAGGGGCGGTGTCGGTCTCGGGCACGGCGTCGGTCCCGGCCGCGGCGGCCGGGGCGAACTCGGGCGTGGGCAGCGACTCGATCGTCGCGAGGGCCGCGAACCCGGTGATGGTCAACACGGTGTAGTCGCGTCCGACGAGGTCGTGGACGACCGAGAGCCAGGCGGCGACGTCGCCTCCGTGCCGTTCGGGGGTGGTCACGACCAGCCCGCGCACCTCGGGGCGCAGCACCGCCAACTCGCAGAGCAGGCGGACGCGCAGCTCGGTGGGCAGGGCGCTCAGGCGGGTCCGCTCGTGCTCGTCCAGCCCGATCTCCTCGAGCAGCAGACGAGCCGAGGCCTTGTCGGCGCGGAGCCCGGCGAGGGCGAGCTCTTCGCGGGCGACCTGGACGACCGTGAGGGCGGCGAAGGGTTCGGCGACGGTGGGGGTGTCGACGAGGGCGAAGGAGGCGCGGATCGCCGCGTCGTCCGCCCGACCGTCGACCGTCACCCGTCCGGTCTCGGGGCGCATGCGGCCCCCCGCGACGAGTGACGCCAGGGTGGGCGCGTTCTCGGTCTCGACCGCGACGAAGCCCGGGACCCAGCGGTCGGCGACCGCGCCGAGCCGGGGGAGTGCCGCGCCGGGGCCGTCGCCGATCGCGACGTCGTGCAGTTCGAGTCTCATGCGGGTTCTCCGGTCGGGGGCATCGAGGAGGCGCCGGTCGCCGGTTCGGGAGGGAGCGCGAGTTCGGGGGCGGTCGCGACGAGGTCGCCGGCGGTGCGCCAGTCGAGGCCGACGACGCCGAGCACCGCCAGCATGACGAGCCGGTGGCCCTCGGAGCGGCTGAGCCGCTGCGTCGTGGCCTCGTCGAGCACGGACAGGGCGGCGCCCTCCACCAGGTGGGCCAGCGTGTGGGGAGCGATGTCGTCGCGCATGCGTCCGGATTCCACGCCACGACGGACGACGTCGCGGACGGTCTTCCGCAACGGGGCGAGCGCCTCGCCGACCTCGTGGGCCATCGGGCCGCGCACGGTCAGCTGCGCCATGACGCGCACGTGCTCGACCTCGGCCCAGAGTCGGGCGGCCAGGGAGGCGAGTTGCACGACGGGGTCCGCGATCGGTGCCGGTCGCGCGGCGACGCCGATGCGGGCGGCACCGCGCAGGCTGACCTCGCGGACGAGGTCGTCCCGCGTGGCGAAGTGGCCGTAGACGGAGCGTCGGGACAGGCCCGCCTCGGCCGCGATGGCCTCGAGCGACACGGACGGATCGCGGTTGAGCAGCAGTGCCGCGGCAGAGATCAGCGCGTCGCGGTTCGCGGTGGCGTCGCGGCGTGGCGCACGGGTGGCGCGGACGGGGTCATCGGCGGCAGGCATGACCCGATCGTACGATCTTGCACACCTTTGTGCAAGTTATTGTGCGGGGGGATCGTCGGTCAGCGCGAGCGGGGCAGGGTCGCTCGCAGCGCCTCCTCGTAGGCGTCGCAGACGGACTGCCAGGTGTAGGCGTCCGCGGCACGAGCGAGGGCCGCCGCGCTGAGGCGTTCCTGCTCGGCCGGATCGTCGAGCAGCGCGGTGACGGCGGCGGCGATGGCGGCGGGCTCGGGCGCCACGAGGGTGCCGGCTCCGTCGAGCACCTCGCGGTTGTAGACGGTGTCGCGCGCGACGACGGGCGCCCCCGCGAACATGGCCTGCACCAGCGCCGGGTTCGTGCCGCCGACGCTGTGGCCGTGGAAGTAGGCCCCGGCGTGCTGCCAGAGGGCGTGCAGACGATCGTCGTCGCTGACGTGGCCGAGCCAGGTCACGCGGTCGTTCGCCTCGGCCAGTCCGCGCACGAGCTCGTCGAGTTCGCCGCCGTAGCCGGTCGAGCCGACGATGACCACGTCGTGCCGCTCGGCGATCGAGCGGGCCGCCTCGACGAACTCGACGACGGTGTTCTCGGGGACGAAGCGCGCGACGACCAGGGCGTACCCGCGGTGTCGCTGGCCCGGCTCGACCGGCAGGTCGCGGACCGGGTCGCCGCCGTAGGGGATGAACAGGCCGTCCACGCCGAAGTCGGCCTGCCAGCGCCGGACGATCTCGCGGGCGTCGCAGATCAGCCCGTTCGCGAAGCGCGCGCTGGCCTTTGCTCCGAGACGGAACACCGTCTTCGCCGCGCGTCCCCACTTGGCACGCTCCCACTCGATGCCGTCGACGTTGACCAGCACGGGGATGCCGCGCAGCCTGAGCAAGGGCAGCCAGAAGCCGTTGGCCACGTTCATGACGAGGGCCGCGTCGGGCCGGCGCACGAGGGCGTCCAGCACGGCGGTGAGGCCGTAGCTCAGGGTGCTGAGCGATTTGCTCTCGACGCCCTTCGTCAGGCGGGAGGTGACCCGACGGTCGCGGGCGGGGTCGTCGTCGCGGGTCGACCCGTCGCGACCGTAGACCGTGACGTCCCAGCCGGCGTCGACCAGGGCGGGGGCGATCCGGCGCACCGCGGTCTCGAATCCGCCGTAGTAGCTGGGGTAGCCGCGGGTGCCGATGACGGCGACCGACGGTCGATCGGTCGCCGAGCGGCGGGGGCGCAAGGGGCGGGCAGTCATCGAGGTCGATCCGTTCGGCCGGTCTTCAGAGCAATACTCGTAATATACCGGATTCCTGCCCCCTGCTGGTGCCGCCGGGTCGGCCGCCCGACGGGACGGGGCGCGTCGGCGCTCGCGATGCGAACGCCGACGCGCCGGGCTCTAGCCTCGAGCACCCATCAGGTGCTCGAGGGCGAGCTGCTGCAACCGCACGAAGCCGTACCCGTGTCCACCGAAGTGGGCGTCGGCGTCGAAGTCCTCGTAGGAGGCGCGGTCGGCGAGCAACTGCTCGTAGCCTTCACCGTCGGCGAGGGTGTTCACCGAGAGCTCGGCGACCTGGCTGGCGGCCAGGGCCTCCTGCACCTCGGGGTCGGCGCGGAAGGCCTGCGCGCGCTCCTTGAGGAGCAGGTACATCCGCATGTTGGCGGCCGCGGACTCCCACACGCCGTCGATCGTCTCGGTGCGCGAGGGCTTGTAGTCGAAGTGGCGCGGGCCGTCGTAGGTCGGTCCGCCCTGGGGCGAGCCGTGCTCGAGCAGGTCGACGAGCGAGAAGGCGTTCTGGAGGTCGCCGTGGCCGAACACGAGGTCCTGGTCGTACTTGATGCCACGCTGGCCGTTGAGGTCGATGTGGAAGAGCTTGCCCTGGTAGAGCGCCTGGGCGATGCCGGCCGTGAAGTTCAGTCCGGCCATCTGCTCGTGACCGACCTCGGGGTTCACGCCGGCCATCTCGGGGTGCTCGAGCGTCTCGATGAACGCGATCGCGTGACCGAGGGTCGGCAGCAGGATGTCGCCGCGGGGCTCGTTGGGCTTGGGTTCGATCGCGAAGCGCAGGTCGTAGCCCTTGTCGAGCACGTACTGCGAGAGCATGTCGACGCCCTCCTTGTAGCGCGAGAGGGCGGCCTGCACGTCCTTCGCGCTGTCGTACTCGGCGCCCTCGCGACCACCCCACATGACGAAGGTCTTCGCGCCGAGCTCGGCGGCGAGGTCGATGTTGCGGAGCACCTTGCGCAGGGCGAAACGTCGCACGCCGCGGTCGTTCGAGGTGAAGCCGCCGTCCTTGAAGACGGGGGCGCTGAAGAGGTTCGTGGTGACCATCGGCACGACGATCCCGGTCGCGTCGAGGGCGCCCTTCAGGCGGTCGATCTGCTTCTGGCGTTCGGCGTCGCTTGAGCCGAAGGCGAACAGGTCGTCGTCGTGGAAGGTCAGGCCGTACGCGCCGAGGCGGTCGAGGTTCTCGACGGCCTCGACGACGTCGAGCTGCGGGCGGGTCGGGCCGCCGAAGGGGTCCGAGCCGTTGTAGCCGATCGTCCAGAGGCCGAACGAGAACTTGTCTTCGCGGGTGGGGGTGGTGGACATCGGTGTCCCTTCCAGGGTCGAGCGGTCGGTCGCGTGGGGCGATCCCGCCCCGACGCGAATGTTGTGAGCCTCAACATATCCCGTCTTTCGTCGGCGCGGAAGAGGTCGGGGCCATTTGTCGCGGGCTCCCACAAAAGACTTGCGCGCCCCGTCGCGGCTGACGTAGTGTCTCGACCCGCGGCAGTCGAAGCGCTTCCGCACCCGTTCGGCAATCGACAGCGAGGTCATCATGACGACGATCCACGACGTGGCCCAGGCCGCCGGTGTGTCGATCTCGACGGTCTCGTACGCCCTGTCCGGCAAGCGGTCGATCGCGGCGTCGACCCGGCAGCGGGTCACCGACGCCGTCGAGCGGCTCGGCTACCGGCCGCATGCCGGAGCCCGCATGCTCGCCGGTGCCCGGACCAACATCCTGGCGCTCAGCGCGCCGATCCGGCCCGACAACCACCAGCCCACCCAGATGCGGTTCGTCACCGCCGTCGTCGAGGCGGCCCGTCGTCGGGACTACGACGTGCTGCTCCTCGCCACCGACGACGAGGTGTCCGGCATCCGGCGCGTGGCCTCGAGCTCGCTCGTCGACGGCGTCGTCGCGATCGGCGTCGCGACCGTCGACGAGCGCGTCGACCTCGTGCGCGAACTCGACCTGCCGGCCGGGTTCATCGGCATCCCGCAGGGCGTCGACGACCTCGCCTGCATCGACCTCGACTTCGCGGCCGCAGCCGCCGAGAGCGTCGACCGTCTGGCCGACGCCGGGCACCGGACCATCGGCGTCATCGGTCACCCGGCCTCCTACGGCGAGCGCGACACCGGCTTCATCCGACGTTTCGACGACGCCTTCGCAGGCCGGGCCGACAGCCGCGGCGTCGAGACGCTGACCGTGGCGGCGGACCTCGGGCGGGCGTCGGCCGTCAGGGCGTTCGACGACCTCCGCGAGAGGCTGCCCGGCATGACCGCGCTCGTGCTGCACTGCAGCGAGCCCACCGCCGAGGCCGTCCTCCAGCGCGTCCGCCGCCTCGGGCTCGAGATCCCCCGCGACCTCTCGGTGCTGGCGGCCTGTGCCAGCTACCCCGCCGACGAGTTCGAGCCGGCCCTCGACACCATCCCGCTGCCGATCGACGAGATGTGCTCGCGGGCGGTCGGGGCCGCCTTCGAGCGGATCGACGGTCGTCTCGACACGGGCGTCGAGTTGATCGCGCCCACCTACCTGGCGAAGGGCTCGGTCTCCGGGCCGGCCCGCGCCTCCTGAACCCCCACCGACCGCACCACCGCACCACCGCACCACCGCACCACCGTCATCCGACGGCCAGATCACATCGCTCCACGCCGATCGTCGAAACGCTTCGACGATCGGCACGGGGCCTCTACGAGGAGGTAGACACATGAAGAAACGACGCATCGTCGCCGTCGGGGCGGCCCTCGCGGCCACCGCGGCGCTGCTGACCGGGTGCTCGGCAGGCAGCTCGGGGTCGTCCGACCCCGACGTGCTGAAGCTCTGGCACTTCGAGAGCGAGACCAGCGCCATGGGCATCGCCTGGGACCAGGCCATCACGACCTTCGAGGAAGAGACGGGTGCGAAGGTCGAGTTCGAGGAGAAGAGCTTCGAGCAGATCCGCTCGACCGCGAGCCAGGTGCTCAACTCGAACGAGGCGCCCGACATCCTCGAGTACAACAAGGGCAACGCCACGGCGGGCCTGCTCGCGAGCCAGGGGCTGCTCGCGAACCTCGACGACGCCGTCGACGAGTACGGCTGGGACGACGACCTCGCCCCGTCGATCGCCACGACTTCGAAGTACGACGAGAAGGGCGTCATGGGCTCGGGCAGCTGGTACGGCATCCCGAACTACGGCGAGTACGTCGAGGTGTTCTACAACAAGGACGCCTTCGCCGAGCAGGGCATCGCGGTGCCCACGACGTACGACGAGTTCGAGACGGCCCTGCAGACCTTCGCCGACGCCGGCATCACGCCGCTCGCCGAGGCCGGTGGCGAGTACCCGCTCGGGCAGTTGTTCTACCAGCTGGCCCTCTCCAAGGCCGACCGTTCGTTCGTCGACGACTACCAGCTCTACGAGGGCGACGTCGACTGGCAGGGCCCCGAGCTGACCTACGCCGCCGACAAGCTGAAGGAGTACGTCGACAACGGCTGGATCTCGAAGGACGTCACCGGCATCAAGGCCGAGGACATGGGCACGACCTTCATGAGCGGCGGGGCGCCGATCATGGTCTCCGGCAGCTGGTGGGCCGGACGGGTCGCCGACGAGGCGACCTTCGACTGGGGCACGTTCCTGTTCCCCGGCAGCGACATGGCACCCGGGTCGGGCGGCAACCTCTGGGTCGTCCCCGAGAACGCGGCCAACAAGGACCTCGCGTACGAGTTCATCGACATCACGATGCGCCCCGAGATCCAGAACCTCATCGGCAACAACGGCGGCGTGCCGGTGAAGGCCGACCCGGCCGACATCACCGACCCGAAGAGCCAGGAGTTGATCGCGAACTTCAACACCTTGCTCGACCGCGACGGCCTGGCGTTCTACCCGGACTGGCCCACGCCGACCTTCTACGACCAGCTGGTCGCCGGCACCCAGGAGCTCGTCAACGGCACCGCCACGCCGGACGAGATGCTCACCACCCTGGGCGACCAGTACCAGAGCGGCGTCGACGACATCACCGGGAAGTAGCCGTGACCTCCCTCGACACCCGCCCCGGTGCCAGGGAGGCGCGCCCCCGTCGCGAGGGCCGACGCACGTCGTCGGCCCTCCCGCCGGAGGAGAGCCTCCTGCCCGGAGCCCGCCGCGCGGGCTTCTGGCTGTACCTGATCCCCGGCTTCGTCCTGTTCGCGGTCGTGATCCTGGTCCCGCTGATCTGGAACGTCTACCTCAGCTTCACCGACTACCGGGGCATCCGCCCGCCGACCTGGGCGGGGCTCGACAACTGGCGCGAGCTGATGAGCGACGACCGCTTCTGGACGTCCTTCCTCAACAGCGTCTTCCTCATCATCGCCATGGTGGTGGTCCCCACCGTGCTGGGCCTCCTGCTCGCCGCGATGCTGTTCGACCTGATCGGCCGGAAGTTCGGCGGCCGTCTGGCGTCGTTCCTGCGGGCGACCTACTACCTGCCGCAGATCCTGCCCGTGGCGATCGCCGCGATCGTCATCGGTTGGATACTCCGACCCGAGAACGGCGCGCTCAACACCGTCCTCGACGCGGTGGGGCTGGGCGCCCTGCAGCACAACTGGCTCGGCAGCCCCGACACCGCGCTGCTCAGCATCATGGTGGTGATGGTCTGGGTGCAGCTCGGCTATCCCGTCGTCATCTTCATGGCCGCACTGCAACGGGTCGACCCCGAGCTGTACGAGGCCGCCGAACTCGACGGCGCCGGCTGGTTCCAGCGGTTCCGGGCGATCACGGTGAGCATCATCCGCCCCGAGATCTTCGTCGTCGTGCTGACCTGCACGATCGCCGCGTTGAAGGTGTTCGGACCGATCTACGCCCTGACCCGCGGCGGCCCCGGCGACTCGACGATCGTGCCGAGCTACTACGCGTACAGCGAGTTCTTCCAGAGCCAGCAGGTCGGCTACGGCGCGACCATCGCGACGGCGCTGACGCTTGTCATCGTCGTCATCACCATCTTCTTCATCCGGGCACAGAACCGGGTCGAACGAGCAGAGAGGGAACGCTGATGGCCACGACCGTCGTGCCGCCGGTGAAAGACGACCGCATCCGTCCCGCGGTGCCCAGCCCGCGCCTCCCGAAGGCCAGGCAACGGGGGCGCAAGAAGACGGCCACCGACTGGCTGATCCTCGCCGCGGCGATCGCCTTCGGCGTGCTGATCGCCCTGCCGTTCCTGTTGATCTTGGTCAACTCGTTCAAGTCGCCCGCCGACTACACGACCGGAGGGCCGCTCAGCCTGCCGACGTCGCTGTACTTCGACGGCCTCGTCGACTTCTGGAACCGCGTCGAGTTCCCGGCCAAGCTCTGGAACAGCTTCGTGATCGCCGGGCTGGTGGCCCTGTTCGCCGTGGTCATCTCGGTCTTCAACGCCTACGCGCTCGGCATCGGCCGGGTGCGCGGTCGCACCTGGATCATCGTGCTGTTCCTGCTCGCGAACATGCTGCCGCAGGAGGCCCTGCTCTACCCGCTGTACTTCATGTTCAAGCAGGTGGGCCTCTACGACAACATCTGGGCGGTCATCATCATCTTCACGGTGATCCAGAGCGCCTTCGGCACCTACCTGCTCTCGAGCGTGTACGGCACGTTCCCGAAAGAGGTCCTCGAGGCGGCGTCGCTCGACGGGGCGAGTCGGTGGCAGATCCTCTGGCGGGTCATCGTGCCGATCAGTCGGCCGACCCTGTCGGTGCTCGCGATCTTCTTCTTCATCTGGACGTGGAACGAGTTCCTCATCCCGCTCACCTTCCTCGTGTCCAACGGCAACCAGACGGTCCCCGTCGCCATCACCGCCCTGCAGGGCGACCGGCTGATGGACGTCACCACGACGAGCGCGTCGGCCCTGCTCGGGTTGATCCCCACGCTCGTCTTCTTCCTGATCTTCCAGCGCACCCTGACCCGCGGCATCACGGCCGGCGCGGTCAAGTGACGCGTTCCACCCCGAAAGGCTCCACATGAAGTTCACCGACGGTTTCTGGCAGATCCGCCCGGGGGTCGAGTCCCTCTTCGCCCAGGAAGCCCACGACGTCGAGCCCCGGGCGGACGGACGCTCGATCGAGGTCACCGCACCCACCAAGGTGATCGGCTCGCGGGGCGACACCCTCAACCGCCCGACGCTGACGATCGCGCTGAGTTCGCCGATGGAGGGCGTGATCGCCGTCGACGTCACGCACTTCGCCGGTGGTCGTGACGAGATCGGGTTCGACCTGGTGGGCTCCGAGGGCGGCCCCGCCGGGGTCGGGGTCGTCGAGACGAGCGAAGGAGGTGCGACCCTGACCTCGGGACGCCTCACGGCCACGGTCGGTCGCGGAGCGCCGTTCGAGCTGACGTTCCGCGACGGCGACACCGTGCTCACCCGGTCGGGCCACAAGTCGGTCGGCTACCACCGGGTCGCCGCGGACGCCCAGGTCGACGGGGCGATGCTCGGCAACGCCCGGGCCGGCACCGGACGCGTCCTCGCGCCGAGCTACGTCTCGCAGCAACTCTCGCTGGGCGTCGGCGAGCTCGTCTACGGCCTCGGCGAGCGGTTCGGCCCGCTGGTCAAGAACGGCCAGACGGTCGACGTGTGGAACGCCGACGGGGGCACGTCGAGCGAGCAGGCCTACAAGAACGTCCCGTTCTACGTCACGAACCGCGGGTACGGCGTCCTGGTCGACCACCCGGGTCACGTCTCGTACGAGATCGGCTCCGAGTCGGTCGAGCGGGTGCAGTTCTCGGTGGCGGGCGAGACCCTGCGCTACCTGGTGATCGCCGGCCCGACGCCCGCCGACGTGCTCGACCGGTACACGCGCCTGACCGGTCGGCCGGCCCACGTGCCGGCCTGGTCGTACGGTCTCTGGTTGTCGACGTCGTTCACGACCGACTACGACGAGGCGACGGTCACGGGCTTCGTCGACGAGATGGCCCGCCGCGACATGCCGATCAGCGTGTTCCACTTCGACTGCTTCTGGATGCGCGAGTTCCAGTGGTGCGACTTCGAGTGGGACCCCCGCGTGTTCCCCGACCCCGAGGGCATGCTCGCCCGGCTGCACGAGCGCGACCTGCGCGTCTGCGTCTGGATCAACCCGTACATCGGTCAGCGCTCGGCACTGTTCCGCGAGGCGGCCGAGGCCGGTTACCTCGTGCGGAACCCCGACGGCAGCGTCTGGCAGTGGGACCTCTGGCAGGCCGGCATGGGCCTGGTCGACTTCACGAACCCCGAGGCGACGGCCTGGTTCCAGGGGCACCTGCGTCGGCTGCAGGCCCAGGGGGTCGACGCGTTCAAGACCGACTTCGGCGAGCGCATCCCCACCGACGTCGTCTGGCACGACGGCTCCGACCCCGAGCGCATGCACAACTGGTACACGCAGCTCTACAACCAGGCGGTCTTCGAGGTGCTCGAGGAGGTGCGCGGCGAGGGCGACGCCGTCGTCTTCGCCCGCTCGGCGACGACGGGCGGTCAGGCGCTTCCCGTGCACTGGGGTGGCGACTCGACGTCCACCTTCGAGTCGATGGCCGAGACCCTCCGCGGCGGACTGTCCCTGGCCATGAGCGGCTTCTCGTTCTGGAGCCACGACATCGGCGGCTTCGAGGGGACTCCCGACGCCGAGGTCTACAAGCGGTGGACGGCCTTCGGCCTGCTGTCGAGCCACAGCCGGTTCCACGGCAGCTCGTCGTACCGGGTGCCGTGGGCCTTCGACGACGAGGCCGTCGAGGTCACCCGCCGCTTCACGAAGCTGAAGCTGTCCCTCATGCCCTACCTCTACGCCGCCGGGCTCGCGTCGTCGCGCTCGGGACTGCCGGTCATGCGTCCGATGGCCCTGGCCTTCCCCGGCGACCGCGGCGCCGCCCACGTCGACACGCAGTACCTGCTCGGAGACGACCTGCTGGTCGCACCGGTCTTCTCGGCCGACGGCACCGTCGAGGTCTACCTGCCGGCGGGGCGCTGGACGAACTGGTTCACCGGCGAGGTCGTCGACGCGGGGTCCGGGACGTGGCGCACCGAGCGACACGACGTCATGAGCCTGCCGCTCTACGTGCGCGAGGGGGCGGTGATCCCGATCGGAGCGCGGGACGACCGGCCCGACCACGACTACCTCGACGGTCTCGTGTTGAAGGTGTTCCCCGGGGGTGACGGCACCCGCTCGATCACGGTGACCACGCCCACCGGCGAGTCCGCCGACTTCGTCGTCACGCGGTCAGGAGGCGCGGTGTCGGTCGACACCGCCGCCACCGGCTGGCGGGTCGACGAGGTCTGACGCCGGGGCCGGGGCCGGGGCCGGCGGGCGACTCAGGCACCGGGCGGCGTGGCGTCCTCGACGCGCCGCCCGGCGAGGTCGAGGTAGCCTCGACCGACGAAGGGGCGCGGGCGTGACGACTCAGCAGGGCGACGGTGAGGGCGCAGCGGCTCCCGACCTCGGTGCGCGGTTCGACCGGGTCCGGCGGGAAAACCTCGCGACGGTGCTCGGCATCGTCCACACCGACGGGGCCGCGTCGCGGTCGGCCCTCACCCAGGCGACCGGGCTCAACCGGTCGACGATCGCGGCGCTCGTGGGTGAACTCGTCGACCGGGGACTCGTCGTCGAGACCGACCCGGTCGGCACCAACCGGGTCGGGCGGCCCAGCCCGGTCGTGGCGCCGGACCCCCGTGTCGTCGCGATCGCGGTCAACCCCGAGATCGACGCCGTCACGGTCGGCGTGGTCGGGCTCGACGGCGTCGTGCAGCATCGAGTCCGTCGCGAGACCGACGGGGTGCCCAGCGCGCCCCGGGCCGCGGCGCTCGCCGCTGAGGTGATCGCCGGGCTGCGCTCCGGCGCGCTGTCTCCCGACGTGCGGGTGCTCGGGGTGGGTCTCGCGGTCCCCGGGCTGGTCGGGTCCGACGGGGGAGTCGTGCGGCTCGCCCCGCACCTCGGGTGGATCGACGAGCCGTTCGCGGCCGTCGTGGCGTCCGCGACCGGCCTGCCGACCCGCGCGGCCAACGACGCGTCGCTCGGTGCGATCGCCGAGGGCCGCTTCGGGGCCGGGCGGGGCGTCGACGACCTCGTGTTCCTGAACGGCGGTGCGAGTGGTGTCGGCGGGGGAGTCCTCATCGGTGGCGGTCCGGTGACCGGCGTGGGGGGTTTTGCCGGCGAGATCGGGCACACCCTCGTCAACTCCGTCGGCGAGCTCTGCCACTGCGGCGCCGTGGGGTGCCTCGAGACCGAGGTCGGTCAGGCCCGGTTGCTCACCGTCACCGGACTCGACCGTGGTCAGGCCGACCAGCTGGACGCGGCGCTCGCCGGCGCCGAGCCCGGGTCGCCCGTGGCCGTCGAGGTGCGGCGTCAGATCGACTTCCTGGCCGTGGCCCTGCGAGGCGTCGTGAACTCGTTCAACCCGGCGCTGATCGTGCTCGGCGGCTTCCTCGGATCGCTGCACGCGGCCGACCCCGGCCGTCTGGCCGAGCGGGTCCGCGGTCAGTCCCTGCCCGGCGCCCGCGACGACGTGCGGATCACCCGCGCCGCCCTCGGCGTGGACCGGCTGACGATCGGAGCGGCCGAACTGGCCTTCGCCGCCGTCTTGGCCGACCCTGCGTCCGTGACCCGCGCCTCCTGACGTCGTCCTCGTGGCGTTCGACCCGCCACGAAGTGAACGACCCGCCACGCAATCGGGTGGCGGGTTACTCACCTCGTGGCGGGCAGGCGGGCACGCAGGGCCGCCCGCCCCCGCGTCAGGCGTGCGTGTGCGGCTCGGAGTTCGCCCACACCGACGCCGCGGCGACGCCGGCCAGTTCGACGCTGCCGACCGCCCGGTCGTGCGCGTCGGTCAGCACGACCTGCAGCGAGCCGGCGTAGTCGCGACGCTCGCCGACGCGCACGTGGGCGCCGACCCGCAGGTCGAGCGAGCTGAGGTAGCGCAGCAGCTCGGGTTCGTCGTCCGAGACGCGCACGACGAAGCCGCACTCGCCCTCGACGAAGTCGCCCAGCGGATGGGCGGCAGGCCGCACGACCGTGCCGTCGGCCGCGGGGATCGGGTCGCCGTGCGGGTCGGCCGTGGGGTGTCCGAGCTCGACGTCGAACCGGTCGAGCAACCGATCGCTGACGGCGTGCTCGAGCACCTCGGCCTCGTCGTGCACCTCGTCCCAGCCGTAACCCAGGCGTTCGACCAGGTACGTCTCGATCAGCCGGTGTCGCCGGACCATCGACACGGCGATCGCACGGCCCGCGTCGCTCAGGGCGATGCGCCGGTAGGGCTCGTAGTCGAGGTAGCCGTCGCGGTCGAGTTTGCGGAGGTTGCCCGAGACGGTCGACGCGCTCACGCCGAGCGTCGCGGCGATCTCGTTGGTCGAGATGCCGGCGCCGACTCCTGCCTCGGCCCACTCCTCGGCCTTCCAGATGACCTTGAGGTAGTCCTCGGCCATGGTGGTGCGCGTGCTGGCCGGGTCGCTGGGCATGGTCCGATCCTAGGCGGCGCCACCCGCGCCTCCTGCTGTCGTCCGCGCCCGGCGCACCGGGGTCACGGGCGGGGCAACGACCCCAGCCCCTGCGCGGCCCGGTAGCGCTCGCCGACGGCGGGTCGCAGGTCGGCCTCGAAGGAGGCGCTGGTCGCCGGGGTCCAGGTCGGTCGCGTCCCCGAGAGGGCCCAGCCCGCCTGTCGTGCCGCGCCGTCGGCGACGTACTCGCCCGGCTCGGGCACGACGACGGGCAGGTCGAACACCTGGCGGGCGACGGCCTGGACGGCCGGGTTGAGCGCGGCCCCGCCGATGAGGAGGACGCGGGTGGCCTGGACGCCCTGTCGGCGGACGGCGGCGGCACCGTCGGACAGTGCCGACAGCATGCCCTCGACGGCGGCGCGGGCCAGGTTCTCGCGGGTGGAGTTCGCCAGGGTCAGGCCCGAGAGCGTCGCCGTGGCGTCGGGCAGGTCGGGGGTGCGTTCGCCCTCGAAGTAGGGCACCAGCGTGACCCCGCCGGCGCCGGGCTCGGCCGCGAGGGCCAGACGGGCCAGTTCGTCGTGGTCGACGCCGAGCAGTCCGCCGACCGACGACAGCACCCGGGCCGCGTTCAGCGTGGCGACCAGGGGGAGGTAGCCACCCGCGGCGTCCGCGAAGCCGGCCACCGTGCCACCGGGGTCGGTCACGGGCCGGTCGGTGACGGCGAAGGCCGTCCCGCTCGTGCCGATGCTGATGACGAGGTCGCCGACCGTGGCGTCGAGGCCGAGGGCCGCCCCGGCGTTGTCGCCCGCGCCGGCGCCGATCACGATGCCGGCCGGGATCGGGCCGTCCGCGACCGTCGTCCCGGCCGCCTGGTCGGCCTGCAGCACCCGCGGCAGCACGACGCGCCCGGCATCGCCCGCGGGGGAGCCGGTGGCCTCGCGTGCCCCGCGACCGAAGGCGTGCTCGAAGAGCTCGAGGTCGTACGCCTCCCCGGTGGGGCTCCAGTACGAGGTGCCGCTGGCGTCCGAGCGGTCGGTGACGAGGGCGTCGAGGTCGGGCCCGAGCGGGCTCTCGTCGGCGGGACCGAAACCGAGGAGGCGCCAGGTGAGCCAGTCGTGCGGCAGGGCCACCGCGGCGACCCGCGCGGCGTTCTCGGGCTCGGCGTCGCGCAGCCAGCGCAGCTTGGTCGCGGTGAACGACGCGACGGGGACGGAGCCCGTGCGTCGGGCCCACTGCTCGGCCCCGAGCTCGTCGATCAGATCGCGGGCGGCCGGGGCGCTGCGGGTGTCGTTCCAGAGCAGGGCGTCGCGGACGACGCGTCCCTCGGCGTCGAGGGCGACGAGGCCGTGCTGCTGACCGGCGACCGAGAGCGCGGCGACGTCGTCGAGGCCGCCGGCGTCCACGATCGCCGCGAGCAGCGCCTCCCACCAGGCCGCCGGGGGCACCTCGGTGCCCTGGGGATGCCCGGCCGACCCCTGCCGGACGAGTTCGCCCGTCGAGAGATCACGGACGACGACTTTGCAACTCTGGGTCGATGAGTCGACCCCGGCGACGAGACTCATGGGCACAGTTTGTCGTACGTGACCACAAATGGCCACCGGCGGTGTCCCGCGGGTCGCGCGCCGCGCCTCCGCGACGGGACCCGGGCCGTCCGGGCGGCCCGGACGAGCCTGTCGGTAGACTCAAGTGCACCTCACCCGGTGCGTTCCCCCGACGTGAGGAGAAACCCATGCCAGCAGTGGTGATCATCGGAGCCCAGTGGGGCGACGAGGGCAAGGGCAAGGCCACCGACCTGTTGTCGAGCCGCATCGACTACGTCGTCAAGTTCAACGGCGGCAACAACGCCGGCCACACCGTGGTGATCGGCGACCAGAAGTACGCGTTGCACCTGCTGCCCTCCGGCATCCTCTCGCCCGGCGTGACGCCCGTCATCGGCAACGGCGTCGTCGTCGACATCGAGGTGCTCTTCGACGAGCTCGACGCGCTGATCGCGCGCGGCATCGACGTCTCCCGGTTGCGGGTCAGCGCCAACGCGCACGTCATCACGCACTACCACCGCACCCTCGACAAGGTGACGGAGCGCTTCCTCGGCAAGCGCCAGATCGGCACCACCGGTCGAGGCATCGGCCCGACCTACGCCGACAAGATCAACCGCGTCGGCATCCGCGTGCAGGACATCTTCGACGAGGGCATCCTGCGGCAGAAGGTCGAGGCGGCCCTCGACCAGAAGAACCACCTGCTCGTCAAGATCTACAACCGTCGTGCGATCGAGGTCGACGAGGTCGTCGAGTCGCTGCTCTCGTACGCCGAGCGGCTCAAGCCGATGGTCGCCGACACGGCGCTCGAGATCCACCAGGCGCTCGAGGCCGACAAGACCGTCCTCTTCGAGGCGGGCCAGGCGACCATGCTCGACGTCGACCACGGCACCTACCCGTTCGTCACCTCGTCGTCCGCCACCGCAGGAGGCGCCTCGACCGGCTCGGGCATCGGGCCGGGCCGCATCGAGCGCGTCATCGGCATCGTCAAGGCGTACACGACCCGCGTCGGCGCCGGGCCGTTCCCGACCGAGCTCTTCGACGCCTCGGGCGAGTTCCTCCGGGCAAACGGCTTCGAGTTCGGCACGACCACCGGCCGTCCTCGCCGCTGCGGCTGGTACGACGCCCCGATCGCGCGCTACACGGCGCGGATCAACGGCGTGACCGACTTCGTGCTGACCAAGCTCGACGTGCTCACCGGCCTCGAGACGATCCCGGTCTGCGTGGCCTACGACGTCGACGGCGTCCGGCACGACGAGGTCCCCGTCTCGCAGAGCGACTTCCACCACGCGACGCCGATCTACGAAGAGTTCCCGGGGTGGAGCGAAGACATCACGGGGGCGCGCGACTTCGACGACCTGCCGAAGGCCGCGCAGGACTACGTGCTCGCCGTCGAGGCGATGAGCGGCGCCCGCATCTCGGCGATCGGCGTGGGCCCGGGCCGTGACGCCATCGTGCAGCGGCACGACCTGCTCGGCTGAGCCGCGCTACCACACTCACCCGCCACCGAGCCAACTCCCAGAATCTAGGTATGGTCTTCTCCTCATGACACTCGACATCGCCTACACCGCCATCGCCCACGCCACCGGTGGGGGTCGTGACGGCCACGTCCGCAGCGAAGACGACCGACTCGACTTCGACACGCGGCCCCCCAAAGAACTCGGTGGCTCCGGCGAGGGCACCAACCCCGAGCAGCTGTTCGCCGCGGGCTTCGCCGCCTGCTTCCTCAGCGCCATGCACGGCGCCGGCAAGACGCTCGGCGTCGACACGAAGGACGCCGAGGTCTCGGCGAGCGTCGGCATCGGCGGCAACGGCGAGGGCGGATTCGGCCTCGCGGTCGAGCTCGACATCTACACGCCGAACGTCGAGCCCGAGCGTCGTCAAGAGCTGGCCGACGCGGCCCACCACGTGTGCCCGTACTCGAACGCCACGCGTGGCAACGTCGAGGTCACGCTCACGCTGGTCGACTGATCCCGGCCCGCCCCGCGCGGGGCGACCCGGCCGTGAAGGAGGCGCGTCCTGCGAGAGCGGGACGCGCCTCCTTCGTCCGTGGCGGTCCGTCGGCGGCCCCGTCGTCGGGCGCGCCGATAGGGTCGGTGCATGGCACTCGACAGTCCTCTCGGGGCGGACAGCCCCCTCAGCTCGGCCGACCAGGGCGCGATCGACGAACTCTCGGGCATCCGCCAGAGCATCGACAACATCGACGCCGCCCTCGTCCACATGCTCGCCGAGCGGTTCAAGTACACGCAGTCGGTCGGCCTGCTCAAGGCGGCGGCGGGCATGCCGGCGAGCGATCCCGAACGTGAGCGCGTGCAGATCCAGCGCCTGCGTCGCCTGGCAGAAGAGGCCCGGCTCGACCCGGCCTTCGCCGAGTCCTTCCTGAACTTCATCGTCGCCGAGGTGATCCACCACCACGAGCGCATCGCCGCCGGCGACGACCCCACCGCCGGCCGCGCATGAGCGACCTCGGCCCGTCCGGTCCCCAGCGTCTCTACGTCGGTTCGTACACCGCGGTCAGCGGTGGCCACGGCCTCGGCATCACCGTCCTCGAGCGGTCGAGGGCCGACGGTCGCTGGCAGGCCGGGCAGGTCGTCGAGGCCGACGACCCGTCGTTCCTCGTCGTCACCGAAGGAGCCCTGCACGCGGTCGCCGAGACCAACGAGGGCCGCGTGCTGTCGTACACGATCGCCGCGGGCCGCCTGGTCGAGGCCGGCGTCGCGGCGTCCGGCGGTGCCTCGCCCTGCCACATCGCCCACGACCCGGCCTCGAACGCCCTGCTCGTCGCGAACTACGTCGGCGGCACCTTCGGCGTGCTCAGCTCCGAGGCGACCGACCCGGCACGCGTGACGGCGACCGTCGCGCTCCCGTCGGGTTCCGGCCCGGTCGCCGACCGCCAGGGCGGGCCGCACGCCCACCAGATCGTCGCGACCCCGTGGGGCACCCACCTGGTGAGCGACCTCGGCACCGACCGGCTGGTCGAGGTCGCCGTCGACGTCGTCACGCTCGAACCGTCGATCGTCGGCGTGCACCCGATGCCCGCCGGCTCGGGCCCGCGGCACCTCGCCTTCCTCGGCGACGACCTGCTCGTCGTGGGCGAGCTCGACGCCCGTCTGTACGTCGTCCGGAGGCAGGGTGACGACCTCGTCATCCCGTACTCGGTGGCGGTCGTCGAGGGCGAGCCCAACGAGCGGGGAGACCTCCCGTCGCACCTGGCCGTCCACGGCTCGCGGGTCTACGTCGCCACGCGCGGCCGCGACACGATCAGCGTGCTCGAGACCTCGGTCGACGCCGAGGGCGGGTCCGACGGCGGCGAGCCCTCGCGGCTCCGCCTGGTCGGTCAGGTGCCGTGCGGCGGCGAGTGGCCGCGGCATTTCACCATCGCCGACGGCCTGCTCTACTGCGCCAACCAGGGTTCCGACACCGTCTCGGTGCTGCCCGTCGACGAGGCCACCGGTCTGCCCGGGGCCCCCGTCGACCTGTTCACCCTCGGCAGCCCCGCCTGCATCGTCGCCGTCTGACCGGACCGCAGGAGGCGCGGGTCAGCGTCGCGGCACGAGCCGCTGCAGCACGGCGATGACGTCGTCGATCGACGTGTCGTGGCGCGGGTCGCCGCCCGAGTCCACCGGTGAGAAGGGCCGCGGCGTGAAGTAGAGCCCGTCGGAGACGAGCGACACCACCCGGGCGACCGCGGGGTCGCCGACGGCGTCGAGGACGACCTGGTGCCAGCGGGACTGCATGGCGGTGAGGGCCTCGAGTGCCCGGGGGTGGCGTCCGCTCGCCGCGAGGTTCGAGACGGCGGTGATGCAGCGGTCGAGCGGGTCGTCGGCCGGGATGGCCGCGGGTGACGAGGTGCGGACGAAGTAGTCCACGACGCCCTCCGGCGCGCTGGTCATCGCCGCGACGTCGTCGTCGAGCAGCGCGGTGAGGCGGTCGACGAGGGCGTCGACCAGCGCCTCGCGCGTGGGGAAGTGGTAGAGCAGGCCGCCTTTCGAGACCCCGGCCGCGGCGGCCACGGCATCGAAGGTCGCGGCGCGTTCGCCGTCGTCGACGACGAGCGTCTCGAACGTGTCGAGCATCGATTCCCGGGCTGACGGTCGAGGGCTCATTCTGTTACTGTACCGTCTGGACGGTGTAACTGTACCGTCCGGACGGTCGGCACCCGCGCCTCCTGCCCTCGTCGGCCGCCGGCGTCAGGCGGTACGCGCACCGTCGATCGACCCACGACTCCACCGACCGCGAGAGAACGCCATGACCCGCCCCGCCACCGTCACCGCCACGACCCCGACCGGCGTCCCGCCGCGTGCCGGCCGACGACAGTGGGCCGCGCTGGTCGTGCTCATGCTGCCGGTGCTGCTCGTCTCGGTCGACAACACGGTGCTGAGCTTCGCCCTGCCCGAGATCTCGACCGCCCTGCAGCCGAGCGCCGCGGGCCAGCTCTGGATCGTCGACGTCTACTCGCTCGTCCTCGCCGGCCTGCTCGTGGCCATGGGGTCGATGGGCGACCGGTTCGGCCGCCGCAAGCTGCTGCTGACCGGTGCGAGCGGATTCGCCGTCGTCTCGGTGCTCGCCGCGTTCTCCACGAGCGCCGAGCAGCTCATCACGGCACGAGCGGTGCTGGGCTTCTTCGGCGCGATGATCATGCCGGCGACCCTCTCGCTGCTGCGCAGCACCTTCCTCGACCGTGAGCAGCGCCGGCTCGCGATCGCCGTCTGGGCCTCGGGCTTCGCCGCCGGATCGGCCCTGGGCCCGATCGTCGGCGGCGTGCTCCTCGAGCACTTCGCCTGGGGCTCGGTGTTCCTCGTCGCGGTGCCCGTGCTCGTCCCCCTGCTGATCGCCGGCCCGCTGCTGCTCACCGAGAGCCGCGATCCCGCGCCGGGGCCCGCCGACCCGTTCTCGGTTCTGCTGTCGCTCGCGGCCATGGCGCCGGTCGTCGCGGCGATCAAGCTGCTCGCGACCGACGGCTTCGTCTGGCCCGTCGCCGCCCTGGCGGTGGTCGGCGTGGGCTCGGGCTGGCTGTTCGTCCGGCGTCAGCTCGCCCGCCCGCGTCCGCTGCTCGACGTGCGGCTCTTCACGAACCCGGTGTTCGCCGGATCGGTCCTGGTCAACCTGCTCGCCGTCGTGGCGCTCGTGGCCTTCCTGTTCTTCACGACCCAGCACCTGCAACTCGTCGTGGGGCTGCAGCCGTTGCAGGCCGCGCTGACGCTGGTGCCCGGTCTCGCGGTGATGATCCTGGCGGGCCTCGGCGTCGTGCGGGTCGTCCGGTGGCTCCGCCCGCGCACCATCGTCGCGATCGGCCTCGCCTCGGCCGCCCTCGCCTACGCGGCGGTCTTCGCCACCGGCGCCGGGGCCCCCGTGGTCGTGTTCGTCGTGGCCTTCGCCTTCGTCGGCCTGGGCGTCGGCGCGGCCGAGACGATCTCGAACGACCTGATCATCGCGGCCGTGCCCGCGAATCGGGCCGGGGCCGCCTCGGCGGTGTCCGAGACCGCCTACGAGGTCGGTGCCGTCCTCGGAACCGCCGTGCTCGGCAGCATGTTGACCGCCATCTACCGGGGTGCCCTGGTCGTGCCCGCCGGCGTGCCCACCGAGGCGGGCGAGGCCGCCCGCGAGACCCTGGGAGGCGCGGTGGCGGTCTCCGACGGGCTGCCCGACTCGCTCGCGGGCCCCCTGCTGCACGCCGCCACCGACGCCTTCGACCACGGTCTCGTCGCCACGGCCGGGGTCGGGGCACTGGTGATGGTCGCCGCGGTGGTGGTCGCCCTCACGACCCTCCGCCGCGCCTCCTCGGCCGACTGAGGCCCCGGGCCGTCCGGGCCACCCCGGCACGGGTGGCCCGAGCCGGCCGCAGCGCCCGCGCGGCCCACCTGCCCACGGGTAAAGTGTGGCGAGCCCCCCGAGACGCCAGGAGAACCATGCCCCGCACCGTCAGACTCGCCGCCATCCCCGGAGACGGCATCGGCCCCGAGGTGGTCGCGGAGGCCCTCAAGGTGCTCGAGGTCGCGGCCGGCGACGACGCGACGTTCGAGGTCACGACCTTCTCGCTGGGTGCGGCGCGCTACCTCGAGACGGGCGACATCCTGACCGACGACGACCTGACGGCCGTCGCGTCGCACGACGCGATCCTGCTGGGAGCGGTGGGCGGCGACCCCCGCGACCCGCGACTGGCGGGCGGCATCATCGAGCGTGGCCTGCTGCTGAAGCTGCGCTTCGCCCTCGACCACTACGTCAACCTGCGGCCCACCAAGGTCCACCCCGGCGTCCCGTCGCCGCTCTCGGCGCCCGGCGAGGTCGACTTCGTCGTCGTCCGCGAGGGCACCGAGGGTCCCTACGTCGGCAACGGAGGCGCGCTGCGGCAGGGCACGCCGCACGAGATCGCGAACGAGGTCAGCGTCAACACGGCGCACGGCGTCGAGCGCGTCGTGCGTTTCGCCTTCGAGAAGGCCCGCGGTCGTCGTGGGCACCTGACCCTCGTGCACAAGACCAACGTGCTCGTGTTCTCGGGCAGCCTCTGGCAGCGCACCGTCGACGCCGTGGCCGCCGAGTACCCCGACGTCGCCGTCGACTACCAGCACGTCGATGCGGCCACCATCCACCTCGTGGTCGACCCCTCCCGGTTCGACGTCATCGTCACCGACAACCTCTTCGGCGACATCCTCACCGACCTCGCCGGCGCCATCAGCGGCGGCATCGGGCTCGCGGCATCGGGCAACCTCAACCCCGACGGCGCTTTCCCGAGCATGTTCGAGCCCGTGCACGGCTCGGCCCCCGACATCGCCGGTCAGCAGAAGGCCGACCCGACGGCGGCGATCCTCTCCGTCGCCCTCCTGCTCGACCACCTCGGCCTGCCCGACGCGGCCGCCCGCGTCACCCGGGCCGTCGACGCCGACATCGCCGACCGCGCCTCGCGTGACGCGTCCGTCCCCGCCCGCCGCACGGACGAGATCGGCACGGCGATCGCCGACCGCGTGCGCACCCTGTCCCCGTCTGCCTCCGCCTGAAGGGCATCATGACCACCACCGACAACGTCTCCGCCCCGACCGACGACTCGGCCGACTTCCCGCTGCAGTTCGAGCTGACGCCGTCCGAGACGGCACGCGACGACGCCGAACGCGAGACGATCCTCAGCGACCCCGGCTTCGGCAAGCACTTCACCGACCACATGGTGACCATCGAGTGGACCCTCGCCGACGGGTGGCACGCGGCGTCCGTCCACCCGTACGGCCCGCTGCAGCTCGACCCGTCGGCGTCGGTGCTGCACTACGCGCAAGAGATCTTCGAGGGCATGAAGGCCTACCGGCACGCCGACGGTTCGGTCTGGTCGTTCCGGCCGGACGCCAACGGTCGCCGCCTGCAGCGCTCGGCCCGCCGACTCGCGCTGCCCGAGCTCAGCACCGACGACTTCGTCGAATCGGTCCGCCAACTCGTGCGGGCCGATCTCGACTGGGTGCCGTCGGCCCCCGAGACGAGCCTGTACCTCCGGCCGTTCATGATCGCCACCGAGGCGTTCCTGGGGGTCCGGGCCGCCCACGAGGTGTCGTACCACGTGATCGCGAGTCCGGCCGGGGCCTACTTCAGCGGCGGCGTCTCTCCGGTCTCGATCTGGCTGACGACGAACTACGCGCGAGCAGGCAAGGGCGGCACGGGTGCGGCCAAGACCGGCGGCAACTACGCGTCGTCCCTGCTGCCGCAGCAGGAGGCCTACGAGAACGGTTGCCAGCAGGTGCTGTTCCTCGATTCGTCCGAGAGCAACTACATCGAAGAGCTCGGCGGGATGAACGTGGTGCTCGTCAAGAAGGACGGCACCCTCGTCACTCCCGACAGCGACTCGATCCTCGAGGGCATCACGCGCGACTCGATCCTCGAGTTGGCCGAGGCCCGGGGCCACCGCGTCGAGCGTCGTCGCGTGACGATCGACGAGTGGCGTGACGGCGTCGAGTCCGGCGACATCGTCGAGGTCTTCGCGTGCGGCACGGCCGCCGTCGTCGTCCCGATCGCCGAACTCAAGGGCGAGGGCATCCACATCGGGTCGCCCGCCGCGACCGGTGGAGAACTGACCATGTCCCTGCGCGAAGAGCTGACCGACATCCAGTACGGCCGCCGTCCCGATGTCCACGGCTGGATGACTAGGCTCGACGCGTGAAGATCGCCCGTTTCGCCACGCCCGGAGAAGACCCCCGCTACGGCATCGTCGACGAGCGCGAGCTCATCGTCCTCGCCGGTGATCCCATGTACAGCGGGTACGAGACGACGGGCGAGCGGGTGTCCCTGCGTCAGGCCAAGTTGCTCGCGCCGGTGATCCCGCGGTCCAAGGTCGTCGGAGTCGGCCTGAACTACCAGGACCACGCCGACGAGCTCGGCCAGTCCGCGCCCGAGGCGCCCATCCTGTTCCTCAAGCCCAACACGACGGTCATCGGTTTCGGCGACTCGATCCAGCTCCCGCCCGACGTCGGCCGGGTCGACTTCGAAGGTGAACTCGCCATCGTGATCGGGTCGATCGCCAAGCGCGTGAAGGCCGAGGACTACCAGGACGTGGTGTTCGGCTACACCGTCGCCAACGACGTCACGGCCCGCGACGTGCAGAACGCCGACGGCCAGTGGACCCGCGCGAAGGGCTACGACACCTTCCTGCCCCTCGGCCCCTACATCGAGAACGAATTCGACTGGACGGACGCCACCATCGAGACCCGGGTGGACGGCGAGGTCATGCAGCGTGAGTCGACGATGCAGATGATCCACAAGATCCCCGAGCTGATCGAGTACGTCACCGACGTCTTCACCCTGCTGCCGGGGGACGTCATCCTGACCGGCACGCCCGCCGGCATCGGTCCGTTCACGTCGGGCCAGACGGTCGAGGTCGCGATCTCGGGCCTCGGCTCGTTGATCAACCCCGCCAAGAACCGGGTCTAGGCCCGCCCGGTGAGCCCCGCCGCCGTCGACGCGCCGCCGCGCGCGAATCCGGTGCCGGGGCTCCTGCTGGCCGGGGTCGCCTACGGGGTGGCGTGGGGCCTGCACCTCGTGTTGCCGGCGGTCCCCGTCCTGACCTGGTGCGTCCTGCTCGGCATCGCGGCCGCCCAGGTCCGGCCCCTCCGCCCGGTCATCGACGGCAGCGGCAAGCCCGGACTGACCTTCGCCTCGAAGCGACTGTTGCGCATCGGCGTCGTCTTGCTCGGGCTCCAGCTCAGCCTCGTCGACGTCGCCGGGCTCGGGTGGGCGACGGTGGTCGTCGTGATCGCGATCCTCGGGCTCACGTTCGCGGTCACCTACCTGCTCGGCCGATGGGCCCGGCTCCCCGGTGACCAACCCCTCCTGCTCGCGGCCGGCTTCTCGATCTGCGGGGCGTCGGCGATCGGCGCGGTGAGTGCCGTGACCCGCGATCGTGGCAAGGACGCCGCGACTCCCGTCGCTCTGGTCACGTTGTTCGGCACGCTCGCGATCGCCGTCCTGCCCCTGATCGGCGGGTGGGTCGGTCTGAGCGACCTCGAGTTCGGTGCCTGGGTGGGGGCGAGCGTGCACGACGTCGGTCAGGTGGTCGCCACGGCGCAGACCGCCGGAGCGGCCGCACTCGCGATCGCGGTCATCGTCAAGCTCACGCGGGTCCTGATGCTCGCCCCGATCGTGGCGATCACGTCGACCGTGGTCCGCCGACGGGGTGCCGACGCCGGCGCCCGGCCGCCGATCGTGCCGTTGTTCGTCGTCGGCTTCGCCGTCGCGGTCGTCGTCCGGACGGTGGTCCCGGTTCCGGAGGCGCTGCTCGCGACCGCGGGGACGGTCCAGTCGGTCCTGCTCGGGCTCGCACTCGTCGGCCTCGGGTCGGGCATCCGCCTCGAGCGCCTCGTCCGCACCGGCGGCCGCGCCTTCCTCGTGGGCCTGGCCTCGTGGATCGTCATCGCCTCGGTGTCGCTGGGCGCCGTGCTCGTGCTGCCCCTGGGGTAGCGGCGACGTCCCCGCGGGGACGTGGCGGGCGACACGCCCGGGATGCACGAAGTTTGGCCATACCCGTCTCGGGCTGCGTAAAGTAATCACTTGTCACCCCAAAGGTGCGGGCGGAGCGAAGCTTCCCCGGCCCTCAAGTGGGACCAACTTCCAAGTCCTCGAGTTGCTTCACAGCCTCGGACCAAGTGAGTTGCGAACACTGATCAAGATGATGTAGAGTTACGGCTCGTTCCGCAAGGGACGTCGGCACGGTCTCGGCATCGTCGGTCAGTGCAAAAGGTTACAGAACTGCTCAGGGCAAAGGTCTTTCAAGGCTGGGTCCCTGGTGCGTTTGGTCCTTGAGAACTCAACAGCGTGCACATTGTCAAATGCCAAATTATACCCTGGCATTGCTTGTGGCTTCATCTTTGGTGGGGTTGTGAGTGGTGTTTAGGTTTCTTTGAGATTGATGGACAACAACAATCGTCAGATTGTTTTGTTCTTTAGTCAGCATCAA